>JBEBJA010000244.1:0-5405 GCA_040080145.1 Hyphomicrobiaceae bacterium
GGCGCTACAGCCGTTTTTGATGCCGGTGCTCCCAAAGCACATTTACGATGACGGCCAGGATATCAAGACGCACCCGCGCAACATGCAGAACGTGGTTGGATCCGGCCCGTTCAAAGTGGTTGAGCACGTGCAGGGGCAGCATCTCATCCTTGAGCGGTTCGACGGCTTTGTTCGCAAGGGACGTCCCTATCTGGATCGTCTGATTATTGCCACGCAAAAGGATGTTGCCTCGCGTGTGATCTCATTCGAGAAGGCTGAGCTCGACTACGTGCCGTACTCCAGCTTCACCGAGCGCGATGTGCTCCGCCTGCGCAAGAATGACAAGCTGCACCTGACCGAGGAAGGGTACGAGGCAGTGGGTCACATCAATTATCTTGAGTTCAACCTGCGCCGTGAGCCGTTCAAAAACGTCAAGGTCCGCCAAGCTATCGCGCATGCTATCGACAAAGAGTTTATTGTGAAGTCGCTGTTCATGGACTCACCAAAGGCTGCGCACAGCATCCTGCATGTGACCAACCCGTTCTTCACCGACAACGTGCCGAAATTCACCGGCGGCGTCGACAAGGCCAACGCCTTGCTCGATGAGGCTGGCTTTAAGCCGGACGCGAACGGCGTTCGCTTCAAGATGCAGCTGGAAGTGCCGAACTGGCTGCCGACCCATTTGGGGGTGATTGCTGAATACCTGCGTCCGCAGTTCAAGAAAATCGGCATCGAGGTAACATTGCGTAAGGCTCCGGATTTCGCAACGTGGAGCCAACGCGTATCGAGCTTTGACTACGACGCGTCGATGAATGCGATTTTCAATTACCCCGATCCGGTCATCGGCGTGCACCGTCTTTTTTCATGCAAGAACATACGCAATCAAATCTGGACGAACACCCAGGGCTATTGCAACGAACGCGTCGACGCGCTGATGGACAAGGCCGCCGCTGAGGTCGATCTCTCCGAACGGAAAAAGCAGTACATCGAGTTCCAGCAAATTCTAGCAGAAGAACAGGCTCTCGTTTACCTGACGCACATGCAATACACGACCGCCCAGCACAAATACGTGCGTGGTGTTCCGAAGGGGCCATGGGGCTCGCTCAATCCGTGGGATGAAATGTACTTCGACAAGAAGTGAGGTCGCGCGCGAGCCAAGTGTAAAGGAACCCCATGCGTATTGTGAGCATCGTTGCCGAGCGGCTCGCCTACGGCATTGGCTTGCTCGTGGCAGTGCTGGTATTGAACTTTTTTCTGATCCGTTTGGCACCCGGTGATCCCGTCCAATTCCTTATCGGAGAAATGGGTGGCGCCAGTGAGCAGTTTGTTCGAGAGATTCGGGCCAGTTATGGTCTCGACCGGCCGCTTTTGGAGCAGCTCGGAATTTATCTTTTAAAGGCCGCGCAGGGCGATCTCGGCCGGTCCTTTTACTACAACTCGCCGGTGCTCGATCTTTTTCTAAGCCGGGCTGGTCCGACGATCCTGCTGATTGCTACAGCGACTGTTGTCTCGCTGGTCGCCGGCACTGTCCTCGGCGTTCTCTCGTCACGCAGACCGGACGGTCTTTTCAGCACGGTCGTAACCGTGTTTTCACTAATCGGCTATGCAGCCCCTGTGTTCTGGACCGGACTACTGCTTGTCATCCTGTTCGCTTCGTATCTGCCAATCTTTCCCGTGCAGGGCATGCGCAATCTGGCGCTACAAGGCAACGCTTTGACGGTGGCACTCGACATTGCCCACCATTTGGTGCTGCCAGCGTTGACGCTGTCGATCATTTATATGGCACAATACAGCCGACTTGCGCGCGCCAGCATGCTGGAAGTGCTCGGCTCCGATTATGTCCGGACTGCGCGCGCGAAAGGCGTGTCGGAAACAAATGTCGTCTTTAAGCACGCGCTGCGTAACGCCATCCTGCCAGTCATCACCATCACGGGGCTACACTTCGGCCAGTTGTTGTCAGGCGCCGTGTTGGTCGAGGCGGTGTTCAATTGGCCTGGTCTTGGTACGCTCGCCTACGACTCGATTCTGCGGCGCGATTACCCGACTATACTCGGCCTGCTGTTCTTTGCCGCCATCATGGTTGTGATCGCCAATGTCCTGACAGACCTTTGCTACGCCTGGGCCGATCCCCGTATCAAGACCGGGCGGCAGTCGGCATGACCAACACGGCAATCCCTTCTGAAAACGACATTGTAGCATCGAGCCCGACACGCGAAGCGCTGCACATGTTCTTGCGCAATCGCGCCGCCGTGCTCGGTGTCATCCTGTTGTCAGCTGTGCTGCTGTTGACCATCGTCGGCCGCATCGTCTATGCCGTCGATCCGTTTGACATCGTAGGCGCACCGTTCACAGCGCCCTGGACAGACAAATCCGTCCCGCTCGGCACCGATCATCTTGGTCGCAACATCCTGGCAGGTTTAATCAGCGGCGGGCTCGCGACGCTGACAGTTGGCGGTGCGGCGGCGCTGCTAACGCTGGGGATCGGTCTGCTTGTCGGCGCGCTAGCTGGTTACTTTGGTGGTTGGGTCGATGAGATGCTCATGCGCTTAACCGAATTCTTCCAGGTGCTACCGTCGCTCATTCTCGCCATGGTTCTGGTCAGCTTATTCTCGCCCACCTTGACGACTGTGACCATTGCCATTGGTTTAGTGAGTTGGCCGACGACCGCGCGGCTGACGCGTGCCGAGTTCCTCAAACTGAAGCAACTCGAATACGTCAAATCTGCCCGCGCCATCGCCTGCAGTGATGCCTACATCATCACGCGCATCATTCTACCAAACGCGCTGCCGCCGCTGGTCATTTCCGCGACGTTGGTAATCGGGGCTGCTATCCTGTTTGAGGCAGGATTGTCGTTCCTTGGCCTTGGCGATCCCAACATCATGAGCTGGGGGCTGATGATCGGCACAGGCCGACCCTACGCACTTGATGCGTGGTGGGTGATAGCCTTACCAGGTTTTGCGATTTTCCTGACGGTTCTAGCCGTCAGCCTGATCGGTGATGGGCTTAACGATGCCTTCAATCCGAAGCTGCGTGACCGATGAGCGAGCGCGAAACGATCCTGCGCGTCGAAAACCTTTGCGTCGAGTTCAAGACGCGGGCCGGCACTGCGCGGGTCCTTGATGGCGTCGACTTGACCCTCACCCAAGGGGAGACACTCGGAATCGTCGGCGAGTCCGGTTGCGGCAAGAGTATGACAGCACTGTCAATCATGCGGCTGGTACCAACGCCACCTGGACGGATCGTGGCCGGTACTATCAACTTGCGTGGGGAAGATCTGCTGAAGGCGTCGGACCAACGGATGCGCGAGTTGCGGGGCGACCGCATCTCGATGATTTTTCAAGAACCGATGACATCGCTCAACCCAGTCTTCACCATCGGTGCTCAGATCGCTGAGGCTGTAAGGTTGCATAAGCCGATCTCCGGGGCAGAGGCAGCAGCAAAGGCCGTCGAGATGCTGCGGGTCGTGCGAATTCCCGACGCAGAACAGCGCGTTCACGATTATCCACATCAACTCTCCGGCGGCATGCGGCAACGCGTGATGATAGCTATGGCGCTGGTCTGCCAGCCGGACGTTCTCATTGCAGATGAACCAACCACGGCACTCGACGTCACTGTGCAGGCGCAGATCTTTGATCTGTTGTCTGACCTCAAGCAACGGAATGGCACGTCAATTATTCTCATCACGCACAACATCGGGGCCATCGCCGAGATGGCGGATCGTGTTGCTGTGATGTACGCGGGCCGCAAAGTCGAAGAGGGGACTGTTGCATCGGTTTTGAGCAACCCCCAACATCCCTACACACGTGGCCTGATTGCTTGCGTGCCACACCTCGATGATGGCGACGCAGAAATGGATACCGATCTGGCAGAGATCCCGGGCATGGTGCCCTCCATTCTGAAGCTCGGCATGGGGTGCGCCTTCGCCCCGCGCTGCAAGCATGCGATGGATCGGTGTCGTGTCGAACAGCCTGCGGTAACGTCAGTAACGGACACGCATCGCGTTCGCTGCTTCCTGCATCAGGGGGCGCCATCGTGACCTCCGATCTTCTGCTCGACGTCCGCGATCTGAAGGTTCACTTCTCGGCCAAACGCGTTGGATTGTTCGGCCCGCGTCGTACAGTCCATGCGGTCGACGGCGTCTCCTTGTCGATCACGCGTGGCGCAACGCTCGGCCTTGTTGGAGAGTCCGGCTCCGGAAAAACTACGACGGCGCAAGCTATCATGCGCCTGGTGCCCGCGACCTCAGGATTTATCGATCTGGATGGGCAAAGCTTTCTTGAACTAGATGCCGCTGCCCTCATACAGGCACGGCGCAAGATCCAGATGATCTTCCAAGACCCTTATTCCTCGCTCAATCCACGACGGCGCGCCGGAGCTATCGTGCGCGAGCCGATGGATCGCATGAACATTCGCCGCGCAGAAGAGCGCGACGATCGAGTCGCAGAATTATTCCAGGTCGTGGGCTTGCGGCCCGAGCAGCGCATACTGTTCCCGCATCAATTCTCCGGTGGACAGCGTCAACGCATCGGCATTGCTCGAGCGCTGGCAACCGAGCCCAAGTTGCTGGTGTGTGATGAGCCGGTATCCGCGCTCGATGTAGCTATCCAGGCGCAAGTTCTCAATTTGATGCGGCGCCTGCAAAGCCAACTCGGCCTGTCGATGCTCTTCATTTCCCATGATCTCGGCGTCGTCAGGCATGTTTGCCAAGACATCGCCGTGATGTACCTCGGTCGTATTGTCGAACAGGCAGACCGCGTATCGTTATTTCGTCGCCCGTTACACCCCTATACATCGGCACTTATTTCGTCCGTTCCGTCAGCACGGATCGGTTCAGAGCCACGTCAGAAGCGCATCAAGCTGGAAGGTGATCCGCCAAGTCCGATTGATCTTCCGCCCGGCTGTAGCTTCGCTGGGCGCTGCCCGTACGCTGTCGATCGGTGCAGAAGGGATCGGCCGGAGCTTAAGATGTTGCCGAGTGGCCGACGCGTAGCGTGCCACCTCGTCGACGCTGATGAGAGACCACCCGATCAGGCGCGACTGTCGACCCAAGCCGGGTGAGACTTTAGCCACAAGGAGAAAGACGGCGTGCGCATTTGGCGGGTGATGTAGTGCGCGTTCGTTTTGACTGCGTGAGCGTCGGCGAAGGCCGTTTGACCTGCGACATGTCGTCAGGTGGGGGCGCTACCTATGGGAAGCGGGGTGCCAACTGCAATCGTGCAGAACTTGCGAACACCATCCGGTTTGCTACCCCGGTGCTACACAACCAGCTTTTCTGGTTTGACCGGTTGCTATCCGGATTTTTAAGTTGTTGTTTTTATTCGAAAATTTGGTTGCGGGGGCTGGATTTGAACCAACGACCTTCAGGTTATGAGCCTGACGAGCTACCGGGCTGCTCCACCCCGCGTCACCAATGATCTGCACCCTGT
>JBEBJA010000187.1:0-22983 GCA_040080145.1 Hyphomicrobiaceae bacterium
GAACCCGATGATGAGCACGTCAACCCCCACCCTAACCCTCCCCACAGGGGGGAGGGGACAAGTGAGGATTTCAAACTGAGACACTGCCGAATGACGGGAACACTAGACAGGCGTCGTTCCCGCTGCTAGCGTCCTGCGACAAACAGTCGTCGGTTCGATGCGCCGTGTGCGCTCTAGCCCTGCAACAATGACGGGTTCCGTCTGCCAGAACGTGTTCTGGTTTTGCAGGCAAGGTTGGGTTGGAAACAACCACCTCCCTCGCGCTGATTTGCTCAAACCCCCGCTATTCGCCGCTCGTTGTCCGCTCGTCGTGAAACCGTGTCCGTTGTGGACTTGGCCACGGCGACCGGCTGGTCGCGGCAATGATTGTTCCAAGGGATCAGCCTCCGTGCGTCGCCGGTTTCCAATGTTGCACAGTCGCGCCTTGCCGGTAGCGTTTATTGCGTTGCTGATCCTGTCGCATGCCGCGCAAGCCGATGATTTGCAGCCCTGGACGATCGCTGCCCCGCCTGCGCTCGAACTGCCAACGCTTGACGGCAAGGTGGCTTCTCTTGCTGCCAGCCACGGCCATGTCGTGATCGTTCACTTCTTTGCCACGTGGTGCGAGCCGTGCCAATCCGAACTGCGCGACCTCGACCGCCTCCAAGACGCGCTGCAAAACACGCCACTTCGCGTCCTTGCCATCGACGTCGGCGAACCCAAAGCCCGCACGCAGCGCTACTTCGAAGCCAGCCCCGTCAGCTTCTCTGTCCTGCTCGATCTCGACAAAGCCACCACGAAAGCCTGGGGCGTGGACATGCTGCCCACGACGTTCGTGCTTGGTCCAAACCTCTGCCCGCTCTGGAAAGTCGGCGGCGTCGTCGATTGGAACGCCGCCGCCCTTCGATCTCTGCTCACGAGCCTGCCCGCAACATCACAAGCCCACACGTGCCAACCAACCGGAGAACTGAGATGACCATTGGCCGCCGTACCGTCTTGAAGGGCGGAGCAGCCTTGTCTGCCCTCGCCGTAAGCCCGTCCATTCTGCGAACCGGTCCCGCCTTCGCCGCCAACGAGTTTGCTCCTAAACCCGGCGCTTGGCGGACGTATGAAATCACGACCGCCATTGAGATCTTGAAGCCAGAGGGGATACCGCAGGCCTGGATTCCCGTTCCTGCGCTGACCCAGGAAAGCTGGATCAAAGCGGGCGACACGACCTGGACCTCGGCCACCGGCAAAGCGGCACGGGTTCGCGATGCCAAGTCAGGCGCCGAAATGATCCACATCACTTGGTCTGCTGGTGACGCCAAACCAGAAGCCTCGATCGTCAGCCGATTCCAGGCCCGTGACCGCTCCGTTGCACTCGTCAAATCACCCGCCGCACCTGCGCTTTCGCCTGACCTGAGAAAGCTCTACACGTCGGCCACCGAACTTCACCCCGTTGACGGGATTGTTGCCGAGACTGCCCAGAAAATCATCGCTGGGGCCAGCATGGACATCGACAAAGCCAAGCGCATCTACGATTGGATCGTCGACAATACCCATCGCAATCCCAAGACTCGCGGTTGCGGCACCGGCGATATCGCATCCATGCTGAAGACCGGCACGCTCAACGGCAAGTGTGCCGACCTCAATGCCCTTTACGTCGGCTTGGCCCGCGCCGCTGGCCTTCCCGCACGCGACATCTATGGCATTCGCGTCTCACCGTCGTCCTTTGGCTACAAAGCATTGGGTGCAAACGCTGCCATCATCACCAAGGCCCAGCACTGCCGCGCCGAAGTGTTTCTGGATGGCATCGGCTGGTTCCCGGTCGACCCTGCAGACGTCCGCAAAGTCGTGCTCGAAGAGCCGCCCGCCAATCTTGCTCTCGATGATCCAAAGGTGCTGGCGGTGCGCTCGGCTCTATTTGGCTCATGGGAGACCAATTGGCTTGGCTTCAACGACGCTCACGACGTCAAGCTGCCCGGCTCCGATGGTCCCACGGTACCCTTCTTGATGTACCCGCAGGGTGAAACCAAGCAGGGCCGCCTCGACAGCCTCGACCCCGATAATTTCAAGTACGTCATCACCGCCCGCGAAATCACGGGCTGATCGTTTCCCTCTCCCGTCCTTCACAAGGCGGCACAGCCCGGATTCCCCTCCCCCATTGCGGGGAGGGGTTAGGGGTGGGGGAGGCTAGCAAGCTGAGTGCGAGGTGGATACAACCAATGCAGCGCGATCATGCTTCTGGCAAAGAGCGAGGGGCGGAGCAGCGCGTCAAGCGCGCGGGTATTCCGTAGTTGGGGAGTGAGCACTTGTGGCGCTGCTCCTTGCAAAGATTTTTGGCCTACCCGCAGCGTTTAACACGCGTTGACCTGGGAGTTGCACCCAGGCGGGTGCGGCGAGCCTCAGGATCGTCTCCTGCGTGGAGCACCCCTGACTTGCATCCCGTTGCCACCAATTGGACCGCCTCCGGATCGGCGCCCCTCGCTGCAACGAGACATCGCCAGAATAGATCGGTGCCCACGGAGCGGGGATAAGTTCGGTCTTTCCATGCTCGTTCTCAACGTAAAGTTATGTTGCATTGCAGCACGTCGCAGTGAGGCGGAATTGCGCGATATGCTTGCACAAATATAGCGAATGCCCCTGTCTTTGCTTGGTATCTGGCACAC
Organism: Hyphomicrobiaceae bacterium; assembly: GCA_040080145.1. Classification (GTDB taxonomy): domain Bacteria; phylum Pseudomonadota; class Alphaproteobacteria; order Rhizobiales; family Hyphomicrobiaceae; genus JANXVY01. The sequence goes on from JBEBJA010000187.1 coordinate 2,631, forward strand.
CAACACATCTGATGGTCCGCGGTCGGCAAAATATTGCAGCGCACGTCCATACGTCGATTGTGGTCCAAAACGCGACCAACTCTCGTTGACGGCTATGTTGTCGCACTTTAGTACTTAACTATTCCGGGTGTGGTCGGCGCGAATTGCAGATCCAAATCGAATTGTGCCCGGGGGCAATCAAAAAAATCAAAGGCAGACAGGGAGGTCATAACGTATGAATGTCCAAGTCTCGCGCAGGCAGTTTATAAAACTGGCTGGTGCTGGGACAGCAGGTTCGGCTCTGACGGCCTTTGGCTTTGGAGATACTGAACAAGCGCTGGCTCAAACCATCCGGCCTTATAAGCTGGCCAAGACGACCGAAACCCGCAACACGTGCCCGTATTGTTCGGTCGCGTGCGGCGTCATCATGTATTCCAAGGGCGACATCACCAAGGGTGAAAAAGCCGAAATCGTCCATATCGAGGGCGACGCCGACCACCCTGTAAATCGTGGAACGCTTTGCCCCAAGGGCGCAGCACTCCTGGACTTCGTGAAGTCGGATACGCGCACCAAGCAGCCCATGGTCCGCGCGCCCGGTTCGAAGGAATGGAAGCCGGTTTCCTGGGACGCAGCGTTGGATCGTATCGCGCGCCTCATGAAGGACGACCGCGACGCCAACTTCGTCGCCGCCAACAAAGACGGCACGACCGTGAACCGTTGGACCACAACTGGCTTCCTCGCCGCCTCCGCGACGACAAATGAAACCGCCTTCATGACCTACAAGGTCGTGCGCAGCGCGGGTATGTTGGTGTTCGACAACCAGGCCCGTGTTTGACACGGCCCGACGGTGGCCAGTTTGGCTCCGACGTTTGGCCGTGGTGCAATGACGAACTCCTGGACGGATATCAAAAACACTGACCTCGTGGTCATCATGGGCGGCAACGCGGCCGAAGCGCATCCGTGCGGCTTCAAAGGCGTGACGCAGGCCAAAGAAAACCGCGGCGCGAAACTGATTGTCGTCGACCCGCGCTTCACCCGCTCGGCCTCCGTGGCCGACGTTTACGCGCCAATACGCCAAGGCACTGACATCGCGTTCCTGTTGGGCGTGATTAACTACTGCATCCAAAACGACAAAGTGCAGTGGGAATACACCAAGAACTATACCAACGCCTCCTACATCGTGAAGGAAGGCTTCGGTTATCAGGACGGACTGTTCACCGGCTACGATGAAGCCAAGCGCGACTATGATCGCTCGAGCTGGGAATATGAGTTCGGCGAAGACGGCTTTGTCAAAATGGACACCACGCTGGAGAGCCCGCGTTGCGTCTGGAACCTGATGAAGGCCCACGTCAAAACCTATACGCCCGATCTCGTTGAACGAATCTGCGGCACACCCAAGGACAAATTCCTGACGGTTGCTAAGATGATTTCGGAAACATCGGCCGTCGATAAGGCGATGACGTCGATGTATGCGCTTGGCTGGACCCAGCACTCGAAGGGTTCGCAAAACATCCGCTGCATGGCCATGCTCCAGCTGATCCTGGGGAACATGGGCATCCGTGGCGGCGGCATGAACGCTTTGCGCGGCCACTCCAACATCCAAGGCCTCACCGACCTTGGCCTGATGTCGAACCTGATCCCAGGGTACCTCACGCTCGCAACGGAAAAAGAACCCGACTTGGCCACCTACATGTCCAAGCGCGGTTTCAAGCCCATCCGGCCTGGCCAGATGAGCTACTGGCAGAACTACAAGAAGTTCTTCGTCAGTTTCCAAAAGACGATGTGGGGCGACGCGGCGACCAAGGAAAACGACTTCGCCTATAACTACCTGCCCAAGCTCGACGTCCCAGCTTACGACGTGCTGCGTGCGTTCGAAATGATGAGTCAAGGCAAGATGAACGGATACTTCTGCCAGGGGTTCAACCCTCTGCAGTCGTTCCCGAACCGCGCCAAGATTAAAGCCTCGCTCGCCAAGCTCAAGTTCCTTGTCGTCATGGATCCGTTGAAGATCGAGACGGCACGGTTCTGGGAAGATCACGGCGAGTTCAATCCCAGCAAGCCTGAAGACATTAAGACCGAAGTCTTCGAACTGCCGACCACCTGCTTTGCCGAAGACGAGGGCTCCCTTGTCAGCTCGGGCCGTTGGCTGCAGTGGCATTGGGCGGGGGCATCACCTCCAGCGGAGACCAAGTCCGACGTCTGGATCATGGCTCAGCTCCATAAACGCTTGCAGGCTCTGTACAAGAAGGAGGGCGGGGCGTTCCCAGACCCGATCCTTAACCTGTCCTGGCCCTACAAGGTCGAACTCGATCCTCAACCCGCTGAAATCGCTCGCGAAATCAACGGCAAGGCGCTCGAGAATCTGCTGGATCCAACCGACGCCACCAAGGTGCTGGTTGAAAAGGGCAAGCAGGTTGCGGGCTTTGCCCAGCTCCGCGACGATGGCACAACGGCGTGTGGCTGCTGGATTTACTCCGGCTGCTTCAACGAGGCCGGCAATAACATGGCCCGCCGCGACAACTCCGACCCCGACAGCACGGGCGCCTATCTCAAGTGGGCGTTCGCATGGCCGGCCAACCGCCGTATCCTCTACAACCGCGCGTCCTGCGACATGGCCGGCAAGTCTTGGGATCCCAAGCGCAAGCTCATCGAGTGGAACGGCGAAAAGTGGGCGGGCTACGACGTCCCCGACATCGCGCCAACAGCCAAGCCCGAAACGGTCATGCCTTTCATCATGAACCCGGAAGGCGTCTCCAGGCTTTGGGTTCGCGGCATGATGAAAGACGGTCCTTTCCCGGTTCACTACGAGCCGTTCGAAAGTCCGGTCGCAAACCTCATCGCCCCAAAGATCCGTGGCAACCCTGCTGCCCGCGTGTTCAAGGGCGACATGGAAGTCTTCGGCGATGCCAAAGAGTTCCCCTACGCCGCCGTCACCTACCGTCTGACCGAGCACTTCCACTACTGGACGAAGCACAACGCTGTGAACGCAATGCTACAGCCGGAATTCTTCGTCGAAATCTCGGAAGAACTCGCCAAGATCAAGGGTATCGAGAAAGGTGGCTGGGTGCGTGTCTGGTCAAAGCGCGGGGCCGTCAAGGCCAAGGCGGTCGTCACCAAGCGCATCAAACCGCTGATCTGCGACGGCAAGCCGGTGCATGTCGTCGGCATTCCGATCCACTGGGGTTTCATGGGTGCAGCCAAGAAGGGCTACGGCGCGAACGCGCTGACTCCTTTCGTCGGCGACGCCAACATTGAGACACCTGAATATAAAGCGTTCTTGGTGGACATCGAGCCCACCAACGGACCGGCTGTGGCATAGGGAGGGCTGAACAAATGGCTACATTACCAGCCTTCGACGTGATCCGCCGGTCGGCAACGTCCATGCCGGTTCCAACACCGGCTCGCACAGGCGAAGTCGCAAAACTGATCGACGCTTCCCGCTGCATCGGCTGCAAAGCCTGTCAGTCGGCCTGCGTCGAATGGAACGACTTGAAGCAGGAGGTCGGCGTCAACGTGGGGGTTTATGACAACCCCCACGACCTGACCCCGAACATGTTCACGTTGATGCGGTTTTCCGAATGGGAAAACCCCGCCAGCGGTAACTTGGAATGGCTGATCCGCAAGGACGGCTGCATGCATTGCGAAGATCCGGGCTGTCTTAAAGCCTGCCCGGCTCCTGGTGCCATCGTGCAGTACTCGAATGGCATCGTCGACTTCCAGAAGGAAAACTGCATCGGTTGCGGTTATTGCGTAAAGGGATGCCCGTTCAACATCCCGCGCATTTCCCAGACCGAGCACAAGGCCTTCAAGTGCACGCTCTGCTCCGACCGGGTGGCCGTCGGCCAGATCCCGGCCTGCGCCAAGGCCTGTCCCACCCACGCGATCACCTTCGGCACCAAGGCCGAGATGATTGCTCACTCTGAAAAGCGCGTCGCCGACTTGAAGTCGCGCGGCTTCGACAAGGCCGGGCTTTACAACCCACCCGGCGTTGGCGGCACGCACGTCATGTATGTCCTGCATCATGCCGACCGTCCCCAACTCTACGCAGGCCTGGCAGAAAATCCCCGCATCAGCCCGCTCGTGGAAGTGTGGAAGGGCGTTGCGAAATACGCAGGCCTTGCCGTGATTGGCCTGTCGGTCGCAGCCGGTGCTGTGCATCACATGCTTGCCGGCGCCAACCGGGTCAGCGCAGAGGATGAAGCGAACGCTGAAAAGCTGGCTGGAGGTCGCAAAGTATGACCATTGAAACGTCCACCGGCGCACCCCTCAAGGTGCGCCGCTACTCCGGTGCCGCCCGCATCAACCACTGGATCACCGCCATCAGCTTCGTGCTGCTGTGGTTGAGCGGCCTCGCGCTGTTCCATCCCAGTCTGTATGGGCTTTCCGCTCTGTTCGGCGGCGGTTCAACGATGCGCTGGCTCCATCCCTGGATCGGTGTCGTTCTATCGGTGAGCTTCCTTGGTCTTTTCCTTCGTTTCTTTGCGGCGAACCTTCCCGAAGGCACCGACCTGAAGTGGCTTGCCAATATCCGTTCGGTGTTGGCTGGGCACGAAGAGTACCTTCCCGAAATCGGCAAGTATAATGCCGGTCAGAAGATGGTGTTCTGGTCCATGTCCCTGCTGATTCCGCTGATGCTGATTTCCGGCATCGGTCTGTGGGACGCAGGCCTCGCCTTCGTCGGTTCGACGTTCGGGTTTAAGCCGACCATCGACATGCAGCGATGGGCCGCCGTCGTTCACGCATCTGCGGGGATCGCGACCATCGTGATCTGGATCGTCCACGTCTATGCCGCCATCTGGGTTCGTGGCACCATCTCCGCCATGACCAAGGGCAACGTGACGGGCGGCTGGGCTTGGCGTCACCACCGCAAGTGGCTGCGCAAGGAAGTTGCTGAGCACAAAGTCAGCTGACACGAACTTCACAATCTGGTTCGAGGGCATCACGTCCTCGAACCAATCCGCCCCATCCGTTCCCTTGTCCGTTCCCTTGGTTGCCCTTCCACACTGGTCGGTAGCATCCTCAGTCTGAGGTACTACAAATGTCGCAAATCGGCGGTCCCAAAATCGGTGGCCAAAAGCACGAACCTATCAACATCGGCACCGAGGCGACCCCGCCCTTCGCCGTGCTCCCCGAAGTAAAGTCCCTGTTCCAGCGCCGCGCCCACCGTCTCGGCGAAATCAGCGCGAGCCACGAACTGAAGTCCTACCTCGAATTCGTCGCGCGCATTTGCGACCTCCAGCACCAGATCGCCTCAAGTCTCCCCGCCGCCGCGCCCCTCCCCGCCGATCTCCTCGCCCAATCCAAAGCCGGTGCCATGCCGCCGCTCGCGGGCCTCGACCTTATCGTAGCTCCCGAGTTCAAGGCAGCCCTCTCCGCAATCACTACGACGATTGAAGGTTCGACTGGTGACTGGCCCGCAGAGGCCGTTGCCGCCGCCAAGAACCTTGCGGCCCTCGATGACGACGCTCTTGTCGATTCCGTCGTAGGAGCGCTCCGTCAGGAAATAGTCCCCGGCGCGGTTGCCGAACATGTCCTCCTCTCTGCCGCCCTGCAAGTCCACATGTCCCGTCTCGCCGCCTCCCTCGATGCAGACCAGCTCGTCCCCGTCGCCGATGGCGTCTGCCCGGCCTGCGGCTCTCCCCCCGTCGCCAGCGCCGTCGTCGGCTGGCCAAGCGCCCAGAATACCCGCTTCTGCACGTGCTCCATGTGCGCCACTCAGTGGAACGTCGTCCGCGTGAAATGCGTCACCTGCGGCTCAACCGGCGGCATCGGCTACTATGGAATCGACGGTCAGCCGAACACGCTGAAGGGCGAGACCTGCGCCAACTGCAAGTCTTACGTGAAGATCCTTTACCAGGTGAACGACGCCGCCCTCGACCCGCTCGCCGACGACGTGGCCACCTTGGCCCTTGATTTGAAACTTGCCGAAGCCGGCTGGACCCGCCGTGCCGCCAACCTGTTCCTCGCCGGCTATGGCAGTGAAACTCCAACGGCTGCACCCGCTCAAGAAGCCGTGTGATGAGCCAAGCACCGCCCGCTCCCCACCCTCCCTCCGTGGACACCGTGCTTAATTCCGTTGTTGCCCGGGTGGCCATCGCTCGCTTTGGCCACACCGCAACGGCTAACGCCGTGCGCCATGCCCTCGAACAAGTGCGCGCAAACCCTGTCCCGTCCAGCCAGCACGACCGATCAGCCTCGGCCATCGCAACCGCTGCGCTGACCCTTCTTGAATGCGCCGATATGCCGACCGTTCGGCCAGTCTTCAATCTGACCGGCACCGTGCTGCACACCAACCTTGGCCGCGCCATCCTGTCCGAAGCCGCCGTCCACGCCGCCGTCGAAGCAATGCGCCGCCCCGTCGCCCTCGAATACGACCTCGAAACCGGCAAGCGCGGCGAACGCGACGACCACGTCCGGGGCCTCATCCGCGAAATCACCGGCGCGGAAGATGCCTGTCTCGTCAATAATAACGCTGCCGCCGTCCTCCTCGTTCTGGCAGCCCTTGGTGCTGGCCGCGAAACCATCGTCTCCCGTGGCGAACTGATCGAAATCGGCGGCGCGTTCCGCCTCCCCGACATCATGGCCCGCGCTGGCACCAAGCTCGTCGAAGTCGGCACCACCAATCGCACCCACCTGCGTGACTACGAAAACGCCATCACCGGCGATACTGCCCTGCTGATGAAGGCCCATACGTCGAACTACATCGTTCAAGGCTTTACGACCGCCGTCGAAGCCAAAGACCTCGCCCCCCTCGCCAAGGCCCGCAATATTTCCCTTATCAACGACCTCGGGTCCGGCACCCTTGTCGATCTCACCCGCTACGGCCTGAAGCCTGAACCCACCGTCCAGCAAGCTCTGCAAGACGGTTCCGATATCGTCACCTTCTCCGGAGACAAGCTGCTTGGCGGGCCCCAATGCGGCATCATCGCTGGCCGCCGCGACCTCATCGCCAAAGTCGCCAAGCACCCGATGAAGCGCGCGTTGCGCTTGGACAAAATCCGCCTCGCTGCGTTGGAAGCCACCTTCAAACTCTACCGCGACCCCGACAGTCTGCCCCGGCACCTGCCAACGCTCGCCTTCTTCGTTCGCAGCGCCGATGATCTGCGCGCGCAGGCCATCCGTTTGCTAACCCCGCTCACCACTGCCGCCGGTCCAGCCTTTGCCGTGACGGTGATCGACTGCAAAAGCCAGATCGGCTCCGGCGCTCTCCCGCTCGACACCTTAGCCAGCGCCGGCATCGCGATTGCCCCCGTCAACAAAAAAGGCGCGGGTACCCGCCTCGAAGCCCTTACCCTCGCCCTGCGCAAACTCCCCCGCCCGGTCATCGGCCGCATCAGCGATGATGCCTTCATTCTCGACTTGCGCTGCCTCGACGACGAAGCGGGCTTCATCCAACAGCTGTCCCACCTTGCTTTCCCTGCCGGAGGCAACAATGCTTGACCGCTGGTTCAAACGCCCGCTCAAACCCGCTTCGCCCTCTTCACTTTCTTCTCCCCCTGGGGAGAAGATGCCCGCAGGGCAGATGAGGGGTAGCTTCACTTCGCCCGCCCCTCCATCCGAGCCCGTCCTCTCGACGGACCAAAAGCTCGACGCCGCCGACACTGCCTTCGCCGCTGGCGACTATGACACCGCGCTCTCCTACTGGGTCGAACTCGCCCACGCCGGCAACCCCATCGGTCAGCGCTCCATCGGTCAATGCTTCCTGCAAGCTAAGGGCATCGAGAAAAACGTCGAACTGGCCCTCAAATGGCTGAAGCTTTCTGCCGAGTCCGGCGACGCCGAAGGCCAGCGCCAACTCGCCGAGTTCTACTTCAAAGGCGAGGACGGCTTCCCCAATGAAGTCGAAGCGAAGGCCTGGTATCGTCGCGCTGCCGTTCAGGGCAATGCTAGCGCCCAGGACATGCTGTCGTGGATGCTCGCCGAAGATGATGCGAACCCCAACCACACCGAAGCCCGCGAATGGGCGCTCCGCGCCGCCAATCAAGGCGTCGCCAGCTCCATGACCCGCCTCGGTCTGCTCTATCACAATGCCCTCGGCGTCGAGCGCGACCCCGTTCAAGCCGCCCTGTGGTGGGAACGCGCTGCTTACCGTGACGACGGCGACGCCCAAGCCATGCTTGGCGCTGCTTACCACTTAGGCTCCGGCCGGCCGCGCGATCCTGTCGAGGCCCTTACCTGGCTCAAGCGCGCCCGCGTCAACAAATCCCCATTCGCCGATCGCTTCTTTGAAGCCGTCACCACAAGCTGCACCAACGAGCAGCGCAGCGAAGCCTCCCGCCGCGCCGCCCTCAAGCTGGAACTGGCCACGTTTACCGGAGGCTTGCAATGATCGTTGGCTCCGCTGGCCACATCGACCATGGCAAAACCTCGCTCGTCGGCAAACTGACTGGCATCGACACCGACCGCCTGAAGGAAGAAAAGGCTCGCGGCATCTCGATCGACTTAGGCTTTGCCTATTTGCCCCGCCCTGACGGCAACATCATCGGCTTCGTCGACGTTCCCGGCCACGAAGGCCTCGTCCACAATATGCTGGCAGGTGCCACCGGCATCGACTTCGTCTTACTCGTCATCGCCGCCGATGATGGCATCATGCCCCAGACGCTCGAACACTTGGCCATCGTCGATCTGCTCGGCCTTGATCGCGGCATCATCGCCCTCAATAAATGCGATCTCGTCACCGCAGAGCGCATTGCCGAAGTCACCCGCCAGATCAGGCAAGCCCTTAGCCCCACCGGCCTGCGCGATGCCGAAATCATTCCCGTTTCGGCGCACTCAGGCCTCGGCCTCGACGTCCTGCTGGCCAAACTCGATGCCGCCAGTGCGACCGTCACACCGCGCACGACGAACGCCGCCTTCCGCCTCGCCGTCGACCGCTGTTTTACGCTTCCCGGCCAGGGCACCGTTGTCACCGGCACGGCCCTAACAGGCACCGTCAAAGTCGATGACACGGTGATCGTTTCGCCCGATGGCATCGAAGCGCGCGTCCGCTCAATCCATGCCCTGAACCAATCCGCCACCACAGGCCAAGCCGGTCAACGCTGCGCCCTCGTCCTCGCCGGGCCCAAGGTCTCCAAAGAGAGCGTGAAACGCGGCAGCGTGGTGGCTGCCCCCGAACTCCACGCCCCCACCCAGCGGTTCGACATCCGCCTCCGTCTGCTCCCCTCCGAACGCCGCGCGCTGGGCCAGTGGACGCCCGTCCGCGTTCATCACGCCGCCAGCGAGACAGGCGGCCGTGTGGTGATCCTGCGCGAAACACCGCTTTCCCCGGGCGAAACCGAATTCGCCCAACTCGTTCTGGAAACTCCCATCGCTGCCTGCACAGGCGATCGCATCATCTTGCGCGACACCACGTCAAGCCGCACCATCGGCGGCGGCTCCATTGTCGATCTGCGCGCGCCCGAACGCCGCCGCCGCACTCCTGAACGCCGTGCCATACTCGACGCACTCGCCATCGCCAATACAGACAACGCGCTGCTGGCCGTCCTGGACAATGGTCCAGGCTGGATCGACCTCCCAGCCTTCCTGCGCGACCGCGCACTTCCAGCCTCGCAAGTGCAGCCAACCATTAACCGTCTCGATCTTGCGGCTATCGCGACCGGCGGCACCGTCATGCGCCGCGAGCGTTGGCAGTCCTTTGCGCAAGAGATGTGCGCCACTCTCCAAGCCTTCCACATGGCAAACCCGGACCTCACCGGTATCGGCCTCAACAAGCTGCGCCTGGCATTGAACCCGCGCCTTCCCGTACCGCTATTTGCCGCGGCGTCCGCCCTCCTCGTCCAGCAAAACCAAATCCGCATCGACCGCGCCTGGGTTCGCCTGCCCAGCCACGAAGTCAAACTCACCCCGCAGGAAGAACAACTCTGGACCCGTATTGTGCCGATGCTGGCCGATGACGAACGCTTCCGCCCGCCGCGCGTCCGCGACATCGCCCGCGATCTGAAAACCGACGAAAAGCTCGTCCGCCACCTGTCCCGCCTTGCCGCTCGCCGGGGCGACGTCGAAGAACTGGCGACCGACCACTACTTCTTGACGGATACCGTCAACGAAATGGCCGACATCATTCGCGAGCTGGCAGCAAACGACACGCAAGGCTTTTCCGTCATTCAGTTTCGCGACCGGCTCGACAATGGCCGTAAAGTCGCTATTCAAATCCTTGAATTCTTCGACCGTCACGGCCTGACCATGCGGCGGGGCGATCTGCGCCGGATCAACGTCCACCGCGCAACGCTGTTTTCTACTCTGGCCCATCGGCCGGACACGGTATCGCCTGAAGCAGGGCGCGAACGTATTGGAGGAGTCCCGTTCCCGGTGGGGCGACCGGACTTCAAATCCGGGTGGGGCCGTCAGACGGTCCCAGGTGGGTTCGACTCCCATCCTCCTCCGCCACTTCAACCCAAAAGGGCTCGCTCATGAAATATCCCCCCTCGACCCTGATCGACGGTTTCGAAGCAGCCGCCAAGGCAGCCCAGATTGTCGAAAACAAATACCGTACCGATGCCGCCGCCGAGATTGCCCGCTTGGAGCGCGAACGCATCGTCTGCTTCCGCCGCCTGCGTCTCGTCAAACTGCTGGCAGGTCCGTGCGCCTCTGCTGAGACCGCCGATGCAGCGGTTGCCCATCAGCGGATTGCCGTTGCCGATGAATTCGGCTGGAACCCGGACCGCGCCGACCACACCATCGTCCTCGACAAACTCGCGGGGCCGGGCCGTGCCATTTATGCAGCGCTCGATGAACCCGCAAACGGCGAACACATCAACGCCATTGCTGATGACCTCGCCGCGTTTGAAAGCTGGTATCAGTCCCATGCCGGCCAGCCCTTCTACGTACTCTTTGACCAATATGTCCCGCAGGCCCCCCTGGTTGATTTTTGAACATGCCGATTACTGAGCACACCGACTTTGACGACTGGCTGAGCGCGACCTTCGCTCTGCAAGGCCCGTTCACGGCTTTCATCGTGCTGGTGGAAATCAGCGGCACGCAAGTGACGCCACTGGCCTCGACCTACGTTCACGTCATCGGCACGGAAATCGACTGGGCCGACCTGACCGTGCTGCTCGCCGGCTCTGGCCGCGAGTGGCAAGGCGCGGTGTTCTTCGCCGAACAGGACGGCGTCAACGGCCCTCTCAACGCCGTGAAATCCCGGTTGCGCCTGAAGGAACTGGAAGCGCAGATCGACAGCGACCGGCTCCACATCAACACCGGTCAGTTCTTCGACACTTGGGGGCGCCGCATGAAAATCGAGGCGGTGTAGCCGTGGCCACTCTGGCCGCACATCTTAACTCCATCGAGGCCCTCGACGGCCTCGCCTTCGATCACGAACTCGCCGCCGAACTCTGGCAAACCGGCCAGCACTGGCAAGAAAAGCCCCTGCTCGCCTCCACCCCGAGTTTCAAGACCTACGTCAGCGACGAACTAACGCTCTCTTCGTCAGGTCCCAAAAAGACTGAGGGTCCTGGAGCTGTGCTCCCGGGCGGGCGCGAGGCTGGCCTCGCTCGCGACGCCAGCGCAACGACCCCAACCGCTTGCTCCAGTTCGAGCGGCGCTTTCCCCGCCTTCTCCATCACCGGCGGATCATGCGCGCTCGCCTGCGAACACTGCGGCGGCCGCATCCTTGAACCGATGATCGCGACCGGCCCGCCCGACGCCTTCGAACGCACCGTTCACGCGATGCACGAACGCCAAGGCCTGCGCGGCTTCCTGCTGTCGGGCGGATCGAACCTGCGCAACGAAGTCCCGTTCGAGCGCTACCTGCCCGCCGTCAAACGACTGAAATCGGCGATTCCCACGCTGGAAGTCGCCGTCCACACCGGCCTCGTGGATGCCCGCCGCGCCGCACGGCTCGCCGATGCCGATGTCGATGTCGCCATGCTCGACATCATCGGCGCGCCCGAGACGATCCGTGAGGTCTACCGCCTCGACCGCCCTGTCGCCGACTTTGAAGCATCCCTCGCATACCTCATCGCAGCTGGCCTCGATGTCGTTCCCCACATCGTCATCGGCCTCCACTTCGGCCGCCTGCTTGGCGAGGAAACGGCGATCAGCATCATCGCCCGCCACCCGACCCGAGCCGTCATCGCTGTCGTCCTGATGCCTCACTTGGCCGTCGCCGGACGCTTCGAGACACCTGTTGAGTCCGATGTCGCCCGCACACTGCTCGCCGCCCGACGCCGCCTCGCAGACCGCACCCTCCTCCTTGGCTGCGCAAGGCCCGCCGGCCGTCACCGCGCCCTGACCGACGCCTACGCTGTTCTCGCTGGCGTCGACGGCATCGCTTATCCAGCCGACGGCGCCCTCGCCCTCGCCCGCACGCTTGGCCGCGTTCCAGGCCGCTCGTCATCCTGCTGCGGCATCGACCGCTGCCGGCCGGCGGCGTAGGAGCATCCCATGTCCTGCCTCCCGCCAAAACCCGAACCGAGGACGCCGGATGCAATCCCGGCAGGCAAGCGCAACGGTGCGCCCGTCAAGGCGAATGCCGTACCTCCCACAGGCGTCTACGTCCCCAACACTGTCGCCAAGACGCCAGCGATGCGCTCGCCCGATTACGTGCAGATGTCCACCGCCGCCGCCATTACGCTTGGTCTCGTGCATGGCCGCCTCTACCGCTGCGCTTGTACCCGCTGCCTCAACCTGTTGCTGACCTACCCTGAAGGCTGCCGCGCCAACTGTGCGTATTGTGGCCTCGCCCGTCACCGCGAAGCCTCCCGCAACTACGCCGACCGCAACTTCATCCGTGTCGATTGGCCCGCTGCCCCGCTCGCTCAGATCATTGACCAAGTCGCAGCCCAAGGCGAGGCGACGCCGTTCCATCGCATGTGCATTTCGATGATTACTCACCCGCGCTCCGACGGGGATGCCAAAACCGTTCTCGCGCGCTGGATGGAAAAAATCCCCGCGGCACGAATCCCGGTCTCAATCCTTTCCAACCCCACGACCCTATCGCGCTCGGACGTCGCCGAGTTCCATGCGCTTGGTGCCGACATTTTCACCGTTGCGCTCGATGCAGCCAATCCGGATGTGTTCGCCAGAACGCGCGGCAAGGGTGTCGATAGCCCCCACACCTGGGACAAATATTGGGAGGTCTTTGAACAGGCTGGGGACATTTTCGGTCCCCAAAAATTCGGCATGCACCTGCTCGTGGGTCTTGGCGAAACCGACCGCGAACTCCTGTCTATCTGTGCCAAGCTCGACGCCATGGGCGGCCACAGCCACCTGTTCTGCTTTTACCCGGAAGCCGGCTCGCTCATGGACCACATCCCAGCCCCGCCGCGCAGCCGCTGGCGCCGTATCCAACTCGCCCGCTACCTGCTCGAATACAAAGCCCACCCCTTCGATGCGCTCAGCTTTGACGCCTCAGGTGCGCTAACCGATTTCGGCCTACCCGGTGACCGGCTCCAATCCGTCGTCACCTCGGGCATCCCCTTCCGCACCTCCGGCTGCCCGGGAAAGGAACGCGACGACGTGTCCGCCTGCGACCGCCCTTTCGGCGACAGTCCGCCAAGCAACATCGCCAGTTATCCCTTCCAACCCCACTCCGACGACATGCACCTCATCCGCGCCCAACTGGGGTTGCCGTTATGAGCATGCCGCTACGAAAAGAGGTCGGCTTCACTTTCTTCTCCCCCTGGGGAGAAGATGCCCGAAGGGCAGATGAGGGGTGCCTTCACTTGCCGGGGGAAGGTCCCAGCCGCAGCCCCCTCACCCCAACCCTCTCCCCAGGGGGAGAGGGGCAGCGAAGTCATCGTGATCGCAACCGCCGGGGTAACGCTGAGAGGGAAACGTCATGACCACACCCCTCCGCATCCTCGATACCGGCGTTCTCACTGCGCGGCGCAACCTCGCCTTGACGGCAGCGCTTGCCGAACTCCACCGCACCGGCGCGACACCCGATACGCTGCGCTTCCAGGACTTCCACCCCGCAGCCATCGTCGGCCGCCACCAGTCGCTCGCCCGCGAAGTCCAGCTCGACCGCTGCCGCGACCTTAACGTCGCAACCGCCCGCCGTATGACGGGAGGCGGTGCGATCTACATGGGCCCGGGCCTGCTCGGCTGGGAACTGATCGCCGATAGATCCCGCCTCCCCGCGCGCCTCGACGATATCGCCAAACACCTCTGCACGGGCCTTGCCACCGGTCTGCGCACGCTGGGCATCGACGCCCAGTTCCGCCCCCGCAACGATATCGAAGTCGATGGCCGCAAAATCTCCGGCACGGGTGGTAACGTCGATGGCCGCACGCTCGTATTTCAAGGCACGGTCCTGATCGACTTCGACGTCACCGACATGGCCGCAGTTCTGACGCTTCCCACGATGAAGCGCGACCGCAAGGGAATCGACGCATTGGCCGATCGGGTCACCAGCCTGCGCCGTTTGCTGGGCCAAGCTCCGGCGCGCGAGGCCGTGACGGCCGCCGTGACGCGCGGGCTCGCCGGGGCCTTGACCGCGACGCCCCACCCCGGTGCGCTCATGCCATTCGAACAATCGGCCGCCGATCAATTCTATGACGCAGAAATCGGCACCGATGCCTTCGTCGCCGGTTCAGATCTCGCTGTCCAATCCAGCACCGTCTCCCGCCAGCGCTCCATTCCCGCAGGCATCCTCGAAGTCTACATCGACATGCGCTCATTGTCGGATCCGCATATCAACCGCATCTGGATCATGGGTGACTTCTTCGTGTCTCCGCCCCGCGCCATCCCCGACCTTGAAGCGGCACTCACTGGCGTCCGCGCCTGTGATGCCGCCGCCGTTGCTGAACGCTTCCTCGCCGAACGCCCGGTCCAAATCCTTGGCGGCTCACCCGCCGATCTCGTCGCGCTCATCAAAGATGCAGCGGAGTCCAAATCATGAAACGCCGCCTCGTCATCGTCCTCGTCAACACCGACCCCCGCAACCCGGAAGAACTCGGCGCCCCGTTTTATCATGCGTCAGCCGCCGCCGCTTTAGAGTTCGATGTCGATGTCGTGTGCACTGCAACGGCTGGCAGGCTGTTGCGCAAAGGCGTCGCCGAGAAGCTCTATGTCAAAGCTGGCAGCGACATGACGGTCTATGACTGGATTCGTCAGGCCCATGAGAACGGCGCTAAATTCTGGGCGTGCCCCGCCAACTTGGAACTCTTCGATATGACGGTTGATGACCTGATCCCTGAATGCAGCGGCATGATGGGAGCCGTCGCTTTGATGGGAAAGATCATGGCAGATGATACGCAAGTTTTGTCGTACTGACTCTAAGTCTGTCCTACCGAAAAGGAACACTTCCCTTGGCCGACGTGCGTGGCTGCCACTTTCCCGATGACCTGCTGTACGACGTGCCAAACCACGTATGGTATCAGCCGTTGGCGGACGGCACGGTGCGCGCCGGCCTGACATCCGTCGCAACTGCGCTGTCTGGCCCCATGCTCGCCTTCACGCCGAAGCGCCCCACCCGCGAATTCGACAAAGGCAAGTCGTTTGCCACCATCGAAAGCGGCAAATGGGTCGGCCCGGCCCGCGCATGCTTCGACGGGGTTGTCGTCACCATCAACGAAGACCTGATGCTGCGCCCCAACATCGCTAACGCCGACCCCTACGGTGCCGGCTGGATGCTGACCGCAAAGCCTGTATCCGATGATTGGAGCGACGGCCTCATCACGGGCGCGGCAGTTGGTCCTGCCTTCGACACCTGGATGGCCAATGAAAACTTTACAGGCTGCGAACCCGCGAAATGAAATCAGCCGCCCCAATCAAAACTGACCTCGTCCTCGTCGGCGGCGGCCACTCCCATGTCCAAGTCCTCAAGAGCTTTGGCATGCGTCCCGCGCCGGGCGTTCGCGTCACGCTCATCACCAAGGACCTTGAGGCACCCTATTCCGGCATGCTGCCCGGCTACGTCGCCGGTCACTATACGCACGACGACATCCACATGGACGCGATGAAACTCGCAGGCTTTGCCAAGGCCCGCTTCATCCACGGCGAAGCCGTCGGTATCGACCGCGCCCAAAAGCAAATTCTCCTGCGCAATCGGCCCCCGCTCGCCTACGACCTGCTATCGCTCGATATCGGCATCCGGCCTGATACGTCAGGCATCACAGGCGCGGACGAACACGCCATTCCCGTCAAGCCGGTGGCAACCTTTGCTGCCCGCTGGGACGACGTTCAACGCCGCGCGCTAACCCAAAGCGGCCCGCGCATCATCACCGTCATCGGCGGCGGGGCGGCGGGCTTCGAACTGATCCTCGCCATGGCCCACCGGCTTCGCACCTTGGCCGCAGGTGCAAGCCTCGACCCGAAAGCCTTCACCTTTCAACTCGTTTGCGCACCATCCTTGCTACCGAGCCACAATGCCCGCGCCCGGAGTTTGGCAATCCAGGCACTCACTGATCGCGACGTAAAACTTATAGTTGGCCACCGCGTCATCGCAATATCGGATAGATCAATCAGCCTCGCCAGTGGCGAGCAGATCGCATCCGATGCCACGCTGCTGACCACCAAAGCCGCCCCGGCCACGTGGTTCGCCCAGTGCGACTTGCCATGCACGCCCGACGGCTTTCTAGCGCTGCGCCCAACGCTGCAAGTGACGGACGACGACGACATCTTCGCCGCTGGTGATTGCGCAACCGTGCTCGACCATCCAAGGCCGAAGGCCGGTGTCTTCGCCGTCCGCCAAGGCCCGCCGCTGACCGATAATCTGCGCAAGCGTGCTCAAGGCGTTGCGCCCAGCCCCTTCATACCGCAAACCGATTTCCTCACAATCCTGGCTCTGGGAGACAGGTCCGCCATCGCCGCGCGCGGGCCGTTCGCGGCTTCAGGAAAGTGGGTCTGGCGCTGGAAAGATCGCATTGACCGCGTGTTCATGGAGAAGTTCCAAATTCTCCCCGACATGAACACGGGTGCAGCCGCACTCGATGACATGCGCTGTGGCGGATGCGCAGCCAAGGTCGGCCCCAAACCGCTCGCCGATGCCTTGACGCGCCTTGGGCCCGCTGTCGCCAACGCGCAGATCGCCGATACCCGCCTCGAAGATGCAAGTATCCTCGACGGTGGCGGCCCCAACCTTCGCATCGAAACCGTCGACTACTTCCGCGCCTTCTGGAACGACCCCTACGTGTTCGGTGCCGTCGCCGCCAACCACGCCATGAACGACATCTTCGCGATGGGCGGCACCCCAACCCACACCCTCGCCATCTGCACCATTCCACATGGGCAAAGCCGTGCCGTCACCGAAGACCTGTTCCAACTTCTCAGTGGCGCCCGCAGCCGCTTTGACGCTGAAGGCGCTACGCTTGCTGGTGGCCACTCGAGTGAAGGCCCAGAACTCGGCGCTGGCTTCTTCGTTTCGGGCAGTGTCGCTCGCGAGAAAATCCTACGCAAATCCGGGCTGAAACCCGGCGATAAACTGATCCTCACCAAGCCGCTCGGCACCGGCATCTTGTTCGCCGCTCAAATGCGCGGTCTTGCCCGCGCGACCGATATAGCAATTGCCTTTCAGTCCATGCTGCGCTCGAACGCGCGCGTGTCCCAGATCTTCGTCGAACACGGCGCAACCGCCCTGACTGATGTGACTGGCTTCGGCCTTGGTGGCCACACCGCCGAAATGCTCCAAGCCTCTGCTGTTTCAGCTGAGATCGACTTCGCAAATCTGCCCCTGTACCCAGGTGTTCGCGACCTCGCCAACGGCGGAATCTCGTCAACTCTTCTGCCTGAAAACCGCGCGTCGCCCATTGCCATCGAGTGGACGCCTGGAAGCGATGATGCGTCCGCCGCAATCCTGTTTGACCCGCAGACATCCGGCGGGTTGCTCGCCGGCATCCCGCCTGAAAACCTTGAGGCGTGCTTGGCGGCGCTGCACGCCGGTCCGGCGCCCGAGGCGTGCCTGATCGGCACCGTTGCCCCCGGACCAGCCCGCCTCAGGGTCGTTTAACCTGCCACCCACGCGGTGCCGTTACAGAACACCGGGCACACCACAGACCCGCCGCCGGTCAGTGCACCAAGCCACGTTGGCGCTGTCGCATCGCTGACCTGAGAGCGTGCCCCTTTGAGCGCTGTTGATGCTGGGTATGCAGACGCAAGCTGGGCTACCGTATAAATCGCACCGGTATTGTCCTTGAGGCCAGGAATGGTCACGCCAGCATAGACAACGTCCGTGCCGATCCGGCCCAGCGTGATCGCGTTGTCAGCGTCAACGCCAAATACGTTCGCGCCGATGATGGTTTGGAAATTGCGCTGCGTTGCGGACGCGTTTGTGCACCCATAGCCAAGATAGGTGTTGTCGTGGCCGGAGATATTGGATTTCGTGCCATCACCGTCGCCAGCGCCGTAGCCAATGGCAACGCACTGATAGGCCGTTGTGCCGCGCTTCATGGCCGCAACGCCCATCGCTACACTGCGATGCCCAACAGTGACGCCTGACATCGCCTCGATACCAACCGCCGTGTTTTCATACCCGCTCGTCAGCGACGTGAACACCGATGTGCCGATGCCGACGTTTTCAAAGCCGGTCGAGCACTGTCCAAGCACCTGCGACCCGATGCCAATCGAGTTGCAGAGATACTGCGGCAACCCGTCAATACGCGCCGCGTCGGCGTACACCCCCAGCACGTTCGAGCCAATGGCGATGCAGTTTGATCCCACCAGCGAATTGGCGAGTGCTGCGTCACCGATGGCGATGTTGTCGTGCCCGCTGCTGATTTTGTTGCCGGTTTGGCGTCCGATACCGATGTTGTTGAGGCCCGCATTGGCAAGCAAAGACGCCTGCCCGATGCCGATGCCGCTCGCGGTCGCGCCCTGCCCGGCAGCGTTGCCGATGTAGATTGCATAATTGGTCGCACCAAGCGTGATCCCGGCATTTGTGCCGATGCACGTATTTCCGGTGCCGGTCGTAATGGCGTTGCCCGCAAGATACCCGAACGTCATGTTGCCGGTTCCGGACGTAATATTCTGCCCGGCGAGATACCCGACGTTGGTATTGTTGACCGCAGCCGCGCCAAGCGATTGCCCGGCACTCGACCCCACGTTGGTATTGCCGCTGCCCATGCCGTTGCCGTAGCCGCTCGCATAGCCAACGCTGGTGTTGTGATTTGACGTTCCCGCTGCACGCGCCCCGGCAAGCGCCCCAACAGCAGTATTTAGGCCTCCGGTCGTCGTGGTCTTGAGCGTGTCCTGCCCAACCCCGGTATTGTTTGGTCCCGTCGTAACGCCAAGACATGCGTTGTGGCCGAGGGCTGTCAGCATCGCTGCCGATGTCGCCGCCGCACCGGCACCGACGCCGTAAAACGTCGCTGTCGCGGGTGTCAGCGCACCTGCGCCAGCACCGGTTCCAACGATGGTGTAGGTTAGGGATGTGGTGCCGATAAGTGAAGGTCGATACAACGGCATGGATCAGGCCTCCGCTGCGGAAAAGGCTTGACCCGTGGTCGCGCCAAAGATCGAAATGGCAGCCGCTGGCGCGACCGAACCCGTTTCATACATCGCCCCTGCCACGAGCTTGAACGCAGGCTGCGCGGCGGCTGCCGTTGCCCCCCTGTCGTTGATCCAAAGATCGCCGGTCGAGAGGTTCATAACCCGATACCACCGCCGGGATGCATTCGAAGCAGCCAGCGTTTGCGCGGTGCCGCCTGAGGCGATTGTGCCGGATCGTTCCACGAACGCTGCAGCTGGCGCGACTGCCGACACGGCAACCACGCTGCCGCCCGCGACGCCTTGCACGCTGAGAACATTGGCCGATGGCGTACCTGCAGCCCCGGCCATGTCGTCGTTTGTTTTAATGGTTTGCGTCGCACCCGACGCATCTTTGACCGATAATGTCATTTACAGACCTGTGATCGCGGCATAGCCGCTGTTGCGGAGATCGGAAAAATCGAGCGATGGCGCGAAGGCGGAGAGGACCGCGCTTGCGGTCCCGCTTCGTTGCGGCCAGATCCAAAGGGCGAGACCGAGCATCAGTACAGCGCCCACAAATTGTCGGCTGTTCCACCGGTCATGACACGGAGGACGCCGATCGGGTTGTAGCCCTGCTGAAGAGGGATGCCGCTGAGAGCATTGCCAGACGAATCCATGAGGTTTGCAGTTCCCGGCGTGCCAACGAGCACGGCGCGACAGACCCCGTTGGGAAGATCGGCGGTATCGGATTTGACGATGGGTGAAATTTGCGCTGCCGGACCGATCAGTCCGGTCGCTTGGCTTGAGAAAGGATTGGCTGGCATGATGGCTCCGCACGCGGTTGCAGTTGTCCCGGACAAACCAACATTTCACCTCCCGAAGTTGCGAAGGAGACTGACGATCCAGGTGAACTGCAGTATGGGTGGGGCCGCGAGCGCGGGGATAAGTTTGCTTGGCCAGCGTTCCAAGGGGGCGGCCATGCGCAAACCCATGGGCGTGGGGTTGGCGGGGCGGCCATGCGCAAACC
>JBEBJA010000113.1:0-22552 GCA_040080145.1 Hyphomicrobiaceae bacterium
GGGGGTATATCGAGGGGTGGGGGTCGAACAAACGGTGGAGGGAAGCCAGCGGCCAAGGGAGCTACCAATGGAAAGCGTGAGTGTCTTTCCGGCTAAAATTGAATCCCCCCTTCCCACTGATTTCCCGGACAAGTGCGCTCTCTTGCGCACGCAGATCCGGGACCGTTACCCATCTCGGACGGGTCAAGCCCCCGGATCGGCAAGTGCAAAGCCGTCCGGGGTAACAGTGGAGGGGGGTGCTCGGTTTCAAACGAAGCCGGAAGTATTCTAGCTTCGGATCAGCCCCAGAATGTCCTTCACCTGCGCCATCACGGGCTGAGCAATCGCCCGCGCTCGCGACGACCCGTCGGCCAGAATGCGGTCGATCTCGGCCGGGTCCGCCATCAGCTTGGCGCTCTCGGCCGCAATCGGCCCGACCTTCGCGCTCGCAACGTCCGCCAGCGCCTTCTTGAACGCGGAAAACGGCTGCCCGCCGAATTGAGCGAGCACCTGATCCCGCGACGTCCCAGCCAGCGCCGCATAGATGCCGACGAGGTTCTCAGCTTCCGGCCGCCCCTTAAGTCCTTCGGCCTCCGAAGGTATCCCGTCCGCGTCGGTCTTGGCCTTCTGGATCTTCTTCGCAATCGTATCGGCGCTGTCCGTCAGATTGATGCGCGACAGATCCGAGGGGTCCGACTTCGACATCTTGGACGACCCGTCGCGCAGGCTCATGACCCGCGTCGCAGGCCCGGTAATGACCGGGTCCGGCTGCGGAAAGAACAGCCCGTCTGCATATCCAGCCGCCACGATATCCGCCTTGAAGTCGTTGTTGAACTTCGCCGCGATGTCGCGCGCCAATTCCAGATGCTGCTTCTGATCCTCACCCACCGGCACATGCGTCGCGCGATAGATCAGAATATCCGCCGCCATCAGGTTCGGATAGGCGTAAAGCCCGACCGACGCCCGTTGCTTGTCCTTGCCAGCCTTGTCCTTGAACTGGGTCATCCGGTCGAGCCAGCCGAGCCGCGCCACGCAGTTGAAGATCCACGCGAGCTCTGAATGCTCCGCAACCTGGCTCTGATTAAACAGGATCGACCGGTTCGGATCGAGCCCCGATGCGATATACGCTGCCGTCACCTGCCGGATCGACTGCCGCAATTCCTTAGGGTCCTGCGCGACCGTGATCGCATGCAGATCAACCACGCAATACAGGCACTCATGACTCTCCTGGAGCGCGATCCACTGCAGCATCGCACCCAGATAATTGCCTAAATGCAGCGACCCCGTCGGCTGCATCCCCGAAAAAACCCGTGGCGTCAGTGGAAGTGCGGTCATGAGTGGTCCCTGCAAGTGCGGTTTAGGCGAAGTGTGAGCGGTTCGCCGTGAAAAACCGCACCAAGAAAAGAGCGCCGGTTATGCCGTGTGGTGTGTACGGGTGCAAGTTTAAGTGCGTACCTATCGAGGCGGAAAGTTGCATTGATGCAAGGTCAGACTTGCATCAATGCAAAGTATCATTTGAAAATTTCATGATTTGTGCCTATAAATAGGATTATACCTATCCGTTACGCCCGTAGGCGGGCATCTATCTGAGCCCCCGTGCATTTATGCGCGGGGGCTTTATAGTATGCGGATGATTCGGATCGCAATATTGATTGACGGCGGCCACTTGCGCGTACTGGCAAGACAGGCAAAGCATACCTACGATCCAGATTACATTGAGAAGATTGGTCTCGCGTGCGCACTGAGCGATGAGACGACGATCTGAATTCTTTACTACGACTGCGCACCGTATGTGGGTCACGCAACTCTTCCCGTTTCTGGTCTGAAGCACGAATTCAAAGGTTCGGACGCTTGGCTCAAGGAGCTAGCTCGTAAGAACTTATTTGCGGTGCGCCGCGGTGTGCTGAAATTCAGAGGGTTCAAGCCGCGAAAAACACCTGTCGCATCAAGCACCTTGTCAGACTCGGATTTCAAACCGGATTTCGAGCAAAAGGGCGTCGATATGCGGATCGGCTTGGACATCGCGAACTTCGCCAAAACGAAATCAGTTGAACGGATCGTCTTGATTACGAACGATACTGACTGTTTGCCAGCGATGAAACACGCGCGAATAGAGGGGCTGCAAGTCGTTCTGGTTACGCTACCAAACAGCAAGGTCGCGCCCGAACTCCTGTGGCACTGTGACTACGAACGTAAAATCGCTTGGCCAACGCCCTAAGCCGTCAGCACGCGCCTCACCCCTCCACGTCCCCATCCGGCTTCTTCGCCCCGCGTTTCCGCCGCAGTCCCTTGAGCTGCGCCAGCGTGAAAATCCCCGTGCCGAACACGAACACCGCGTAGCTCGCGAGCCCCGCCGTCACCAGCGCACCAAGCGCGGCCACTCGCACCACGAGCACGTTCGACCGGTCGAGCCACGGCCCAAGCGCGCCCGCGAGAAAATACAGCACCGCCCCCATCAGCGCGCTCGACAATAGGATCATCGGCAGCGTCCGCATCAACCGCCTATCGACGATGAACTCGCCCCGCTTGCGCAGTGTCCACCACAGCTGCAGCGCATTGATCCACCCAGCCGTCGTGGTCGCGACCGCAATGCCCAGATGCGGCATCCACCCCTGCGCCTTGAAATAGAAGAACAACCCAATCGACAGCACGACGTTCACGATCATGTTGACCGTCGCGTAATACATCGGCGTCTTGGTGTCCTCGCGCGCGAAGTAGGCAGGCGACAGCACCTTCGCCAGCACGAACGCCGGCAGCCCGACCGCAAATGCCGACAACGCCCAGGCCGTCGGCACCGTATCGGCCGGCGAAAACGCCCCGCGCTCGAACAGCACCGAAATGATGGGCACCGGCACCACTGCTAGGGCAACCGCCGCTGGCAGCGTCAGCAGCAGCGCGAACTCGGTAGACCGGTTCTGGCTCTCCGCCACCGCTTCGAGATTGCCCGCCTTCAATTGCCGCGCCACGTCAGGCAGCAGCACGACCCCTATCGCAATCCCGACAATGCCAAGCGGCAACTGATACAGCCGGTCCGCATAATAGAGGAACGACACCGCGCCATCCGCCAGCGACGCAATCGACGTCCCGACCGCAATGTTGATCTGCGTAACGCCACCCGCGATCAGTGCGGGCACGCCAAGTTGCACCAGTCGCTTCAACTCGGGCGTATAGACCGGCCATCGCGGCTTGAGCACCATCCCCGACCGCCGCGCATCGCGTGCGATCATGTACAACTGCACCACGCCCGCAACCGTTACAGCAATCGCCAGAACGAGCCCCGCTTCCGGCGTCCGGCTAAGCCCCATCATATAGGCAACGCCGATAGCGATGGTCAGCACGACGTTGAGCAGGATCTGCGCCGCCGACGCCGCCGCGAAATTCCCGATCGCCGACAGCACGCCCGCGTAAAGCGCCATCAACGACATGCATAGAAGGTAAGGAAAAGCGATCCGCGCAAACAATACCGACATGTCGAACTTTTCGGGATTGTCGAGATACCCCGGCGCGAGTGCCATC
Organism: Hyphomicrobiaceae bacterium; assembly: GCA_040080145.1. Taxonomy (GTDB): domain Bacteria; phylum Pseudomonadota; class Alphaproteobacteria; order Rhizobiales; family Hyphomicrobiaceae; genus JANXVY01. The sequence continues at coordinate 3,496 of JBEBJA010000113.1, forward strand.
ATCAGCCACGGCATTCCGCCGATAGCCACCGCCGAAAACAGCACCAGCACATACGTCAGTCCAGCAAGTGCATCTTCGGCGAACCGTTTGGCGGCAGGCCGCCCCTCGCCTTCGAGCGTCTTGGCAAACAGCGGCACGAACGCCGAGTTAAACGCGCCTTCCGCAAACAGCCGCCGGAACAGGTTAGGCAGCCGGAAAGCCACGAAGAACGCATCTGCGACCACCCCAGTGCCGAGCACGGCCGCGATGAGGATGTCACGGATAAAGCCGAGCACGCGGCTGACCATGGTCAGCCCGCCGACGGTCGCAAACGAGCGGTATAAGTTCATGCACGCGAGGTACCCGACGCCGGTCTGCAGAGCAAGCGCCGGGACGGGTCTGCCATCCCTTTTTTCGAATGTGGGCGGCGCACCAATTGGTCTGCGAGCCTAACCTGTCGGCCCAGACAATGCGAACCGCGCATCTCATACACAGTGGCTGAAATATGAAACGCGGCGCAATTCAGTGCTGGACTTAAGTTCAGATGCCACACGAGGATCAGCGTCGTAATATCCAATCCAGATTGACGAATTACTGATTGGTAACTATCGTCGCTGATACAAAAAGCTGAGATTCCACTTTAAGATCAAATGTGTGCTCTTTTGTCCAACCCCGAGGCCCTAGCGCAGCCACGTCCGATTGCCTAAGTGGACTACTATCGTGATTTATGCTGCACTGCAGCAAGAAATACGTAACACAGCTCGATTAGCTTGTTGGCACGATGACTGCACCACACTGCACCAGGACGACAGTTCAGAGATAAAATTCAGGACGTGCCGGTCGCGAGTGCAGTCACGTTATGAATTGAGACGAGGGGCCGGGATCCACCCTGCCGGTTACACGCGTTACTTGTCACTTGAATGACATTGAGTAGCAAGATAGGTCTATAACGCCAAGTAACCTAAAGATAAAACAGTAATGACCACGAGGTAGCGTATATGTCTGAGCACGAGCCGATCGTCTCCCAGGAAAACTTGGTGGAGTTCGAACATCATCGTCTCAACGCAGAATCGACGCCACACTCGGCTCGATCAAACGTAACAAGCGTAAAGACGGGCGGCATCAAGGGTGCAGCCATGTCAATTGCCAAGAAGCTCGACGGTGCAGCTCGCTCTGCCCGCATTTCAACGCTTCCGGCCCGACGCAAAACACCATCGTTCAAGGAACACGCACTTTTCCAGTCAATGCAGAAGTATCGTCTGATCGGCGATACGGTCGGCCTTGTCGACCCGTTCTTCAAGGAACACGAAGCCCGTCTCGGCGCCACCACGCAGATGGACGGCAAGACGCTGATTAACTTTGGCTCCTACGACTATCTCGGTTTGAACCAGGCCCCTTCGGTCTCGCAAGCCGCCAAAGATGCGATCGACCAATATGGCACATCGGTGTCCGCAAGCCGCGTCGTGGCCGGCGAACGACCGCTCCACCGCGCGCTTGAGTCGGGCTTGGCTGAATTCTACGGCACGCAAGATTGCGTCGTATTCGTCTCTGGTCACGCGACCAACGTGTCGACCATCGGCACGCTCATGAGCGCTGGCGACCTCATCCTCCACGATGAACTGGTCCACAACAGCGCCCTCGTTGGTGCCAAGCTATCGGGTGCCGCGACCAAGAGCTTTGCCCATAACAACATGGAGTCGCTCCAGCGCCTCCTCGTCGAAATGCGCGGCGAATACCGTAACGTCCTCATCGTCGTCGAAGGCTTCTATTCGATGGACGGCGACATGCCGGACCTTCCCCGTCTCGTCGAGCTGAAAAAGCGCTTCGGCGCTTGGCTCATGGTCGACGAAGCCCACTCCCTCGGCGTTCTCGGCAAGACCGGTCGCGGCGTGGCCGAGCATTATGACGTCCCCTCGACCGACGTCGATATCTGGATGGGCACGCTCAGCAAGACCCTCGGCAGCTGCGGTGGCTACATCTGCGGCTCCAAGGAACTGATCGCGATCCTGAAGTTCCAGGCCCCCGGCTTTGTATACTCGGTCGGCATGCCAGCACCGGCTGCCGCCGCAGCGCTCGCCGCACTCGAACTGCTCAAGGCCGAGCCGGAGCGTGTCGCCAAGATCAAAGCCAACGGCGACCTGTTCCTCAAGGAAGCCAAAGCGGCTGGCCTCGATACCGGCACGAGCATCGGCTACGCCGTTGTGCCTGTCATCGTCGGCGACGGCATCAAGGCCATCAAGATGACCGAGCGCCTGCTGGCTCGTGGCGTCAACGCCCTGCCGATCATGTATCCGGCCGTCCCCATGAAGGCAGCGCGCCTGCGCTTCTTCATCACCTCGGAACACACCCCGGCGCAGATCAAGCAGGCCGTCAAGATCTGCAAAGAAGAACTTAAGGTCGTCTCAAGCCTCGGCGGCGTCTTCAAGCGCACCCCCAAAGCCCAAGCCTAAGTTCGTCTCACAGTGAACTACAAAACGGCCCGGATCATCCCCGGGCCGTTTTTCGTTGTCACTCAGTGATACCCCTCCCCGTGCCGCACCTTTCCACGGAACGTATAGTAGATGAACACCGTGTAGCCGAGCACGACCGGCAGCAAGACGATCGTGCCAACGAACATAAACCACTGCGATTTGACCGGCGCGGCCGCGTCCCAAACCGTGAGAACCGGGGGGACGAGATAGGGGGCGTTCGAGACGATCAGCCCAAGGAAGCCCAGTAGGAAGATGCCGAGCGCCCCAACGAACGGTGCAACATCCGTTCGCCCCAGCAGGCCGCGCAAACAAACGAATGCCGACGCGAGCAGCGCCAACGGAACCGGCGACAGATAGAGCAAATTCGGCATCGTGAACCAGCGCTCGGCAATCCGCGGAATGGTGAGCGGTGTCCACAGGCTGACAATTCCCATTGCCAGCAGCACGAGCGGTAGCAAAAGCATGGCGTAGCCGCGCGCCTCGATGCGGATCTCACCGTCGGTTTTCATGACGAGCCAGGTCGCCGCTAGCAGCGCATACCCCGCAACCACGGCCAACCCGCAAAACAACGCAAACGGCGTGAACCAGTCGAACGACCCGCCCGAGAACGCTCCGTCCGTCACGCGAACGCCTTGCAGCAGCGTGCCGAGAATGACACCCTGCATGAATGCCGCCATAATCGAGCCACCGGCAAAAGCCACGTCCCATAGCCCATGATCGGGCTTCGACACCCAACGGAATTCAAACGCAACGCCGCGAAACACCAGCGCCAGCAGCATAATGATCAGCGGCAGATAGACCGCTGGCATGATGATCGCATAAGCCTTGGGAAATGCGACAAGCAACCCGCCCCCGCCGAGCACAAGCCACGTTTCGTTGCCATCCCAGAACGGCGCGACCGTGTTCATCATCACGTCGCGGTCCTCCTCGGACGGCATCACCGGAAACAGGATGCCAAGCCCGAGATCGAAGCCGTCGAGAACGACATAAAGCGCCACCGCCGTGCCAAGCAGCGCCGCCCACGCGAGCGGCAACCACAGCGCGATGTCGCCCGAATGAAGCGCGGCAATCGTCGAATCAAAGCCCATGGCGCTATTTCCCCAAAGGTGGTTTTTTGGCCGTGCCAGCACCGCGTGCCGCATCGCTCGCTGCAGCCATGGGTCGTGACGGCACGGCGTCTTCGACATCCACAGCGCCGCCATACGGTCCATGATTGATGAGGCGGTTGATGTATAAAATGCCCATTGAGAACACGACCCCGTAGACCAGTACGAACAACACCAGCGTGGTAAGCACGGCCCCGAACGCGACCGGGCTGATGGCATCTGCGGTCCGCAGAATGCCGGTCGCGATCCACGGCTGGCGACCTGTCTCCGTCACCCACCACCCGGCAAGAATTGCAATGAACCCGGTCGGCCAAAGGTATTGCGCCGGATACAAATACCAGCGCGCTTTGAGCAACTGCCCGCGCGCCCACAGATATGCGCCAACCAATCCAGCGGCGATCATAACCAACCCGAGCCCAACCATGATCCGGAACGCGAAGAAAACCGGAATAATCGGTGGACGGTCTTCCTTCTTGAAATCCTTCAGTCCCTTGAACTTGCCTTGAAAATCATGCGTCAGTACGAAACTCGCCAGGCCGGGAATCGCGATCTCGAAATCATTGCGCTCCGTCGCTGCATTCGGAATACCAAACAGCACCAGACTGCCCGGCTTCGATCCGTCCCAATGCGCTTCCATCGCGGCGACCTTGGCTGGCTGATGTTCAAGTGTGTTGAGACCGTGAGCATCGCCGATCACAAGCTGCAACGGCGCGAGCAGGGCGACCATGCCAAGCCCCATCCGCAGCATTGTTTGTGCCTCGCGCTCGAAACGGCCCGCGATCAGATACCGCGCACCAACCGCCATCACGACGAGAGACGTGGTGAGATAGCAGGCCGTGAACATATGCGCGAAGCGATAGGGAAAACTCGGATTGAAGATGATCGCCCACCAGTCGGCCGGTTCGGCGATGCCGTTGTTCATGATGTGCCCAGCAGGCGTCTGCATCCAGCTGTTGGCCGCCAAGATCCAAAACGCCGACATCGACGTGCCAATGGCCACCAGCACGGCAGACGCCACATGGAAGTTCGGCGATACGCGGTTCCATCCAAACAGCATGACGCCAAGGAACGTGGCTTCCAGGAAAAACGCGGTCAAAACCTCATACCCCAGCAATGGCCCGATCACCGGCCCCACAACCACCGAGAACCGGCTCCAGTTGGTCCCGATCTGGTAGGACAGCACGATCCCCGAAACCACGCCCATCGCGAAACTGATGGCGAAGATCTTGGTCCAGAACCGCGCGAGCCGGTGAATGTGCGGCTCACCCGTAAAGCGCCAGCGCACGAGCAGCGTCGCGATGAACGCGGCGAGCCCGATGGTGAAACTCGGGAAGATGATGTGGAAGGCAATCGTGAACGCGAATTGAGCGCGCGCGAGCAGCAAGACGTCGAGTTCCATGGCGTGGCCTGACGTGGATTGATCGAAGAATCAGCAGCCGGAGGCATGCAGCAGGCGGCTGCCGCTGAAGTGCGTGCACTTTGAGAGCAATCATGGAACTCGGCAAGCCGCTTTGGCGTCACGCAGCATTCTGCTGGCGGATCCATTGAAACCTGCCGGTGTTAGCTCGGCAAGGATTGCAGCCGCACAAACCAGCCCGCGAAACGATCAGGCCCTCACGAGACTGACCAATTGTCCGGCTGATCGCAATCGGCTGCCGGAATTTGTTGCGCAATGCACAAAAGATAACCATCCCTCTTGGATTGGCCCAACAGTAAGATAGATAACAACCTGTTTTGCTTGAATATTTAGACCAGAAACCATCTGGCATGCTTCTTGTTAACCTGAGCCGTGGACCTAAGGCACGTCCAAGAGCAACGGACAGGACGGCATGAGCGGCCACGATTTTTCAGACGAACAGAAGCGCTATCTTGAGGGCTTCGTCTCCGGCGTGCAGGCAACGCGCGTCGCATCCGGCCTGCGCCCGCTTGGCGGTATCGCGGGTGGCGGCGGACCGTCGGAACCAACCGGCCCCGACGCAGCAAATCTCAAAGCAATGGCCAAGACCGAAGCTGCGGGAAAAAAGCTTGTCGACCAGGAAAAATGGAAACGCGACGACCCACCCTTTGAAGCCTATGCCCGGCTCAAACGTGAAGCCTTGACTGGCGCTCCGCCCAAGCCCGCCGATAACTTCCGCTGGCGCTTCCACGGTCTGTTCCATGTCGCTCCTGCCCAAGACAGCTACATGGTCCGCGTGCGCGTTGCGAACGGCATCCTGACCCATTGGCAATTCCGCGCCGTGGCCGACCTCGCCCAAAAATGCGGCGGCGGCTACACCCATGTGACCACGCGCGGCGGCCTCCAGTTCCGCGAAATCAAGCCCGAGCACGCCCCCGAAGTCGCCGAGACGTTAATGGACATCGGCCTCATTTCGCGTGGTGCCGGTGCCGACAACATCCGCAACGTCACCGGTTCGGCAACCGCTGGCATCGACCCGCAGGAACTGCTCGACACCCGCCCCTACGCCCGTCAGTGGCACCACCACATCCTCAACGAACGTGCCCTGTACGGGCTGCCGCGCAAGTTCAATGTCTCCTTCGACGGCGGCGGCGCAGTCCCCACGCTGGAAGACACTAACGACATCGCCTTCACCGCCGTTTCGGTCGCTGACGGTGCCGGAGTTCAAGCTGGTGTTTGGTTCCGCTTGGCGCTCGGCGGAATAACCGGCCACAAAGACCTTGCCCGCCCCACGGGCGTCTACGTGCTGCCCGACGATGCCACCGCCGTTGCCGACGCCATCGTGCGCGTCTTCGTCGACCACGGTGACCGCACCAACCGCGCAAAGGCTCGCCTCAAGTACGTCCTCGATGCGATGGGCTTCGACGCCTTCCTCGGGCTCGTCGAGGACAAGCTCGGCAAAAAGCTGACCCGCGTCGACCCCGCCCACATCACCGAACCGCCCCGCCAGAACCGCTCGGCCCACGTCGGCGTTCACGCCCAGAGGCAGCCGGACCTTGTCTGGGTGGGCCTCGCTCTGCCGGTCGGCAAGCTGACCGTCACCCAGATGCACGCCATCGCCGACCTCGCCCACGAATACGGTGATGGCGACATCCGCCTGACCGTCTGGCAGAACCTGCTGATCTCCGGAGTTCATTCCAGCAAAGCCGCCGAACTCGAAGCCGACCTCAAATCTATCGGCCTGACCTCACAGGCCAGCAGCGTCCGATCCGGCCTCGTCGCCTGTACGGGCAACATCGGCTGCAAATTCGCTGCCTCCAACACCAAGGGAACCGCCGCCGCCATCGCCGATTGGGTCGAGCCCCGCGTCGCCCTCGACAGCCCCGTCAATATCCATCTGACCGGTTGCCATCACTCCTGCGCCCAGCACTACATCGGCGACATCGGCATGATCGCCGCCCGCATCCCCTTGGAGCCTGAAAGCGACGACACCGTCGAAGGCTTCCATATCTACGCTGGCGGCGGCTTCGGCCCCGACGGCGGCATGGCCCGCGAACTCTACCGCGACGTCAAAGCCGAGGACTGCCCGCCCCTCGTCGAAGCCATGCTCAACACGTACCTTACCAAGCGCAACGGCCCTGAGGAATCCTTCGTGGCCTTCTCCCGCCGCCATGAGCCGGACGCGCTTCGCAACATGATCGACGCCGGGAGCAAAGCATGACCGTCCAGGACATAAAGCCAGGCATACCCGCTGGCCAGCCGGTGCCGATCCTGCCCGAATCCGCCCCTTTCGAACCCAGTCAGCGCGCATGGCTCAACGGCTTCTTCGCCGGGCTCCTCTCGGTCGAAGCCCAGCCCGGCGTGTTGCCGGTCACCGGCGGCCTCCCCGCCCCCGCCCAGAATGCGCTCGCGGACGAAGATACTTCCGCCCCTTGGCATGATCCCGCGATGGGAATCGACGAGCGCATGAAACTCGCCGAAGACAAGCCCTTAAAGCGCAAATTGTTCGCCGCCATGGCGCAACAGGATTGCGGCCAGTGCGGTTACGTCTGTGACACCTACGCCGACGCCCTCGCGGCAGGTCTTGAGACCAAGCAAAACCTCTGCGCGCCCGGCGGCAAAGAAACCAGCCGCATGCTCAAAAAACTGATGGAGGCGACCCCGTCAGTCCCAGCCGATTCCGCCGCTGCCGCGGCTTCAGCCGTCAAACCCGCCAAGGACCCCGGCAAACCCGGCTACGGCCGTGACGTCCCCGTCGACGCCACCTTCCTTTCGGCCACCCGCATCACGGGCGCAGCGTCCGAAAAAGACGCCCGCCACATCGTCTTCGACCTATCGGAAAGCGGCGTCGACTACGTGCCCGGCGATAGCTTCGGCCTGATGCCAACCAATGACCCAGCCCTCGCCGACGCTATTCTCGCCGCCATGCGTGCGCCTGCCGATTTCCCCATCACCGGCGGCAAAACCTTCCGCAATTCACTGATTGAGGACTACGCACTGGGCGCGGCCCCCGACATGCTGTTCGAACTCGTCAGCTACATCGTTGGGGGCGACCGCCGCAAAAAGGCGAAAGCGCTCGCCAAGGGTCAAGACCCCGACGGCGACGCCGCTCAGTATGATGTCCTCGCTGTGCTGGAAAAATTCGGCCCCATCCACCCCGACCCCGAAGCCTTCCTCGAATGCTTGGAGCCGCTGCAACCCCGCCTCTACTCGATCTCCTCTTCGCCGCTGGCCACCCCCGGCCAACTGCACCTCACCGTCGATGCTGTCCGTTTTCCCTTGGGCGGACGGCTTCGGCTAGGCGTCGCCTCTACCTTCCTTGCCGACCGGCTCAAGCCGGGGACGCCCGTGAAGGTTTACGTGCAAAAAGCGCACGGATTTGGTCTTCCCCCGGATCCGGCGACGCCAATCATTATGGTCGGTCCAGGCACTGGCGTCGCGCCGTTCCGGTCTTTCCTCTGGCATCGCGAGGCGCAGCGTGCGCAAGGCGTGGCCGTCGGCAAATCCTGGCTCTTCTTCGGCCACCAGCGTGAGTCAACTGACTTCTTCTACCGCTCAGAGCTCGAACAGCTCGCCTCGACCGGCGCACTGACAACCCTCACCACGGCCTGGTCGCGCGACGGCGAAGCAAAGGTCTACGTCCAGGACCGCATGCGCGAACATGGCGCTGACCTATGGAAATGGCTCAAGGCTGGCGCGCACGTCTACATCTGCGGCGACGCCAAGCGCATGGCCAAAGATGTCGAGACTGCCCTCGCCGAAATCGCCGCCGATCACGGCACGATGAGCCCAGCAGGTGCCAAAGACTTCATCGTCGAACTCAAATCCGCCGGCCGCTACCAAGCCGACGTGTATTGATCGCGTAGCTCGTCGAGCATCAGCATCAAACCAATGTCACGGTGGACGCTACAAGACCAGACCTTGCCATCTTTACCCGTCAGGATGAAAAGGAACGATCTTGGATGGCGCACCGGGAGCTGCGATGTTTGGCTGGCGAAAAAAGAACGATGGCTTTGTGTGGAACGAGTATGTTCGCACAACCATCCTCCTGCGCCGCGAACACCGCAAACAAAAGATCGAGGACGTGCGCGAGGCCGCCGTCGACGGCCTTAAGCACGCCGGACGCCAAAGCGTCGCCCTGAGCGTGGCGGGTGCCAGTGCCGCCGGCCGCGGCCTATGGTCTGGCCTCCAGACGGCAGTATCAACGATCGGCGATTGGTTGAGTATCGCCACCGCCGCGACGTGGCTCTGGGTTGCCGACCGCTCGCAACCCGCGCGCGAGGTTTTGGCCGATGCTGCCGCGCGCGCCTTCGAAGTCTTGCGGCGGCCAGCCGTCACCGCCCCCTTGTTGCTGATCGCAGCCGTCGCCGCCATGTCGGCCACTGTCCGCTGGAATGAGTATGGGCGCGACCGTGATGCGATCATCGCTGCCGTGATTGCCGTTCTGGCCGGATCTGCTGTCGTGGTCCCGCAACTGGCCCGGATTAATTTTAGCAACCGTATCGGTTCGTCGTTCCAGCGCCTCCCGTTCGCAGACCGGCTAAGGTCGATGTCTGGTGAGGCCGTCGGTTCGGCCGTCGGCACGGGTGCCGTCCTCGTTGCAATTATCGGCGCGGTCAGTTGGCTGGGCCCCGCTTTGATGTCGGGAACGGATATTCAGCAAGCCGTGTCGAGCGCCTCCCCGGTCCTAACGCCTGCGTCAGGCCGCGTCGAAGGCAAGGCCGTTGTGTTGACCGGTGGCCAGATGCGCATCGATGGCGAAACGGTCCAACTGTTCGGCGTCGAAATTCCAATGGCTGGCCAACAGTGCGCTGGCACAAAATCGTGCGCTTCAGCAGCCAAAACAGCTTTGCAAAAGCTGGTCGGCGGCAAGCGCGTGACGTGCGAAATCTCGGGCCGCGAAGCAAACAATGCGTCGAGCGCCACCTGCAAAGTCAACGGCGCGGACATCGCAGGCCAATTGGTCCGGGGCGGTCACGTTTTCGCGACCACCGGCTTGTTTGCGACCTACGCCAGCGCCGAACGTGAAGCCCGCAGCAACCGCACCGGTCTGTGGCGCAACAACGCCCTCCGCCCCACCGAATTCCGCGCCAAGGTCTGGGAAGACGCCAAGCAATCAGCCCCAGGCGGGTGCCCGATCAAGGGCACCGTCGCGGGCGACAACAAGACGTACCTCGTTCCGTGGGCTCCAAGTTACGACAAGGCCAAGGTCCGGCCTGATCGCGGCGAGCGGTGGTTTTGCACCGAAGCAGAAGCGCGCGCGGCCGGTTGGAAAGCCAGCGACGCATCCTAGACTAGACATTTTGACCGCTGCAAGCATCCGCCTCACCACGTGAACTGAGCGCCCAGGCGGCCCCCGACATGCCCGCCGTTGACCCCGGCGCCAAAGCCACCGCTGATGGCAAGTTTCTCGCCGTTGCCGAACACATTTTGATCGAGCACCCCGATGACTGATACGCCGAGCGCATCCTGACCCGCGTAGTGCCCCCAGTTGGCGCGAATGCCGAACACTTCGTTACCGCGCAGGATCGGATCGGCAACCGATAACGAAATCGCGACCCCTTCAAGTGCCTGATCCGCCTTGCGTTCGACTTGGTTGATCCGGTTGGTTACAGCCGCGTTCGCCCCGCCGTTCTGCTCAAGCGTTGAAATGCGGTCCTCCGCCGATCCCATGCGCGTGTCCAGCGAGGCAACCCTTTGGTTGGTCGTGGCGATGGCAGTCGTATTGGTGTTCGCTTGAGTCTGCACAGCCGCGATGTTGGTTGTGTTGGTGTTCGTCTGGCTCTCGACTTTCGCAATCGTCGTTGTATTGGTTGCCGTCTGCCCCTCGACCGTCGTCACCCGCTTGTCCAACCCGGTGATCGCGTTCGTATTGGAGGTGGTCTGCGTCTGCACGTTCGAAATGTTTGTTGTGTTGGTCGTCGTCTGGTTCTGCAGGTTGGTGATGTTCGTCGTATTGGTCGCCGTCTGACCTTCGACGGTCGTGACCCGCGACGTCAGGTTATTGATTGTTGTCGTCGTCGTCGTCGACTGGCCCTGCAGAGTTGCAATCGAGCCTTCAATCGTCGTCACCCGATTGGAAACCGCCGTGAGCCCGGTTGAGATGCCGTCGACCTGAGCCTGCAGCGCACCGCCGTCGCTGCCGATGTTTCCGTTGCTGTCAGTCGTCAGCAGTTGCAGCGGCCCGCTCTGCGCGAGCTTGCTGGCAACCGAAGTTACCCCGCCGATCGTCACAGTGCTCGTGCCGGTTCCCAAAGCGATCTGCCCGGCGCGCGTTGTGACAGCGCCTGCACCGATGGCGGTCGCGTTTGCCTGCGCCGCGCTGGCATTCGCGCCAAGTGCAATCGCGGTGTCGCCGGCAGCCGCCGCGCCCGTCCCGAGCGCCGTGCTGTTGGCCCCGGCAGCAACCGATCCCACCCCCAGTGCCACGCTCTTTACGCCGCCCGATAAGAACAGGTTGTTGGGGTCGGTCGCCGCTAAGTTGCCGTTGCTGTCGGCTGTAACGGCCTTGACCGCGCCGGTCTGAGCAGCCGTGCTCGCAGCCGACGCAACTCCCGCAAATGTGTAGGTATTGGTCGCCGTGCCGAACGCCTGCTGGTTGGCGGCTGTCGCCGTTGCGTTCTGGCCGAACGCCGCCGAGTTTGTATACGTCGCAGCCGACCCCTTGCCGGCAGCCGTGGCGCCGCTTCCGCTTGCAGTCGCGAAATCGCCAAGCGCTGTGGTGCCAGCCGCGCTGGCAATCGCAGCCTTGCCGATGGCAGCCGAGTCGGCACCGGTCGCTTGCGCACCAGCCCCTAAGGCAACCGCGTTGGCAGCTGTCGCCTTCGACCCCTGGCCCATCGCCGTTGCATTGGCGGCAGTCGCTTGAGCATTCTGACCAAAGACCGATGAATTGAGCGCGGTCGCTTGCGCATTGGCCCCTAGTGCCGATGAGGCGACGCCCGTTGCAAGAACGGCCCCTCCGACCGCCGTCGCGTTGTCAGCGCCAGCGTTGGCAAGCGTTCCAATCGCAACCGCGCTTTCGCCCGACGAGCGCGTTCCACGCCCGACAGCGATAGAATTATTACCTAGGGCAAAGGCTGCGCCACCAATAGCGGTTGAGTCAAAACCCTGCGCCGAGGCGGAGGCACCAACGGATGTACCATTGGACGCCTGCGCAGACGCAGCGGTTCCAACAGCCGTAGAATTGGTGCCTTGCGCAAAGGAGGACGCCCCAAGCGCCACGGCATCATCCCCCGATGCATTCGCCTGAATCCCGAACGCCGACGTATGATAGCCAGACGCGATCGCCTGCATACCGTAAGCGCTTGATCCGTTGCCGGTTGCCTGTGTGCTGGGACCGCAAGCGACGGCATTGATCCCCGCCGTGGCATCCTGAACGAACGCGCCGCCATATTGCTGGCAGATGAATTGCGCGGACGCTTCCGTGGTCGACAGCGACAGGCACAAAGCAACCACCGCGAGACTTGCCGACGCCTTTAAAATGAGATGGGCACCCCGATGCGCGCCATCGCCGTGTGAAGGAGCCGCCGCATTGATCTCTATGGAGAAATTCGGCTTCCGCAGGAACAGCGGCAAAGCATCAGCAGGCACCGGCGCGCCGGTGGCGCGCGGCTTGAGATTACGCATGACAAAACTCCGGTACTGGGAACAACTCAACCGTGGCGTGTCGGAATTGACCCCGGTTTACGATGAAATATTTCTACCTAAGATTGATTAAAGTCGCGTTAACTGATAATAGAAGCCGAGAAAATACGGATGCAGGATGCAATCAATGGTTGTTTTGCGCTGCCGAGCAGCGGCGATGTGTCAAAATAGCTACGGAGGTCGCGTTTCGAAACGGCCGGAGCAGCGGGGGTAAGGTTTGGCAATGTTCAAGTTCGCGGGAATGAATTACGCTGAAGTGGGGTCCGTTGAATTGATCGGCCTGGAGTAGTTCATGTTGCGTAATATTGTTTTGCGCCTCTGTTCGGCGAGGCACCCATCAGCTGCGCCGAAATTCGCGGCCAGCATCGCTGCGATTGCGGCATTTACGGTTGCGCCGCAAGCGCAGGCTCAGTTCTTCTTTTTTGACGACTTCACGCCGAGATACCGGCAAGTACCCTCCCAGCCGCGAGCGACGCGCCAGGCACCCCGCCAAATTTCGCGGCAGGAAATTGCAAGTCAGGTTAAGCGTGCCAAGCGGATCGAAGCCGCGGCCGCTGAGGTCGTGCCGCCGAGTGCCGTGCCGACCAACAAGGCGATTAAGCCCGAACGCGACACCCCAGACGCGCCGCTCTACGCAGTTGTCTCCATTGACGACCAGCACGTCTCAATTTACGGCGCGCGGGGTTTGATCGAGCGCTCCGATGTTTCGACCGGGACCGCGGATCACCCCACCCCGACGGGCGTATTCGCCATCATCCAGAAAGAACGCTGGCACGAGAGCAACATCTATAGCGGCGCGCAGATGCCGTTTATGCAGCGCATCACGTGGTCTGGCGTCGCGATGCACACCGGCAAACTTCCGGGCTACCCCGCATCTCATGGCTGCATTCGCTTGCCCAACGAATTCGCCGAGCGATGGTTTGGCATGACGAAGCTCGGATTGCGGGTTGTCGTCTCCCCAACCGACATCGAGTCGGCTGAGATCACACATCCCAATCTACCGTCGCCGCGCTATCGCGCTATGGCTGGCACCATCGCCAAGAGAAAGCCAGTGCAGTCGGCGGCCTTGTCGGATGAAACCCTTGCACAGTATGCATCGCCCACCGAAGTGATCGCCAACCCAGTGGCGTATGCCATTGCCGAAAAGGCCAAAGCCAAAGCCGATTTGAAACTGGCGGAGCAGGAAGAAAATGCCGCCGATGCTGCTCGTGAGCGGGCAGGGCGCGCGGCCAAAGAGGCGCTGGCCGCCCTAAGGTCGGCTGAAAGCGAATTCGAGGACGCGGAAGATCGCATGGGCTGGTTCGGCCTCATCGGCAATCGCCCACCCCCGCCGCTGAAAGCAAAATTCGGCGATGGCATCATGAAGGCAATTGCCGACTTCGAAGCGGCCAACACCCGCCTCAGCGAAGCCACGCGCGCCAATGAGTTGGCCAAAGCCGGCCTGACCGAAGCGAACGCCGCCGATAAGCGCGCTGGCAAACGCATCGAAGTCCTCAAGGCCCGCATCACCGAAATGACTCGGCGTCAAGAAACCGTTTCGATCTTCATCAGCTTGAAAGACCGGCGCCTTTACGTGCGCCAAGCCTTACGCCCGGTATTCGACATACCCATCAAAATCAGCGAACCGTCGCTCCCGATTGGGACCCACGTGATCGTTGCGAAGCCGCCAGCTGAAGGTGAAACCGCCCTCCGCTGGACGGCCCTGACAATGCCGGTTGAAATTCCTCCCCCGCAGGCCCGCATTGCGCGCGAACGTCGCTCCAGCATGATCGAAACCGGATCAATCGGAGTGGCCATTCCCGCCGAAACGGCAGTAGGCGCGTTGAGTCGCGTGCAGCTGACGGGCGAGATGCTGGACCACCTGTCGGAGTATGTTTGGGCCGGCGCGTCGGTTATCATTTCCGATCGCGGCATCAATCACGAAACCGGCGTCGGTACCGACTTCATCATCGAAACCAAACACTGACCTCAATTGGCGGCACGAGCCACGCCTGTCGTTTGCAACGATAAGCCTGCTCGCTTCAAAAGGATGAACATTTGCGACGGAGGCGAGTGCGAACGCGCGCTCAAGTCCTTCTCGGCGCCACTGAGACAATCCAACCAATCGCGCCATGACCGCCCTCAGAGGCCGCCATGACGTGAGAGAGGCGCTTCAAAGCGAACGCGGGCAGACTCTAGAAACCACCAAGCGCCCGCATCACAACGTCGTTCGGCGAATCGCCACGGAACCGGCGTTGTGAACCGCCGGAAGACTTCTTTTGCGCGGTTGGAGGCGAAAAACCTAACCCGGCAGGCGCATCGAAGGCGGGCTGAGCCTCTGCCGACGCCGCGACGATCCGCCGTTTCCGTTGCAGCTTGGCCGCCTCGCTCGTGTTTGCCTCTACGCCGGAGCGCGGTATTTCGAGCGGGGCCGGGTTGAGCTTTGCGATTTGATCCGCCCGTCCGTCGATGGCAAGCGAGATACGGCGTTCATGTCCGTAGACATCAGGGAACGAAGACACGCGGCCTTCAGCGTCCACCGAAGCAGTAAAGTATGTGATGTGGACGGGGATTTTGGTGTCGAGTTTGACCGCGTTGTCCTCGGGGCCATCTTCGACCAGATCGCGGACAGCCTTACCGCTCCAATTTTTATCCGCAGCGAGCACCAGTTCGGCTAGCCGTACTGGATTGCGCACACGAACGCAGCCGTGACTGAACGTGCGGGTGGTGGCGTTGAACAAGCGCTTGCTCGGCGTGTCATGCAGATAAACCGCATGCTTGTTTGGGAACAGGAACTTGACGGCACCAAGCGCATTGTCATCGCCCGACGGTTGATAGACGTGGTAGCGCGTGATGTCGGCGCGGCTCCAGTCCACGTTCCACGGATCGATTTCGCGGCCGTTAAGCGACATTTTCAATCCAGAGCGCAGGCCTCGTCCATCTTGAAGACGCGGCAGCAGCTCGTTGACCTTGATCGAGTCCGGAACCCCCCACTTGGGTTGGAATACGATCGTCTGCATCTCTGCCGAAAACGCAGGCGTGGCCGTCTCCAATTTGCCGGTTACGACCCGTTCGTTGTGAACGACGCGCCCATCCTTCACGAGACGCATTTCGTATTCAGGAATATTGACCTGGACGAACGTGTCGCCAAGCGTTGCGGGCATCCAGCGCCACTGCTCCATGTTGGCAAGCAGCGATGGAATCGTCGACTTGCCTTCCCCATTGAGTGCCAACCGCGTCTTCTCGCCAGCAAACCCATCGGGCCTCAACCCGCTTTTGGTTTGGAACACTTTGACCGCGGCGACGAGTGCCGGATCGTAGATCTGCTCTGGGCTGGCAATGTCAGCAGCCGCCGAAGGTGTCGGCACATCGAGCCGCTTGCGCATGAGCGCGACATTCGGATGGGAAATGCCGGGAACGAGGACCGGACCAGGGGGCAGCCGGAGTGAAGCCGAAAGGCCATCGTTCGCGCGAGCCGCAAGATAAGCTTTGCGCAGGCCCAGGAATTGAGCGTGCTGGGGATGAAAGCCGCGCAAGACCTCGTCGGACGGCGTCGCCGATGCGAGCTGTTCGAGTATGTTTTGCGGCGGAATGATCTGCGGCTTGCGATCGATGAAGCCGCTCAGTTGGTTGCCAGGATCGGGGATGCGCCCCCCGCGAGCGAACCGGGCGTACTTCAACGCCGCGTGTGTGATCGCAAGTTCAGTCTCAGCTATGGCCGTCGCGTCGGCAATGGCTCCATCCTTGATAGCAGGTATAGCAAAGTCGGCAGCCTTCAGACCCCAGTCGTCAGCACGGCCAAGTTCTGCAATGACCAGTCCGCCTCGCGGATTGAGTGCCGGTCCCGTCACCCAAATCGGCAAATAGTTTCGCTGGCTGTAAAAGGCCTTCGCTGCCGCCAGATCGTCAGCCTCACCCGTATAACTCTTGCTGCCGACACTTGGCTTGGCAGCATCAACGGCGGCTTGAAGGCGGGCTTCGGTACTGTTGGGCGGTAAGACCGGTGCCAGAGGGGCAGTCGTGCTGCTGGCGACCGGCGAACTTGCGGGCGCAACGGCCTCCGCGGCCTCAGCCGTCCCAGTTGCAACACAAAAAACGGCCAACGCGAACCGCCGCCACACACCCATGATACGCACCCCACGCTGTACTAAAGCAGGCTAACTATCGCCTTATACACTGACCCGCTAGCGGAAGCTTAGGGCATGATTAAGTGCAACATATCTTCTTCGCACGAATGTAATGACAAGCCTTTAAATCGGGGCATTGGCGGCCTTCAAGCCGGTCAGTTCCTGTACGCCCGGTCGCCGTTCTTGACCTTATCAAGGTTGATGGCTTTGGCAGCGTTCTTGAGGGCACCGATCCGGGCCGAGGTGACATCGGCGTCCTCGAAGTTTGTACCGTCTACATTGGCGCCAGCAAAGTTCGCCCCACCCAATTCGCTGCCATTGAGCCTAGCCCCCGACAGGTCGGCATCGACCAGACTAGAGAACTCAAGCACGACGCGCGATAGGTTTGCCTTCACGAACGAAGCTCCGCTCAGGTTTGCGCTCTTGAAGACGCCCCGCATCAAGCCCATCGACTGGTTCTTCATGTCGGCTGAAAGGTCAGCGCCGTCAAAACGGGCTCCGGTCAAGCTGGCCTTCGAAAAGTCACCGGCAAATCGCGCATTCGAAAAATCCGCACCGTCCGCTATCGCTCCGACGAACTGGGTGCCAAACAGACTAGCCGTTGAAAAATTGGCTCCGCTTGCATCGGCTCCAAGCGCCCAGCCTTGATCGAAGTTGACGCCAGAAAGGTTAGCGCCTGCAAGTTTCGCCTTGTTGAGCCGCGCCGATTGAAGGTTTGTACGGCGTAAATCGAGCAACGAGAGGTCAAGTCCGTTGAGGCTCTTGTTCGACAAATCAAGCACGGCCCCGGCGGGAAGTTTCGCAAGAGCTGCCTCTATGTCGCCGCGTGTCATTTCTGCCTGAGTGAACGCCGGCGAACTCAAATCGACCTGATCGAGCATATCCTGCGCCCGCACGCCGCCCGTGGCACCAAGCAAAAGCAAAACCATCCCGGCAGCGGACAGCCAATTTCCGGCCAACCGAGTGCCTGCCAACCAACTGCGCATGAAAAAATACTCCAAAAATCGGTCCAGCGCCGATACACTGAGATCGCACTCAGATCATGACGCAGTCATTCCATTCTCCAGTTCGAGCCGCATTCAGATTTTGTTACACGGGTCCAGCTGTAAATTGTTCATGGTTCTCATCGCGGCGCGGTCGCACGCCCACACGTAATACCAACGGCTCTAAATGCTGCGCGACGGTATAAGATTCGTGTGTCGCAATGATCGTTGCCCGATCGAATGCCTCTATCTCGTCGCAATGTTCGCACTAATCCGCTACAGCGTGGCGATACGTCTGCTAAACACAGGCGCACGAAACGATGTTTTGGCGGGGCAAGATGCAGGACAGCATGAAATCGAAAGCGAATTGGGTCGTAGGACTGGCACTCATCACCGCAGTCGTGGGCGCAGCCTCTGCGGTCATTGCCCAGGATGCAAAGCCGACAGCGCCCGCAGCGCCCGCAGCACCCGCAGCGCCGGCGGCAACTGCGCCAGCGACCGCCACCGGCTCGGCTTGGAATGCTCAGGTTGCGCCGTCCAGCGGTACGTCGGGCATTGCGCTTGACGAAAAGCAGACCGAACTGGTCAAAAAGGTTGGCGGATATTTCGCCACCCTTGAAAACATGAAGGGCGCGTTCCTTCAGACCGGTGCCGACAAAAAGCGCATGAAGGGCAAATTCTACGTCAAGCGCCCAGGCCGCTTCCGCTTCGATTACGCCCTGCCATCCAAGCAGGTCATCATTTCCGACGGCCAATACCTTGCCGTCCAGGATCTCGATATCAACACCGAAGATCGCATCGCCCTCGATCAAACGGCATTCCGCCTGTTGCTCCGTAAGGACGTGGACCTGATCCGCGACGCAAAAATCATCGAAGTTCAGAGCGATGCCGATCTCATCGTGCTCGCCCTGCAGGACAAAAATCCCGATGCACCTGGCCGTATAAAGTTGTTTTTCACGACGAAGCCAGACCTTGAGTTGAAAGAATGGGTTACATCGGACGCTCAGGGTCTCGACACCCGCGTTGAAGTATCCGACCTGAACAAAACCGACCAGCTGGACGTAGAATTGTTTAAAATCAAGCCGGTAGGTCTCTCGAAGTCGTCGCCGTGACCGGCGATTCGCCGCTGAAAATGGCCCCGGCCAGCGTTCAGCGGCAACAATCGGTAACATTAGCGTGAAAAAAGTGAGATTTGCCTATTTAAATCCTGCAGATCTCGCCTATATTCGTTTTGCGGCGTCACCGAAAAGGTATTGGCTGAGCGCCCCGTCTCGCCAATGGTGACGATCGCAGCGTCGGATTCCCTCCCGACGCTTGCGCAGATAAATGCGCACATGGCCCAACCCCTCCCCCCGGGGTTGGGCCTTTT
>JBEBJA010000225.1:0-5197 GCA_040080145.1 Hyphomicrobiaceae bacterium
ACGCCTGGGAGGTGGCAAGTTATCCCCGCCCCCAATTGTCCATGAGAGATTGGGGCTATCGCGCCACGCGAGGGTTACGGCTGACGAGCTGGGTTATACGGGTGGGGCGGGTTTGGGCAGAGGATTCAGCAACCCTTCAGCGGTCTGGATCGTGAAGCGGTGATTTGGTTCACGACGTCCGGAGACGGATCGAACTGGACGGTTTCACGGTCGCTTTGCTCATTCGCGGGAGAGGTGTGTTGGGCTTGTCGTAAAACGGCTCGCCCAACAACGGCCTCAAGATCCCCATATTAAAAAACGGCGAGGCCGCCGGGTGGTAAGAACAGCATTCAACCATTCTTGGACCTCTCCCGCGTACCCTCTTTTTTGTAGCTCCGAGCCTGGCGGGTTGCGGAGAGGTTGGTGCTTGCTTCGCAAGCAGCGGGGCTCACCCCGCACCCGACCGGGAGCGCAGCTCCCGGACCCTCAGTCTTTTTTTGACACGATGTGGGGTGGGCGGAGTTCGACTTGTTGCGTTGCGCCCGCTGCTGGATGGGTCCTTGGGACACGTCCAAGGCTGTCCGGTTCGACATTTCACGCGGAGTTAAACGGCGCTGGATTGGCTGGACATTTCGGACCGATCGCTTGGATCGGGCACGCAATCCTTCCCACTGGTTTCCCGGACAAGTGCGCCGTCTTGCGCACGCAGATCCGGGACCTTTCCCATAATCTGATGCAGGTATAGGCCCCGGATCGGCCAAGTGCAGGGGCCGTCCGGGGAAACAATGGAGGCGGCATGAAACCAAACCGGACAGCCGTGGGATACGTCCGAGGATGACAATTGAGGGGGCGAGGTTAACGAGGGAGTGGATTGCGGGGGAGCCTAGTTCACCGGGACGACGTCGACGGCGACGGTGACGGTGTGGGCGCCGCCGCCGAGGAGGATGCCGCTGATGGGGCTGACGTCGTTGTAGTCGCGGCCGAGAGCGATGGTGACGTGTTCGTCGCTGACGGCGATGCCATTGGTGGGGTCGAAGTCGACCCAGCCGGCTTGTGGGGACCAGACGGAGATCCAGGCGTGGGAGGCGTCGGTGCCTTGCAGTTTGAGTTGGCCGGGGGCGGGCTTGGTCAGGATGTAGCCGCTGACATAGCGGGCGGGGATGCGCCTTGTGCGCAGGCAGGCGAGGGCGAGATGGGCGAAGTCCTGGCAGACGCCGCGCTTTTGTTTGACGACCTGGATGATGGGCGTCGAGATGTCGGTCGCGGTGCCGTCGAAGGTGAAGTCCTCGTAGATGCGGGTCGTCAGGTTCATGGCGGCGTCGAGGACCGGGCGGCCGGGCGCGAAGGAGGGGGCGGCGTAATCGGATATTTCCTGCGAGGGCGGCGTGAAGTGGGACGCGCAGCGGTATTGAATGGTGTCGACGTCGAGGCCGCCGTCGCCGGCGACGAGGGTGTAATCGAGGCGGTCCCAGGGTGTCGTGGTGCGCCAGTCGAAGGGGCGCAGCGGCGTGACGTCGATGGTGGAGCGGGCGTGGAGCACGAGCTCTTTGTGGGGCATTTCCACGTCGAGGATAATCATGGCGTTGCCGAACGAGTCGGTGCCGTCGTAGCGCATGGCCGGGGCGGGTTCGACGATCAGGCTGTGGTGGCGG
Source organism: Hyphomicrobiaceae bacterium (assembly GCA_040080145.1). Classification (GTDB taxonomy): domain Bacteria; phylum Pseudomonadota; class Alphaproteobacteria; order Rhizobiales; family Hyphomicrobiaceae; genus JANXVY01. The sequence goes on from JBEBJA010000225.1 coordinate 1,632, forward strand.
ACGCTCTGACGGGGGAGAACGCGCGGAGACATGTGGACGACGTGCTGCGACTGCACCACGTGGGCGGAGTAGCGGTAAAGCGTCTTGTGGCTGACATCGAGGATCATGGGCGGATCAGTTTCTGGGCTGACTGCGGGTCTGGACGCGGTGGGGCGTGTCGTCGATCAGATTGAAGTAGTGGCGGGCGACAGCGTTCGACAGTTCAGGCAGCAGGCGCAACTGCTCTTCCATCAGTTTTGAAAGCGTTTCACTGCCAGGTTCGCCGGCCATGGCTTCGACGTTGGCGACGCGGATCGAATGAAGCAGGGTCAGCAGGATGCGGCGGTCGTCGGCTAGGCCGCGATGGGGCAGGCCTTCCATGTGGCGCGAGAAGGCCGCAATCTGGAAGGCTAGGCTGCGCGGGTTGGTTTCGTCGAGCAGCAGCAGGTCGAGGACCAGGGCGAACATCGGGTCAAGGCGGTAGCGCGAGCGGTAGGTGATGTAGCTATCGGCGATTTCAAGCAGGAGCATGAGGCTGCTTGCTTCTTCGTCTTCGCCGCGACGGGGGATGAAGAGGCCGGTGATGGCTTCGCTCAGGTTGGTCGCGCGTTCGAGGCGGCGGCCCATGTCGAGGAACGACCAGCCGAAGTTGCGGGTCATGTTTTCGTGCATGAGGCCGCTGAAGGCTGCGAGTGAGGCAAGGCCTTCGTCGAGGAGGTCGAGCATGGCTCCCGGCGTGGCTTGGGCCAACGACTTTGACCACGGGTCGCCGGGGCGGAGTTTGCTGAGTGATTGCCAGGCTTCGAGCGAGAGACGGTCGCGGGCCAAGCTCGCGACGCGGTAGAGGCCCCCGCAGGAGCGCTCAAGGGTGCGTGGCGCTTTGCTGGCGCTGATGAGCTGGACGCACAGGGCTTCGATTTCGAGGTCGGCATACTTAGCGGATGCTGGATGCTTAGTGTCATCAATGCCGAGCATGAGTTCCAGGCACTTGCGGGCACCACGGCGGCCGCTGGCCGGGCCGCTGTCTTCGGCGACGCGGCGGAGCGCGCTGCGCATGACGCGCATGGTCCAGTCGGCGCGTTCAGCGTAGCGGCCAAGCCAGAACAGGTCGTCGGCGACGCGGCTTTGAATGACGCGCTGCGAGCGTTCGACGCGGGCGTTCTCGACGGTGGGCCGCCATAGGCTAATGTGCGGGGCCTGTTCGGCGTCGGAGAGAATCCAGACGTCGCGGGTGTGGCCGTCGGGGGCGCTGAGGGCCACGGCGCGGTCGGGGTCGACGGACATGGCAAGGCCGCCGGGCATTGCCTTGTAGCCGGACGCGGTTTTGGTCACGAACATGCGGACGGCGAAAGGGCGCGGCGCGAGGCCGCCGGGGCCGAGCACAGGTGCGGCACTGAAGCCGATTTTTTCTTCGGCGACGAGGCGGTGGCCGTGGAGTGCGATCTCGCGTTCGAGGAGCTGACGTTCGGGAGGGGTGAGGGCTTGCGGGTCTTGACCGAGTGCGGCCTGGCCCGGGCGGCCAGTGCCTTCCTGGGCCTTGCGGATCACGAAATGTTCGAGGTTGGCGAGGACGTGGGCGCGCTTTTGCGCGTCGCCGAGCCACCAGCGCGGGGCATCGGGCAGGAGAAGATTTTCGCCGAGGAGTTCGCTGGCGAGGTCGCGCAGCGAGGCACCGAAGCCACGGTTCTGGACGAGGCCGGTGCCGGGAGCGTTGACGACGAGATGGGGTTGTTCGCGGCAGACGCGAATCAAGCCGGCGGGGCCTTCGAAGCCGCCGGGATCGAGTTCGAGCGGGTCGACGGAGCGGCCATCAACGCAACGGATCAGGAGGTCGATGCCCTTCAGGCCTTCCAGCGTCTTCAAGTAGATCTGGTTGCCTTTGGTGACGAGGTCGCTGCCTTCCACGAGCAGGTAGCCGAGGTAGCGCGCCAAGTAGGCGTGGGAGAAGTAGTCGGCGTGGTGGGGGCCAGGCGTGAGGAGCGCGGTTCGCGGGTTCTTGCGGCCGGAATGAGCGGTCAGCGCCGCTTGCATTTCCTGGAAGTGGTTCGCCAGGCGAACGGCGTTGCATTGCTTGAAGATGTCGCCGGCGATGTGGCTGTGTACGACGCGGTTGGCAAGTGCGAAGCCGAGACCGGCCAGCGTTTCGGTATGGTTGTCGATGACGCGCCATTGGCCGTCGATGCCGCGCGCCAAGTCGGCGGCGTAGAACTGGAGCTGGCCGGCGGCTGGCAGGATGTGCTGGCAGGGCCGCAGGTAGGTGCTGTCGGAGAAGACCAGTTCGGGCGGAATGTGGCCGCTGCGCATGAGGCGTTGCGGCCCGTAGATGTCATTGAGGATGGCGTCGAACAGGCGGGCACGCTGGGTTAAGGCGCGTTCGAGCCAGTGCCATTCGGCGGCGGCAAAGATGATGGGCGTAAGGTCTAGGTGCCAGCGCTGCGAGGGTTTGCTCGGGTCGGCGTAAATGTCGTAGGCGATGCCGGTTTCGCGGACGCGGCGGTCCAGCCTTGTGGCGCGATCTGTGCGCCCGGCGTCAGGCATGGCGCCTATGGCCGATAGCCACGCCTGCCAGTGGGCCCGGGGTTTCCCGTCGGGGCCGAGGAATTCGTCGTAGTAATGGCTTTGAGATGACCGGTAGCCCGCCAACACATCGGTGACGCTTGTCTGGTCCGTTCGGACAGTTGTGGCAGCAGTAGCCGTCACCGTGTTCGGCATCCTCAAATTGGTCGTCGCAGGCATGGTCATGGCCACAGTGTCCTTTGACGCCGTCTTGCGACGGTAGCCTTCGACTGGCCACGGTCCGGCGTGGCGATTCTCCACGCTGAACAACGGATTACGACTATTGCGGCAGTTTAACGCGACCGCAAGTCAGTAAACGCTAGGATGCTTATCATTTGAGCAGGGTGGTGCGTTCTTGTTTCACTTTGGTTTCAAAAGGATCGGCCATGTAACAGGCCGATCCATTTGAGCCCACCCGATGGTTGTCGTGGGTGGCGCCTGCGCGGCCATGACGAAAATTGCGAGTGTCAGCTTCAGAACACTAGTGTAGCGCACCTGACGTTTGGTCCCCGCGCGCGGCTAACCTCGAAACCAAACGTCAGGTGCAAAAGCTACACTAGAAACATAGACTTGCTCGTGTTCCTTATGGTTGTGACATTTGCTCACAACCAAGCCGCATCAGGAACCAAATGTCAGAACCGGAACACTAGGTAGGGCAGTGATTTGGCTGGCGATAACTTTGGTCTCGACACGCAGCCCACACATGGCCGGGTCAAGCTCACGACCGTCCGGTTCGTTATTTCACCCGAGGCCGCACAGCACTGTAACAGCGTTGAGATTCCGGCTTGGCTGTTTGCCGTGACACAATTCGTCCCCACCACTGTTTTCCCGGACAAGTGCGCCTTCTTGCGCACGCTGATCCGGGATCTTTGTCACGCTCGCGCAGGTAAAGGCCCCGGATCGGCCAAGTAAAGGGGCCGTCCGGGGAAACGATAGAAGCGACATTGAATTAAACCGGACAGCCGTGGGTCAAGCCCGGCCATGGAGTATATGGGTGTTAGGCGGGCCGGCGGAGGTCGAGGGTGAAGGGG
>JBEBJA010000064.1:0-5163 GCA_040080145.1 Hyphomicrobiaceae bacterium
TCAATGGCCGTAAATAATCGACAGCGCCTTGCCGGCGACATCGGAAGAATAGTGGACGTACTTGCAGTTTTTCACTTGCCTGTCGCCACACTCCCCCCGGATCTGGCGCACCGCCTCGACTTGATGGTTCCAGCCTTGCATATAGCTTTCGCTAAGGTGGCCACCCGATGTGTTGACAGGTAAACCTCGCTTCAGTGAGATGCCGGTGTCTTTAAAGAACCGTGCCGCTTCTCCGTATCCGCAGTATCCGTAACCCTCCAAGGCTAAAGGTACGTGAACCGAGAAGCTGTCGTAAACCTGGAGGCACGACATGTCTTTCGGACCGACTCCCGCCATATCGAAGACCTGCTTGGCAACTTTGGCCTGCGCGGGACGGTAGAAGTCGGTCAAGCGCGGTACGAGACTCGTTGCCTCTCGACTGAGATCGTGTCGGCCGATGCCGTGAATCACAGCCGGCTTGCGCTTTCCACGCCGAGCGCGCTCAGCGCTCATGAGGATGAAGGCAACGCCCCCGTCGTTGATGAGGCAGTAATCGAGGAGATGCAAGGGCTCGGTAACAAACGGTGTCGCGAGATAATCCTCGATCGTCACTCGCTCTTGCATGATGGCATTGGGATTCAGACTTGAATGCAATCTTTGGGCAACTGCGACCTCGCCCATATCAGCTTGGGTGAAGCCTGTATCATGCATGAACCGCTGCAACATGATCGCGTAGAGTGCACCTTGCGAGGTGAAGCCCCACGGAGCATGGTAGATGTAAGATAGGAAGGCGTTGCCACCAACCGAGTTCGCCCCGCCATAATTGACTGCGGCTGAGCGCTGGTTATTTCCGTAAACCAGCGCCACCACCTCGCACATGCCTGAATGAATGGCCATGATGCCGGCCTGAATGCCAACCATTGCATCGGCCTGCGTGCCCCAATCCGGGTCGATACCGAGGACTTCGCACATGCGTTCGTGGGCAGTCGTTGGACCCGAGATTAGTCCGTCGATCTCCGACTTGTCGATCCCGGCGTCGGCGAGTGCGCGGTTGAAAGCGATCGCGGCGTATCCAAATGAGTCGTGCGGTTTCTGCTTTGCTTTTACCGCTGCGTAATCCTGAACATAATCGCTGTGACCGACACCGGTGATCGCGGCGACGCCTCGCAGGGCCCTGTTGAGTTCCTTATTCGCCATTTCTTGCTCTTCCATATCTCTTTAGGTGCGTCACCCGACGCAACGTTCATGCGGAACGATGCAACTTGGCATCCGTGCGGGCCTGCAGCGTTTCGAAGTCAACGTCGCCGACAATCTCAACGAGTTCAAAGCCGCGAGGTGAAACGTCAATCACCGCAAGGTCGGTGTAGACGCGCTTCACCACACCTGCCCCGGTTAGGGGATATGAGCAGTGCTTAACCAGCTTACTCGCCCCATTTTTGGCGACATGTTCCATAGCAATCCAAATGCGCTGCGCTCCCACAGCAAGGTCCATCGCACCACCGACAGCTGGAGCGGCATCGGTCTCCGAGATAGACCAATTCGCCAAATCTCCGTTGTCAGCCACTTCGAAGGCGCCGAGGATGCAGAGGTCGAGATGGCGACCACGGATTATCGAGAAGCTGAGTGCGTGATCAAAAAGGCTGGCACCAGGAAGAAGTGAAATATCTTGCTTGCCAGCGTTCACCAGCCAGGGGTCTGCATTCCCCACCGCGACCAACGGCCCCATGCCGAGAATCCCATTCTCGGAGTGCAGCAACACCTCGCGGTCAGGTGGAAGCGAGTCACCGACGAGTAGCGGAATTCCTATACCAAGATTGACGTGCCATCCCTCAGGTATATCCCTTGCGATGCGCGCCGCAATTCGGCGACGATCAATCTTGGCGGCCTCTGCGTCGTTTGTCGTTTTGGTCATCATGACGTTCGCCTTCATCAATATGAAATAGCCGCATAGGGCGGATCGTAGGGAACCGCGACAATTCGGTTGACGAATATCCCGGGAACCGTCACGGCACCCGGCGCGATGTCGCCGAGATCGACGACGCGCTGCACTTGAGCGACAGTCATATCGGCTGCCGTTGCCATCACCGGATTAAAATTTTGACCAGACCCACGGAACGTTAAATTGCCCCAGCGGTCTCCCTCCCATCCCTCGATCAGCGCCACGTCGCCCTTAAGCGCGTGTTCGAAAACATACGAGCGCCCATCGATCTCGCGAGTCTCCTTGCCCTTGGCGAGCAGCGTGCCGTAGCCTGTAGGCGTGAAGAAACCGCCGATACCTGCACCTGCAGCTCTAATCCGTTCGGCAAGCGTCCCCTGTGGCACTATCTCAAGCTCGAGTTTCCCAGCCGCATAGAGTTCGGAAAAGACGGCTGCCGTCCGTGGAAACGAGCAAATGATTTTTCTCACACGACCCAGTTTCATCAAACGCGGCATGCCATACGTCTTCATGCCCGCGTTGTTGCTCACAATTGTAAGGTCGGTGGCACCGACTTCTATTAGGCCGTCGATCAACGCCAGTGGATGGCCGACCTGACCGAACCCGCCGACAAGCACCGTTGAGCCATTCTTGACACCCTGCAACGCCTGCGCAGCGCTCTGTACTCTCTTGTCGATCATGATCGGGCCTCGGGGACTGGACTGAACATCGGCATGGCAAAGCCACCGGTGGAGGGCTTAAAGGCGATGTGGACCCGTGCGCCGACTGCGAGCGCGTCGGGATCGCAATCAACGAGATTAGTCATCATCGTAGGCCCCTCGTCGAGCGTCACATAGGCCATCACGTAAACTGGATCCGCGCGCCGCATGACGCTGTACGAATATATCGTGCCGCCACCGCTGGCTTCTGCCCATTCGGTGTCAGCGGACGCGCAGAACGGGCAATGCGTGCGGGGATACCAGTGCGCCTTCGTGCATGAGCGGCAGCGTTTGACCAGGAATCGTCCTTCACGTGCTGCGTCCCAGAACGGCTGCGTTTCAGCGGTAGGTTGGGGATCACTTGGAATTCGTCCGGTCATGTTAATCTCTCTCCAAGATCAGCGTTCCGGATGCGTGCCTGACGCCGAGTTGACCGCCGATCGCGTTCACGAGTGCGAGATCGCAATTCGGCACCTGCACCGCTGGGTGCGCTTCGCCTCGCACTTGGCGCACGGCCTCAATGATCTTCGTCATTCCACCGCGCGCGCCGGGATGATTGTTGCACAATCCACCACCATCGGTATTGAATGGCAGTTTGCCAATTCCAGAGATCAGATTACCGTCCATCACGAAGCGCCCACCCTCGCCTTTTGCGCAAAAACCGAGGTCCTCAAGTTGGATAAGGACGGTGATTGTAAAGCTATCGTATAGGGACACATATTTAATGTCGGCAGGCCGGACACCCGCTTCCGCGAAAGCTGTCCGCCCAGAAACGACAGCACCTGACTCGGTGATCTCAAAATAGCCGCCCTGCTGATGCTGCGGCCGTTCACCGGAGCCTTTAACCTTGACACAGGGTCGCGAGCGGCTCTTGGCAAGACTCTTGGCGATCTCCGGCCGAGTCACAATCACGGCCCCGCCGCCATCACTGGTAATGCAGCAGTCGAGCCGACGTAGCGGATCGGCGACGAGTGGCGATTGCACGACCTCCTCGACTGTTACAGGTTTGCGGATCATTGCGCGTTCGTTGTGCTTCGCATGCTCCGAAGCGGCAACGCGGATCCAAGCCAACTGCTCAGAAGTCGTGCCATAGAGGGCTCGATGACGCATCGCGGTCATACCGTACATATTCAGGATCTGCATCCCGAACGGCTGTTCCCATTGAAAATCAGGCTGGTTTGGATTGTCATTCCGCACCAGCGCGCCCTTGCGACGTCCATCTGCGCGTGGCCGACCAGCGAGCGTTATGAGCGCGACATTGCACTTACCGGAAGCGATCGCCTGCACAGCGTGTGCCACGTGAAGGACATAGGACGAGCCACTCGTATTCGTCGTGTCCACGTGACGAAGATTGAGATTCATGTAGTCGGCCATGGACAGGGGCCCAGTACCCGGCGCATCCGGACCACAAAAGAAGCCGTCCACATCACTTTTTGATAGCCCGGCATCCGCGAGTGCGCCCAAGGCCGATTCAATCTGCAACTGTGCCAGCGTCTTATCGCCTGCATCCCGCGTCGGGTGCTCATAGGCTCCCGCGATGTAGGCCATATCGCTCACTCCTCAATTCGCCCGTCAATCGTCGCCCCGCAAATGCAAACAGCTCCGACCAGAGTAAAAAGTCTTAGTGGTAGCAATTGGTCAACGCAAATTACCGGGGCCTGCCTTGAGATTTGTGCAAGTGTTGAGCCGGCGATTTCAACGCGCCGCGCCAGTTAAAGGTCAATTTCAAGCGGCAAATCAAAGAACCGGCTCATGTGCTGGAAACCCAGTTGCCCAGGACCTCATTTGCTGTCGTGCGTCCTTGACTGCAGCAAGTGTCGGGTCGGATAAACTAACTGGTGGGGAGAGGATTGAGCGCGATTCAACTCTGCACTGGCTATAGGCTGTCCGCTTCGACGGGTGCGAAGATTTATGCCAACGCCGTGACATTAGTGTTTAGTCAAATCCAAATCGAGTTCAAGAGGGAGCGGTTGGCGAAGTCCCGGCGCAAGACTTGCCACGACAAAGGCCGAAGCACTTAAGAGGGCAACAGTAAGCGAACTCGCGTCTGTGATCATTCCCCAGAGCCAGCTGCCCAACGCCATGCCGCCAAATGTTGCCGTCTGATAAACAGCCATTGAGCGACCGATAACCCACTGAGGTGTAGAGATCTGCACCGCGGTGTTGAAAAGTGACAGCGTCGCCACCCAGCAAGCTCCGATCATCAGCAAGCATGGGCAGGTCAGCCATGGCGACCTGCTAAGCGCTAGCATTATGAGGCTCAACGCGAACACGAACGCGGCCGCGCGAACGAGAGCCTCGTTGCCAATCGCTGCACGCAGTCGCAGCCCGACAAAGACACCCGCCACCGCGCCGAGACCAAAGCTGCTAAGGAGGACTCCATAAACGTTGGCTCCCCCTCCGACAGCATCGCGCGTTACAAGGGGAAGCAGCGCCAACACCGACACGCCCGCAAAACTAAACAGGAAGGCACGCGCCATTAGTAGAGAATGATAAGGCGAGTTCGCGATGTACCTTACCCCTGTTGCCACGGCCAAAAGGATCGGCTCG
>JBEBJA010000206.1:0-5153 GCA_040080145.1 Hyphomicrobiaceae bacterium
AAGCGTGCCCAATTCTTTCGCGGCCAACTCGAAAACGGCGTCCTTGACGTCGCCAAAGCCCGACAGCTGGGGTTTGCGTCATGATCCTGCAAGACCTGGTTGGCTTGTACGACCGTCTCGAACGGCGCGGCGAGCACATCCCGCGGCAGGGGTACAGTCCCGTGCGGATTGGCTTCGTCCTGGAGATTGCGCACGACGGTGCGCCGATCGCGCTGATCGACCGGCGCGACCACAGCCAGAAAAAGCCGAGTGCGCCGAACGTCATGATGCCCACCGTTGCCCGGACGTCGGGGATTAAGCCAGCTTTCCTATGGGATAAGACGTCGTATGTTTTCGGACTGACATCAACGACGCCCGAAGGCGCGACGGACAACGAAAAGACGATCGTGCCTGGTCAAGGAAAGCGCACTGCCGAAGAGCACGAAGCATTCCGGGCCGCCCATGCCGAGGCACTCGCCGCGACCGACGACGAAGGCCTTTTGGCATTGCGGCTGTTTCTTGAGCGCTGGACTTTAGATCAATGGCAGACCCTTAACTTCACTTCCGATGCGCTGGACCAGAATCTCGCGTTCCGGCTACAGGGCGATCATCAGCGCATCGATGAACGCCCCGCCGCGCGCGCGTTGGTCCGATCACGTGCGGCGGTCGACGGGCCGCATGCCCTCTGTCTGATCACGGGGCGGGAAGCACCGTTCGCTTTGCTCCAGCCCAAATTCAAAGGCGTGATGGGTGCCCAGTCGTCGGGTGCGCCTCTCGTCTCCTTCAATGCCGATGCCTTCGAGAGCTATGGTAAGGAGCAAGGCGCCAATGCCCCCGTCTCAGAAGACGCAGCCTTCCGCTACGGCGCGGCGCTGAACTGGCTTCTGGACCGGACCAATGGCCGCTCGTTCCGTCTCGGCGAGACGACCCTCGTGTTTTGGGCGTGCGAGGCACCCGGAGACGACGCCGAGGCAATGTCTACCGCTGCCGAACAGGCGATCCAGGCCGAATTCGTCACCTCCAAGGATGCCGAGCCAGGCGACACGACGTCACCGGAACCCGACACCGAATCCGGCGACGATCCCGATTGGTCCGAACACAGCGCGCCCCGCGACGTCGACGCGGAGAGTGCCGGCGTCATCGGAGCCGGTGCCGAAAACATCCGCACCCAACGCAATGCTCCCGACATCAAGGAAATCCCGCCCCGCACCCGCCTCCACATACTCGGACTTTCGCCTAACAGCGGACGCATCGCCGTGCGGCTCTGGCTCGACGGCACCTATGGTGACTTCGCCAGCAACATTGCGCGCCACCATCACCACATGGAAATCGAGCCGCCCGACAAGCCCGCACGCAAAAAGCCCTATGCGCTGCTCTACGAAACAGCCGTTCTCGGCAAAGCCGAAAATATTCAACCAAGACTCGGCGGCGAACTCGCCCGCGCGATCCTGACCGGCTCTCCTTACCCCCGCACGTTGTATTCCAGCGTCATCGGCCGGATGCGCGCCGACAAGACCATCAACGCCGCCCGTGCTGCCCTCTGCAAAGCCGTCATCAACCGCGACATCGAACTGAGCAAAACCGAAAAGGAGGCGGTCCCCGTGGCCCTCAATCCCGATAGTCTTGACCCGGCCTATAATCTGGGTCGCCTTTTTGCGGCCTATGAGTATGCCGAAAGCGCCGTTGCCAATCGCAATGCCACCATTCGCGACAAGTTTATAGGAGCGGCATCCGCAACGCCTCGTCGCGTGTTTCCGCTGCTGATGCGTGGCTATGAGCACAACGCATCCGCGCTGACAAAGGGCGACGGCAACCAGCGCGGATCGGCCGTCAAAGCCTCGAAACTCATCGGCCAAATTCTTGAACGGTTCGACGGCGACGAAACATTCCCGACGAGCCTGCCGCTAGAAAGCCAAGGCCGCTTCTTCGTCGGATATTATCACCAGAACCGCGCCCTCTACAGCAAAGTTGAAAGCGCCAGGGGCGCCATCGAAATTGAAAAGGACACACCATGACCGACACCATTAGCCGTTATGATTTTGTGTTTTTTTTCGACGTGTCGAATGGCAACCCCAATGGCGATCCAGATGCCGGCAACCTGCCGCGTATGGACCCGGAAACCGGACAAGGGCTCGTTTCGGATGTGTCGATCAAGCGTAAGATCAGGAATTATGTTGCCGACGCCTGCGAGGGCAAATCAGGTCACGCGATATACGTTACCGAGAATTCGATCCTGAACGACCAGCATCGATTGGCGTACACGGCGCTTCGCCCTGATGACGCAAAGGTCGCCAAGGCCGGGAAGCTCTCACCTCAGACGAATGACGAAGCTGATAAGCTCCGCAATTGGATGTGCAAGAATTTCTTCGATGTCCGGACATTCGGAGCTGTCATGAGCACGGGCATCAACTGCGGTCAGGTCCGTGGCCCGCTGCAATTCGTCTTCGGGCGCTCGGTCGAGCCTGTGATGCCACTCGAAATCTCGATCACCCGGATGGCCGCGACTAACGAGGCCGAGAAGAAAAAGCGTGACGCTGGTAACGAAGGAGACGACGCCCGCAGTGATAACCGCACCATGGGACGCAAGCATATCGTCCCCTATGGCCTCTATCGTGTTCATGGCTTCGTCAACGCCATGTTGGCCAAGAAAACCGGGTTTGGTCAGGCCGACCTCGATTTAGTCTGGCAGGCCCTTGGAGGCATGTACGACCTCGACCGTTCCGCCGCGCGCGGAGAAATGTCGGCCCGCAGATTGATAGCATTCAAGCACGAGAATGCACTTGGTAGTGAACATGCGCACAAGTTGTTCGACCGCGTCACGGTCAACCGCGTCTTCGATGGTTCCAGCGTTTCTGTCGCCGACCGCCGCTCCCACAACTGGCCACCAGCACGAGTCTTTAGCGACTATGAAATTAAGATCGACGAGGCCAAACTTCCACCCGGCATTACTATCGAACACAAAATTTGATCAGGAGTAGCGCCGTGGAATTGGACGTTATGATTCCGCTCTCCGCCTTGCAGCATTATCTGTTCTGTCCGCGCCAATGCGCATTTATCCATATTGAACAAGCGTGGGCAGAGAATCGCTTCACTGCCGAGGGCCGTGTGTTGCACGAGGCGACAAATAATATCGGCGCAGAGAAGCGCCGGGGTGTTCGTGTTGTCACGTCGATGCCACTGGTCTCCAAACGGCTCGGCGTTTCGGGTATTGCAGATCTGGTGGAGATGCACAAAGGTAACGACGGACGATGGCGGCCATTTCCTGTCGAGTATAAACGAGGCAAGCCCAAAACGCATCGCGCCGACGAGGTTCAACTGTGCGCGCAGGCCATGGCGCTTGAAGAAATGTTCCATTGCGAATTGGATGAGGGTGCGCTGTTTTATGGGGAAACGCGTCGGCGTGTTGCCGTTCCGCTTGATGTCACTCTTCGCCAGATAACGTCGGATGTAGCCACTGCAACGCGCACGCTACTTGCGGGGCAAACAACACCACCGCCGGTCTATGCTAAATCGACCTGCAGTAATTGTTCACTCAACGAACTATGTCAACCAAAGCGACTGTCACGCACACTGTCGGCGTCGGCGTGGTTGGCACAACAGATCGCGGAGGCTTGAGCCATGCGGCGCCATCTCAACACGCTGTATGTAACCACACAAGATGCGTGGCTCAATAAGGATGGCGAAAATGTTGTTGTTTCGGTCGATCATAAAGAACGCGGGCGGGTACCATTGCACACCATCGGCGGCATTATTGGTTTCGGTCGTGTGTTGATCAGTCCGCCTCTGCTCGGTGCCTGTGCGGATGTTGGCATCACCGTTAATTTCATGACGGAGGGCGGACGCTTCTGGGCGCGGGTCGAAGGTCCAATCTCGGGGAACGTCCATCTCCGACGCACACAATATCGGTGGTCAGATGATCCGGCGCGTCGTGACGCCATCATCAAATCGATCGTGGTTGGAAAGATCCTCAACCAGCGCGCCGTTCTCAATCGTACGCTCCGCGATCACGGCAATGCCATGCCAGATACAGAACGACTAGCACTATCGAGCGCATCCGATCGTCTGGCCAATATTGTGCGCCGCACCGAGAAACCTTTGGATGGCGATCAGCTGCGAGGCGCTGAGGGTGAGGCGGGCATGGTCTATTTTTCAGTGTTCGATCATCTCGTTCGTGGCGAAAAACCTTGTTTTACATTCGCAGGCCGCAGCCGCCGTCCGCCGCTTGACCCCGTTAACGCGCTACTTTCTTTTGTCTATGCGTTATTAGCATCCGATGTGCGCGGCGCGCTTGAATCGGTAGGTCTGGATCCGGCTGTTGGTTACCTGCATGTTGATCGTCCCGGTCGGCCAAGTCTTGCACTCGATCTTATGGAAGAATTCCGCCCCTTCTTTGCTGATCGCCTTGTACTTTCCCTGATCAACCGTCGGCAGTTATCAGCGAAGGATTTTAATACAATCGACAACGGCGCAACACTACTGACTGAAGAGGGCCGCAAAACCGTCCTCGTCGCCTACCAGGAGCGTAAGCGTGATGAAATTTTGCACCCGTTCTTGGATGAAAAAATCACAGTCGGCTTGTTGTGGTTCATACAATCACAACTCTTGGCCAGACATCTACGCGGTGACCTCGACGCCTACCCACCCTTCATTTGGAAGTGAGACAACCGGATGATGGTGCTTATCACATACGACGTTTCGACTGAGAGCGACGGCGGAAAACGTCGGTTGCGCCGTGTGGCTCGAGCGTGCAAGGATTTTGGCCAGCGTGTGCAATACTCAGTATTTGAGTGTGAGGTAGAACCAGCGCAATGGGTAAAGTTGCGGGCACGCCTTCTCGGCGAAATTGACGCCGAGAAGGATAGTCTTCGCTTTTACCAACTAGGGGCGAATTGGACGCCGCGCGTTGAGCATGTCGGTGCAAAACCTGCCCTTGATCTGAATGGCCCACTGGTATTTTGATGATCTTGCGAACCTGAATCGTCCTGCTATTTTCCGGTCGGTTCGCACCAACAGTTTTATCAGTGAAATCAGCTGTGTAGTTTCAGTTTGCCCACGGCGTCTGGTCGAACGGCGGGTATGGCGCACAGGTTCGCACGAACAAGCTGATTTCTCGTTCTTTGACATCGTGTTACAAGATCGAGGTCGCCCGCTCACACGCGGGCGTGGATTGAAAC
>JBEBJA010000058.1:0-21619 GCA_040080145.1 Hyphomicrobiaceae bacterium
GATGGGGGCGGGGCGGCAGCGCCAAAGATCGCCGCACTCGAAGCTGCTGGCATCAAGGTCGCGCGTAACGCCGCCGTAGTCGGGCAGACTATTGCTGCGGCGCTGCGCGAACAGGTTTGAACCGTGCCGGTCTTTTGAAAGTGGGTAATTTTTCCGCTCCGGCCGGTGCATCATGTTGCAAAATGCTTTGTATTTTGTATACCATGGGTGTTCATGAGGTCCGTGCCCTTTGCCGACATTAGGGCTGCGGTGTACTAAAGGATAGCCTGCAAGCGGTCTGACCTGTAGGAGGTCTGCAACGTGACCGGCGTTTGCGCGCTGAACGCCCTTTGCCGCACGGCCAGCAGCGCTGCAGCAGAGACGACGTGAGACTGCTGGCCTGAGACATAGATATATTAAAGGGCGCTGCGCACATGAACGATATGGCGGATGGACATAAGCCGGGCAAAAATGGTGGCGAGCGCGCCATTCATCCGGGCAAAGGCCGCCGGAATGCGCTGCTGCATCCCAAGGGGCGGGTGCTGGCCGAGGCCGAGGTGGCGGCCGTCAAAGGGCTGATCGGCGAGGGGCCGTATGAACGGCCGCTGTTGATCGAGTATTTGCATCTCATCCAAGACGCCGAGCGCTGTCTCCCCGCTGGCCACATGCATGCGCTGGCCGAGGTGATGCGGATCCCGATGGCGGAAGTCTATGAAGTTGCGACGTTTTATGCGCACTTCGATGTGGTGGGCGACGGCGAGGCCAAGCCGCCCAAGATCACGATCCGGGTTTGCGATAGCTTGTCGTGCATGATGGCTGGCTCGGAAGCATTGCTGCTGGCGTTGCAGAAAGAGAAAATGGCCGATGTGCGGGTGTTACGCGCGCCGTGCCTGGGTTCGTGCGCCACAGCGCCAGCGGTTGAGGTTTCGCATCATCATGTCGGTCATGCGAGCGTCGCCAAGGTCAAGGCCGTGGTCGAGACGCATGAAACGGATGCGCATATTCCCGAGTATCAGAAGATGTATGCCTACAAGGCATCGGGTGGATACCGGATGTTGCGGGAGTGCCTCGATGGCGTGCGTAAGGCCGACGATGTGATCGCGACGCTGTCGGACGGCGGGTTGCGCGGGCTTGGCGGGGCAGGGTTCCCGACCGGGCGCAAGTGGGGCCTTGTGCGTCAGGCTAAGGGGCCGCGCCTGATGGCGGTGAACGGCGACGAGGGCGAGCCAGGCACGTTCAAGGACCGGCATTATCTCGAAACCCGGCCGCATGCCTTCCTCGAAGGGATGTTGATTGCGGCTTGGGCGGTGGAGGCCACCGACGTCTACATCTACATGCGCGACGAGTATCCGGCGGTGCTGGAGATACTGGCCTATGAAATTCCCAAGCTCGAAGAAGCGGGGCTTGCCAAGCATACGAAGATCCATATCCGGCGCGGCGCGGGGGCTTACATCTGCGGCGAAGAAAGCGCGATGATCGAGAGCATCGAGGGCAAGCGCGGTCTGCCGCGTCATCGCCCGCCGTATGTGGCGCAGGTGGGGATTTTTAATCAACCGACGCTCGTGAACAATGTCGAGACCTTGTACTGGATTCCCGACATTTTAGAAAAAGGCGCGGCTTGGTTTGCCGGACAAGGCAAAAACGGCGCGAAGGGCTTGCGGTCGTACTCCGTGTCAGGCCGCGTCGCGAAGCCGGGTGTGGTGTTGACGGCGGCTGGCACGACGGCTGACGAGTTGATCGCGTTGTGCGGCGGGATGGCCAAAGGGCACAGTTTCAAGGGATATCTCCCCGGGGGCGCGTCGGGTGGCATTCTGCCTGCCAGCATGGCGGATATTCCGCTCGATTTCGGCCAGCTTGAGAAGCACGGCTGTTTTGTCGGCTCGCATGCCGTTGTGATCTTGTCCGACAAGGACAATATGAAGGATGTGGCGCTCAATCTGATGCGCTTCTTCGAGGACGAGAGCTGCGGGCAGTGCACGCCGTGCCGTAACGGCACCGAGAAGGCCGTGAAGCTCATGGCGCAACCGGTGTGGGACCGGCCTTTGCTGGCGGATCTTGCTCAAGTGATGCGTGACGCCTCGATTTGCGGGCTTGGACAGGCGGCGTCGAACCCGCTGACGAGCGTGATTAAGTTTTTCCCGGAAGACCTCGCTTAACCGGCTGGGATCGTTCGCTTTATTTCATTCGCCCAAGATGGTGCAACATGACTGACAAGATCACGTTCGAACTCGACGGGAAGATGGTTGAGGCAGGTGCCGATGAAACCATCTGGCAGGTGGCACAGCGGCAGGGCACGACGATCCCGCATCTGTGCTATCATCCAGCACCCGGCTACCGGCCCGACGGCAATTGCCGCGCGTGCATGGTCGAGGTCGAAGGCGAGCGCGTGCTGGCGGCATCATGCCAGCGCAAGGCGACGCCCGGCATGAAGGTCAAGACAGCCAGCGAGCGGGCGAAAAAATCGCGCGAGATGGTGTTTGAGCTGCTGGTCGCCGATCAGCCGGCGAAGGACAATTGCCACGACCCAAAGTCCAAGTTCTGGAACTGGGTCGATGCCATGGGCGTTGCGACCACGAGCCGGTATCCGCGCGCCGAGAAGCCCGAGATGGATATTTCGCACACGGCGATATCGGTCAATCTCGATGCGTGCATCAATTGCGGGCTGTGCGTGCGGGCGTGCCGCGAGGTGCAGTCGAACGACGTCATCGGCATGGCGATGCGCGGGCACAATTCCAAGGTCGTGTTCGATTTCGACACGCCGATGGGCAACTCGACGTGCGTTGCTTGCGGTGAGTGTGTGCAGGCGTGCCCGACGGGTGCGCTGATGGAGTCGGCGCTGCTGGATAAAGCCACGCAGAAGCGCGTTGCGTTCGAGACGGCGTCGATTGACACGGTCTGCCCGTATTGCGGGGTCGGCTGCCAGACGACGGTGCATGTCGCGAACGATAAGATTTTGTATGTCGATGGCCGCGATGGACCTGCCAACAACAACCGGCTGTGCGTCAAGGGACGGTTCGGGTTTGATTACATCCACCATTCAGACCGGCTGACGAAGCCGCTGATCCGGCGCGAAGGCGTGGCCAAAAGCGGGTCGATGCAGCTTGCGCGCGAGGACGTCTCCAAGGTGTTCCGCGAAGCGACCTGGGAAGAGGCGTTGTCGTTTGCAGCGTCGGGGTTGAAGAAGATCACCGACCGGGATGGCGGCGACGCGCTTGCGGGCTTTGGGTCGGCCAAGGGGTCGAACGAGGAAGCCTATCTGTTCCAGAAGCTGATCCGTCAGGGGTTCCACACCAACAACGTCGACCATTGCACGCGGTTGTGCCATGCCTCGTCGGTGGCGGCGCTGATGGAAGGGTTGAATTCGGGCGCGGTGTCGGCGCCGTTCACGGCGGCCAAGGATAGCGATTGCATCGTCGTGATCGGCGCGCGTCCGGCGGAAAATCATCCGGTGGCAGCGACGTATCTGAAGGCTGCGGCGAAGCGCGGGGCGAAGCTGATCGTGATGGATCCGCGCGGGCAGAACCAGGGGATCGCGCGGTATGCGAGCCAGGTGCTGAACTTCAAGCCGGGCCGCGACGTGGCGCTGTTGAACGCGATGCTCCATGTGATCGTGGAGGAGGGTCTTGCGGATGTGCAGTACATCCAGGCGCATACCGAGGGCTATGAGGCGCTGAAGACGAAGGTCAAGGGCTTTAGCCCTGAGAAGATGGAAGCGGTTTGCGGCATCAAGGCCGAGACGATCCGGGACGTTGCGCGGACGTATGCCCGTTCGGAGCGTTCGATCATCTTCTGGGGTATGGGTGTTTCGCAACATGTTCATGGCACCGACAATTCGCGCTGCCTGATTGCGCTCGCTTTGGTGACGGGGCATATCGGACGTCCGGGAACGGGGTTGCATCCGCTGCGCGGGCAAAACAACGTGCAGGGCGCATCCGACGCGGGACTTATCCCGATGGTGTTTCCAGATTACCGGTCGGTCGAAGATCCGGTTGTACGCGGCGAGTTCGAAGCGTTGTGGGGCACCAAGCTGCCACCCAAGCGCGGGTTGACGGTCGTCGAGATCATGCACGCGATCCACAACAACGAGATCAAGGGTTGCTACATCATGGGTGAAAACCCGGCGATGTCGGACCCCGACGTGACGCATGCGCGTGCGGCGCTCGCGCATCTCGAACACCTTGTCGTGCAAGATATTTTCCTCACCGAGACGGCGTGGCATGCCGATGTCGTGCTGCCGTCCTCGGCGCATGCGGAGAAGCTCGGGACGTTCTCCAATACGAACCGTCAGGTGCAGATCGGGAGGCCGGTGGTCAATCCGCCGGGAGAAGCGCGGCAGGACTGGCTGCTCATTCAAGAGCTCGCTCAGCGGATCGGGTTGAACTGGAACTATGCGCATGTGTCGGAAGTGTTTGACGAGATGGCGTCAGTGATGCCGTCGCTGGAGCATTTCACATGGGAGCGTGTCGAGCGCGAAGAGAGCGTCACGTATCCGGCCGATTCAACCGACCAGCCCGGCAACGAAATCATTTTTGTCAACTCGTTCCCAACCGCATCGGGCCGGGCGAAGATCGTGCCGGCCGATCTCGTGCCACCAGATGAGTTGCCCGACAGCGCGTATCCGCTCGTGCTGACGACGGGCCGCTTGCTCGAACATTGGCATACGGGGTCGATGACGCGGCGTGCGTCGCAATTGGATGCGCTGGAGCCGGAGGCCATCGTTGGGCTCAATCCGCGCGATATGGAGCGGGCCGGGATAGTGGCGGGCGAGTTCGTGACGGTGACGACGCGGCGCGGTTCGCTGACGCTCAAGGTCCGTTCGGATCGCGATGTGCCGGCGGGAATGGTGTTCATTCCGTTCGCTTTTGCGGAAGCGCCCGCCAACGTGCTGACCAATCCGCAACTTGATCCGATGGGGAAAATCCCCGAGTTCAAGTTCTGCGCGTGCAAGGTCGAGAAGGCCAAGGTGCGCGAAGCGGCGGAGTAGGGCTCATTTGGTTGACTGCCGCGCGTGTTAGAGAAGACGGCTTCGCCTTTTGCCCGTTTGGGGGATTGCCATCCCCCGAACCCCCCGCTTTTTTGGCAGCCTAGTCGGGCGCAATAGCTCTTGCGTATTGCGCCGCCTTGCCGCCTGGACAGCCGGTGCAATACGCTGCGCTCTTGCGCCCTCCGGATTTATGGATTAACGCGCGGATTTTTTGCGGAGGCGGAAGACGGCTTTTTCGCCGAGCAGGTTTTGCATCGAGAGCGTTGCGCCGATGGGCAGGCGTTTGCCGACCGAATTGAAGGCCACGGCTTCCTCGACGTAGGCGTCGACTTTGCGGCACAGGTCGACGAAGTCGGCGATGGTGCAGAGGTGGGCGTCAGGCGTCGCGTACCAGGGTTCGGGCAGGTTCTTGGTCATCGGCATGCGGCCGGTGAAGAGAATATCGCGGCGGATTTTCCAGTGGCCGAAATTGGGGAACGAAACGATGGCGTGCTTACCGATGCGCAGGAGGTTTTCCAGCACGGTTTTGGGGTAGCGCGTGGCCTGAATCGTGAGGCTCAAAATCGCGTAGTCAAAGGCTTGGTCGGGGTAGTCGGCGAGGTCGCTGTCGGCGTCGCCTTGGATGACGGACAGTCCGCGCGAGACGGCGGCGTTGACGCCTTCGCGGGAAATTTCGACGCCGCGGCCATCGACCATTTTGGTTTCAGCGAGCAGGTGGAGCAGCGCGCCGTCGCCACAGCCGACATCGAGCACGCGCGAGCGCGGCTCGACCATTTCGGCGATCAGCAGGTGGTCGACGCGAGGCGTCGAAAGCGGGGGCGGCATGATGGGGGCGGTCATGGGTGGTGGAAATCCGCAATTGCCAGAGATGGCGTCTGGTTTAGTCGCGACTGCGTCGCGAGCGAGGCCAGCCTCGCGCTCCGCTGGGAAGCACAGCTTCCCAGACCCATCAGTTTTTGTGACTTAAGGAAGGAGAGGTTCGAAACCTGGGATCGGGTAGTGCCAAGCTGAGGGTTGCTTGGGTCCCGGCCTTCGCCGGGATGACGTAGCTGAGTGATCATTTCAGGCCCCGTTTTAGGGCGGCGGCGTGGATGAAGCCGCGGATGGTGTTGAAGAAGACCGGTTCGTCGAGCAGGAAGGCGTCGTGGCCGCGGTTGCTTTCGATTTCGACGAAGCTGACGTTGGCGGCGACGGCGTTGAGCGCGCGGACGATGGCGCGGCTTTCGCGCGTCGGGTAAAGCCAATCGGACGTGAAGGAGACGACGCAAAAGCGGGTGCGCGTGCCTTTGAAGGCGTTGGCTAGGATGTCGTTGTGTTCGGCGGCCATGTCGAAATAGTCCATGGCGCGGGTGATGTAGAGGTAGCTGTTGGCGTCGAAGCGGTCGACGAAGGTCGAGCCTTGGTGGCGCAGGTAGCTCTCGACCTGGAAGTCGGCGTTGAAGGAGAAGGTTTTTTGAGCGCGGTCCTGCAAGTTCCGGCCAAACTTTTCGTGCAGCGCGTCTTCGGACAGATAGGTGATGTGGGCGGCCATGCGGGCGACGGACAAGCCATTGCGCGGGACGACGCCCTGCTCGAAATAGCGGCCCTGGCACCACAACGGGTCGGCCATGACGGCTTGGCGGCCAACTTCGTGGAAGGCGATATTCTGGGCCGAATGGCGCGGTGCGGTGGCGATCGGGAGGGCCGCAAACACGCGGTCTTTGTAGCGGGCGGCCCATTCGAGCACCTGCATGCCGCCCATCGAGCCACCGACAACGGCGAAAAGCTGGTCGATGCCAAGATGGTCGATCAGGCGGGCCTGGGCGTTGACCATGTCGCCGATGGTGATGACCGGGAAGTCGATGCCGTAGGGCTGGCCGGTTGCGGGGTTTATGGAGGCAGGGCCGGTGGAGCCCATGCAGCCGCCAAGGATGTTCGAGCAGATGATGAAGAAGCGGTTGGTATCGACGGGGAGGCCGGGGCCGATCAGCGAGGTCCACCAGCCGGGTTTGCCGGTGACGGGATTGTCGCTGGCGACATACTGATCGCCGGTCAAGGCGTGGCAGACGAGGATCGCGTTGGATTTGTCGGCGTTGAGTTCGCCCCAGGTTTCGTACGCGATCTGGAACGTATCGAGGCTTTGGCCACCGTCGAGCTTCAGCGGCTGGCCAGTAAAGCGGACGCGTTTGCTCGACGGCGCCTCGACTTCTTTCAGCCGCAGGACGTTGGTCTCAGGTGGCATTGTTGCGGGCAAGGCCGCAGATTGGCACTCGGGTACTGTGGCGTTCACGCTCCGGGCTCCAGCATTCGCTCGGCTACCGGGGGCATAAAAAACCGCTCCGGAAGCCTGCTATTGATATAGCCGGGCTGCCGAGGATCGGTCGCACGGCCCTTTAGCAAGTTGTTTTACGTGGCTGCAAGCCGGCCGGCCAAATCACCACGATAGTCCAACCCTTCGATAGCGGAGGGCGTCCCGCCTCGTCAAGGGGCGGGACGTCTTCCGGCAGGACGATTGGAGAACTCGTGCCAGTGCTGCGCGAGTTCGATGATGCGCTTTTTTGGCAGGGCGATGAGCGGCAGCGTGAGGTTAGGTGGCCGCGGACCCGTGCTGAAGTGGTGGTAATCGTTCGGGTCGATCCGCAGATAGGGCCAGTCGGGAAGAGGCCATATGCTCTCCTTGCGGTTGAGATCTTGCTGTTTGAACCAAGGCGACTGCGGGTCGAGGCTGAGTATGAGGCCGATGATTAGGGAACTACTTGCCGGAGTTTGTTCCCACATTGCGTTGACCGCAGCCCAGGGAATCGGCTCGGGCGAATAGCGCTCGTCGGTTATGCCGGTTTCGTCCAGGCGTACCACGACGCGCTGGTCGAGCAGAAAGGTTAAGCCCAGCCAGATCGTCAGAAGAGAAATGCCAAACAGCCAAGCAAAAAGAGGCGAATGTGGTAGCAAAGTTTTCGCGTCCTTGGCCGCAAGGGTGTGGTCGAAAATCCATATAATGCAAGGTGTTATCAGGATTGTCCCTGCCAGGATGAAGCTGACGCCGCTGATGCGTCGAAAACGGAATTGCTCTGCGGGCGGCTTGTCGACGGCGAGCGTTGGGAGCACGGAAGGTCCTGAGATTGTGGCACTGGATGGCCGGGGCAGGCCCGGCCATGGAGTGGGGGAGGGTGATCAACCTCGGTTGCGAGAATGATCAGGCTATCCGATGACGGAGTAAGACGGGTTAACATGAATGGCTACGGCGGGGTGTGCGTATTCTTCCTTTGATTCCATCGCCTCGCACGACTATCAATCGGGCCACTATTTCGCGTGGCACCTTCCTGGAAGACCAGACGATATGACCGCAACCGCGCCTGCGCCGAAGCCCGGCATTCTGGATATTGAGCTTTACGTGCCGGGCGAAAGCCATCTGCCGGGCGGCGTGCAGCCGATCAAGTTGTCGTCGAATGAATCGCCGCTCGGGGCCAGCCCGAAGGCGATTGCGGCTTACCGGGAGGGTGCGGGCGCTCTGGAGCGGTATCCGGACGGCGGCGCCAGCGCTTTGCGGGCGGCGATCGGCAAGCGGTATGGTCTCGATCCTAACCTAATCGTGTGCGGGGCCGGGTCGGACGAGCTGTTGTCCATGCTGGCGCACGCATACCTCGGGCCGGGCGACGAGGCTATTTACACCGAGCACGGATTTCTTGTGTATCCGATCGCGATCAAGGCCAACGGGGCAACGCCGGTGGTGGCGCCGGAAGCGAGCCTCAAGACGGATGTGGATGCGATCCTGGCGCGCGTGACCGTGCGGACGAAGATGGTGTTTCTGGCCAATCCGAACAATCCGACCGGGACCTACATCGGGATCGAAGAGGTGCGGCGGTTGCGGGCCGGGCTGCCGGGGCATGTGCTGCTGGTGTTGGATGGCGCGTATGCCGAGTATGTGCGGGCCAACGATTTTGAGGCCGGCATCGAGCTGGTCGCGACGACGAACAACACGGTGATGACGCGCACATTTTCGAAGATCTATGGCTTGGCGGCGTTGCGGCTGGGGTGGGCGTATGGGCCACCGGCCGTGATCGACGTGCTGAATCGGCTGCGCGGGCCGTTCAATATTTCGCAGCCAGGAATTGCTGCGGGAATTGCGGCCATGGAGGACACTGCGCATATCGAGGCGGCGGTGGCGCATAATGCAACGTGGCTGGCGTGGTTGACGGCCGAGATTGGGGCGCTTGGGCTCACCGTGACGCCGAGTGTCGCGAATTTTCTGCTCATTCATTTCGAGGCTAAGGGGCCTTGGACGGCGGCGAAGGCCGATGCTTTCCTGAAGGAGCGCGGGATTATTTTGCGCAGGGTCGTTGGATACGGGCTGCCGGACGCGCTGCGGCTGACGGTTGGGACGGAGACGGACAACCGGGCGGTCGTGGATGCGTTCGATGAATTCATGGGGCAACGCGGAGCATGACAAAGTCTGACACTCTGCCGGTTTCTGGGCCGCTGTTTCAACGGGTCGCGCTGATCGGGATCGGGCTGATCGGGTCGTCGATCAGTCATGCGTGCCGGCGGGGCGGACTTGCAGCGTCCATCGTTGGCAGCGCGCGCACGAAAGCGACGGTCGATACGGCGCTGGGGCTCGGGATTATCGATGAGGGTTTTACCAACGCTGCCGGGGCTGTGGCCGGGGCGGATCTGGTGATCGTGTGCGCGCCAGTTGGTGCGTGCGGGAAGATTGCCGCGGAGATTGGACCGCATTTGCAGGCTGGCGCGCTTGTCACCGATGTGGGGTCGGTCAAGGCTGCGATTGTGCGCGATATGGCGCCGTTCATCCCTGCGGGCGTGCATTTTGTGCCGGGGCATCCGATTGCGGGGACCGAGCAGTCGGGGCCCGAATCGGGGTTTGCGGAACTGTTCGACCAGCGCTGGTGCATCCTCACTCCTGACCCGACGACTGATGCGGCGGCGGTTGCAAAGCTCAAGGCGTTCTGGGAAGCGCTGGGGTCGAATGTCGAGATCATGGGTGCGGAGCATCATGATCTGGTGCTGGCGATCACCAGCCACGTGCCGCATCTGATCGCATTCAACATCGTCAATACGGCCGCGCATCTGGGGCGGGTGACGGACAGCGAAGTCATCAAGTTTTCGGCTGGCGGATTTCGGGATTTTACACGGATCGCTGCGTCCGATCCGACCATGTGGCGGGATGTGTTTTTGAATAACAAGGACGCCGTGCTTGAGATGCTGGCGCGGTTTCAGGAAGATCTTTTTGTGTTACAGCGGGCGATCCGGTTCGGCGACGGCGAAGCGCTGCACACGACGTTCAGCGAGGCGCGGGCGATCCGGCGTGGCGTTATTCAGGCGGGGCAAGACACGGCGGCACCGAACTTCGGGCGGACGCCTGAGCCGAAGGGGCTGGCGAGCGGGATCTATCGCGATGCGGAAACGGAGAACTCGTGATGGTGGCGAAGGGCCAGGGAACGACTTCGGGTAAAGCCGAAAAATCCAAACGGCGCGGATGAGCTAGATGGCCGCCGATCTTTGGGTGTTCGGCTATGGATCGTTGATGTGGCGGCCGGGCTTTGCCTATGAAGATGTGCGGCCAGCGGGGCTGACGGGGTACAAGCGCTGCTTTTGCATCTATTCGGTGCATCATCGGGGCAGTCCCGAGCGCCCGGGGCTCGTGCTGGGGCTTGATCGCGGTGGCGTGTGTCACGGAATGGCGTTCAGGATTGCGCCGGAGCGGGCGGCGGAGACGGTGGCGTACCTGCGGGCGCGGGAGCAGGTCAACGGGGTCTACCGGGAAGCGGTGGTGCCGCTGACGCTTGATGGCGGGGGGCAGGTCGAAGGGTTGGCGTATTTGGCCGAGCGGGCGCATCCAAGTTATGCCGGGTGTCTGCCGATTGTGAAGCAGGCGGCGCTAATCCGGGCGGCGCGAGGACTTTCAGGGACCAATCTGGATTATCTAAACAACACGCTTTCGCACCTGGCGGTGCTGGAGATCCGCGAGCGGGAACTTGAGCGCGTGCTAGTAGCCGCCGGACCGGTGTTTGGCCGGGGGGCTGGTGAGGATCAGAGGCGGGCACGGTCGACAGCGCTGGTTCAGGCGCTGCGGCACGAACCCGTTGCCGCACCCCGGATGTCGCCGGTTGCACGCAAGCGATTCATGCACCGGCAGCTTGTAAAGGATCGCTGAGGTGCTGCATCGTCAAGCCAGAGCGAGCGAACCGCGGAGATCAGATTCGATCAGCTGGCTTTGGGCCGGGCTGTCTGCAAGCAGGTGGATGTGGACTTCGTTGGCGCCGAGTTGTGCGCTGCGCAAGCGGATTTCTGCGAGGTTCAGGGTGCCCGCTTCGCTGGTCGCGCGGCCAATTGAGACGACGGTGCGATGTCCGTCGCTATGGCGCTTGACGAGGATGTAGTTTGCACCTTCGACGGGGGGGCATTCGAACAGGTTGTAGACCGTGTGCACATAGCGGGTGCCAGATGCGCCGGTCCAGAACAGGAATGGCGGCTTTTCTGCTGGTGTTGCGGCTGGACATAAGCTGGACCCTGTCGTGAGGGCGGTGACCGATGCCGAACCGGCTGATGCGGCGCCGACAATGATCGTCACGGCGCGCTTGGCGCGAAAGAGAGCCAAATCCACTATTTCTGCACTCATGGTACTCACATCCTGGTTTGGCCTCATCGCCACGTTGCGATATGAATTGGTCTAAACTTCTCCTCTAAACAATTCCGGATTGAGATAGCTAAAATGTGACCTAATTGGTGCGCTTACACGGCAGGGTTAACCGTTCCTTAAGCGTCGCGTCAGGGGGTGACACCACGAGCGGTGACAGCGGTTTAGCTGCAACTGGAATGCCAGCAATTGATACAGACGCGGCATGATCCCTCCATACGATAACCGGGCTGCGAGCAGCGTGGGCAAAGTTTGGGTAGGGCCTGGGGGGCCTGAGGTTGCCCTTCGTGTGATGATGCAGGTTGGGTTTCGTTGATCGCTATGGGTTGGCGGATGCCACCTACGGTTTCGCTTGCGGTTAAGTGGGCTTCTATCACACCGCCGATCGCTGCCAGCAGACTCGGCACATATTGACCAGATATCCATTGGCCACCTTGAGGGTCGAAGATCGCTTTCAGTTCCTCGGCCACGAACGATACGTCGCCCCCACGCCGGAAAACTGCGCTGATCATGCGGGTTAGCGCAACGGTCCAGGCGTAGTGGTTCAGGTCCTTGGTGTTAATGAAAATTTCGAAGGGGCGGCGGCGGCCATCGCGGATGAGGTCATTGATGGTGATGTAGTAGGCGTGGTCGGAGCTTGGCCATTTCAGCTTGTAGGTCTTGCCAGGAAGGGCGTGGTCACGCGCGAGCGGCTCGGTCATGTAGACCACGCCGCTGGTGTTGCTCGCGGCTTTTGCGACCGGCAAAGTGACTTCTGCAGCCGGGTGGGTTGGGGCGGCTGGGAGCTGCGAAAGTACGGACCCCGTCACTTCATTCGGCCGGAATAGGGTGCAACCTTTCAGACCGAGGTCATAGGCGTCCATGTAGAGATTTTCGAAGGAAGCGGGATCAATACCGGCGGGGCAGTTAATCGTCTTTGAGATGGCGCTGTCGACATAGGGCTGAATCACCGCTTGCATAGCGAGGTGGTCGTGCGGGACTAAGCCTGCGACGGTGACCCAGGCGGGGCCGGAGGGCTCAAGGCCGCCGTTCAGCTGGCGGTACCGGGCATGGGCGAATTCTTCAACGGCTTCTTCATTTATGCCGCCCGATTGGGTGCGGATGCGCCTCAGGTACCGGAAGTCGAAAACGGGTTCGATGCCGCTTGATACGTTGCCCGCCAGAAGCGAAATCGTACCCGTTGGAGCAATCGAGGTCAGGCAACCGTTGCGAATGCCGTGTTTTGCGATCAATGCCCGGGTTTCGCTGTCAAGCGCGCGGACATTTGGCCGGTCTAGGAAGTTTGCGGCATCGTAGAGTGGGAACGCGCCCTTTTCGGCGGCCAAATTCGCACTTGTGCGGTAGGCAGCATTCTGGATTGCATGCATCCAGCCTTGTGCCATCGTGCGGCCAGCGGCGGAGTTGTAAGCTGTGCCGGTGAAAATGAGCGCGCTGGCGAGGCCGGTCACTCCCAGCCCGATCCGGCGCTTGGTCTGCGCTTCGTGTTGCTGCTCGGGGAGCGGGTAGCGGGATATATCGATGACATTGTCGAGGAGCCGGACGGCAACGGCTACGGCTTGGATCAGACGTGAGGTGTCCAGCCTGGCATAGGTGGTGAACGGCTGATCGATCAACTGTGCCAAGTTGATCGAGCCGAGAAGGCAGGCCCCATAGGGGGGCAGGGGTTGTTCGCCGCAGGGGTTCGTCGCGTGGATCGTCTCACAGCCGCTCAGGTTGTTGGCGGCGTTGATGCGGTCGATGAAGACAACGCCGGGTTCTGCATAGTCGTAATTCGCCCGTGCGATCTTGTGCCAAAGGTCGCGGGCGGAGACTGTTTTGTAATTGTGCCCGTCGAAGACAAGGTTCCAAGGAGCGTTGGCCTTCACGGCACCGATGAAAGCATCTGTGACGAGGATCGACAGATTGAAATTGCGCAGCCTTACCGGGTCGGACTTGGCGGCGATGAATTCCTCGATGTCGGGGTGGTCGCAGCGAAGCGTTGCCATCATCGCGCCACGACGCTGGCCCGCTGACATCAGGGTGCGGCACATGGCATCCCAAACATCCATGAAGCTGACCGGCCCTGAGGCTGTTGCCTCGACGCCGCGCACGGGTGCGCCGCGCGGCCTCAGGGTCGAGAAATCGTGGCCGATACCGCCGCCGGCCTGCATAGTTAGAGCTGCTTGCTTCGCGTTTTCGAAGATCGCGCCAAGGTTGTCGTCTATTTTGCCCATAACGAAGCAATTGAACAAGGTGACGTTGCGACCGGCCCCTGCCCCGGCGAGGATCCGACCCGCTGGGAGGAAGGCCAGGCCAGACATGCAATCGTGAAATGTTGCCGCCCATCGCTGTTGGGCGGCGCTACCACCGGGTTCGGCAACGGCTGCCGCGTTTGCGACACGCCGAAACGTATCGTCCAGAGATTGATCGACCGCCTTACCCTCGCGCCTTAAGCGATACTTTTGCTCCCAAATATCTTGCGCAATGGGAGCCAGGAAATCTGCATCCGGCATCGATTTACACTCTCGAAGATCACCCCCGAGTATCCAGGGAGGCACCGGGACGCTAGCAAAACAAAAAGCCTAAGTCAATCATTTGTTCGCTTGACGTTCTTTTAATGTTTCTATATGGATGGCGGCAATGGATGCGCCATGGGTGTTTGAGAGGAGACGGGCCGATGCAGTTTCGATGCGGTCTTCTAGGGTTCGACGAAATGTTGCCCGGTCGAGACCGGCCGGCAAAGGTTCAAGAAATTCGACAACGATGGTACCAGGATAGCGCATCATACTGCGGCGTGGCCAGAATGCCCCCGAGTTGAGGGCAACAGGTACACACGGCAGGCCCAGTCCCTCGTAAAGCGCCACAACGCCGGACTTATAGTTTGGTGGTGCACCTACGGCTTGGCGTGTGCCTTCTGGGAAAATTACGATCTGGCGGTCTGTGCTGGTGCAGCGCTTTGCGTCGGCGATCATACGCCGGAGTGCTGCTGGGCCGCGTTCGCGGGCAACGAGGATGTGGCCGAATTTGTGAGCAAACCAGCCATAAAATGGGATCCAGCCAAGTTCGGCCTTCATGACAATTGCTGGGTCGGACAGGAGCGGGACCAGTGCGAAAGTTTCCCAGGTCGATTGGTGTTTGGAGGCGACGATTGCGGCGCCGGTGGGGATGAATTCACGGCCGCGGACTTCAAGGGTGGTGCCGGTGATGGCACGTAAAAGCCAGAGGCAGAACCGGGCGTGGATTTTGAGGCCGAGCATGGCGTAGCGGCGCGGTCCGAGGAGAAGCGGGCTGCCGAGGATCGTGAAGGCTGCTGTTGTGAGGTGGAAAGCAAATGAGAACAGAAGTGAGCGCAGGACGAGCATTGGCCGTCAACTTTTTGAGGCAGCCGGCTGGCCGACCGGGTTGGTGGGGGATACCCAAGGCTTTAGGTATCGCATGGTCCCCAAGCGGGCTGCAACGGGCAAGAACTTTAAGTATTCGGATAGGAGAATGCGGGCAGCGCCAGGGTGAAGCCACCAAGCGCGATTGCGAAATTTGCGCGGGACAACGGGGTCGGGGATCAAATCGGCGTCTGGTAGAGCGAGCGCGAGTTCGGCCATGCTTCGGGGCATATGGTAGATCGAGGTGACCACGAAGAGGCGAGACAAGTTACGGCCTTGGGCCCAAGTGCGGGCTTCCTCCGCGTTGCCGACGGTATCCTGTGCGGCGTATCCGATATCAACGCAGCAATCGAACATTGCAGGTTCGAGGCCGGAAAGCTTCATGAGGTCGTCCCGGCTGGTCTTGGCGTTGACGCCGGAGATCAGCATGCGGTTGGCGTGTCCCTGCTGGAGGAGGCGACCTCCTTCAAGGATTCGGAAGTCGCCGCCGGTCAGGACGATAATGCCGTCGGCAGTGCCTGCGATGGTTGGTTGTTCGCGCATTACACTGGCAGCAAACAGGGTAAATCCGAACACGAGGAGGGCGAGGGTGACACCGATCGCAGTTATGGCGACGCGCATGGCCCGGTTGGATATCGAGCCTCGTTTTGGTCCGTTGCCGACCGGATTGGCCTTATGAATGCGCGTGGAGGTGGTCATGGTGATCTGATGCCCTGTTGCAAAACGAGCGCACGAATGGCGGTCGTTCGTTTTGCATCCGTCCTACCGGACGGCGGCTCTTCGCCGCTCGTCGAGCGTAAGGCGAATAGGTCGATGTCTTCGCTCGCCAGTCTACACTAGCCAAATTCGCATCAAATTTGACAGTTCTTTGTACCAAGGTTGTCAACGAAAGCTAACAGATCGTCCCAAATGATGGGCGATGCAACCAGAATGGGTGCAACGACGATTCAGATGTGACTGTTGAGGATACGGTAAACGCCGAGGCGGGAGGTAATCATGCATAGGCCGGCGACGACGATAACGACGACGCCCATGAGGGCATAGCCGAGCAGTTCAAGGGTTCCTGAGCCCACGAGCTGGCGGAGCTCGACGGCGGTCACAGTCTGGCCACCGATGAGTTCAACGAGGTAGGGGGCAACGAGAAACACGGCGCATGCGGCGAGCGCTCCGACTAGCCCTGCTTTAATGCCTAGCTTGAGGAAGTGGCTTTCGAATTCGCGGGCGATGAAGCGGTCGGTGGCACCGACGAAGTGGAGGACTTCGACGATGTCGCGATGGGAGGCCATGGAGCTGCGCGTCGCGGATTCGATGATGGCG
This sequence comes from Hyphomicrobiaceae bacterium, assembly GCA_040080145.1. Classification (GTDB taxonomy): domain Bacteria; phylum Pseudomonadota; class Alphaproteobacteria; order Rhizobiales; family Hyphomicrobiaceae; genus JANXVY01. Next base: position 16,271 of record JBEBJA010000058.1, read on the forward strand.
ATGGTGGCGGCGGCAACGAGAAGGAGGATGAGGAGGCCGCCAAGCGCGAAGGAGCGGGTGACTGTGCGGATCTGTTGTTGCCAGTGGCGGTGGTCGTCGAGGGTGACGCCGGAGAACTGAGATGTCAGGCGCTGACGGAGGGCTTCGAGGTCGGGCGGGGAGCCGCGATCAATTTCGAGTGCAATCAGGCGTGGAACAGGGAGGGATTTCAATACGTCGGCTTGGCCGAGCCAGGGTTCGAGGAGGGCTGCGGATTCGTCGAGAGTCAGGGCTTTGACGCTCGTGACGCCGGGTTCTTTGGTAAGGAACGCGACGGTGTCTTTGATGACCTTTTCGGAGTCGGTGCCGGAGCGCGGTTCCACTTGGACCGTAACTTCGCTGGCCATGTCCTTGAGCCAGCCGTCGGCGGACTTGTTGATCATGTAGACCGCACCGGCCGTAAGGCAGGCGAGGAAGCACATGATTGCGATCACGAGCGTAAGCGAGCGACCGGTGATGGAGCCAGCAGGGACAATCCCTGCGTGCTTGTGCTTTTGCTCGGGGCCATTGGTGCGGGCTTCGGCGTAGAGGTGTTCGTCACGCGGCTCTGGTTCACGCGACGGTACGGGTTCGGTTTCCCAGTTTTGATGGGGTTCGCCACGGCCCGTGGGCTGGGTGGCGGGGGATTCGCGGCTGGGGTAATATTGCTGGCTGCCATGGGGCGGCGCGGCCTGTTCCAGCCCCTCCTCGTAGGGATCATAGGCAGCGGGCGCTGGAGGATTGCGCCGCATCGGAGGCCTGTTGTCAAACGATCCGGACATGGCCGTCATGCAACTCCAAACGAGGGGCTTTGTATTGGCGCATCAGCTGATGATCGTGGGTTGCGATCAGAACCGAGGTGCCGAGCCGATTGAGTTCGATGAATAGTCTTAGCAGACGGCGGGCCATCTGGGGGTCGACGTTTCCTGTCGGTTCGTCTGCGAGGAGGAGTTCGGGCTTGCCGATGACGGCGCGGGCGATGGCGGCACGCTGCTTTTCTCCGCCCGAGAGGACCGACGGGTAGGCGTGCATGCGATCCCCCAAGCCGACCCATTGCAGGAGGTCGGTCACGTCTTCGCGGTAATCAGACACCTGTTTGCCAACGACGCGAAGGGGCAGTGCGACGTTTTCCCAGGTTGTCAGGTGGTCGAGGAGGCGGAAGTCTTGGAACACGATGCCGATGCGCCGCCGCAGCTGGGCGCGCTTTGCTGTTGTCACTTGGCTAACGTCTTGATTGAACATGTGAATCTGCCCCCTTGTGGGGTGGAGCGACATGAACAACAAGCGGAGAAGTGATGACTTTCCCGCTCCCGACGGCCCTGTCAGGAAGTGGAACGAGCCGGGTCGCAGATGGAAATTGACATCGCGCAGTGTGTCGGGGCCGGTGTCGTACTTAAGGGCCACGTTGCTCAAGCGGATCACAGTGTTTCTTCTCGGTTTGCTCGAAGCTAAATTGGCGCGGCGGGTACGAATCAATCACGTGTGTCATCGTCGGCTGTGGTTATGCGCGAAGGTAACCGCTGGATCAATCCTTCCAGGTCATCTCCGCCACTGATCGTCGAGGATTGTGGCTTGTTCATGCTTTGCTTGCTTCGAATGTCTGAACTGGAGGAGATCAGAGGTTTGAGTCTGGCGCTCGCGCCCCTGTCCCTTCGGCGCTTTGGCTACGCGGGTGGCCGCTAGGGGAATTCCGGCTTAGGCTGCGGCGGGGTGGTGCGCGACGGCGTAACGATTTTATTGCGCGCCCGGCTCAATCAGCGGATACAGGTGTGGGCGGGCGAATCGGGCCGGTCAGCCGGAATTAAGAGATATGCCAACACAATTGTCTGCCGAAAAGCAGGTTCAAGTCATCTTTTCGGCCGCGCAGATCGCGGTTCGCTTGGATGCGCTGGCCGACGAGATCGACGCGCACAAGATTGATAGGTTGCTGGTCATCGCCGTCCTCAAGGGCAGCTTTGTTTTTGCAGCCGATCTGATCCGGGCGATGCACGCCAAGGGCATTGCGCCGGAGATCGATTTTCTGACGTTGTCGAGTTACCGCAAGAGCAAGGTTTCGTCGGGGCAGGTGTCGATTCTGCGCGATCTGGATCTCGACGTTGCGGGGCGCAATGTGCTGCTGATCGACGACATTTTGGAGTCGGGGCGGACGCTGGCGTTTGCCAAGGATCTGCTATCGGCACGTGGGGCCGCGCGTATTTACTCGTGCGTGCTGCTGGAGAAAAATGCGCCGCGCGCGGTCGAAATCGAAGCAGATTTCCGCGCTTTTTCATGCCCGGAACTGTTTGTCGTTGGCTACGGTATGGACGTGGCACACCGGTATCGGGAGTTGCCGTTCGTGGGGCATGTGACTGAAGGCGCTGGATAAGGCCGGGTTTTGTCGTTTGGAGCTAGTCGCAGGCCTGCGGGCCGGACACGAAATTGGGGGCGAGGATGGCGCACATCTTGTTGGCCGAGGACGAGGCCGCGACGCGGGAGCTTGTGCGGCGGGCTTTGGAAGCCGAGGGACATTCCGTCGCCGTAATGGAAAGCGGTGGCGATGCACTTGAATTCATGGGGCGCGCGCCGAACCGGTTTCAACTGCTGCTCACCGACGTGAATATGCCGGGCATGGACGGTTTTGAGCTTGCCGCCAAGGCGCGCGCGCTCAATCCGGGACTGCCGGTGGTGCTGATGTCGGGACTTGTCGAGCAGCTTGAAAGGGTCAAGTCATTGCCGGGGCAGCGCTTTTTCTTGCTATCAAAGCCGTTTACGCTGGAGCAGGTACGGGCTTCGGTTCGGGCAGCGCTGGCGGGTTGATCGCTTGGTTTGTCCGGCATAACCGGCGTTCGAATTGTGCTGCAATGTCTGGTTGATCTGAAGAAGTCCACAGTTTGTTAAAGATTTATCAAGTGTGGCTTGTTGGTGCTCACGCTTATATTGAGACTTAGGTAAGGATAATCTTTACTAATGTTGATCACGATTGGGCGCGCTGGGGGCTCTCTTGTCTCCTCATTGCCGGTAGTCCGGCCAAATCGGAGTTGTCTTATGACGTTTCGTGCCACCTTTGTGCGCAATCTGGCTGCCGGCCTTATGGCTGCGGCCTTGTCCATCCCGTTGGCCAAAACGGCCAGCGCTGCCGATGATCTGATTTCGTTCCTGTGGGGCGGTGGCAGCGAGTGGGGCGGTGGGCGCCAGTCGGTCGGCTTCAGCCCGCAGTATAAGGCGGGTCAATTGATCGTCAGCTTCGGCGACCGTCGCTTGTATCTGGTGACCGGTCCGGGCAAGGCTCTGAGCTACCCAATTGCCATTCCGCGCGAAAAAAGCCGGTGGCAGGGCGCGACGATTGTCAGCGATAAGCGGGTCAATCCGTCGTGGACACCCACGCCGACGATGCGCGCTGAAAATCCCAGGCTGCCGAACTTCGTCCCCGGCGGTCATCCGTTAAATCCGCTCGGTGTGCGGGCAATGTACCTCGGGTCGAGCGCCTATCGCATTCATGGTACCGACGCGCCATGGACGATTGGTCAGGCGGTCTCGAAGGGCTGCGTGCGCATGCTCAACGAAGATGTGCTGGATCTCTATCCGCGGGTGCCGGTTGGAACGCGGGTCACGGTAACGTGGCAGAAGTTCAGCACGAATTCGGTTGCGTCGTATGATGTGGCTCCGGCCAAGAGCGTGGAGCAGCGGCGAGTTGTGCGCCCGGCCTATTCGGTGCGCCGTCCAGCGACATCGCAGGTCAACTGACCGTTCGTGGTGCCAGTCCGGTTGGGTTGGTGTTGCGTGGAGATGAAAAAAGCGCGCTCGCAATTTGATTGCGGCGCGCTTTTTTGGTTTGTGGTCCCTCGACGATGCAGCTTGCGTGAGGACTGGCAAGTTCCGGTACGGGATTTGATGCGTATGACGCGACATTCAAATCGATGATTGCCGTGGGTGGCCGCCTTCGCGGCCATGACGAAAAGGGACGAGGTTTGACCGACTTACGACGCGCAAACCATTCTATGTGTGGAGCCGCGCTGCGCGGCGTTTAGAGCGATGCGTCGATTGAGTTGGCGGAGTGGACTTCTTTGGGGAACACGGGATAGACACCGGCCGAGCGGCCCATTTGCTGGGTGAGGGCTAACACGATTTCGATGGTCGGTGTCGGGACTTCGACGAGGCGGCCCATTTCCTGGACCGAGGTTAGAAGTGCGTCGAGTTCGAGCGGGCGCTTCTTGTCGAGATCCTGAAGCATGGAGGTGCGATGGGCACCGACAGAGGCGGCACCGTTGATGCGGCGTTCGATGTCGACGCGGAAATGGACGCCCAATTTGCGGGCAAGGGTTTCGGCTTCGGCCATCATGCCGCGCGCGACGGCACGGGTTCCTGGATCGGTTGCGACAACGTCGAGGGTTGCGTGGGTCAAGGCGGAGATCGGGTTGAAGCAGAGGTTGCCCCACAGTTTCAGCCAGATGTCGTCGCGGATGTCGTCGTAGACCTTGCATTTGAGGCCAGCGGCTTCGAACGCCTGGGCGATGGCGGTGACGCGCGGGGTGATTTTGCGGTTGGGTTCGCCGAGGTTGTAGCGGTCGCCGTAGGTGTGCTTGACGACGCCGGGTGCAATGATTTCCGCCGCCGGATAGACCGTGCAGCCGATGGCACGTTCAGGACCGATGGCAGACCACTGGCGGCCTTGCGGGTCCACGCTTTCAAGCTGCATTTCCGAGTATTTGCCTTCGATGCCGTGGAAATACCACCAGGGCACGCCGTTCTGCGCGGTTACGATTGACGTTTCGGGACCAAACAAGGGACGCATGTGGTCTGCGGCATCCCAGGCTTGATGGGACTTCAAGGTGCAGATCACAACGTCTTGAGGCCCCAGATCTTCCGGACTTTGGAAAGCAGGCATGCGGGCGACTTTTTCGACTTCGACGTCATCGACCTTGGTGATGAGCTTGAGGCCGTTTTCCTGGATGGCGGCCAAGTTTGCGCCGCGTGCAATGAGGGATACGTCAACGCCGGCCAGCTTCATCAACACGCCGATATGTGCGCCAATTGCGCCCGCACCATAGATGCAAACCTTCATTCCCTGCTCCCCGGAGTTTCTTGATTGGTGCATTTTCGTTTGTGCGCGGCCGCCCCACCAACCCCGCGCACGTACAGAGCTGCAACTTTTGTCTATGGTCAAGTGGTCACTGGCCGCCTGCGGCGACGATGCGCAGGCGGCGTTGCGGTGCAAGGCGTCCGGCCGGTTTTAAGCCCGAGTTCAAACCGATGGTTGCTTAGGTCCCGGCCTGCGCCCATAGGCGCTAACATAGCGAAACGGTGGCCCCCTCTCCCCCTGGGGAGAGGGTTGGGGTGAGGGGGCTCTTCTGC
>JBEBJA010000044.1:0-4958 GCA_040080145.1 Hyphomicrobiaceae bacterium
CCCCTAACCCCTCCCCGCGTGGATGCGGAGCATCGCTGCGCGATGACGGGGTGAGGAATCAGATTTTCAGCAGCTTGCGGTAGATTTTGTGGCTGCGGCGGGGGTGGAGAAAGGCCGAGCTGGGGTCGACAAGCATGCCGGGTTGCAGGGCTTGGCGGCCAATGAGCATGCGGAAGCGCATGCTCTCGCGGTTGGTCAGGGTGATCTCGATGGGCCAGCTGCGGTCGCCGATGTCGATGTCGGTTGCTATGACGTAACGCAGTTCGGGTTCGCCGTTGGAACTCGTCACCACGCGGCGGTCGCGAATGGGGGCGGCGCAGTCGATCTCGATGGCTGGGCGGCGCGGCACCGGGTGGACTTTGAAGCGCACGTGGTCAAGCCCATTATGGGTGATCGGTTCGATGTTGCGCGCGTGGAGTGCGCTGGTTTTGGCACCGGTGTCGATCTTGACCTTGAGCGAGGGCAGACCAAGAAGGGGGAGGCCCACCCATTCTTCCCAGCCTACGATGAAGTGGTCCACGTGATCCATGTGCCGCCGGTTCTGATTGATGAGTCCTGTCCCGCCTAGCGGTTTGGGTGCGTCAATTCAACTGTCAGGCCGTGGTACGGTTACGGTTGGGCTTGAGATTGTGGGCTCTGCCGTGTCATGAAGGCCGACAATAGCGCAAATCACAAAGCTGATAAGTCCATGTCATTGTTGCCGATCATCATTCTGCCTGACCCCGCGCTGCGGCTGGTTTCGACGCCTGTCGAACGGTTTGACGACGAGATCAAGAGGCTTGCCGCCGATATGCTGGAGACGATGTACAAGGCACCTGGCATCGGGCTGGCGGCGATCCAGGTCAACGTGCCTAAGCGTTTGCTGGTGCTCGATGTTTCCGATGAGGAGGAGGGCGAGGCCAAAAAGCCGATCGTCATGATCAACCCGAAAATCCTCAGGCTTGGCGATGTCAGCGCCGTTTATGAGGAAGGGTGCCTGTCGCTGCCGGACGTGCGGATTGACATTGAGCGGCCAACGACGGTGACGGTTGCGTATCAGGACCTCGACGGCCGGCCGGTTGAGCTTGAAACGGGCGGGTTGCTGGCGACGGCCATACAGCATGAGGTCGATCATCTCGACGGGAAGCTGATTATTGATTTTCTCACGCGGCTGAAGCGCGACATGGTCATCCGCCGGTTCAAGAAGCAGGCGCGGATTGGCTAGACACGTGCGAGCCGTTCCCGGGAAGGCGCGTGAGAACTTCCCACTCACGGTTGGCTGGCTGGATCGCAGCCTGCGCTGGGATGACGCCAAGGGGGAGGTTTTTGAATTCACTCGTGTGAGGGTTTGCCCATGACTTTGCGCTTGGTTTTCATGGGCACACCGCCGTTTTCGGTGCCGACGCTTGAGGCGATACTTGAGGCAGGCCATGAGGTGTGTGCGGTCTATTCGCAACCGCCACGACGCGCTGGGCGGGGAATGGCTGAGACAAAGGGGCCGGTGCAGGCGTTTGCCGAAGCGCACGGATTGCCGGTGTTGACGCCGCTGAGCCTCAAGGGGGCGGACGAGCAGGCCGTGTTTACAGGCCATCAGGCGGATGCTGCGGTGGTCGTGGCTTACGGGCTCTTGCTGCCGCAAGCAATATTGGATGCGCCACGGCGTGGTTGTTACAACCTGCATGCGTCGGCGTTGCCGCGCTGGCGGGGGGCGGCACCAATTCACCGGGCGATCATGGCAGGTGATGTGGCGACGGCGAGCGTTGTCATGCGGATGGAGGCGGGGCTCGATACCGGGCCGATGTGTCTTGTCGAGCAGATGGCGATTGGGCCGGATATGACGACAGGGGCGTTGCACGATGCGTTGAGCGGGTCGGGCGCTGCGCTCATGGTGCGGGCGCTGGCGGCGTTGGAGCGGGGCGAGCTGGCCGAGACGGCCCAGCCTGCCGGTGGCGTGACGTATGCGGCTAAAATCGACAAGGCCGAGGCGCGGCTCGATTTTTCGAAGCGTGCGGGCGAGGTTCATAATCTGGTGCGCGGGTTGTCGCCGTTTCCGGGGGCGTGGTTCGAGGCGGGGGGCGAGGGTAAGCGGGAGCGAATCAAGGTGCTGGCGTCGACGGTTGCCGGTGGGCGTGGTGTGCCGGGCGAGCTGCTGGATGACGAGTTGACGATTGCGTGCGGGGAGGGGGCGATCCGGCTGCTTGAGGTGCAGCGGGCCGGGAAAAAGCCGCAGAAGCCGGACGAGTTCTTGCGCGGGTTTGCATTGAAGACGGGCGACCGGGTGTGTTGAGAGCCGCCTTGGCGAAACTGCTCGTGAAATGCTCCGCGCGTCGGCCTTCGTTCCAAGCTGCCTATTCCGATATCGAAATCTGAGTGTGAACCGAAAAGCCGTTTATGTACTCGGCGACGTGATCGGGATCGAACACGCGCCCGTCGAAGAATTCGTCGGGTCCAAGCAGCAAACGACCGTTGGATGACCCCACCGCCGTTTCTTTAAGCAGCGACCCCTCCAGCTTGGCATTCGCCGTTGGGATCGCGATTCCCATCTGTCCAAGCGCTGAACGATACAGGTCTGGCCGGTACGTCCGGCGCGCCGTCTCCATGGTCGCATCAGAGAACGGAATCTGGCCCCAGCGAACCATCTGCGAATAAAACCACAGCGCGTGACTGACCCATGGGAAAGTCGCCGCACCTGAGCTGAAAGCAAACCCTTCGCCGGTTGCAAGCGATGTTCCTTCTCCTCCTTCAAATGCCAAGCCGAGCAATTCCTTTGGCAGGTCGAGATAAGCCGACTCGGCCAGCATCGTCACGAGTTGCGGCCGGTTCTGCGCGCTATCGCACCAGAGCGCGGCTCGGTACAGCGCCTTCATCAACGCAGCCAGAATGTCTGGATGCCGGTCGCTCCAGTCGCGGCGGACGCCCAGCACTTTCTCCGGTGCCGATCGCCAGATTTTGGTTTTCCTCGTCACGATGACGCCGGCACCGCGCGCGACCGACAGTGACCCCCAGGGTTCGCCGGCGCAGAACCCGTCGACTTGGCCAGCCGCCAGCGCATCCGCCATCAGCGTCGGTGGCAAGACCACGACGTCGACGTCGCGATAGAGCGCAATCCCCGCAAACGACATCCAGTAGGCGAGTTCGTAAAAGTGCGACGAATAGGGGTGGACGACCGCGAACACGAGCCGCGGCCTGCCTGCGCGTGCTCTGGCAAGAACGGCACGAACCAACCTGTTTGCATTCGCCGCCGGATTGTTGGGATCAATTCGTTCATCCTCTGCCAATTCCTTGGCAAGCTCCAGCGATATGGCAACCGTGTTGCCGCCGAGCCCCAATTCCATCGGCGCGATCAAATCCGCCCGAACCGGGCTCAGCCCGAGGTTAACCGCTATCGGCAGCGGCGCCAGCATGTGGGCTACGTCAAGATGCCCGACCGCGATCTTGTCGCGAATGTTTGCCCACGACGCCTCGCGCACCAATTGCAGATCGAGCCCTTCCGCCGTTGCAAATCCTAGTTCGTGGGCCACGACGAGCATGCTGGAGTCGATGAGCGGAACGAACCCTGCCCGGACGACGCGGCCATACCTTTCCGCACTCATTTGGGATCCTCATCGTTAATCATGCTGTATGCGAGCACCAGGCTTTCAGCGACTTGCGCAATCTTGCGGCTTTGGTTCATCGCCGTCTTCCGCAGGAGTTGATAGGCCTGCTGCTCGTCCAGTCCTTTCGACTTCATCAAAATGCTTTTGGCGCGATCAATCGTCTTGCGCTCGGCCAGTTCGCCCTTTGCGGATTCCAGCTCCCGCTTTAATCGGTCGACCGCATTAAACCGGCTGATCGCCATGTCGAGGATCGGCTTCACCCGTTCCTTCCTGAGCCCATCCACAACATAGGCGGAAACCCCCGCATCAATGGCAGCCTCGGTCGCGGCGGCATCCGTTGTATCCACAAACATTGCGATGGGCCGCCGTACGGCGCGCGTGACCTGAAGCGCATGCTCAAGCGTGTCGCGGTCGGGGCTCGCTAGGTCCATTATGATGACATCGGGATCGGCATCGGTCACATGGCGCATGAGCCGTGTCATGTCATCGGCGACGATGACGTCGAAATCTCCGCCTTGTCGCAGGCCTTCCTCGATGATCGAAGCGCGAACCTTGTTCCGGTCGATGACCAAAATGCGCAGGCGCTTCGTGTTCATCGTTGCTCTGGTCTGCTGGGGCGGGGGGAGGCGAGGCGGCTGCGGCGGTGCTGGGCCGATACTCCAGTTATAAGACCGTTTTGCATTGCGGGCAAAACATCGCGGACCAAATATGCTATAGCGCCGCCATCCCTTGCAAGGAACCTTCGTCATGACCGGCCAGTCCCACCTTCTGGAAGCGATCCTGTCGCGGCGCTCGCTGTCGCCACGCTTGCTCGCGCTCCCAGCCCCCTCGTCCGATCAGCTGGCCCTTATGCTGCGCGCCAGTGCAGCCGCTCCCGACCACAAAAAGCTGCGCCCTTTCCGCTTCATCCTGATCCCCGATCATAAGCGCGCTGACTTGGCCACGGCGTTCCGCAGCGCAAAGTGCGCGCGCGACCCAGGCTCCAGCGAGGACGACCTCGACCGCGCCGCCAACAAAGCCTTCCGCGGCCCCATGCTGCTGGCGCTCGTTGTCCGCACCATCCGCGACCACCCGCGTGTCTCGGTTGTCGACCAGATCATCAGTGCGGGAGCCGCGGTCGAAAATCTCTTGCTCGCAGCTCAAGCGCTCGGCTTTGGCGGCTGCCTGCGCAGCGGCACATCGGCCACCTCGCGCACGGTGCGTGAGGCACTCCATCTCGACGGGTCCGAAGATCTCGCCGCCTTCATCATCCTTGGCACCCCGCAAAAACACAGCGGCCCCAGGGACGATTCCATCGACGGCCTCCTCACCACCTGGGAATGAGGGGTACTGTCTCGGTTTGAAATATTGGGCCAAACTTCTCCCTCCCCCCTGTGGGGAGGG
>JBEBJA010000166.1:0-21125 GCA_040080145.1 Hyphomicrobiaceae bacterium
GGGCAGCAGCTGGAGCTTGGCTCATGGCGCGCGCGGCCTCTGCGACCCAACTGGGTTCGGGCAGGCCTGCCTTGTCGATATTAGACTTCTCTTGAGCCATTCGTCCGTCCGACACCTTCGCTGAGACCGACCCACTAGATCAGACCCTGAGTGATTCTAACGCAAACCCGTGCGTGAACTTAGTTAAAAAACAGGTTTTACCGGACCGAATTCGTGCATTGCACACGTATTTGAACTCAATGCCCCATCGCGTACCCCATCCAACGTCAGCTAATGCCGGTTTTAGGCGAAACGAAGGTTGGGACACGGGTTATCTCCAGCATGGTGCGACACAGTGAAATTCCGCACACGAGGGTATCGTGTCAGCCTTGTGACCAATTAAGGCGTTGTTCAAACGCAACGTATTAGATTCACTGGCTCTTATTTGTTTTCGGCCAAGGTTGCTCCACGGCTGGAGGCAAAGTCATGATGTTTGAAACCATCGACTGCAGAACAATGACAGACGATGTGGCCGTTACCCGGCCGCGCGCCGGGATGGCTCCCCCCGTACTCGATCTGGCGCATTTGCGGGTCTATACGCTTGGGATGGCCGATCTTGAGCGGGAAATATTGGGGCTGTTCCTTGAGCAGCTGCCGAAGTCACACGCCGCATTGCTGGCGTCGGAAACGGCCAAGGACTGGCACATGGCCGCACATACGCTCAAAGGTTCGGCGCTGGCGGTCGGGGCGAAGCGGCTGGCGGGCGCTGGCGCTGCCGCCGAGGCAACGGATTGCACCAATGACAGGGCCAGACGCGCGATGCTGGATCAGGTTGTCGAAGCTATTGCGGACGTGCGGGCTGAAATTTTGCGGCAGGACCTGATCTGACGCTAGAGCCGCCTGCGCCGATTTGCGCCTGTAGGGCGGTTCCGGTTAGGCTTGTCTGTTCCTGGACGTTTCCGCTCAGGAGCGCTATCTGACGGCTCCATCTTTGTTTCTCACAGGAGCCCGGCTCTTCCATGGCCAAGATTACGTTCATCCAACCCGACGGCAGCCAGCAGGTTGTCGAGGCAGCACCCGGCGTGACCGTGATGGAAGCGGCCCGACTCAGCCGGATTGCGGGCATCGAGGCCGAGTGTGGCGGCGCGTGCGCGTGTGCGACGTGCCATGTCTACGTCGATGCCGCGTGGGCGGAAAAGACCGGCAAGGCCGAGGCGATGGAAGAGGATATGCTCGATTTCGCATTCGATGTGCGCCCGGAAAGCCGACTGTCGTGTCAGATGAAAGTAACAGACGCACTGGACGGACTCGTACTGCGGGTACCGGGCAAGCAGTTCTGAGGCTCCTGACGTGCTGCTCCCTGGCCGTGCAGGGATGATTTGCCTGCTCCGTCCGTGCGGTCCTGGATGGCCGGGTCAAGCCCGGCCATGGAGTGGGAGGGGTGGTTGAACAAGCGAACGCCGGAAACGCCCGGGTTACTGAAGTTGGGATGACGCATGACCACGATCACCGGCACTGCCCCTATTGAAGCATCTGCCAGCACGATTGAAACCGATTGCGTCATTATCGGCGCGGGGCCGGTTGGGTTGTTTGCCGTGTTTGAGCTCGGTCTTGTCGATATCAAGGCCCATGTGATCGACATCCTGGACAAGGTTGGCGGGCAGTGCTCGGAGTTGTATCCAGAAAAGCCGATTTACGACATTCCAGCACTGCCCATTGTGACCGGGCAAGAGCTGACCGACCGGCTGATGGAACAGATCAAGCCGTTCGGCGCCACCTTTCATCTGGGCGAGCGGATCGATGGCTTAAAGCGGTTGCCCGATGGGCGGTTCCATCTCGAAACGGACGTGGGCCAAGTGTTCATCACCAAGACCGTCGTCATCGCGGCAGGTGGCGGATCGTTCACGCCCAAGCGGCCGCCACTTGCTGGTATCGAGGCGTTCGAGGGCAAATCGGTGTTCTATTCGGTCCGCCGGATGGAGGAGTTTCGCGGGCGCGACGTGCTCATCGTCGGCGGCGGGGATAGCGCCCTCGACTGGACGCTAAACCTGCAGCCATTGGCGAAATCAGTGACGCTGCTGCACCGGCGCGACGAATTTCGCGGTGCACCTCATTCCGTCGAGCAGATGCGGACGCTGGTGGCCGAGGGCAAGGTTTCGCTCAAGATCGGGCAGGTGACGGCGCTTGCTGGTGAGGACGGGCAGCTACAGTCGGCGACGATTTCGACCAAGGACGGGCCCGAGACACTGACCGTCGACCGGCTGATGCCGTTCTTTGGTTTGACAATGAAACTCGGGCCGATTGCTGGCTGGGGGCTCAATCTCGACGCGAACCTGATCAAGGTGGACGTTGCGACGTTTGAGACCAATGAACCGGGTATTTTTGCCGTCGGCGATATCAATACCTATCCGGGTAAACTCAAGCTCATTCTGTCGGGCTTCCATGAAGTTGCGCTGATGGCGCAGGCCGCCCACAAGCTCGTCTATCCCGACAAGAAGCTGCTGTTTCAATACACGACGTCGTCGTCAGGGCTGCAGAAGAAACTGGGCGTGAAATAGGGCGCTGCGCGCTCTTGGCGTGAGTGAGTGCTGCGCGCTCTGGACGCGAAGTAGGCGCTGCGCGCTTGGGCTTTCGCCCAAACCCAATTGGGGAAACGAGTTTCCCCAAACCCCATCCCTTTTCGATACTTAGACGAGCGGGTAGGGCGCAATAGCCTCTTGGCGTATTGCGCCGCTTTGCGGGCAGACGGTGCAATACGCTGCGCTATTTGCACCCGACCAGTTTGTAGCCTCACACCGCTTTGGAGGCGGCTTTGGTGAAGAGCTGGTCCATGAGGGCTAGGCTCAAGTCGATCTCGTCGTAGGAGATTTCGAGCGACGGGGCCAAGGTGATGACGTTCTTGTAGTAGCCGCCGATGTCGAGGATCAGCCCGTACTTTTTGCCGCCGTGCTCAAGGTTACCTTCGAGCGCTTCGTCGACCATCCAATCGACGATCTTCTTCGACGGAGTGAAGCTGTCATGTGGCTCGCAGATTTCGATGCGGAGCGCCATGCCCATGCCGTCGACGTCGCCGACCATTTTGTGTTTGCGCTTCAGTTCGCGCAGGCCGTTCAGGAAGTAGGCACCCTTAAGCGCGGTCAGCTCCTCGTAGTCGGTCTCTTCCATCATCTTCATGGCTTCGAGCGCAACAGCGGTGCCGAGCGGATTGGCGTTGAAGGTCGAGTGGGTCGATCCCGGCGGGAAGATGGTGGGGTTGATGAGTTCTTCACGCGCCCAAATGCCGGAGAGCGGGTTCAAGCCGTTGGTGAAGGCTTTGCCGAACACGATGATGTCGGGCTTCACGTTGAAGTTCTCGATCGACCAGAGTTTACCTGCGCGATAGAAGCCCATCTGGATTTCGTCGGACACCAGCAGGATCTTGCGCTGTTCCAAGATCTCGGACAGCCGTTCGAAGTAGCCGGGCGGCGGGATGACGTAGCCACCCGTGCCCTGGATGGATTCAACGTAGAACGCTGCATATTCCGCGACGCCGGCCTTGGGGTCCCATACGCCGTAGTATTCGGTTTCAAACAGGCGCGCGAACTGTTCGACGCAATAGAGGCCACAGTCGTCGCGCTTCTTGCCATAGGGGCAGCGGAAGCAATACGGGAATGGCACGAACTGGGCGCGGTCGCCGAAGTGACCGTAGCGGCGGCGATAGCGGTAGGACGAGGTGATGGAGGTCGCACCCAGCGTGCGCCCGTGGTAGCCGCCCTCAAAGGCGAAGTTCAGGCTCTTGCCGCCGGAATAGTTGCGGACGAGCTTTAAGCTGTCTTCGACCGCTTGCGCGCCGCCGACGTTGAAGTGGACGCGGCCCTTGCGGCCGAACTTCTTCTCAACGTCCTGCGAGATCATGGTTGCGAGTTCGATTTTCTCGCGGTGGAGGTATTGGCTGGCGACCTGCGGCAGGCGGTCGATCTGGTCTTTCAGCGCGTTGTTCAGGCGCTTGTTGGCGTAGCCAAAGTTGACGGCGGAGTACCACATCTGGAGGTCGAGGAATTTGCGGCCCTCGCCGTCGTATATGTAGGAGCCTTCGCAGCGCTCAAAAATCTTGGGCACCTTCGTATAGTGGACGGTATCGCCGTGCGAGCAATAACGGTCTTCCAAAGCCAGGAGCTCGGCTTCGGTTTTGGGCGCTTTGCCCGCGATATTATCATGCATGATAGGCTTCCTTGCCCTGGATGAGGGCTGCCGGCGAAACACGTCCGCTGGTCAGGTCGCTCATGATTTGGGTGACATCGTGGAAATCGCGAAAGGCTACGTGTGGTATACCCTGCGCCCGGCAGTGGTCTATGAGCTTTCCTTTGGCAAGGCAAAGGTCAACTTCGCGAGCTGCGCAAAAATCCGAACGGCCGTCGCCGATTAGAATGCGGAACGATGCGGGGTTCGTGGGCGCGCGGCATTTGCAGTTGCCGGAGGCGCAGCCTTCGGCTGAGTGGGGGAACGTCAGGCGCCAGCGGTCGTGGCCGACTTTTTCGAGGTGGTTGGCCCGGACCGGGAAATCTAAATCATGATTGGCGAGCACACGCTTGACGACATGGTCGAGGCCGTCCGACACGACGGTGACAGGGAGATTGTTGGCGACGCAGAAGCCGGCAAAGTCGGCGAAGCCTGGATCAAGGGCGATGTTGTCGACGAAGGCGTCGAGCGCGGCGCTGTCGAGGTGGAGCAAAGCAACCTGGGCTGCCATCGCTTCGCGAGAACCGATCTTGCCCGCGACCCAATCTTGTTCGATCTCAAGCCACTCGTCTTGCGCGTGGAGCGACAACAGGGCATCGACCGTGTCGATCATGGCAATCGTGCCGTCGAAATCGACGAGCAGATGGGGCATCACCGGATGCCCGTTATGCGCGTTCGGCTGACCCATTCGCGTGACGTTCCCCATGCTGCTGCGCATATGTGCTGTGTGTGCGGTGCGCGATAGCGGTGTTGGCTGTCCCCCGACGCCTGCCACCACCAATAAGTTTTGCGCTATAGCCCCGAACAAGGCTGGCATGCCAATGCTTTTGCGCCGCAGGCCCGAAATCGCAATGATTTCCGAGGGCCGTGAGGCGTGCGGGCCACGAGAGGGCTGCTACGCGGCTCATAGTTGCCACACTGTTTCCCCGGACGGGATCGCCGAGTGTAGCGAGCGAGACCGATCCGGGGCCTTTACCTGATTTAGAGAGGTAACGATCCCGGATCTGCGTACGGCCAAGGGGCCGCACTTGTCCGGGACAACAGTGGGGGATGGTGGTGAGCGGTTCAGCGAGGCCCGCCTCAGTGCTGCAGGATTTTGGAGAGGAATTGTTGAGCGCGTTCGCTGCGGGGCTTGCCGAAGAAGTCGTCTTTCTTGGCGTCTTCGACGATTTCGCCGCGATCCATGAAGATGACGCGATCGGCGACCTTGCGGGCGAAGCCCATTTCGTGGGTCACGACCATCATGGTCATGCCGTCCTTGGCGAGGGCTACCATGACGTCGAGCACTTCGTTGACCATTTCGGGGTCGAGTGCGGAGGTCGGCTCGTCGAACAGCATGCAGATCGGGTCCATGGCGAGGGCGCGGGCGATGGCGACGCGCTGCTGCTGGCCGCCGGAAAGCTGGCCTGGGAATTTGGCGGCCTGTTCGGTGAGGCCGACGCGCGTCAGGAGGGCAAGGCCTTTGGCTTCAGAAGCGGCGCGGTCGCGGCCAAGCACCTTTTGCTGGGCGAGGCAGAGGTTGTCCATGATCGAGAGATGGGGGAACAGTTCGAAGTTCTGGAATACCATGCCAACGCGGGAGCGCAGCTTGTTCAGGTTCGTGGCGTTGTCTGAGAGGGAGATGCCGTCGACGACGATATCGCCGCTCTGGAAGGGCTCCAGGCCGTTGACGGTTTTGATGAGCGTGGATTTACCGGAGCCGGATGGGCCGCAGACGACGACGACGTCGCCCTTTTCGACGCTCGTCGTGCAGTTGGTCAGAACCTTGAAGGATCCGTAGGCTTTGGAGATGTTCTTGATCTCGATCATCGGCATGGGGGCATTCACTTTCAACGGACGATTGCAACGCGGTCTTGCAGTACTTTCACCAGTTGCGAGAGCGCAAAGGAAATGACGAAATAGACGAGGGCGGCGAAGAGATACATCTCAACGAGACGGCCGTCTCGTTGGGCGATCTTAGACGCCGCGCCGAGGAAGTCGGTCAGCGAAAGGACGTAGACGAGCGAGGTATCCTGAAACAGGACGATGGTCTGGGTGAGGATGACCGGGATCATGTTGCGGAAGGCTTGGGGCAGGACGATGCCGCCCATGACTTGCCAGTAAGACAGGCCCAGCGCGTAACCGGCAGCACTTTGACCTTTGGGGATCGACTGGATGCCGGCACGCATGATTTCGGCGAAGTAGGCGGCCTCAAACAGCGTGAAGGTGATGAGCGCGGAGTTGAGCGCGCCGACCTGCATGGGCCGGCTGGCACCCGTTGCCCAGGCGCCAATGTAGGGCAGCAGGAAGTAGAACCAGAAAATGACCAGCACGAGGGGCAGCGAGCGGAACAGCGTGGTGTAGAAGGTGGCAAACCATTCTAGCGGCTTGATGCCGGACAGACGCATCAATGCGAGGATGGTACCGGCGATAAGGCCACCGAGGGTGGCGAACGCGGTCAAGGTGAGTGTAAATTTCATCCCTTCGAAAAATAGATATTGCCAGGAGCGGGCAATCACATCGAAGTCGAAAGTTGAAAACATGTGCCCTCACTTTCCTGCCGCAAAACCGGGGATCGCGACACGGCTTTCCAGCCAGCGCATCAAGGCGACGACGAGCACGTTCAGCACCAGGTAAAGGATCGTTGCCGCAGTGAAGGCTTCGAAGACCTGGAACGAATATTCCTGCATGGAACGGGCGCGCGAGGTGAGTTCCAGCAGGCCAATGGTCAAGGCGACCGAGGTGTTCTTGATGAGGTTCAAGAACTCGGACGTCAGCGGCGGAAGGACGATGCGGTAGGCCATGGGAAGCAGCACGTAGCGATAGGTTTGCGGTGTCGAGAGGCCGAGCGCAGAGCCCGCCATGGACTGGCCACGGGGGAGAGCCTTGATGCCAGCGCGGACCTGTTCGGCAACACGGGAGGAGGTTGCAAAGCCAAGCCCTATGACGGCGGTGTAGAACGCCGCGTTGGGCGACTGCTTCAGGGCTAGCCCTAAAGATTTAGGGAGCACCTCGGGTAGCACGAAGTACCAGAGGAACAGTTGAACCAGGATCGGGATGTTGCGGAAAAGCTCTACCCACGCGGTGCCGAGGATGTTGGCCCACTTGGACTGGGTCGTTCGCGCGACGCCGACGATGGAGCCCACGGCCAGAGCAATGATCCATGCGCACAGCGCTGTGATGACGGTCCATTGGAGGCCGTTCAGCAGCAGTTCGGCGTAGGTGCTGGTTCCTTCGGGCGATTGCTGCCAGAAAATGCCCCAGTTCCAATTGTAATTCATGCGATGCACCCCGTCCGATGACCTTCGCCGGATCCATCCCGTTGCACAAGCGGGACTGTATTCGCGTGAAGCGCGTGCTGCCGCCGCCCCCAACGCATTTTTCTGCAGCCGCCCCTCACCCCCGCCTTCGCGGGGGCAGGCTCCTAACCCTCTCCCCGTTGCGAAGAGCAACGGGGAGAGGGAACACGTGTCAGTAGGCTGCCGGGTCGGCGCTGTCTTTGGGGGCTGAGAACATCTTCTCGAGCTGCGGTGTTAGTGCGAAGTTGAGGTTCAGGTTTTTGGGCGGGATCGGC
The DNA here is from genome assembly GCA_040080145.1 of Hyphomicrobiaceae bacterium. Classification (GTDB taxonomy): domain Bacteria; phylum Pseudomonadota; class Alphaproteobacteria; order Rhizobiales; family Hyphomicrobiaceae; genus JANXVY01. The sequence continues at coordinate 7,751 of JBEBJA010000166.1, forward strand.
GACTGAAACCACTTTTTGAAGAGCGCCGGACCGTCAGTCTTGTAGGCGGCGGCGGTGGCGGCGTCGACGATCTTCTTGAATGGCGCATCGTCCTTGGGGATCATGATGCCGTAAGGTTCGGGAGCGCTGAAGGCGTCCTTGGAGATCTCGTACTGCGAGGGGTCTTTCGACGACGCGGCCAAGCTGGCGAGCAGGATGTCGTCCATCGCAAAAGCAACTGCACGATCCGTTTCAACCATCAGGAAGGCTTCGGCGTGGTCCTTGGCCGACAGGATCGTCATGCCTAGCTTTTTCGCCGTGTTGAGTTCGTTCATCTGCTTGATGTTTGTCGTCCCGGCGGTCGAGACGATGGTCTTGCCCAACAGGCCGTCAATCGACTTGATGTTCGATGCCTTTTTGGTAACGATACGGGTTGCGGTCAGGAAGTGGGTGTTGGTGTAGGACACCTGCTTCTGGCGCTCGATGTTGTTGGTGGTCGAGCCACACTCGAGATCAATGGTGCCGTTGGCGAGCAGCGGGATGCGCGTTGCCGAGGTGACCGGGTTTAGTTTCACATCGAGTTTTTCAAGTTTCAATTCGGTCTTCACGGCCGCAACGATCTTGCTGCAGATGTCCATGGCGAAGCCGACCGGCTGCTGCTTATCGTCGAGGTAGGAGAAAGGGACGGACGATTCGCGGAAGCCGATCGTGATGGACCCGCTGTCCTTGATTTTCTTCAGCGTGCCGGTCAGATCCTGCGCCCCGGCTGGTGCGCAAACAAAACTCGCAGCGGCTGCCACGATCAAAAGACGTCTCATGCCCACAAGTCCTCTCTTGATGGTCTGGCGGCTGCCAGACTTTGATCACCGGTGCACCGGGTTCAAACGGCTTCGGCGTGTGGACGAGCGCCGGGTATCGGAGCGCTGGACCACAGCGGTACTGGTCGGAGAGGTGCGACGTAAAAGCAAGCCTAAAAAGCGAGCGGCGATACCAGCACACGCTCAATTCTTTTGCAGGCGGATCGGCGTCAGTGCGTTGTGCCGAGGAATGGCGCGCGGAAGCTGCCTGGTTCAACACATATGCAAATATGCTAACAGTTAGATGCGTTTGCGATCAGATGACGCGGCCTTACACTAGACTTTTTCACGTCGTTGCGCGCGGCGGCCTGCTTGGGTTTCAACAGCCACATAACGATGCCAATCACCGCGAGAGGGACCAAAGCAAACCGGAGATCGACAAGAGCCATCACAACTGCGACCGCCCACAGCATGGCAAGACTATGCTCGGCGATGGCGATGAGCTTGGATTGTGAGTGGCGGCGCAACATCGAGCGGCGATTGCCTGGCATCGGGTTCCAGAAGTTGATGACGGCGGTCGAACAGGCGGCGGCGGCTGAAAATGTGATGGCGTAAATCATCGCTTTCGGGGCAATCGTCATCAGGGCGAGCATCGGCAGCAGGAGAATGATGCCGAGCGGGGCGGCAATCGCTGTCAGCTTGGCGAGCCCGGTTTGATTGGGTGTGATGGGCGCGGTTGCAATCATGTCCGGGGCATCCTCGCCCGAAACCGTGATCCAGGCGAGGGAGGCTGCGATCTGTGCCGCCAGCACGACCACCAAAGGAGTGACGACGAGGGCCGGCATTATTTCCTTGGGACTGCGAACCAAGATGACGGCCAGTGGAAGCGTGTAGACGATCTGGAGGCCCAACTGCGCAAACAGATTGGGATCGCGGGTCAGTAGGCGCCACTCCTTACGGCGGAGCGCGTTCGCGGGACCGAATTTGAATGGCTGCATCTTGCCCGCTGCGCCGTCGTCGGAATTCCCGGCTGCAACTTGACTGGCGCGCGCAAACGAGCCGCTGAACGCTGCAACGGCTACGGAAAAGATCGCCAATGCCGCCATCAGGACGAGCACGAGGCTTGGGACCTCGCCCCGCAGAATGCCGTCGAGCCCAACATAGGATTGGCTGACGGTGGCGCTGAGGGCGAGCTGCTTACTGGCAAACCACGCCGACGTTTGGGCTGCAGTTGCCTTGGGCAACAGAAAGCCAAGCTGAATCACAAGGGCGAACCCGCCTGCGATGATGGCCGCTGCGAATTGAGAGATCTGGCGGGCGCGGCGGGCACCGACGGCTGAGAACAAGCCGATGGCGACAACGAGGCCAATCGCCGTTCCAACCAGCGCCATTGACGCCAAAACGGGATACATCGCCAGCCACGTGGTGCCGTCTTGGAATGCTGCGACATTCGCCAGCGGCAGCAAAATCGGGGAAAGTGCTACGGCCGATGTGACTGCGATCGACAGGGCGCGGGAGAAGACGGTCTTCCACTGCGCCAGCGGTGACGACAACAGGAGTTCAAGGCTGCCGCGCTCATACAGCGAACGGGTCGCGCCAAGCAGGCCCTGCGCGATCATCCACAGCAGCGCACCCACAATGGCTGTCACCATCGCCTGGGGCGTGAACAAGCCGGGCATGGTGGAGCGCATCTCCAAGATGCCCCAGGCAAAGGCGTGCATGCCGACAAATCCAGCCACAAGCATCGCCAGCGTCTTCAGCAGTGACCAGCGCGCCATGAATTGGACGAGCTGGCGGGTGCTCAAGCGCAGATCATGCGCCAACAACCAAGCAAACGATCCCGGAGCGAACGTCATGCAGCCTCTTTGGCGGAAGACGTGAGGGACAGGAAGACGTCTTCAAGGGTGCTGTTGTGCGCGCCGAATTGATCACGCAACTTGTCCATCGTGCCTTCTGCAACAAGGCGGCCGCCGCAGACTATGCCTATACGGTCGGCCAAGCGCTCAGCGACTTCGAGGATGTGGGTCGTCAAAATGATGGTGGCACCTGCGCGGACGCGGGCGGTCAGCAGGTCTTTCACCTGACGCGCGATTGCGGCATCGAGGCCGGTCAGCGGTTCATCCAGCATGATGAGGCGCGGCTCATGAACGAGCGCTCCTGCCAGAGCGACTTTTTGCTTCATGCCGCGCGAGAACCCTTCGCACCGCACGTTGCGATGGGGACCCAGTTCAAGCACGTCGATTAATTCAGCGGCGCGCTTTTCGGCAATCCGGGCCGGGACGCTCCATAGACCTGCGATGAACTCGAGGTATTCCATCGGGGTCAGTTGGTCGTAGAGCATCGGCTCGTCGGGAAGCCAGGCCGTAATGCGCTTGGCGGCGATGGAATCGCGCAAGGCATCGACGCCGAAAATTGAAATCGAGCCGGTGTCAGGTTTGAGCAAACTTGCTGCCATGCGCAACGTCGTGGTCTTGCCCGCTCCATTGGGTCCTAACAGAGCGTAGAACTCTCCGGGCTCGATGCGGAGATCGAGGCCTGCCACGGCGCGCTTTCCACCGAAGGATTTGCAGATGCCGGTGAGTTGTAGCGCCGCCGGACGTGGGGCTGCATGACGATCGTTTGGACCTAAACCATCCATAGTCAGCACTCTGCCCCTGTTCAGACCCGAAATCACGTTCAAGGACGAAAGTACCGGACCGAAGTTGCGGAGCGATTAAGTCCTTCGTAAAAGTTGCCTGCAATCGCTTAAAGTTTTGCGGACCTGCCGCATTGTTCGCAGGTCCGCGAGGCGCCTGCGTAAACGACAGAAGCCCGCCGTGTTTCCACGACGGGCTTTCGCTTTTGCTAGCCATTTGCCAGAGGGCGTTTACTTCGGCAGGAGAACTGCGTCGATCACATGGATGACGCCGTTGGACTGCTTCACGTCGGCGATGGTGACTGTCGCTGTGCCGCCGCTCTCATCGGTCAGCGTGAGCTTGCCGTCCTTGCTCTTCTTTGCCATCAGCATCGCGCCCGACAGCGTCTTGACCGGATGAGCGCCCTTTTCGTCGTCGACCATCTTACCAATGGCGTCGGACATGACGGCCTTGCCCACGACGTGCGACGTTAGGATTTTGACCAGCTGCGCCTTGTTCTCCGGCTTCAAAAGCGTGTCGACCGTGCCAGCTGGAAGTTTTGCAAACGCATCGTTGGTGGGCGCAAAGACCATGAACGGACCAGCGCCCGACAGCGTTTCAACGAGGCCTGCAGCCTTTACTGCGGCGACGAGCGTGGTGTGATCCTTCGAATTGACCGCGTTTTCGATGATGTTTTTGGCAGGGTACATGGCTGCGCCGCCAACCATCGGATTAGTATCGGCGAATGCCGGTACCGTTGCAGAACCGATAGCTGCTGCGCCCAGCGCAATGAAACCCAGCATCATTGCTGACGGCAGGCGATTGTTCTTAAGCATGATTTCCTCGTAAGCTTTTTGAACCCCCTCTTGGGGAGCACCAGCAATTACGCCGCAGGTCTGGACAAGTTTCAGACCAGGCGATCACACATGTTTGAGGGGGGTGGTGTGATCCAAAACGGCAGCGCACGAGGGGTGCGCTTTGAGGAGAGCGCACGGACGTGAAGGCCAAGGGGCGCGCCCCTTGGAACCCATGTCTCAAGTGATCTGGCGCTTATGGCTTGGTCTGGACCAGCTTGCCTGCGTAGACGACTGGGCCGGTCGGGAGGCCGGTGGGCGAGCCGCCTTCGGGTTCGACGCTGACGGCGTACGTCGCGTCTTCGATGTCGCCCGGCGTGAACGTGGCGAGTTTGGGATTGGTGGAGAATGGCTTATCGCCAACGATGCCGAGCGATTTGGGGCCGCCCAGCTTGGTGTTGACGAGCCAGAGCTCATAGCTCTTGCCGGCGTTAGGTTCGGCGGCGACGGGGCGGACGGTGAAGCTGCGGGCCGCGATGTCGACCGTCATCAGGAATGCCGGGCTTTGGGCGTCCTTTTGCAGCACGGCGACGTAGGATTTGGGCGCAACAGGCTTGAGCGTTTCCCGCACGACGATGAAGCCAGCCAAACATGCGGCAAGCGCGCTGGCTCCCAGGGCTGCCGAACGCCAGCGGGCGACGCGGTGCTGCAAATCAATGACATTGGACGGCACGACGCTTGCCGATTCGGCTTGCCGGATTCGCTCGACGATCTTGTCCTTAAGCAACGGTGACGGTGCGACGGGCGCGATTTGGCCGTTAAGGGGGGCTAGGCGGGCTTCCCAAGCCTCTATCGCGGCGGCAAGGCCGGGGTCGCGCTGGCGGCGGAACGCGACGTTTGCACGTTCGTTTGCATCGAGCGTCCCCAGGACATACTCGGCGGCGAGATCATCCATGTTGTCTGTGTCCGTCATGGCGAAAGACACGCCTTCAGTTGAGCAAGCGAACGGTGGAGCCAAGTCTTGATGGTGGCGACGGGGTGGCCGAAACGCTGGCTCAGCTCCTCGCGGCTGGCACCTTGGAGATAGGCCTCGATGACGAGCTGCTTGCGCTGTGGCTCAAGTCTGTCGAGGCAGGCATTCAGACGTTTGACGTCCTGACTCAATTCAAGGGCCTGCAAGGGCGGCGGATCGGAGGACGCTACATTCAAGGCTTCGGGTGCGTCTTCGATCGAGACCGGGACACGCTTGCGGATTTCGTCGAGGGCGCGATTGCGGGCAATCGTCGCCATCCACGTTATCGGGGACGATCGCGCAGGGTCGAAATCGGCGGCTCTCTCCCAGACTTTCACGTAGACCTCTTGCAGAACCTCATCGGCCAAATCTCGGCGTCTCAAGATACGGAGGACGATTCCGTAAAGTTTCGCACTGGTGGCATCATACAGGTGTCCGAAGGCTGCAGCGTCCTTACTGGCAGTCCCAGCCAGAAGAGCGACGAGGTTTGGAACCGTTGAAATCATGAGTTCGCAATTGCTCTCGTTGTATGCTCATCAGATGCCAGAACATGCAGGCTCAGAAGATCCAGCGTCTACGTTCCTGCCGCAACCTATATCGTTAGCTGGGCCACAATTCACTAAATGTTTGTAAGCCGGCACTATAACCATTCTTAATCAATTCGGCCGCCCTGGATGAGAGCGGCGTCAATCTTGGAGCCAAGGCACGTGTCTGCAGGAGGTTCGACCACCGTCGTCGCGATTGCACTGGTCTGCAATCTGGGTATAGCGACCGCTAAATTCGTTGCCGCCGGGATGAGCGGATCGTCGGCCATGCTGTCGGAAGCGATCCATTCGCTGGTCGACACGTCCAATCAGGGTCTGCTGCTAATCGGCATAAAGCGATCGAAGCGGCCCGCCGACGACCGGCATCCGTTCGGGTACGGGATGGAGCTGTATTTCTGGAGCTTCATCGTTGCCATCGTGCTGTTTTCGCTGGGTGCTGGCGTTGCGATCTACGAGGGTGTGGACAAGCTGCTGCATCCGCATGGCATGGACCACGTCAATATCTTGTACGCCGTGCTGGCCGTATCGTTGGTACTTGAGAGCATTTCTACCTATCAGGCGGTGAAGGAATTCAATTCGCGCCGCAATGGAGCGCCCTGGATAGGGGCCCTGCGAGCGTCCAAGGATCCGTCGCTTTACACCGTGTTGCTGGAAGATCTGGCGGCGCTCGCCGGCCTTACGATTGCGCTGGCTGGCGTTATCGCAGCCGATAAGTTCGGCATTGCCCAGGCCGACGGCATCGCCTCGATCGTCATCGGCCTGTTGCTGGCAATGGTTGCGATCTTCATGAGCATCGAAACCAAAGCATTGTTGATCGGCGAGGCGGCAGAGCCCGACGTTCAAGCCGGACTGCGCGAGGCCATCCTGGCGGAGACCGGTGCCGGCAAGCCGATTACACAGATTCACACGATCAAGACCATGCATCTGGGGCCGGAAGACATTCTGGTGGTGGCGAGCGTCGATTTCGAGGATGGCCAATCGGCGCGGTCCGTCGAGGCGACTAACGGGCGGATCGAGGCGGCTATCAAGACGCGCTATCCGGCCGTCCGGCAGCTCTTCCTTGAGGTCAAGGCCGGACCCGAACGGGTGACAGAGACTTTGGCCCCGGTGATTGAACCGGTCAAATCTGCTGTCGTCCAGGTGCCGGCCGATGGTGCGCGCATCGGCCAGGTCACGGTTGTAACGGGTGCCACGGGTAAGATCGCGCCGCAGGCCCGGACGCCGGTACCGTCAAAAATGTTCAAGCCGCCCGTACTTGCCGCATCGGCGCTGGCGACGGGGGAGGCCAATCCGCATGCACCACCCATGAAGAAAGGGAAAAAGGGTAAGCGGGGCCGTTAGGTTTTCAGGATAGGAGTTGGGACCAGACGGCCCAACTCCCGCAGAATATTATTTTAGAACGGAATTTCGTCATCGAGGGACTTGTCGAAGCTCGGCTTGCTGGCACCTGAGGTGCCGCCTTTGGCTGCGGCCTTGGGAGCCGAGTAACCGCCGCCTGAGCCGCCACTTGAACCGCCGCCGCTGCGGCCAGAACCGCCACCGTAACCGCCGCCATCGCCGCCTGCATTATATTCCGGCGAACCGCCTTCCTGCATGCCGCCAGCGCCTTGACGCCCGTCCAACATGGTCAAAGTGCTGTTCATGCCTTGCAGCACGACTTCGGTCGAGTACTTTTCGACGCCGCTTTGATCGGTCCATTTGCGGGTCTGGAGCTGCCCTTCGATATAAACCTTGGCACCCTTCTTCAGGTACTGCTCGGCAACCTTGCACAGACCTTCACTGAAGATCACGACGCGGTGCCATTCGGTCTTGTCCTTGCGCTCGCCCGTGTTTTTATCGCGCCAGCTTTCCGTCGTCGCAACATTCAAGTTGGCGATCGGACGACCGTCCTGCGTGCGGCGGATCTCGGGGTCTTTGCCCAGATTTCCAATCAAGATTACCTTGTTAACCGACCCAGCCATCGCGGGCCTCCTTTCGACATGACATTGACGCCTGCGCTTACTTACTTACGCTTGCTTATTTAAGCATGGACTTGATCTTTGGCGTAACCGAGTGCGCGTTAGCTTGCTCCAGCACCCGAACGCAGGGTCCAGGTGGCGAATCGGCTGATCTTACACGCCCGCTGCCCGGCTGGGGATGGCTTGTGTTGCTTGTCCACCGCAAACATGGCACCGGGCTCGGGTAGAAGTACCGGGTTGGACGCCGTGCTTGCCTGCACACGTGCTTGCCGACACACGTTGTTCTTTTTATGTTCTAAATAATTCCAGTCGGGTGTCAATGCTTTTGTAGCTGGCGCGCCACAGATTCCGGCTTCGTCTAAGCGTGGATGGTCTGAGACTTCCGGTCTTTGCAGGCGTGAGCTAACGTCAACGCTCGCGTCATTTGGCTGCCTCGATCATCAAGGCACGCCCGGTCTGGGTTACTGTTTAGATGTCCAGTTACAATTGCACGAAGTGTCCAGGGTACTGCTGCTCTTATCCACAGATCGGGCTTGAGGAGTCCGATGTGATACGGATCGCCAAGCACTTTAATATGCCGTTTGGGGATGCGGAGAAGAAGTTTACGCGGGCAGCGTTCGGACAGAAATGGGTGCTGCGGCGCAAGAAGGACAAGCATTACGGCAAAATCTGCCGGTTTTTCGATGGCAAGAAGCGAAACTGCTCAATTTATGAGGCCCGGCCGGAAATCTGCCGGGGCTATCCGAACGAAAAGCGCTGCGGCTATTGGGATTTCCTGAGCTGGGAACGGCGGCATCAGGAAGATCCCGAGTATGTGGCGGTGACGGACAACTCGCAGTGGCCATAAACTTCGTGGCTGGCGATTAACGCAATCTTCGCCTCGGCGTGGTGAAATGGCGGCTTATCAGTCTCTTGCGTAGAGTAGCTCCATGATCGCCACAGCCGAACGTGCCGCCGATTTCTATCTGAAAAAGCAGGCCAACGACACTTGGAGTAACTTCTTCCGGGGCCGCCGGTTCGCGCTAATCGAACAGAAGATCCGCGCCATTGCTGCCGAAAAAGGCCGGTGCCGGATCATCGACATCGGCGGGCGGGTCGAATATTGGAACCCGATTTTGCCGGCGCTCAATGAGGCCGGCGCCAAGATCACCGTGGTAAACCTCGAAAAGACCCAGCCAAAGCCTGGTCCGATGTTTGACTTTGCCTATGGCAATGCCTGTGATCTGTCGGACTATGCCGATCAGGGTTATGATTTTGCGCACTCCAATTCGCTCATTGAGCATGTTGGGCGGTGGCCGGAGATGAAGCAATGCGCCGCCGAAATCGGGCGTGTTGCGAGCAGCTATTACGTGCAAACGCCGTATCTGTGGTTTCCTGTCGAGCCGCATTTCCGCGCGCCGTTCTATGCGTGGCTGCCTGAGCAGACCCGGGCACGCCTGCTGATGGCATTCGATCTGGGCTATATCGGTAAGGCAGCGACGCTGGATCAAGCGATGGCGGACGTGCAGAGCATCAATCTGCTCGATCACGCGCAGATGAAGGCGTTGTTTCCCGACGCGAAAATCACGTTTGAGCGCGTGCTTGGATTGCCGAAGTCGATGATTGCCTGCCGGGACCGCTGACCCGATTGTCACAAAAGGGACGCGCGCCTGATGGATATATCAGGCGCGCACTTTTCTGCTTGCATTCGAACACAACACGAACATAGTGTGCATCATGTTCTCCTGGAGGATGGCTGCAAATGATCACGCTCTATACCTTCGGCCCCATGTTCGGGCTACCCGATCCGAGCCCGTTCTGCATGAAGGCAGAGATCCTGCTCAAAATGGCGGGGCTGCCGCACACGCTCGATCATTCTGGCTTCATGAAAGCACCCAAGGGCAAGCAGCCGTATCTGGACGATGACGGTACGACCGTAGCCGATACGGCATTCATCCGCTGGCATCTGGAGCAGAAGTACGGGGTGGATTTCGACAACGGGCTGAGCGCTGAACAACGGGCCGCGGCCTGGGCGTTCGAGAAGCTGTGTGAAGACAATTTGTATTGGGGGGTTACCCGCGACCGCTGGATGAACCCTATTAATTTCGACAATGGTCCGCGTGCTTTTTTCAGCCCCGTCCCAGCGCTGCTGCGCCCGTTGATTATTGCGAAGGCGCTGCGCGAAGTTAAGCGCAATCTGCATGGACAGGGACTGGGGCGTCACTCGATTTCCGATGGTGAGAAGATCACAATTGCAGGCATCAAGGCCATTTCGGACTTTCTCGGCTCCAAGCCGTTCTTGATGGGGGATGCGCCGTGCGGAGCGGATGCGACGGTGTTTTCGTTCGTGACGGGCATGATGAGCCCAGTCTTTCCTGGCCCAATCCACGATGCGGCGGGCGGGCACGCAAATCTTGTTGCGTACCGTGATCGCGGGATGGCCAAGTGGTATCCCGATTTCAAGGGCGGTTAAGCGTGGCATGCCGGCGCTGGCGGGCCATCGTACCAAAGGTGCGCCCACAATCCGCAGAGTGCCACAATACCGTCACTACGCTGACATCGTGCATCCACGCATTTGACATGGAGCGGGTCAAAATCGGGAAAATCATATTCCTAGAAACAGGGGTTGCCGATGATTTCGCTTTTTGGCCGGGCCTTGAAGGGAGCTGCCGTCACGGCTCTGGGACTGTTCGTTGCTGCTCCAGTTGCGGTCGCGGCGGCGGTGCCCGTCGAGGTCAAGGCGAGCCTCGACAAATCGGTACTGCGCGCAGGCGAGAAGCAGACGGCGTATCTGCGGGTATCGGTTCAGGCGGCGAAGCGGCCCTCGGCCCAGCGGGCACCGATGAACATCGCGCTCGTTATCGACCGGTCTGGGTCCATGAGCAGCGACCGCAGAATCGACAACGCACGCAAGGCTGCGCAGCTGGCGGTGGACAGGCTCGGGCGCGACGACATTCTGGCGGTGGTGAGCTACGACGACAAGGTCGAAATTGAAGTGCCGTCCACGAAGGTCACGGACGCGGAAAGCATCAAAGACAAGATCGGCCGCTTGAAGCCGCGCGGGTCGACGGCGATCCATGCCGGGCTGCTGGCCGGTGCAGAAGAGATCCGAAAGTTCAAGTCGAAGGAGCGGGTCAACCGCATTATTTTACTCTCAGATGGTCTGGCCAATGTGGGACCATCGAAGGCCTCGGATTTCGTCAGCTTGGGTAAGGAACTCGCCAGCGAAGGCATCACGGTTTCAACGCTTGGTCTTGGCACGGGCTACAACGAAGACCTGATGTCCGGGCTTGCGCGAGCAGCGGACGGAGGGCACGCCTTCGTGCAGGAGAGCGCGGACCTTGCCAATTTCATCGCTAAGGAGTTTGACGACACCCTGGGGATCGTCGGCCAGCAGGCGGAGATCATTTTCACGCTCAACGAGGGTGCGAGCCCGGTGCGAACGCTTGGGCGGACTGCGGACATCAGCGGCAACAAGATCACGTACAAGGTCGGCGCGTTGTTTGGCGGGGCCGATCAGATCCTGGTCGCAGAAGTTGCGGTGCAGGCATTGTCTGCGGCGGAGCAGCGCGAGATTGCCAAGATCGAGGTAACCTACACCGATCCGGCGACTGGTAAGCGAGTGACGGCCTCAGGTGTGGCGCAAGCGCGGTTCAGCGATGATCGCGAAGCCAGCGCCAAGAGCAGCGATCCGCTGGTCGAGCGCGAAGTGGCGACGCTGCTCTCGCGGGAGGCGCGGCAGGAGGCGGTGAAGTTGCGCGACGAAGGCAAGACCGAGGAAGCGCGCCGCAAGTTCGACGACAACGCCAAGTTTTTGAGTGCGAAGAAGGCGGCGCTGCCAGCGGCTGCCCAGGAGTATCAGCCGCTCAACGACGAGATCAATGCGAGTGCGGCGGCGGCAGCTCCTGCGGCGCAGAGTTCGGAAGGGTGGGCCAAGGAGCGCAAGGCGCAGCGGTATATGGACAGCAACAAAGCTGGTTCGGCGTCGAAGTATTGAGCCAGCGGGTCACTAAAATTATTAGTCAATCCACTGCTTCCCTGGACAGTGCGCAGCACTGATCCGGGGTCTTTACGGATCTGGGTGCGGTAAAGACCCCGGATCGGCAAAGGCCGTCCGGGGAACCAGTGGGTTGGTTTTCGTGCCGGTCTCCCAACCCTACTCAGGAAGGTTGCAGGTTTTCATGATGTCTTTCATGCGGACCTTGCTGCCGTCTTCTGCCGTCTTGATCTTCTCGGCGGGGATACCGCTGGCGACGAGGCCTTTACCGGCGGCGACAATGCCTGACAGCTTCTGCTCGAACGAGGCGGTCATGACGATCCGATCAAAGCGTGAGAGTTCTGTGCCAGCTTTATCGGCGATGCAGCCGCAGATCGTCTCGCCGTCCTGCTTGGTGCGGGTGGTGCAGGCACTCACGAGCGCTGCGCGCTCCGCAGCTGAAAAACTGCCGCCCTTTTCAATGTCGGCGGTCGTGACAGGGATAGCCGTGATGTTGCGCTGGTAGAAATAGAACCCCGCGCCAAGTGCGATGATGACGAGAAACAGGTAGGTCAGAAAGCGTCCCATGGGGTACTCCGGTGAGTTCAGTGCGATACTATATAGAGTGGACTGAAGATCTCTCAACTCAGCAACGCCACAGGCGGCGAACCTGTTCCGCAGTTGCAAGCGATTGCGCGACACGCGCCCCTGGACTAGGTGTGAGGCATGACAAAAGCTCCCTCGAAGATCCCGGTAAAGCGCACCGCTGCACCTGGAACCCGCCAGCTTGTGGCCCGGCCTGACGCGAAGATGCTGTCGGTGCGGGGTGCGCGCGAGCATAACCTCAAGAACGTCGATCTTGATCTGCCGCGCGATAGTTTGATCGTGTTTACGGGACTGTCCGGTTCGGGGAAGTCGAGCCTTGCGTTCGACACGATCTATGCCGAGGGGCAGCGGCGGTATGTCGAGAGTTTATCGGCGTACGCGCGGCAATTCCTGGAGATGATGCAGAAGCCGGATGTGGATCACATCGACGGGTTGTCGCCTGCCATTTCCATCGAGCAAAAGACGACGAGCAAGAACCCGCGCTCGACGGTTGGGACCGTCACCGAGATCTACGATTATCTGCGCTTGCTGTTTGCGCGCGTCGGGGTGCCGTATTCGCCCGCGACCGGGTTGCCGATTGAGAGCCAGACGGTTTCGCAGATGGTGGACCGGGTGCTGGCGCTGCCGGAAGGGACGCGGCTGTATCTGCTCGCGCCGATTGTGCGGGGACGCAAGGGCGAGTATCGCAAGGAGCTTGCGGAGCTGCAGAAAAAGGGGTTCCAGCGGGTCAAGATCAACGGAGCGTTTCACGAAATCCCGGACGCGCCCAAGCTGGACAAGAAATTCAAGCACGACATCGACGTGGTGATCGACAGGATCGTGGTGCGCGGGGATATCAAGTCCCGGCTGGCGGACAGTTTCGAGACGGGGTTGGCGCTCGCCGACGGGCTGATGATCGCGGAGTTTGCCGACAAGCCGTTAAAGCCTCCTCACCCGCTTCAAGCTACCCCTCACTCCGGCCCTCTCCCGCAGGGGGAGAGGGGGAAGGACAGCGAGCCTGCCGCTGAAGGCCAACGGGGTATTGAGAAGGTGAAGCGGGGCAGTAAAAAGCTGGCGCTGGCGGCAAGCGAGGATACATTCAGCGAAGACGTCCCCTCGTCGACCCCCACCACCC
>JBEBJA010000035.1:0-4877 GCA_040080145.1 Hyphomicrobiaceae bacterium
CAACGCCGCCCATCCCAACGCCAAAACCTATCGCCTGCATGATCTTGGCCGCGATCCCCAGACCACCACGTCTCCCGAAAAATTCGGCATCGCGGTTTTGCTGACGGTCCTCGCCGCCATGCTGGCAAGCGCCCTCATCGCACGCAAAAGCCTAGGCCTTCCCTTTCCAGGCCTTCCCTTTCCAGGCCTTCCCTTTCCAGGCCTTCCCTTTCCAGGCCTTCCCTTTCCAGGCCTTCCCTTTCCAGGCCTTGCCTTTCCAAGCCTTGCCTTTCCAAGCCTTGCCTTTCCAGGTCTTCCCTTTCCAAGCGGACCCACCGCCCTTACCCGCGTATCGCCCCTTAAAATATTTGCCACAGCGCTCGCAGGCACGGCCACCCTCCTTCTGGCGGCAACCGGCACTGTCCTCGCCATTTCACCTGCGGTCCATCTGGCGGACTTGGCGGTCAGCGCACACCTGGCGCTCACGCTATTGTTTGCCTCGGCGCTCGTCCTAATGCTCGCCAGCCGTGTGTGGGAAAAGCTCTGTCAACGCGCGCCTTCTGCCGTCGTCGAACACCCAATTCCGTTCCGCTTAGCCGCCCTGGCAACGGCAGCCCTTGCCATTTCCGGACTTATGCTGGCTTTGCCGCTCGTCTTCACGGGTCCACAAGGGCAGACTGCAGCGGCCACCCTGCACCTCTTGAGCGGTGCTGGACTAACCGCACTCGTTTCCGGCTGGCTCCTGTCAAGGCTGATCCAGCGCCTTGCCGCTTGGCCTCGATCCATGCCAAAAACTGTCCGGCTGGCCCCTCGCAGTGCAAACTGATATGTACCGCCTCAACGGCCCCGTAGCTCAGCTGGATAGAGCACTCGCCTTCTAAGCGAGATGTCGCTGGTTCAAGTCCAGCCGGGGTCGCCATCTACTTATACCAAACCGCATAAGTACTGACTTGTGCGGGTTGGTATCCGCGCGTGGGGGTGCCGCGCCGACTGGCGCTTCGTTGCAAAGCATCGTGGGGCGTTGACGCGCAAAGCAAAGAGAATACCAGCCCGCAGACTGTGAAACGAAGTGTCAAAACTTCTGCGGGCTGGCGGTATTGGACGAATGCTTGCGCGAACTGCGCGATCAAATCTCAGTGCACACCGGGCCAAGCGCGCCGCATCAAACGGTGGGAGCAGAAGCACGTTGTCGAGGCCGTTCAGGCCCGGCTGAATAAAAAACCTCAACGCCGTGCTGCATCCTCATCCCGCAGATCTTTGGCCAGGTCGGCAGGCGTCTGGGCGCATGCGAGGCGGACCCATTCGATGCCGCCCGGAAAGCTTGCTTTGTGCATTGGTCCGGGTCGCGCTTGCGTGACCGCCGACCCGGAGGGCGGGTTAACCAGCACCTGGTCGCAAGCGTACTCTATAATGAGACTTGGCGTGCCGACCGGCGTCGGATTGAATCCGCACAAATCTATGCCTTTGTAGCGTTCGGCATACTTCGCTTCGGAGCGTTTGACGAAGCAGTACGTTGGCCTGTCCTTGGCGTCCTTGAGGACAGGGCTGCTCGCGAGCGCCGAGTCAGCCGGTGCGGCGTCCATATGACATGCCCGGATGAAGAAGATCGTGCCATCGCAGGTTTGGCCGCGGCCAACGTCGCCGAACGTCGCCGCCTTGATGCGTACGACACCGCGTGTCGCGGTACCTGTCTTATAAGCAGCAAGGACCTTTTCAGTGCAGGCCTTCTTGGCTGCGACCCGCGCCTTGGCCGCCTTTTCAATTGCGGCTTTTTCGGTGAGCGCGGCTTTTGTGGCAGTGGTTGCCGCCAGCGCGCGCGCCGAGACGGACGCATCCGTGCATACCTTCTTTGCGGTCGAGTCGTTCGCCTTGGCGAGGCAGGCTTGTTCGGTGGCAACGATTTCCGCCTCGGCCTTGAGCGCAGCCTCCTTCTTTGTATGTGGGGCGAGTTCGGCTGCGGTCGCGGCGGCTTGTTCGTCACTCGCGGCCTTGTCGGCGCACGCCTGCATCATATCGTCGTACTCGGCTCGGGTGCTGATGATGGCCGGTACGGCGACGGGACCCGTATTTTCGTCAGCGGTCTGGGCTACCGCTGCCTTAGCCGCCGGGGCCTGGGGCTCGGCTGCATTCGCGGCTGCCTTGGCCGCTGCTGCTTTAGCTTCGGCGGCCTTGGCTTCGGCTGCGGCTTTCTCCGCTGCAGCCGCCTTCTCATCGGGTTTTGCCGGAACTGTTGCCTTCGGCGCGGCAACGGGCGTCGCATCGAGTGGCGGGGCCGCCTGCACGCTAGAGGCAAGCCCGCAAGCAAATACGCCCGCCAGCAGTGAGGCGACCGCCCCGCGCGTGAACCGGATTAGCAAACTCATGGCATTCTCCGGTCAGGAAATGGCGCTATTGGAATCATATTTGGCACCAGGGTTGGCAATCCAGAAGTCCATGCGTCTTTTGAGAGCTGGCGATATCCGCACACCCGCATTGCGCTTGGCGCCGAAGCCCAATTCGGCGGCGAGCCCAAAGCCATCGGTATGGATGCCGAACACCGTGTAGCCGGTGGTGGGATGGTAGTGATAGATCGGCGCGCCGCTCTGGCCGCGTTCGGTATCGACGTCGTGAATAACTGTCTGCGGATCCGTGCCGGTCTGGTGGCCATCGGCGTAGAGGAGCTGATAACCCTTGTCGTAAGGATAGCCGGCTATCTGAATCTTGCCGATGTCGGATGCGGGGTCGACGGCCGCGAACTTGAAAAAATCGCCGACGAAGGCACCGAGATTTTTGGTTGGCAGGAATATCACGCCGTAGTCGTACCGCGATGCCTGCGTGTCGCTCAGCGCCTGGTCGGCGTAACGCTTGTCGTAATCGAACAAGGTGCTGGTCACCACCGGCAGCGGATCGTTGCCGGGGCCTGTTGCGCCGGCGTGGATTTCGACGCTGTCGGCTTTGCGGAAATAGCAATGGGAGTCGCGGCGGACGAACAGGTTGTGGGCAGCCGTCATGATCGTGCGCGGGCCAATAAACCAGCCGGTGCCATGATAGGTCGCATTGCCGAACTTCATCTCAAGGCGGCAGATGGCCGCCCACGGCGCGACAGGGATCTGGCAGCATTCCTTGCTGCCGTTGGCAAGCTGATACCAAAGAGGCTTGTATGCGGGAATGAGTGCTTTGCGCTGGTCGTCGGCGGGATTGCCAACGGACGATATGGAACTGGTGGGTCCGGTCTCGGACGGGATCCGGTCTGCCCCCACGGATTCGAAACGGCCGCCATCAATTCTGTCGCTCGCGGGAATTCTGTCGCTCGCGGGAACCATGCTGCGTTCTGCGATAGGCACATCGGCGGCCTCCGCTTGCGCTTGCTCTGCCTCTGCCCGCTCGGCCAGCGCGCGTGCCTCGAGAACGTCTTGCGGCGGCGTTGCAAGCGTGGCGTCGAGCGGGATCTTGACCGCCTCCGTTATCGCGCGCTGAAAATCGTATGCGGGCCGGGCAAATGGATCGGCGTCCCCGGCCGGTAGCGACCAGAACGCGGCGACGGCAATCGCAGGGCGGCCGTCAGGCTCGGCCGGGGGCTGGGGAGCAGCCGGCGGGGTTTCCGGTTGCGGTGCGGACAAATGCGGCCAAAGAATCAGCATCCAAAATCTCCATCAAAATATAGTCGGATTGTATGCTCGGGCTGCCTTTGCAGGGTCGTTTGCTAGTCGGCTTTTGGAAGGGTCGAAAATCCGCCCGAGGACGGCTGGTCTGGTTTTTCCGGGGGGGGCGAGATGACTTTAGCGTCCGGCGCCTGGTTGCCCAATTTTGAGATCTGGTTCGCGGACGTCGAGGCGACCGGGCTGACGTTGCTAACGCTCATGGCATACGTCTGCTGTTTGGGGCCGACGTCCGCAAAACTTTCTTTCGCCGGCGTCCCCGGCATTTTCAGCGCCGTCTGTGTCTTGATGAGTTCGGTCTGGCTCGACAGCGCGGCGTTGACATAGCCGACGCTTTTGTTGAACGCCCCAAAGTAGCCCGTAATAACGGTTGCCGGCAGCTTTGCGAGTTCGACCGCTTCGGCGCCGTCGGAGCCGTCGTCCTTGCCCTTGCGCAGATATACCGATTTCGGCTGCCCAAGCGGGTCGAACGTGATCTTGGTCGTCTTGGTGATCGCGATGCCGCGGCTGATATCCATGGCGAGCAGCGGCGACGTGTTGGTGAACGAGAACGCCTGGGTATCGGAGCGTGCGCCGGCGACATCCACGGTCAGCATGTGGGTCAGCCGCGCCCGGTAGCAGATGCCGACCGAACAATCGGGCGGCGGCTGCACGTCCACCACGTCAGGGTGCTTCCATGTCAGCTGGATCGGTGCCCGGCTGCGCTTGAACTCGCGCGCGATGCGCAGATACTCCTGACAGGTGTCGGGCTGCACCGATTGGGTAAAGCGGTCTCGCGGATCGGAACAGCGGCGGGCGAGGCGGCCAACGTATGTCATCAAGATTTCGTTCAACGCCGCAAGCTTGTGACCCGTGTCGCGGGGATTGCCGGGATCGACGTAGACCGACGACAGTTCGACGATCGGCTTGTCGGGTGAGGACGATTCCGTGCAGGGCACCGTGGCGTCCGCTTCTTTCTTGCCGAAGGCACCCGCGATGGCACCGGCCGATGCGGCGAGATTGATGATGAACTGGTCGGTCTGATCGATGGCGGTGACGTTGATTTCGCGCAGGATATTGGACGATTGATAGGTTCTCACCGTGATCGTGTCCGCCGACAGCGGACTGTTACGAAACGACATCGCATACTGATGCCGGTCGTCCATGACAGGAATCTCGTCGGACACGCAAACGGCGATGCGGGCTTCCCGTTCCCACATCCGCACCTTGATCTGAAGAACGGCCTTGGCGAGCGTGTAGGAAATACCGCCTGGGTTCTGG
>JBEBJA010000087.1:0-20908 GCA_040080145.1 Hyphomicrobiaceae bacterium
CGCCCTCGACCAGCGGGCGGACATGCCCGGCGTCGCCGTTGACTTGACGCAGCGCGAGCGCGCGGCAAAAAGCAGGCTCCGGGAACACGATCGAAGTTAGAGATGGCGGTTTGCAATGTTTTCCTGACGAATACGACAGCCGGATGCGTTCGTCGTGCTCGCCAAGCCCCTGATTGGGATCGATATTTTTCCGACCATACGGCGGCAGCGTATTCAGCGCGAATACGGCCAAGCGTCGCAAAACATCTCGTTTAATCAACGTCTTGCCCGCGTTCAAAGCCGCAGGCGTCTGCACCAGAGGTGCATAGGGTGTGAAGACTTCGCTTGCCTTCACTTCCTACAGAAAAAGCCGTCCGCCGCTTGGACCCGGGCTGCCCATCTGGGCACGGGCCGGGTCCATCTTTTGGTTCGGCCGGGAGCATCATTTCATTCTCTAATCGCTGCAACGAATGCAAGTGCTTTTTTGCTGGCTGTACTTCACTTTTCTGCCTGCTCTTTCTTGCCTGGGTCATTTCTTTGGTTCAACCGCGCCGCAGGCTTTCTTCCGCCCCAACCACAAGATCAGGACGCCGACGCGCGCAGGGGGTGTCAAGGTCGGCCGACACGCATACCACGACACTTGCTCGGTGTTTCCAGGCCGCGCCTTGACGCCACCGAGCACGGTGGCACGATCAAGTATCCTGGGCCTGATGAATGCTCTTTTGGGGCGTCCTCCTTTGCCTCGATCGAGATGCACGGCGATGTGCTTGTCGCAGCCAGGTCCATCATTCTCTTCGCGGTCCAGTTTTTGGCCCGCCGCACCATGGCCTTGCGGGTTTCGACGCCACCACGTCCCAGACGTGATCAACTTGCGTGTCGCTGTCGTCGTGAATAGTTCGCGTGCGTCCTGCGCGAGAAACCATTGATGCACCAACGCGTAAGGCGCGGGTTTCATCTCTTCTGAAAGCACATTGGTGTCGAGCACGATCATCGGCCCTACTCGAACTTCGGCGGCTCACGCACGGGTTGACGTGGCACGAGTTCCAATTCGATGCCACCGATCGGCTCGACAATGGCCCGGATGGCGTCGGCTAAGTTTCCAGGCACCCGCTCGGGCAATTCGCCGCCAAGCGCGGTGCTCAGAATGTCCTTGGCCTCTGCCTCCATGGAGCGACCGTGCGCCGCCGCGCGCACCGACAAGCGCTGCGCCAGCGCTTCGTCGATGTTTTCGATTGTGACACTCGCCATGCCGCAGCCTCCTATGGTCCCCAACGTAAGTATCGTCGGTACTTGGAGCAACAGTCACGCCACGGCATTGCGCGACGGCCAACATGACCGCACTGGCTCAAACAGCCGACGCCGCCCGGCCGACGCTGCAGGCGGCCCGTTCTTCGACAAGATCCTCGGCTTTCGGGGCAAACCGGCCACGAAGAACTGTGGTCACGACGCCATGGGCCAATCGCGTCGACCGAGCCCTCAATCGCTTTGGGGTTGTCGTTTGTCGGCTCATCGATAGAAATGCTGACAGGCCAGGACGCTTCAGGATGAGCTAAATTGGCCCGTACCTGACCCCGGCATATGCGGACTGTGTGACGTCGCTCGCGACACCGAGCAGAGTAAGCCGTAGTAGTAGCTTTGACAGATTAGCTCGCATTACAGCCACGACGACCGTCCGTTGCTCCTTCAGATGATGTCAATAGCATATATCCGTGCTGTCACTAATCGTCGGCGCCGGTCAGCAAGTTCATCAGGCCCGTATCACTGAGCGAGGTTGGCAGGGGGGCTAAGCAGGCAGTCCGGTGAAGCCATCAACGTTTTGCTGGCGCTCCGCTTGGGGCCGCCGCTTTTGGCGCGGTGATCCCGCGCGTTGCAGGCGGAGCAGACTGGGCCGCCGGCTCGTTCGCGACGGGAAGCGGCGCGATCCCCATGGCTTCCAGGCCGCGCTCGAACAGCCGCGCCTCTGCCTCCCGGCGTTGCACGAGCCCCCGTGCATCGGGAAAAAGTCGCTTCATCGCTCGTATCTCGGCAGGGATTTTCTCGAACGCCCGCGCCGTCATATGCTGGTCGATGTTGCGCATCTCGACGCGGCCGTCGCCCATGAGTGACGACCCGCGATTGGAAAGCAGCGAGACCAGCGCGCCGAAGGCGTGCCCGTTGAGTTCGGCGGCATTGGGGAATGTCGTCAGCACCAGCCGGCTAAATCGCGGCAGTGTCGAGCGCGTAAAGACCGCAAGTGCCGCGTCCCACGGTACCGATATATCGCGGAATTGAGCGAGAGCGGTTCCGGCTGCTTCACCGAATAGTCCGCTTGCCGCCGTCAGTGCTTCGATCTGGCCGGCGGGAAGCACTCCCTGCCAATCGCGCCGGATTTCTTCGGCGGAATAATAGCCAAGGTCATAGTTGATGCCGATTGTGATGCCGGTGGCTCCTCCCGGCCAGACCGCACGGAAATACTTCTTTTCGTAGACGTCGCGGCTCACCACCTCGAAAGTGACCACCATCTGCTTCGCTTCCTCCGACACCAGCGCGGCGACCTGCTCGTCGGTGAGCCCCGGCGCTTGAGGTGCGGCGGCTTGCGACGGCGGATCGTTTGGCTTCGCAGCCTGCGGAACGGGTGCCGCCGGATCAACAGGCGGCACGGGCAGCGGTTTGGCGGGCACCCAGGCAGTAAGCCGCGCCGATGCGGCATTCGCCCAGCCTGCAATCATAGCGTCCGCCCGCGCAACCACCGGCGCGACATGACGCTGGTAAGTGGGTGTCGGATCGATCCGCGACAGCACAGCGGCGGCGTCGAGATCCGTCACCCGCACCGCGCCGCGCATGTCGCCGGTGACGAGCCGTCTGCCGTCCGGCGTGACGGCGGCATGCGTGATGGGCGCATCGTGCCCGCGCACGGTGGCGGTGTTGGTCCAGTCCGTCGTATGGCGGGCAGTCCACGCCTTCGCCACGCCGTCGTCGCCGATGGTAATAATTGGCGGAAAAGAACTTGTCTGGGCGTCTATGATCTCGCCCGCGAGGAAGGCCCTATTGATCGCCGCGCCATGATCCAGTTCGGCGATCTGGCGGAATTCATTGGGGCCCTTGTCGTTAACGGGCACCAAGGACTTCGGCTTTTGGGCCCAAAGCTGCGCCTTGCCGCCCCAACCCGCCGTTAGCAGCACGGAGCCGTCGCCGAGGAACGCCACCGACGAGCACGGCCCCCCGCAGGCCGGGCGGGTGACGGGAATGACGAGCGCCTTGTCGAAATCGGCGATGACAACGCTCTGGCTATCGGGCGCGAAATCGGCGGCGATGATCTTTTCACCGGCCTGGTGTTCCGCGAGTTGAGCACCCGTTGTCGCGTCCCACAGCCGCGCGGTGCGATCGCCCGACGCGGTCAGGATCATGCGCCCGTCTGGGCTGAATCGGGCCGAACTGACCTCTCGTGGTCCAGCGAGCGACAGCAGCATGGCACCCGTCCGGGCATCCCAGACGCGCGCTGTGTTGTCGTTCGACGCGGTCACGATGCGTGTTCCGTCCGCACTGACCGAGACACCGGCAACCGAGTTGTCGTGGCGTAAGAGGGCGATGTCCTTGCCCGTTCCAACCTCCCAGATGCGGGCGTCGAGAGAGGCGGTCACGAGGGTCTTGCCGTCCGGGCTGAAAACGGCGGTATGCACAGCCTCCTTGTGGCCAGCGAGACGGGCGCGCTCCTGGCCGGTGGCGGCGTCCCAAATGCGCACGCTTGCATCGGCGGACGCCGTTGCGATCAAGGTCCCGTCCGGACTGAATGCCGCCGATAGAACCCAATCCCCGTGCCCCTTGAGCAGAGTCAACGGCTTGCCGGTGGCCACATCCCAGACGCGGGCGCTGTTGTCGCGAGAGGCGGTGACAATTCTACGGCCGTCTGGGCTGAATGCGGCTTTGGTGACGGCGGCAGTATGGCCCTCGAGCACCGCAAGCTGTCTGCAATCGGCAGCATCCAAGATGCGCGCGGTTTGGTCCTCGGAAGCGGTGACGATGCGCCTCCCGTCCGGACTAAAGGATGCGGTCCACACGATACCCGCGTGAGGCGCTGCCGAACATAAGGGAAGGCCGGTCTTCGCGTCCCAGACCCACGCGGAGCCGTCGCTCGACGCGGTGACGAGCCGGGTACCGTCCGGGCTGTATTGGACGGCCTGGATTTTTTTGGTGCTTCCATTGAAGATGAGCGCCGAACCAGCGTTGAAGGCGGGCGGCGGATCGAGGCGGATGGGCCACCAGTAAGGGGCAGTCGTCGCTGTTATCGGTGCCCTCCATAGAACGACGCTTCCATCACTTGCCGCAGTAGCGCCATGTTCCGCGTCTGTGCTTAGCGCAACCGCGCGAACCGATCCTGCGTGAACATTATTTAATTGAGGTAGCTCTTCAACATCCGAAGAAACAGTGCCGTCTGCGTGCCCAACCAAAAAACGGCTGTCTCCACTCCGGTCTTTCTCTGAAAACCTTCCAATTGAGTTTCTGACCAGACGACCAGTTTCAGGCTGCTTAAAGGTTGAAAACTGTACGCTTCGGCTGTGAAATAGCTCCTTTGCTATCGATTGACCCAAGCCACCTTCGAGTTCCTTTGATATGCCCGTCTCGAAGTTCAAGCTGAAGACTTGTACTGTTTCTGCATCTTCCGCGAACAGCGAAACAATAACTGCATCTTTATTGCACGTGACGGCATGTATATGCCGATCCGCTGTGAGGTGATGCTCCCACCGCATCTTCCCCGTCTCCAGCTCCCACAGGCGCACCGTGTTGCTGGCATCCAGCACGGCGGCGAGTTTGCCGTCGGGCGAAAGCGCAAGGTCGCGGATCGCGGTCGCGTGGGCGTGCGGCGGGGCGAGCAGATGGCCTGCGGCCGCGCGGGCCTGCTCGAGCGGACCGTTGGACTTCGCACCGGGGTCGAGGAACCCGCCAATACGCGAAGCCGCAGGCATCGGCGGGGTCAGCGCCACGCTCATCCGCGAGATCCACAGATGAGCACCGGCAGCGATGACGATAGGAAGGAGCGCAAGCGCCGCCGCCATCGCGCGCAACCTGCCCGCATGGCGTCCGGCGACCGCCCGGCGCGACGCCGCGAGAAACGGCGCGACCTCCTCCGCCATCGACGGCGCAAGCGGCTCGGCGGCAAGCTGGGCCTCGATGGCCTTGAGCCGCCGCGCAGACAGCAACGCCGATGCAGGCCTCCCGTTTGCTGCCCACGCCCGCGCCGCCAACACGGGCACCAGCCCGCGCGTGATGGCATCCAGGATCGAATGAATCCAAATGCCTTCGCTGGCGTTGTTCGTGCCCGGCTTGCCATTCAGGTTGGGGCGGCCGACAAAGGCATTTTCGCGGTGCAGACCAAGGACGGTCCAACTCTCGATCTCGATCACCGGGCAGCCTGTCTGCGTTGCGGCGACCCTCGTCTGGTAGTGCAGGAACTCAGGCCCCGGTGTGGTGCCGCGCGGGCCTTTGTCGAACAGGATGGTTTTTAGATTATCCGGACCAGCCGTGCTCAAGCTCAACGAACCGTCGGTCGCATGGCCGATGAGCGCGAGCTGTGTGCTGCCGGGAACGAGCAGCCGGTCGCGCGGTGCAAGGACGAGAGGCGCACTGCCCGGCGTTGGGCGGTCCAGTTCGATCAGCACGGCGTCGAGCGCATCGGGGGGCGATTGCCAGACCACGCGCGCGCAGCGGTATTCGCCAGACGCGCCGCTCTCAGGTTGCGGCTCGATCGCAATCCGCACGTCCGCAGGCCGCAACGCACCCGCCTTCGATGGCCCTGCCCCGCCATCCCAGACGACGTGGCCATTCGTGAGAAGATAGGAACGGTTAGGGTCGAGGGCAGGGCTCACATCCGCCGCGCTGACAAGGAACCCCGTGCCACGAGCCTGACCCGAAGCATCTTTGATGGCAGCAACGGCAGTGGCTAGTGAGACGACTTTCTTGAGCGTGTTGAAGGGGACGAATTTGCCGTCAGCCGTAGTAGACGACGCTTCTGGCGGGCTCGTGCTCGCTTGAGCGGGTGGGGAGACAACACGCCGGCCCAACTTGGCCTCGACGGCGGCGATGAGTTTCATCCAGTGCGGATCGTCCACCGCGCCGTTCCACAGCGCCAAGTCATGCTTTAGGCTGGTGCCGCTGCCGAGCGGCAACGCGCTGCCGTCCAGCGGCTCCAGCATCGCCTCCACGAGTTTGCCTTGAACGCGCGCAAACGCCACTTCTTCAATGACGTGCTGGGACTTTACCGCGTTCGCGCTCCACAGCGCGATGACGCATCGGGCTTGACTGAGATTGGTGAGAATCCAGCGGTTCCAGTCCTCGTCGGCCGGGACCTCGCCATCCGCGAAAACCTCCAGGCCAAGTTGCGTGAGCGTGTTGCGGACAGCGCGAACCCTTTCGCGGTCCTTGCTCGAATAGGCCAGAAAGACATCGAGATGCCGGGGACGCTCCGGCTCGGCGCTTTTAGTGCTGCCAGAGCCATCGCGTGCCGTCAGCTTCCTGATCGCATCCGCGAGTTCGCGGGGATCGGCGAGCACGCGCTCGATGGGAAGCGCCTGAATTTCGATGAAAGGACGCGGCAAACCGGCGGGGCTGAAACGGCTCGCCAATACGGATAGCAATTTGCGGTTTTCGAATCCGAAGCGGGCCTCGCTTTGGACCCACCGTGATGCGATTGCGTTTTCGGACCAAAGCACCACGATGGCGTCGGCTGCCTGGCGCCACTCTTCAAGTTTTTCATCCCATGGATCGCCGATTTGGAGGCGGCGGTCCCAATAGACGTCGATACCGTCGCCATCAAGTCGACGCGCCAAAGTTTCCGCCTCGGCTTTGTCTTTGCGTGAGTAGCTGAGAAACGCTTTCGGCTTGCGCTGCTCCAATGGATCGGCGGTATTTACCTCACCACGATCAACACGACGGGCATATTCGGTCAGGCCACCAACCGCTAGAATTTGCGCCTGCTCGACCCAGTTCTCCTCCCTGATCCGATCCGGTCCATCAAAGCGGAGCGCCGCCGAGAAATGCCGAATGTCTTTTTCGGTCCATCCGGCAATCTGTTCGTAGCGCGCGACACCGAGCTCGTTCAGCCGCTTTTCGATCAGCACGCCGATGCGGCTAATGCGTTTGAGATTGTCGGGCAGAAAACTTGACTGACCGCCTGCAATTGATTCCCGTAGACTTCGCGCCAGCTCGTTCACGAACGCCGTTGATACCGTCCCGTCGCTCGACAATGGCAGTGCCGGATAGGTCAGCAGGACATTATCGAACGGATTCCACTCCGCGATCCGAGTACCGTTCACCTGAACGATAACGAGAGGTTTGTTCGCATTAATTGCAAATCGCACGTCACCAACAACGAATCCGTCGGCGCGCGCGGCCTCCGTCGCGATCAACAGGACGATATCGGTGGCTGCGAATTGCACATCATGATCTTCCGCAACCGAGCCCCCCGAACTCAAAGTATCGGGCTTGATGAGATCGATGTCATCGGCAAGCGCGTCACGCAAACGTTCGGCGAGCGCTTTGTCCTTGCCAGAGTAGCAGAAAAACACGCGCGGCTTATGTTGCGGCGAGCCTGCCGATTCCAACTTCGCCATCACCTAGCCTCCCAGTCAGCCGCCTCAACCGCAGCCTCGGCGCGCTTGGCGAGCCACGCGGCGAGCGGAACGGCCACCAAGCCCAGTCCCAGCAGCGCGATGCTCCACCAGCCGCCGGACGAGGCCGCGCCACCCCAGGGCTTGGGGGCGAGCCAAAGCGCGCACGCGAGGTAGGCGAGGAACAGCCAGCCCCACGTCCGCTCCTGACTTCGGAACGACTGTCCCCAGCCGGTGAAATATCCGCGCCAGCCGGGGGACTTCCCTTCGAGCAGCCGGTCGGCCCCGCGCTCGGCTTCGAGCAAGTCGAGCAGTTCGCGGTCGTTGGCGGCGAGGTCGTCGTCGGGCCTGCGGGGCGGCTCGGCACCGGTCTCGCCCGACCCCGTTCCCTTCGCCGCAACCGGCAGCCGCACACGCGGCGCGCCGGCCACTGCCGCGCGCGGGGCCACCAGCAGCTCGCCGATCAGGCCGATGATCTCGCGGCGGCGCGCGGACGGCATTTCGGCAATGAGGCGTTTGCGCAACCAGTCCGGCATCCGTCCCACGCCAAACCAGGGTAGCACGGAGAGCCGCGATGCGATCTCGTCGTCGTACAGCGCGCGCCTCTTCCCGGCCCTATCGGTGGCGGTCAAGCGCAGCCCCAGATAGGCTGTCAGATCCCAGCGGATCGCGGGATAGATCGCGACAGCCGCCAGCCAGTCGATGCCGCGACGGTCGCCCGGTGCGACTTCAAGATAGCTCTGCAACTCGGGCCACAGCTCGCTCCACGCTTCGTCCTCCATGTACGGAGCCTCGCTCATCCACCGGCTCGAATTGAACCGCCAGGACCGTAGCGTGTCCGTCTGATAGGCGACCGCATCCGCATTGGCGTCCGCCCAGTCGCGCAGATACAGCGCCATTGCTTCGAGTCCGCGCGTTGTCGTGCGAAACAGCGGTCCATCGAACAGGCCGGACAGCCGGGCCTCGCGGATGCCCCATTCCTCGAACGGCACCGGAGTAGCGAAGGCGCGAACAGGCCAGCGGGCGAAGGCCTCGGTCCAGGGTTTGGGATCGAGCGTTGCGGGATCGAGAAAACCCTCGCCGCTGCCCAGCACGATGAGCCGATGCTCGCAGGCCGTGGCTTGAACTGATGCGAGCGGCACACGCCTCTCCTCGCGCTCGACGAACACGCGGTCCGCATCGTGTTCGATGTAACGCCGGTCCAGACTGATGTCGTGACGCCCGAACTGCTCGACGATGTAGGACAGGCGGTTGGCCTCCTGGTCGTCCGGCCCCTGGGTAGCGATGAGAACGAGATACTCCGGCGTGACTTTCAGGTTGGCGAGACGCGGCGTGAACAGCCCCCCCTGCGCCATCGTGGCGTCTATAGTGCGCTCGACATCGAGGTGCGGCGTCGCGATTTCGGCGCGGGCATGGAGATGGCGGGCGGCCAGCGCCAGCCCTGTGCGCTCGGTCTGCAACGGGGCGGGATCGATCTGACCGGCCGGCACCTCGAGGCCCTCCCGCCCAGGCCCTTTGGCGAGCACGCGTTCGGCGTGACGGCGCTTGCGGCTGGAAAAACCCGCGCCCCGCACGCCGATGGCCAGCACGGGCAGGCCAACCGACAGCCAGAACAGCCACCACGGTGCAACGTAGGCATCTAAGGCGCGGGGAAGCTGCGATGCTGCGGCGCTCGCGTTGGACTTGGGCGTTGCAGCAGACAGCTTCGCGGCCTCGCGGACGTTGTCTTCCGCCGCTGTCCGGGACGGCTGAGTAACATAGAGATAAGCCCACAGCAGCCGCTCGACCGTCGCTGCATCGTTGAGATCGACAGGTTTTGACGTATCCAGCGCGCTGTGAAGCGTCAGCAGCTTATACGTCGCCATCCGGTCGCGCGCGGGATCGCCAGGACGCGACAGCGGCCCGGCCAGTTGCCAGAGCGTCGTGTCCCGCGCTCCACCGCCCGCCGCGATGATGGTCCCAGCTGCGGCCTTGAGCTCGTCCAGTGTGAGGGGTTCAATGAGTGCGGACTGGCGGCTCACGGCTGCTTCGGCAGGCGCAGACCTTGGTGACACCGGGGCAACAACGAAGTCGCCGCCGCGACGCGCCTCCTGGGGCGGTTCCGGGGTCCAATAGCGCCAGGCCACGGAACCGCAAATTGCCGTGGCGCAGATGAGCGCAAGGACAGCGAGCTTGCGGCGGTATGGCCAGGCCACCTTGACGGGATAAGAACCAGCCGCTGGCAACACCTCCCGTGGCGGGTTAAGCGTTTGCTCGACGTCGGCATCCGCACGTGGGGCGGCGCTGAAAATCCTTCGCACCGCCCCGGCCACGATCGAGCGCTGGCGTTCGTTCTTGGCAAGGACGGCCGCCAATGCACTCGCTAGCTGCTCAACGTCCGCCGCCCCCATCGTTTCGCCAAAACGCAGCCGCAGCATGGCCATCAAGGCAATTGCGTCCATCCGTTCCGCAGGTCCCAGATGGAGACCATCCGCGCCGCGCAGCGCATCGAACAGCAGGCCGGCTTGCGCGCGCAATCCGCTGCCGCCGAAGTCGTCGTTGGTCGTCTGCGCGGCCATGGTAAGCCCCCTCCTTGGCCTCAGGTGCTCTTGGGGACCTCGCCAAGCCAGCGGCCAAGCACGGCACGGCCAGCCTTGCGGTCATCGTCGGTCTTGAGCAGCGCCGATAACGTCCGCTCCGCGAACGCGGGTTGCTCGCGTAACGATTTGGCGTGGCTGGCCCCGGCGCGCGAGAGCGCTTGCACCCAGTCCAGCAGTTCCGCCGTCGCCGGCTTTTTCTGGATTTGCGCATCGGCCCGGCGCAGGCGTTCGAACAGGTCGATGGCCGAGGCAAACAGCTGCTCCGTGGCCTTGCCATTGAGCTTGCTGCCGATGTGACGGTCGACGATGTCCTCAATGGTGTACCCGGGCTTATAGGTCGGGTCGATGGCCGCGCTGGCGGGCCGGCGTCCGGGCGGCGAAATCGGAAAGAACACGCAGCGCCTCAGGAAGGCCTCCGGAAGCTGGCGCTCCTGGTTGGATGTAATGACGATCAACGGCTTGAGCGATGCCTCCTCGATGGGCTTCGTCGCGCGGTCGGGATTGACCTCGGACACGCGGAAACTCAACGTGTCGATCTCGTCGAGCAGGTCGTTGGGAAAATCGCGCGGTGCTTTGTCGATCTCGTCGATCACGACGACCGAGCGCTGCGCCGGACCGGGATGATAAAACTGGCCGCCGGGCAGGAAGCCTTTGGCCGCGTCGGGCAGGAATGCGTCGACGTCCTTGCGGTCGTGGGCTCGCAAGATGGCCTTGCCGAGAGCGGAATAGGTGACGAAATCCAGCGGGTTTTGGGCGCGCGGCACAGGCATGCCGGGCATGACCGGCACGGCATCCGGTTTGGACTGCACCTGGGCAGCGTAGAAGCGCCCGAGTGCATCGTACCCATAAAAAAGATCGCGGGCCGACGACGAGGACTTGGCGACAAACTTGAATGGCCCCGCCAACCCGAGCTGCCACGCGATGGACGCGGCGAGCCGCGTCTTGCCCGTTCCTGGTTCGCCAACCACTAGCAAGGGCTTGCCGAGCACCCGGGCGACATTGACGGCGTCGATCAGTTCCCGGTCGGGAATGTAGCGCGAACCGGCGTCCCGATCCTCATCCAGCATGAGGCCCTCGTAAAACGAATCCGGCCGCGTCTCTTTCACCGGCCATGCGTACGCATCGAAACTTTCGTCAGACATCCGCTTAGCCCCCATAATGACGTTTGAGATCGTTCCACCAGGGCGCTTCCGCCTGGTCCATGACGCTACTGGCGAAGTCCCCCATGCGAGGCCCCTTCCCGTTTCCGGCATTGGCAAATTTCTGATCGATGAACTTGGTGACGGCCTGATACAGATCGAGGCTGTCGGCCGAAACGTAGTTGGACCGCCATTCCCATGCGTCGTCCTTGGTCAACGGACTGAGGCGGTCGACGCATAGTCCGCACGTCGCAGCAGCATCGTGCGCCGCCACGGCCCGCAGGAGTTCGTCGCCACGCGGTGCGCCTGAAAACATCCACGGCTTAGGGTCGACGACAATCAACAACGGCACGGCGAGCGCACCGGGATAGGCGGTGAACGCCTTTTCCCAGCCGCCCAGCCAATAGGCCAACTGCTTCAAGTCGTCATTCACTGGGTCATGGATCGTCGTCGCGAAAAGGCTTGGCCGTTCGCGCGTCATCCCGGCGACTTTCAATTGGTTGATAATATCGCGCTCCATCGCCGCGCCGGAATTGCTGCTGTCGCGCGCGCGCTTCCACTTGATGCTCTTGTGTACCGGCTCTGGCTGCAGCTCGGGCGGAAGCCCCATTTCCTTCGCCAGCTTCGGCAACTCGTGCTTGATGAGCCGGTCGAGAAGGCATTCCGGGCTGTCGTCCGAGCGGCCGGCCATGGCAAACAGCGGGCGTCGTGCGGCGTGGGGCGATACCGGTTCCGGCGGCCGCAAGAGGCTGCACAGCTCGGCACGGATGTCGCCTACCTGACTGGAACAGTTGATGAGGTAGGGCAGGACGGCTGCCGGTATATCGCGGCGGGGCTTCGGTTTACGGGGCTTCTTCACGTAGATGCAGATCGCCTCAGCCAGCAGACGGAGCGCAGCGCTGCGGTCTTGTACCTGTGTAAGCAAGTGCAACCGGCAGGCTAACCGTTTGCTGATTGCAACCTGCCTGCCGAAATGTTCTGCCCCCTCGGAATCGAGCGTTACGTTGAACAGCTTTGGCTCGCCGTCGTCGCTGACGTCCTCATATCCCCTGAGCGCTTCGGCCTGGACCCAGTCGGAACGTTTCGCATTCTTGGACCAGAAGACGACCACCACCTTACAGCCTTCCAGCTGAATGTTGAGCTGCTGTGCCCAATCCATGTTGATCTGCAGAGACTTGTCGGCGGGATCCACGCCGTCGAGTTCCAGTGGCCGGTCGATAAAGACCGTCATCTCGGTACCAAGCGCCTTCAAGATGGCTTTAAGCTCGGCAGCAATCCGGCCCACTTCCGGCTTGTCCGCGCTCGAGTGGGAAATGAAGATGTCGGCTGCGGCAAAGCCGGGTGTCATCGGCACCCCCCAAGTTGCAGACGCGAACGGCCCCTAACCGTGATCAAATTAGTATGGGTGCTCCCCATCGAAACCACGCTAAAAAACATAACGCAATTATTTGTTCACGGTACCAAGCACCTGGCGAAATCACAAGCGCATCCGTTCTATCCGATATGGGGCGCGAGCGGCACGGATCATAAGCTTCAAAACTTGGTGGCATCGGGCAATGCGTAGTGCGCAGACCATTCTGATTGGCGAAGACGGCGATCCAGTCAAACACGCGTTGGCGACTCACCGGACGTGATCGCCGAGGCAACGATCGACCCAAACTTAAGCTCGTCAGATGGAAGTTTCGGAATATCGAGGCGCACCATTCCATTTGATGCGCCCGGATGTCAGTGCCCCACTGCCTTCGTGGCTCTTCTGACGCTCTGACCAAAACCGGACGCGCCCCTGGGCCCCCAAGCTCCGTTGCCGCCCTATGGCGCTTTGGGTCAATCGCGGCAGGCGCTGACTGTCGGATTTGGGGGCACCGCTGCCATCATGATCGACCCCTCCGGCATCATGAAGCGCCGGTGGCCTATCGCGTCAAATTGCCACGAGTGAACGACCGCCAGTTGCCGACATGGCCGGCTGCCCTGGTGGGTCGATCAAATTTGCGTTGATCTGCGTCGGCTTCTGGGACAGCCGTGGGCATCAACCCACTCCGACGCAACCCACACCGGACTTTCTCGCGGAAGCGATCGTCGCCCGTGAGGGCCGAGACCCGCGCGCGGGGCTCGGGCGAGCGGCCTCTCGGCCGCGAGGCAGAGCGCGGCCCTCGCCCTTTGGCGAGGGATCGCCCAAACTGTCTGCATTTCGCTAAACCGCAATTATGCGCGAGCGGCAATCCCACCCATTGCACGAACGTACTCGCAACTGCATGAAACTGCATGCGATACATCCTTTCGGCTGGCCGTGCACTCCGGATATATTGAGCCGCGAACGGAAGTGCCCGAACTCTCGCGGCCGGCCTTAGAAGCGGTGCCTCACTGGCGAGACGATCCGGCCGAGACAGGTGTGTTCCTTGTGCTTCCGGTTGGTTCCTTGGCGGTCCCTGTTTTTCCCGCGAAACCCCATTTGGCTTGTGTCGAAGGGATGCAAGGATTTCCAAACGCACTCGATAGCAGCGACTGCACCGACTTGTTTAGAGGAGTTACGATGACGACGGGTGATGTGAGTGCCGACGGATCGCCATCAGGCACCGACGACGAACTCTGGGGCCTGAGAGCTGTGCTCGCAAAGACCGGCCTGTCGCGCTCGACGGTCTATGCGTACGTCGCGATTGGCTTGTTTCCCAAGCAGCGGCGGCTGGGGGTGCGACGGGTGGCTTGGTTGGCGTCTGAGGTTCGCACCTGGATCGCGACACGGCCACAATAGCTACTGCTCCAGGGGCACAGGAGCCGCCGACAACGTTCTTTTGCGATGAAGTCTTGTAGCGCCACCCGGTGGAAGGCTTGGCGCGCCGCCGTAATGCCTTCAAAATCCATGACGTAGTCCCGTAGGCCCAACGTTCGCGTATGACGTCTTGTGACCTTTGGATTAGGATCGACTTTTATGCCTCGGGTCGTCGTCGGCCAAGCTATTGATTTGGTGCAGCAAATTAGTTCAAGAGGCCGGAATTGAACCAGCGACCCTGCGATTCTCAAGCGATACGTGATCAAGCCGATTCTTACTGCGTCAGCCGCAGGTTGCGGTGAATATTGCATATGTTAGCAATCGGTTCGTGGTGGGTAAAATGGTGGGTAAGAACTGCAAAAACTCGAAAAACCCAATAGAATCAACGATCGCTGGCGGAGGGGGTGGGATTCGAACCCACGGTGAGTTGCCCCACGCCGGTTTTCAAGACCGGTGCCTTAAACCACTCGGCCACCCCTCCGTTACGCACTGGGACCAGCCTATACCCTTCCCCGCGCTCGCCAACAAGTCCGGTTTGACGGCTTCTGCACTTGGTCGTGTGCTTAACGTAATCCTAACGCAGCCTTGCCATTCTTCAGGCCTGCTTCCGGCTCATTGGCTGCGTAAGCAGATGGTTAGCACGGGAAGGATGGTCCCGCGCTGGCTTTTGGCCGTGCGAGTTGGGGCGTGAGTATGACGAGACATGTAATACCAGCCCGCAGAAGTTTTGACGCTTCGTTTGACAGGCTGCGGGCTGGTATTCTCTGTGCTTTGCGCGTGGCCGCCCCACCAACCCCACGCGCGGATACCAAACCGCACACGTCAGTACTTATGCGGTTTGGTATAATACCAGCCCGCAGAAGTTTTGACGCTTCGTTTGACAGGCTGCGGGCTGGTATTCTCTGTGCTTTGCGCGTGGCCGCCCCACCAACCCCACGCGCGGATACCAAACCGCACACGTCAGTACTTATGCGGTTTGGTATAAGGACCGGGCTTTGGCTCGCGGCGGTGCAGGCGTGCCGGTTTGCATCGCATATGAGTTTGCCGCGTCTAACGCTTGCTGTTGCTGCGGTTGCAACTCCAGTGGTCCTCAGCGCCTGTTCAAGCAACCGCGACATCAATCTGCCAAGCGCCAGCATGAATCTGCCAAGCGCCAGCATGCGCCAATCGCGACCGCAAACCAACATTGCCTACGGCCCGCGCGTTGTTACAGGTCCGTCGGTTCCGCAGGGTGGCGGCAGTTATAAGCTGGGTGTTCCCTACCGGATTGCGAATGTCTGGTATGTTCCCCACGAAGACCCAAACTATGACCGGACCGGAACCGGCTCGTGGTATGGCGCTGATTTTCACGGACGCAAGACCGCCAATGGCGAGATCTACAATATGAATGCGCTGACGGCGGCACACCCGACACTGCCGATCCCAAGCTATGTTTCGGTCACCAACCTCGCGAACAACCGCACGATTTTAGTGCGCGTGAATGATCGCGGTCCCTATGTTGGCGGCCGACTGATCGACCTGTCGCGTGCGTCGGCCCAGGCCTTGGGCTATGAAACCGCAGGCACCGCCAACGTGCGGGTCCGCTATATGGGCCGCGCGCCTCTCAATGGCGATGACAGCCGGGAGCGCGCCTATCTCGCCGCGCAACCCTGGCACGGCAACTCCATTGCCGCCCGCGAACAGCAAGCCCCCGTCTGGCGTCCGGCAAGACCCGTTCAGCAAGCTGATGCAACACCCGCATACGCGCCCCCCGCTTACGGCCAGCCAGCCCCGGCCTCCTCTGGCGGAGGCTGGACACCCGACAGCTACCGCCGTGGATTATCCCAGCCGAAACCCACACCCGCCAAGGACAACCCATCGCCATGGTCGCGGATTTGGGGATTGGGCGGTCAATAACGCGCAATCTGGACCGGGTTGGCGTTGACAGCACCCTCACCTTGCCTAGATATGCATCGCAGTCGCAGTGAGGTCAAACCGGACCATGATGAGAGTAGCCTCAAAGCCGTTGATCGGGCTTGCAACACGCTATCTGTGTTTAGGTCTGAGCTTTGGCTTGACACCGAGCGATGCTGCGCGCGCCCAGGCACCAGCCCCTCCGGGTCCGAACGAATATGTGTCCAAGGCCAAACACGCAATGCTCATGGACGCCGACAGCGGCGCGACCATGTACCAACTCAAGGCCGACGAGTTAGTCGCGCCCGCCAGCATGAGCAAGCTGATGACCTTGGCGGTTGTGTTCAAGGCGTTGAAAGCCGGGACAATCAAGCTCGACGACCCGTTCCTCATGAGCGAGAACGCCTGGCGCCGTGGCGGTGCACCCTCGCGGACTTCGGCGATGATGGTACCGCTCAATACCAAGGTAAAACTCGACGAATTGCTTCAGGGCATTATTGTCCAGTCCGGCAATGATGCTGCAATCGCGGTCGCCGAAGGGATGGCTGGCTCGGAGGCTGCGTTCGCAAAGCTGATGACTGAAGAAGCCCGCCGGATCGGCTTGAAGAAGGCTGAATTCCGAAATGCGACCGGCTTGTCTCACCCCGAACACCGCATGACGGTGCGCGAACTGGCGATCCTGACCCGGCATATCATCCGCGAATTCCCCGATATGTACCCCCGGTTTGCCCAGAAGGAATTCAATTTCAGCAAGCACCGGTTCATCAACCGCAATCCGCTGCTGTCGGCGAACATCGGGGCCGATGGGCTCAAAACCGGTCACCTCAACGAGTCGGGCTATGGCTTAGTTGGCTCAGCGGTTCAAGACGGCAAGCGCTTGATTGCCGTCATCGCGGGGCTTTCAACCGACGCCGAGCGCAAAATCGAAGGCCCAAAGATCATGGAGTGGGGTTTCAAGAACTTCACCGAATTCAAGGTGTTCGACGCCGGCGAGATTGTCGGTCATGCGCGAGTCTGGGGCGGAGATCAGTTGTATGTCGGCCTGACCGGCAAGGGCGACGTGAGCGTCATCCTGCCCCGCTTCCCGGCGAACCAAAAGCTCAAGGGCGAGATCGTCTATCAAGGTCCGTTGAAGCCGCCGATCAAGAAGGGCGACGCTGTCGGCATGCTGCGCGTTACGAGTTCGTCGGGTGCCAGCCACGATGTGCCGCTATATGCCGCCGATGATATCCAGCCTGCCGGTATTGTCAGGCGGGGTCTGGACAGCCTCGCCCATCTAGCGGAAAAGGCCGTGGGGATGGCCTTCGACAAGATCAAGCCGCATGCGGCACAAACCGCGCAGTAAGCCTGCTGGATACTCATGCCGTTAGATTAGCCATCGGCCGATTGTGTGTGCTACGACCCGGACATGCCAGCAAAACGGTTCATCACATTCGAAGGCGGCGAAGGTTCGGGCAAGTCAACCCAGGCCCGTCTTTTGGCGGATAGGCTGCGGTCGCCGGAACGCGATGTCGTACTGACACGCGAACCCGGGGGCTCGCCCATTGCCGAAAAAATCCGCGCCCTGATCTTGGATGAGCCACCTCAGGAACCGGCCGCTGAACTCCTTCTGTTTGCTGCCGCCCGGGCTGAGCATCTCGCGGCAACCATTGCGCCCGCCCTCCGCGCCGGACATTGGGTGATCTGCGACCGATTCATCGATTCGACCCGCGTTTATCAAGGCGGCATCTGGCACATGGACCCCACGCTGATTCACCTACTGGAGAAGCATACAGTCGAGCCGTTCATGCCCGCGCTCACGATCATCCTTGACCTGCCCGTCGATATCGCCATGACCCGCGCCGCCGAACGCGGTGTCCTGAGCCGGTACGATGCGCAGCGCCGCGAGACCCATGACCTGATCCGCCACGGCTTTGCAGACATCGCCAGCGCCGAACCCAAGCGCTGCATCCTGATTGATGCCTCTGGCGACCAGCAATTGATTGCCGCGGCAGTCTGGAGTGCCGTCGCGTCCCGCCTCGATGTCGAGCCGCGCTGATGGCTCGCGCACCAACGGTGCAGGAATTTGAGCACTTGCCCGAGGCCGACCGCCTCGACGGCGCACCGCATCCACGCATGACGGCCAAACTCTTCGGTCACCGCGCTGTTGAACAATCCCTCGCCGAAGGCCTCGCCAGTGGCCGCATGCACCACGGCTGGCTTTTGTCGGGAGCCGAAGGAATCGGCAAGGCAACGCTGGCCTACCGGTTCGCCCGCGCGGCCCTCAGTCATGCCAGCGAACGCGATAGTGCCGGCAAAAGCCTGTCGGTCTCATCCGAAACCAGCGGAAGCCGTCAGGTTCGGGCGCTATCTCATCCCGGTCTGCTCGTCATCCGGCGGCCATATCTCATCAAGGATAAGCGCCTTGCAGCCACCATCCCCGTAGATGAAGTCCGCCGCCTGCGGCAATTCCTAGCGCTCAGTGTCGAACCCTCGGCGTGGCGCATCGTCATTGTCGACAGCGCGGACGAATTGAACATCGCCGCCGCCAACGCCTTGCTGAAATCGCTCGAAGAACCGCCGCCGCGCACCGTCTTTTTGTTGATTACGTCGCAGCCGGGCCGCCTGCTCGCCACCATCCGTTCCCGTTGCCGCGTGTTGCCCATGGCCGCGCTTACTGCTCAGGACTTGCGCCACGCCGCCTCGCAGGCGCTTGAAGCCGAAGGTGGGGCCACGCCGGCCGATGGCGACTGGCCGGTTTTAGAGCGCGTATCGCAGGGCAGCGTCCGCCGCGCGCTGAGCCTCGTTCTTGGCGGTGGCACAGCACTCAATCAAACGCTCGCCAAGCATCTGAATGATTTGCCTAAACTCGATTGGGTCGGGCTCCACACGTTGTCCGACAAACTCGCGCCGGCCGCCGCTGCTCAACAGTATGAACTGTTCTTCGATCTTTTGACCGGCACGCTGGCCCGCCTCATCCGCGCCGCAGGTACAAGCCAGGGTGATCCCGCCGATGTCGCATTGGCACGCCGACTGATTGGTGATGCGCGGCTTGCCTCATTTGCCGACCTGTGGGAAACGATAGCCCGCGAAAAGGCTGAGGCCGACGCCCTCAATCTTGATCGCAAAACATTGATCCTGGACACATTCGCCCGGCTGGAACGCGCTTCCCGGCAGGCTTGATGTTCAGGTGCAAGGAAGACCGATGCCTGACAAAACCCAACGCCGCGCCAAGCCCTTTTTCATCACGACCGCCATTTCCTACCCCAACGGCGTTCCCCACATCGGTCACGCCTACGAGGCGATTGCAACGGACGCCATCGCCCGCTTCGAGCGTGCCGATGGCCGCGACGTTTTCTTCCTGACCGGCACCGACGAGCACGGCCTCAAGATGAAGCAGACCGCCGCCAAAGAAGGTCTTACGCCACGCGCGCTTGCCGACCGGAACGCTGCCCGTTTTCAGGACATGGCCGAAGTGCTTGGCTTGTCCAACGACGATTTCATCCGGACCACGCAAGAGCGTCACTATACGTCGTGCCAGGAACTCTGGCGCCGCATGGAAGCGTCTGGTGACATTTACCTCAAGAAATACGCCGGGTGGTACTCGGTGCGTGACGAGGCCTACTACGCCGAGAGCGAAACAACCGTACGCGAGGATGGCGTGCGCGTCGGTGGCCAAGGCACGCCGGTCGAATGGACCGAAGAGGAAACCTTCTTTTTCCGCCTGTCGAAGTACCAGGACGCCCTGATCGCCCACTACGAGGCCAATCCCAGCTTCATCCTCCCGCCCGAACGCCGGAACGAAGTCGTCAGCTTCGTCAAGGGCGGCCTCGAAGATTTGTCCGTCTCCCGCACGACGCTGGACTGGGGCATCCCGGTTCCCGGCCATCCCGGCCACGTCATGTACGTCTGGGTCGACGCCCTGACCAACTACATCACCGGCGTGGGCTTCCCCGGCGCGACCAACCCACTATGGACGTGCTGGCCTGCCGACGTTCATGTCATCGGCAAGGACATCACGCGCTTCCACGCCGTCTACTGGCCAGCCTTCCTGATGTCAGCGGGCGTGCCGCTGCCGACGCGCATCTTCTCCCACGGCTTTGTGCTGAACCGGGGTGAGAAAATGTCGAAGTCGGTTGGCAACACGCTCGACCCGTTCGACCTCGTGACCGCCTACGGCCTCGACCCCGTGCGCTACTTTTTCCTGCGCGAAGTGTCGTTTGGCCAGGATGGCAGCTACTCACATGAAGCCATCGTCACTCGCATGAACGCTGACCTCGCGAACGGCTTGGGCAACCTCGCTCAACGCTCGCTGTCGATGATCGCCAAGAACTTCGAAGGCGTCGTGCCAACGCCCGGCCCGCTGGCGGACGCCGACCGCGCGATCCTCGCCGCCGCCGATGGCATGTACGCCAAGGCCCGTGCCGCCATGGACAGCCAAGCCATCAAGGTCTGGCTC
Source organism: Hyphomicrobiaceae bacterium (assembly GCA_040080145.1). GTDB lineage: Bacteria > Pseudomonadota > Alphaproteobacteria > Rhizobiales > Hyphomicrobiaceae > JANXVY01. The sequence goes on from JBEBJA010000087.1 coordinate 20,379, forward strand.
GACGCCGCTTGGGCCGTCATCGGTGACGCCGACCGCTACTTCGCGTCGGAAAAGCCGTTCGACAAAGGCCACAGCCTGGAGCGCAAGGGGACCATCCTCTACGTCACCGCCGAGGTCGTGCGGCAACTCGCGATCCTCGCGTTGCCTGCAATGCCCGGCAGCGCCAACAAAATCCTCGACTTGTTGGCGCAAGACGCCAATCAACGCACCTTCGCAGCGCTTGGCCCCGGCGGCAGGCTGGAACCCGGCCTGCAGCTGCCGCCACCCGTTGGTGTATTTCCGCGCTTCGTGGAGCCCGAAGCCACGGCACCGCCAACCGAGCCCGTCCCCAGCAAACGCGCCCAAAAGCGCGCTGCCGAGGAAGCAAAAGCCAAGACGGACAAACCGGCTTGAATGAATCCCCCTCTCCCCGCCAAGTCGCATGGAAGGGTCGGGGTGAGCATCTGTGATGCTGGTCAAGTAGAAAGTGGCTTGGCAATGGGGAGTTCGCTGGACCACTTGCGATCTTCCTTGAGCAGCGTGTTCGCCAG
>JBEBJA010000223.1:0-20850 GCA_040080145.1 Hyphomicrobiaceae bacterium
TCATTGGTGACGCGGGGTGGAGCAGCCCGGTAGCTCGTCAGGCTCATAACCTGAAGGTCGTTGGTTCAAATCCAGCCCCCGCAACCATCGATACAGCCATCCCTGTTCCCGGGGTGTTCTCGACCAGTAACGCTGCAAGATTGCCGACAACCCGTAATTCAACCGGAGCGGGTCGTTCGGTTGGGGTGACCAGGATATGGTCGATCAACTCACGAAGAATCGTGATTGCCTCCCGTGAGGCGGCGTCGCCTTTCGTCAGCGCTTCGTGGATCTGGGCGACTTTGCTCCTGTACCGATCAGCGGCATGTGGATGGAGCGCCACAGGTGAGGCGTCCGAGCCCGCCGCTAACTCGGCATTGATTCGATCTTGCTCTGCCTCAAGTTCCAACATTTGCTGTTTGATGGTCCGCGGGTCACCTCGTCCCTCCAGCAGGACGTCAAGCAGAGTCTTGAGTTTGCGTTCGATTGTCGCGACATCGCGCGTCATGTCATTGCGCTTCTTGCGATGCTCACTTTGGAGCCGATGCCGCTCTAGCCGATACGTCTCGACCGCCTCAGCCACAATGTCGGGCGCCAAAAGATGATTTCGCAGTGCGACCAGCACGCGGCTTTCGACTTCGCCCGTCTTGACGGTTCGGGTGTTCGTGCAGCCTTTTGAGTTCTGCAAGGTCGAGCAGCGCATGTACTCTTCGCGAACGACCGTATAGGTGCCGCCGCAGCAGGAGCATTTCAGCAGGCCCGATAAAAGGCGGCGCGGACGCCGCCGATGATGAAGCTGCGGCCCGCCCCTGATTGCGCGCCGCGCTTGCACCCGATCCCATGTTTCAACGTCGATCAGTCGCAGCTCTGGCACGTCCTGACGGAGCCATTCGGTTTCCGGGTTCTCACGGGCCACGCGCTTGCCCGTGGCCGGGTCTTTGACAAACCGCTGCCGGTTATAGACGATTGTTCCCCGGTACAGCTCGTTGTTGAGGATGCCGTTGCCACGCTTCGGATTTCCCAACAGCGCCGATGCATTCCACCGGCCGCCACGCGGTCCGGCGACGCCCTCACGATTGAGGTCGCCCACGATAGCGAGCGGCCCTTTGCCCTCTGCGTACTGGAGGAAAATCCTGCGAACGATTTCAGCTTCGCTATCATTGATGGTGCGCCTACCTCGTTCCTCGCTCGCGTCCTTGACGATATCGTAGCCGTAGCTCTTGCCGCCGGGGATGCGGCCAGCCTTGACGCGACCGATCTGACCGCGCCGGGTTTTCTGCGCAAGGTCCTTCAGAAACAGCGCCGACATCGTGCCCTTCAGGCCGACATGGATTTCGGACACCGCGCCGTCGGCAAGGGTCTCGATCCGCGTGCCGTGAAAGGTCAATGTCTCGTAAAGCGCTGCAATGTCGGCTTGGCTCCGCGAGAGGCGGTCGAGGCTTTCTGTGACGATGACGTCGAACTTTGTGCTCGATGAGTCAGCTAGCAAACGCAGCAATCCCGGCCGGTTGAGCGTCGAAGCACCGGAAATGGCGGCGTCCTGATACACCTCCGCGACGATAAAGCTGCGGGACTCGGCATATTTGCGCGCCATGGCGACTTGATCGATGATGGATCGCTCATCCTGCAGATCGCTGGAAAACCGAGCGTAGATGGCCGCGCGCATGTGAGCCTCCTGCGTGTCATCGGCGGAGCGGGGCATCCGATCCGGGCGTCAACCGCCATCCGAGATTATCAACCCATTGTGCGGATCTTGCGGTTCTGCCCCGGTGTCGGTCGCCTTTCGTTCGGTAGCATCATCCTCCCGCGCGGCCTGATGCGCAAGCACGATAGCAAGCTCTCGGATCGACTCCAGTGCCCGCTGGATTTGCTGAGCTCGTACGCACGCATCCGCGACTGGCTCAGATGGAGCTGTGCCTGTCGCCTCCTGGTTTAGATCGTTCTCGGGCGCCACGGCGTGGGTGCTCCAACGCGATAACGCACGGCAAAAAATGCCGGGCGAATGGTCGCTTCAGAGTGCCCGACCACTATTTGCCGGGGAACGATGTATCGCGGTGAATGGGGTGTAGGCGGGTGTAGCGGGGGATGCAGCGTCGGCGGGTCTGCGGAGATTGTCCGTCCCGGCTTGTGGAACGCGACTGGTGCCTTAAGACGCAACAGACGACGCATTGACAAGCGGCTTGGTCGATAAGCCGCAAAATCCGGCGTCACAGGTAAAATTTGTTGAATTGACACTTAAGACGCAATATCATGCGCTTTCAATACCCATATGATCGGTAAGGCGACAACTTTGTCCTATAAGATCGACTTCGATGCTGCGGCGAGCGATCAAATCGAGTCGGCGCTATGCGCCCGCCTCGAACAGATTCGACTGTCGCGCAACATGACACAGCGGGCACTGGCGGAGGAAGCCGGCGTTTCCCCACGGACCATCAATCGAATGGCGAGCGGCGAGGGCATCTCGCTCGACACGTTCATCCGCATTCTGAGTGCGCTTCGCATCCAGCAGAACCTTTCGGCGCTGCTCCCCGATCCTTCGGTTCGACCCATCGAGCGCGTGGCATTGGAAGGCCGTGAGCGCCAGAGAGCCCGGCCGAAGGGAAAAGCCGGTTCACATGGGGCTTGGACCTGGGGCGACGGAGACGACCAAGATGACTGATGCGCGCGTGAGACTTTGGGGACGCGACATCGGCGCCGTATCCTGGCTCGCCGAACGCGAGGTCGGCGTGTTTCAGTTCCTTCCGGAGTTCGTCAACAGCGGCATCGAGATCGCGCCGCTCATGATGCCACTGCGCACCTTCCCGTATGAGTTTCCAGCCCTTCCCCGGCAAGCGTTCAAAGGATTGCCGGGCATGCTCGCGGACTCGCTGCCCGACAGATGGGGAAACGCCGTTATTGACGGTTGGCTTGCGTCGCGCGGACGGGCAGCGGATAGCTTCGATCCCGTAGAGCGGCTCTGCTACATCGGGCAACGTGGTATGGGGGCTCTGGAGTTCGAGCCCGCCATCCTCGGCCCGGCCCCACAAGAACGGACAGTGGAGGTCGCTGCGCTGGCAGACCTAGCCAACAAAATTCTCGACGACAGGGCAGCGCTTGGCGGCGTCTTCACAGGCAGCAGCGACAAGGACGTCATCGAGGATATTCTGCGCGTCGGCACGTCAGCTGGCGGAGCACGCGCCAAGGCCGTCCTTGCGTGGAACCCCAGCACTCAGGAGTTTCGATCAGGCCAAGTTGACCCCAAGGCCGGTTTTGAGCACTGGCTGATCAAGTTCGACGGCGTCGTCAACAATAAGGACAAGGAGCTTGCTGACCCTCAGGGTTATGGTCGCATCGAGTATGCCTACCATCTCATGGCGCGGGATGCGGGCGTGGACATGTCAGACTGTCGGCTGCACGAGGAGGGCGGACGCAGCCATTTCATGACCAAGCGTTTCGACCGGTCACCAAGTGGCGGCAAACGGCACATGCAGTCGCTCGCTGCATTGGCGCACTACGACTACAACAATCCCGTCAGCCACGCGTATGAGCAGGCGCTTCAAGTCTTAAAGCGGCTAGGGCTACCCAAGCTCGACGTCGAGCAGCAATTCCTAAGAGCCGTGTTCAACGTGATCGCGCGCAACCAGGACGATCATGTGAAGAACATCGCCTTTCTGATGGACAGGCAAGGCCGATGGCGGCTGTCGCCTGCTTTCGACATATCCTATGCCTGGAACCCCGGAGGTGAATGGACCGGACGGCATCAGATGAGCGTCAATGGCAAGCGCGACGATTTTGAGCGTTCCGACTTGATCGCGCTCGCGCAAGTTGGCGGGATCAAAGTGAAGCCAGCGAAAGAGGTCATTGCGTGCGTGATTGAAAGCGTGAAGCGTTGGCCCGAATTCGCCGCCAAGGCTGGTGTACCTGGAGACACTGTCCGCAAGATTGAGAAGGCGCATCGTTGTTACCTCTAGCGAGAGCAACAGTGCCGTCGCCGCGGTGATTGCCACGCCGGTCCCCCGCGATTGCCGACAGTCCAACGCCCCTTACGCCGCCTCGGCCCGGTTTCTGGCGAGCCAAGTATCGACCAGCGTGACGATGTCGGTGGCGGCGGGGAGCGGGCGGCCTGCGCCGTCGGCGATTGTTGCTACGAGGCGGTCGACGCGCTCGATCTGGGTGGCGCCGGCTGCCAACGCGCGGGCGACCGAAGACGGGGTTTCGAGCGACAAGGCGGCGTCCGCATACTTGTCGAACGGCACGAGGTCGTCGCGGCTGGCGCCAAGCCCGACACAGAGGTCCATGACGTCTTCGTAGATCGCGCGGGAGGCGGCAAGGTCCCGGTGCACGGCATCGCGGATCGAGACGATCCGGTTTTCCACGACGCACCGATAGTTTCCGGCCATCAACATGCACCACTTCGCCATCGGAACGAAAATCGAGCCGGGTACGCGCAGCTTGACCGGGAGCTCCACGCGGTCGCCGCCGATGGCGTAACGGACGCCCTCCACGCTTGCAGCCAGTTCCAGCAGCAACGCATTGTCGTCGTCGCGCTCGAACGGTGACGCCTTGAAATTGGTGGCGAGCCGCACCTGGAGCACGTTGACTTCCTCGCCCGGCGGACGAAACGCCTGTGGGTCTGGGCTGCACAGCGTCACGCGGCTCGGGTCGAGCGGGTCCCACACCGTGGCGTCGGTGTAGCAGGCCTCGAGCGCGGCTGCGTCGAGCGATGGGATGCGTTTCAGGAACGGCAGCGGCGGCATGTTCATGATCGACAGCACGGGTCTGTCCGCCGTCGCGATCGAAACGAGCAGCCGCCGGATGGCCGGGGCGCGATACTGCGGCTCCTGCATGGCGAGGACCACCAGATCATAGCGTGCCGGCTCGGCGATATCCGGGCTCGCCGCGTCAATGAACCCGGCCAGGGTCTTCGAGTGGATCTCGATGAGGCCATCGACGCCACGCACCGGCAAACGGAGGCGGCAGCCGTCGTCGTTGATACGGGTGACCTCGGTGGGGTGGCCAACGAGCGTCACGTGATGCCCACCGGCCGCGAGCTTGGTTCCAAGTAGCGCGCCATAAGAGGCGCCGAGGATGAGAATACGTTTGGGTCCGCGCATGACAGTGGTCCTGTGGCTGATGAACAATCGGGCCATCAGGATACTGGCCACAGCATCAGCCCGGGAACGATGTATCGCGGTGAATGCGGTGTATACGGGTGCAGCGGAGTGTATGAAGGCGACGTCAGTTGGCCGACTCACGCTCCGACAGCCGATCAGCCTCGACCTGCAGCGCCTTGGCCAACGCCAATGCGGTTACTACTGCACTCCAACTAGTGGGCTGAATCTCTTAAAGCGAGGGATAGAGGCTTTTCAGCTTCACGCGAGCGTCGGTTGAGGTGAAGTACCAGTTGGCCTTCGCGTGGTGGGTGTTGCGGCGCCTGCACCATGCGGCGACCTCGCTCGTGAGCGTGACGGCGTCGGGGATGTGGCGGGCGAGGCACTGGCCGGATAGAACGGCCAACTCGGACTCGGCCAGATTGAGCCAGCTGCCGTGCTTGGGGCTGTAGTGCCACTCGAACCGCTCGATGATGCGCCGCGCCTCGGTCGGCTCGAACGCTTCATAAAGTGACGCTGGCGTGTGCGTGTTCAGGCTGTCCTGAACCAGCACGATCTTCTCGGCCTTGGGAAAGTGGATGTCGGCGAGATCGCGCAGGATCTTCGCATCGTCGATGGCCGTGCGGCGCTGCGTGACCCCGGCATGACGCCAGCCTCCCAGCGGCGCGAACAGCATGAAGATGTTGGCTGTCCCGTTGCGCTTGTACTCGTAGTCGTGACGCGCGGGTTGTCCCGGCCGCATCTGCTGCGGCGCGCGCGTTTCGGCAACGAGTTGCTTGCTGGTCTCGTCGTAACAGACCAGCGGGCGCGCAGGATCATGTGGCCGTGTGTAGATGTCGAGCACGTCTTCCATCGCGGCGACGAAGGCCGAGTTGGCTTTCGGCGGCATCACCCAGTAGTCGGTCAGGTGCGGCTTGAGGTCGTTTTTTTGTGCGCGCGCCCGACCATATTGAAGTGCGCCGCCGACACGATCTTGCGCTCAACGACGTGCTCCGCTAGCAGGCGGATGGTCCAGCGGGCGTAACCTTCGAGCGGTGTGGAGCAGGCCAGCGCGGTCAATTTTGCTTGCGCTTCACCATCGAAAATCGCGGGAGTTGGCGGTGTTGCGCGCTTCTTGCGCGTCAGCACCGCATTGAGCCCCTCGGTCACGAACTTCTCGCGGGTGCGCGACACCATGGTCAAGTTGGTGTCGAGCGCCTTGAGGATCTGGTCGTCCAGCCAGGCCGGCCCACCATCCGCCTGATCCGCCTTCAGCAGTATCCGCGCCTTGAGGATCGCCTTCGCCGACGCCTTGCCCTTGGAGATCAAAGTATTGAGCCGTGTGCGCCCTTGAGCGTCGAGTTCGACAATGAATTTCTTTGCAGACATAGTCGCCCCACCCTGTCGTTAAACCCGACAAAGCAAGAATCAGTGTTCGCAGCAGATGCACATGAGTCAAATTAGCCGATGCGGGCCACTAGGTAATGCGGGGTAACTGCTACCCATGGCGCGGCGACTGGAGCACGGACCGTCGAATGCGCATTTTGCCACGTTCCAGATTATGCCGCACTGGCTGAACGGAATTTGGTAGTCTAGCTTCCCGTGTTTTTCTTGCCGGCATAATCAGGGCGTCGCAGATCGCCCATCAGGGCCAGTTGAAGCCCAAACTCCGGACATGCGGGCCATTGTCACCGCTGCGTTGCGATGGGCCAGGGGCTGCGGTCAGACTATTCTACATCCGGTACGCCAAGGGGCGCCACCAGACCGTGGCGCATGCAGAAGTAGACGAGATCAATGTCGGACATTACACCGAGCTTCGACTTGATAGCATAGTGGTAATTGGCCACCGTCTTTGGACTGAGATTGAATGCAGCGGCGATCTCGTCGGTCGATTTTGCATCAAGGATCATTCTCAGGATTTCGAACTCGCGCGGTGACAATTCCTCAAGTACCATCGCATGTCGCTCCAAGCGGCTGGCGGCAAGAATCTCCGAGATCTCTGGACAGAGGGCTGGCCTATTCCCGGCAACGTTTCTAACTGCGCTCACGAGGAGCTCAGGAGCGCTGCTTTTCGTCACGTAACCTTTGGCGCCTGCGCGGAAAGCCTGAAGCGCGTAGGTGACGTTCGCATGCATGCTGAATACAAGCACGCGAGCTGCGGGGTCCCATTGCCGAATTTGGCGAATCGCCTCGATGCCGCCACGTCCCGGCATGGAGATGTCCATGATGACAACATCAGGGCTGGTAGCCTTGTATTGAATGTACGCAGCAGTCGCGTCGCTGGCCTCTGAGACCACTTCGAGATCGCCCTGCTTCTCGATGAGGCGCCGGTAACCTTCGCGCACGACGGCGTGATCGTCAACGAGCATGACGCGGATTGGCCGACCGATCATGGCGCTTCTCGCGTGTTGGTCTGTGTCGGAAATGTGACGCGCAATTCGAACCCGCCTACCGGGCTCTGGCCTGTCGTCAAATTCCCGTTCAAGGCGTACACTCGCTCTTTCATTCCGATAAGACCCAAACCGTTGAGCCGGTTGCCAAGCAACACTTGATCTGCTCCCGTCCCGTCATCCACAATCGTAAGCTCGATCTGTCCTGATCCATCTTTCCTGCCGGCCTCGTTTCCGGGTCTACTATGTAGGGTAATTTCCACGGTCCGGGCGTTGGCATGTTTTACCGCGTTGTTTAAACCTTCTTGTATGATCCTATAGATGTGCGCGGCGGTCTCGGCGGGAAGTTCTTCAAAACTCCCCTCGGCTTGTAAGACAACCTGTGTCACGTCGCGTGCGCGGCGATTTTGCGCGGCAACCAACCCCTGCAGGCTCGTCAGAAGACCGAGATCGTCAATTTCCGGAGGCCGGAGGTAGGTTAGCGTTTCGCGCAGGGAGCGCATCGCGCCGGAGGCCATTGCAACAAGTTCGTCGCTCTCCTTCTGCACGGTCGTCGCTTGTTGCCCGGCAGCAATCTTGATCGATGTGGCAAGACAGCTAAGGGCGCTCAACCTCTGCGCCACATCATCATGTAGCTCTCTGGCAATATGCCTGCGTTCCCGTTCCTGGGCATCGACCAATTGACGTGCAAGTCCCGACCGCTCCCATGTCGTGATCTGTAACTTCTGGGCTAGGTCATTGAAGACCTCTGATATGCGGTCGAGTTCCCGCAACCGAAACCGCGGGAGGCGGCAGGAGAGATCACCTTCGGCTAGACGATTGAGGCCGGTGAGGATCTCATTGGTCGGGCGAAGCGCGCGATCCACGACCACGTAGACTAAAAGGCACATGACAGCGATCATGGCCGTCCAGAGGCCAAGCATTCGGGAAACTTCGAACCATGCTCGGCCGGCGACCGCTGTTAAATCTATCGTAGCCTTGACCGTGCCCTTCGAGTGACCGCGATGGATGAGCGGGCGCTCGACGTCCGCCGGACCAAGGAATAGCGGGCCGTAGAGTCGCGTAAACAACATCGGGGCGGGTCGCGCGCTGCTATCTAAACCGATGCAATTGGAGTTAGTCGTGCGCCCGTCAGGATGACGAAACTGCACGCACTGGCCGGGGCGAAGAGTATAGTTGACTATGGCATCTAAATCCGGAAAGCGTTCGGCAAGGTCCAGTGCCGAGTCAATCCGGATGAGCTGCAGAGCAAGTTGTTTACCGATTGTCTCGACCACCTCCTGGTTCTGCCGTCCAGCCTCGGCGGCAACGTCGCGGAGAACCACGACCGCACCGCCCAGTACGCACAGCACCGCGACAATGACGATGCGCCGGACCAGAAGCCACTTGAGGTCCAAGTTGCTACGGCGCTGAGCAATTTGGCCGTCTTCAACAGCTCGGGCGGGCATGCCTGTTCTCCGATCTCGTGCACTACAGTCCTAGCGCAGTCGTTGATCGCTGAGAACGCATCGAGCGACTCTCGGGCAATTTGCCCAAAGTTCCTCGGGCTATACGCCCTATCCTTGCGGTTAAGTCCTAGCCATCTTGCGCCAGAACCAATTTGAAATGGGGGAAGCAGGATGCTCTATCGTATAGCGTTCTTGAAGCGACGGTCCGGGGTCAGCTGGCAGATTTCCCGCAAGTCATCGTGGACGGTGGGGCTCATTCTGAGCTTGCTCGTGTCCGCAGGCATGGTGCCCGAACGGGCACGAGCGACAGAAGCGAGATCTGTCGCCTTTCTCGGCGTACATCTGCTGAATGACAATGAGGCCATTGAACCGACCAGCGACGCCGAACGCGCGCGCATGAAGAAGGTCGAGGAGCTGTTTAAGAGCAGTCTGGAGGCGTCTGGCCGGTTCATGTTCGTCACCGTTCCGCCAGACGTTCGAGCTAAGATTGCTGCAGGCCAGGCGATCGGGGAGTGCGGCGGCTGCGAGATCGACTACGGCAAGTCAGCCGGCGGCAAAGAGATCGCCTGGATCAGGGTGCAGAAGATTTCGAACCTCATTCTCAATATGAATGTCTATATGGCTGACGTGGCCACACAGAAGATGACATTCTTGCACAGCGTTGACATCCGGGGAAATACGGACGAATCTTGGATCAGAAGTATCAATTTTCTAGTTAAGAACTACTTGCTTGTCCCGTGAATGTTGAGCTTGCGTTTTTTGCGGCTATCTATCCGCGCGCAGTCCCGCCGCGTAGGCCGTGGTCAACGCAATGCGGCACTTCAGGCTCGACACGGCTTCCAGAAAACGGACCACCTCGTCCTGGCTCAAAATCTCCGGCAATGGGCTTGGTCGGCGCGCATAGGGAATGCGTTCGGGCACGTTATTTTGGCCAAGCGTGATGCCGTAGAAAAAGCGCAAGGCGCAGACGATCTGGTTCAACGTCGCCCAGGCAACACCCTTTGAGATCAGGTGAACTTGATAGGCCCGGACATCTTCCAGCCCCAACCGTTCAGGCGAGCGCCCGAAGTACGCGTTGAAACCCTTCATGGCGTGGAGGTAGGATCGTTGTGTCGCTGGCGACATGTTCCTGATCGTCATGTCCTCGATCATCCGCCGGCGCAACGGACTGATCGGCGGGCTGACGGGCTGGGTGGACGGGTTGAGCGGAGTCGACGGGTTCTGCTGCTGACGCACACGCATGGGCTAAGTTCCTGTCTGTTGGAGGTGTCTTCGACACACACCATCCTGACAGACAGGCACCGCCCTCGCGGCTAGGCACTACCGCGGCAGCGGTTCAGTTCAATCGCGCCAGAGCAACAGGAGTCGACACTTTCAACCGACGGTATAATACGGCACCACCGGCTGCGAGACGGCGCTCGCGAGTTGCACGAGGAGCAGCGCGGTCAGTAGGATTGATCCCCACCCTGCCGTTCGCCAAAGCACGAGGCTTGATTTTGCGCCGGTAACGCGAGCGGTCCATTCCGCCAGGGCCAGATCGTAGCAGGACGGGGGGAGCGGGGCGGCTTGTGCCGGTTCACGCGGTGTAAATTGCGGTGCGCAGGTAAAGATCGTCTGGCGCGGATGCGAGCGCGGCCACACGAACCAAGCTAACGCTGCTGTCTGCAGCGCGACCGCGATGCCGAACGTCGTCTGATAGGCGATCATCGGTGGGTGTCCGTCGACCGGCGGCCAGCCCGCAATCAGGGCGCCCGTCAGCCATTGCACCAGGAAGGCGCCGAACATGTGGAGGACATTGAGGGCTGCGTTGGCGCGCCCCGACATGGCCTTGGGAAAATACTCAGGCAGGATCGCATAGCTCAACACCGTCGCCGCGCCGGCCGCCGCGATCATACTCAGACAGATTACAATCGGGATCGGCGCGCGAGCGATCAGGGCCAGTTGGGCCAGTATGAAGGCGAGTGCCAGGACAGCAAGCAAAGTTTCCCGTTTCGCGCCATGCCGTCGCGCCAAGTCTGCTCCATAGCCAAGGGCGAGGGCACCGGCGGCAAGGGCAATGCCCATCACGAACAGATAGCCGACAACGGAAGCCCGGTTCATGTGTTCGACGTCGGCGAGCCAGGGGGCGATCCACAAGCCCTGTAACGACCAGGCCGTGCCGATCACCAGCGCCGACAGCGGTGCAAGCCGGAGAAATCGCCGATCCCGGTAGATGGCGATGAGACCGGCCGATGAACCGCTGGGTAGCGCGGGTGGGTGGTCGTGCGTCCTTGGAACGACCAAAAGGATCAGGGCGGACGACAACACGCAGAGCGCCGCCAACGTCCAGAACAGCCCCCGCCAGCCGATTTCGGCGATCAGCAGGTCGGCGGGCACCGTGGCGGCGACAGCGCCCAACGCTCCGGTCATCACCACCAATCCGTTGGCGAAGGCGATGCGCTCGGCCGGGAACCATAGGACGGCGGCCTTCAGGCCGGCCATCAAGGCCGTGGCGATCCCGATGCCGACTAACGCGCGACCGGCAACCAGGGCTGCCAGTCCGTCTGCGACCGCGAAGATGGCGGAGCCAAGTGCCGTAACAAGCAAGAATGGCCCTTGGACACGTCGCGGTCCATAGCGGTCCAACAGGGCACCGACCGGCAGTTGGATCACGGCGGTCGCGAGAAAATATACCGAGGTGAGCAAGCCGAGTTCGGCAGGGCCAATGTGCAGCTCTCGCAAAAACGCGCCCGATAGCAACGCGTTTATGGTCCGGAAGGCGTAGGACAGGAAGTATCCGAACGCGAACGGGCCAAGGACGCATATCACGAGTTGGGATTCGGTTATCGGGCGGGCTGTCCCAACGGTCGGTCGCTTTTTGGCGTTAGTGGTGGATGGTCTTGGGACGGCGGCGTCATCAAACAACCGTCCAGGCCGTATCGCACCAATGTCCTGAAGCGTCATGCCCGCACCGGCCATGTCGCAAGCACGCGTCGCGCCTGAAGCAGAAGGTCTTTGTTTCTTGTGGCAGGCCCAGAAAGCTCTGCCAAATGCGCTGCGAGTTCGGATGACAGCGGCTCAGGCCGGCGCGTGCCCTTGTTGATCAAGACGACGGCTGATTTCGCGCTGGCGACGCACCAGTCATCCACGAACAAGGCCTGCGCCAGATGCACGGTGCACCGCTCGACGCGAGCAACCCTCGTTCCAACTTGCACTGTGCCGGGCCAGTGCATCTCGCGGCGGAATATGAGGTCCAACCGGCCAAGGACGAACTGAGCTTCGTGTGGGACCAGCGTTTGCCCAACACCGGCAAGCAACTCCATGCGGGCATTCTGGCAGCAGACGGCGAACACCGCATTGGAAACGTGGCCGTTGCTGTCGGTATCGGCAAACCGGAGTTTTTCGCTTGAGACCAGCAGATAGTCGGTAAGTTGCTCCGGGCGCTTCAGCGAGCGCTGGAGTCGACTGAGCTGTCGAAAAGACACGACGAGGCGTTCGCGGAAAGGCATGGTTGTGCTCCGTTTAAGAGTTCTGGGTTGAGGGTTCAAACGCGGCCGGGATCAGCCGCTCTCGTCGCGCTTCTCGCGCCGCCAAAGCAGCCGCAGAGTACCGTCGTCGGTCTTCTCGATGAGTGCTGCTCGGATCGGCGCGGTAAAGGTCGGATCGTCCAAACGGACGCTGAGGTAGGACATTTGATCCTCGGCGGTCTTGCGCCAGGCCGCGCCGATCTCGGTCGTCCCTGAGAGGATCCGGAAGTCGGGCGATTGAGGTGATGGCTTCTGATCAGTGGCAACGAAGCGGACCTTGGCGTTCAATGTCAGCGTCCTGATGCTCCCGGAATATCCGTCTTTGTCGGCTTTGAATGTTCCGATAATCGGCATGGTGGTTTCCTTTCACGTCTCATTGCTCAATTCAAAACGGGACTAAGGATGATGTCCTTATGGACGATGATGCGCAGCGGCCAGCCGGGCCGGACGGTGAGTGTCGGTTGCACATTGAGTTCGCGCTCGATCAACCGCTGCCCCGCGCGGTTGGTGGTCTGGCCGGTCGATTCTCGAAGCGCCCGGACGATGTCGCTGTCGCCGCTGCCCGAGCCGAACGCGAGGCTCGATCCAACCCCGAGCACGGTGGCGAGCCCGATGCCTTTCAAGAGCTGCCACGTGTGAAGGTCGACGTCATCGGACAGACCGGCATAACCGGCGGTGTCGGTCGCGGGCAGATTGTCGATGACGACCGATGCCCCGTCGGGGCGGATGATCCGCTGCCAGACGACGAGGGCGCGCTTCTGGCCGTAGGCGACGATGCTGTCGTATTTGCCGATCAGGCGCGAACCTTGCGGGATCAGCAGAAAGCGTCCCGTGACCGTGTCGTAGACCGGCTCCGTGACCTGGGCGATCACGAACCCCGGCAGATCGGAGTTGAGCCCGGTTACAAGGCTGGCGGCAATGATCGTCCCGGCGAGCAGTTGATAGGGCGACGCCGGACGCTCCAGGGCATGCGGATTGTAGATATCCTTGTCGGTGCCGCCTTTGAGGAACGCGAGTTTGCGAGTCTGGTCGGTGGCGTCCGGAGTTTGAGCGGTGCCATCGGTCTGGGCGCGGAGCCGCTCGGCCGCTGCCGTCGTCAGGGCTGTCAGATCCGATTGCGGTATTGCCGACGGTGGCGCGGCGGCGCTGGCTCCGCGATCCCGAGCGGTGTCAGAGGGCGCTGCCTTCAACTGCAACCGAAAGAATGGTGTCGACTCACGCGCCTGAACGCCGAGCCGGGCAAGCCGCGTGCGCTCGAATTCTGTGGCAGGATCGGGCTCCGTCAAGAGCGGCGCGGCTGGTGTCAGAACGACCGGTGCCCCGGGCGACGGACGATTGCGATTTCCAGCGACGCCTTCGTACGTCGACGGCAGACGGTCGAAGCTATCGGCCGCCGGCTTGCGATCGACGGTGATCAACTCAGGCCCCTTGGCCGCATCGCGCCACGATGGCGGATTGAGCGCCATGAGGACGAGGCCTGCCAACAGCAGGCAGCCAATACCGATCACGGCGACCAGGACGCGACGGTTGATCCGCGCGACGGGACGCGGCTTTGCCCGCAACTCCAGACTTTCGGGGGTGACTTTTTCCGATGCGCCTTCAGGTGTGTTGTCGCTGGTCATTCGCGGCGCTCCTTCCACACAGCATCGGTACGCACGATGCGAACGATCTGTTGGGGCGCGGTGCCGAGCCTCAGTTCGGCTGCGGCGAACAGCCGGTCAACGACGTAGGTCGCCCCCTTGACGCGGTAGTTGACGAGCGCGGCGCTGCCGTCACCGCCGATGACAAACAGCAGTGGCGCGTCGCCCTGTTTCAGGTTGGCCGGGAATTGGATGTAGACCTTGGTACCGTCGTCAAAGACGCGCAGCGGTTTCCACGGTGCGTCGCCCTCAAGCCGATAGCGGAACTTAAGCTTGTCGATTTCGAGCCCCGCCTCGACTGTCGTCGCCCACGCGTCTTTCGCTTGAGCGGCTTGTCCCTTCAGGGCCAGGAGCGCGGACGCCGGATAGGTCCATGACACCGATGCCATGTAGGTCGCAGCCGACGAATGCAGTTCGAGGTAATAGGCACGCCGGTCGGTGGTGATGACCAGATTGGTCGTCAGTTCGGGCGCGATCGGTTTCACCAGGATGTGGACCTGCGCATCCTTGCCGTCGCCACTGGTCGTATCACCCACCACCCATCGCACGGTGTCGCCAGCCGAGACGGAGACCAGCTTCTCACCGCCTTCCAGTGCAATATCCGTCACTTGGTTCACGGCGGCGTAGAGCTGGTAGAGCGCCCCTTGGGTGAACGGGTAGACCTGGATCGCGTTGATGTACCCGGCCTTGGCCGGTTCGACCTTGGCCGCACTGTTGGCAGCAGCGATCCGCTCGTTGGGTGTCGACGTATCGGGATGAACGACGTCGCGTTTTGGCAAGGGTTTCAATTGGCCGGGGAGTGGTAGGGGCTTCGGCACCTCGACGATTTGCACTGGCGGTTTCGGCTCCGGGATCACCTCGGCTTTTCTGAACGCAGGGGGATCCAGCATGACTTCCGGCACTTTGACCGGCAGTGAGCAACCGGCAAGGATCGCAACAACACCGATGGTGCCCCAGAGGACTTTGATCATTTGCCGTATCCGGGGTTGAGGTCTTGGGACCAATTCAGCGCATGCACGTAGATGCCGAGCGGGTTCTTGGCGATTTGCTCGGCGGAGCGCGGGGCCGAGATCACGACCGTGAGCACAGCGGTCCAACGCTTGGTGTCGCGGGTCGCGCCGTTCTCGAACGCGCGTTCGATCCACCGCATTTGGAACGAAGTCTCAGACGCCCGCACCACACTCTGCATTTCGACCGACACCGTCAGTCGGCCAACATTGGCGAAGGGGTCGTTTTCGCGCGCATACTCGTTGAGTGTCACGGCCGCACGGTCGGTGGCGTAGTCGTAGGCCCGCAGCCAATTCTGCCGCACCACAACCGGATCGATCGACAGTGCCCGCACGTTCTCGATGAAGCGGGACAGCGTGTAGGCGATCTGGGCGTCGCTCGGCTTGTAGCCCTCGGTGGCGCGGCCCACGGCCCGCACTCCGCCGTTGCGATCCACCTCGACCACGAATGGCACGGCGGCCCCAGAGCGCTGCAGCCAGATCAGACCCACGGCAAGTGCCAAAGAAATGCCGAGACACATAAAGGTTGCGACGCGCCAGTTGGCAGCTTGGGCCCGGACGGTGCCGATCCGCTCGTCCCATACTTGGGCCGCCTTCTGGTAGGGCGTCACCGGTTGGGGCGTGTCGCCATAACGCAATGTCGATCGCTTGAACCGCATGGATCAGCCCTTTCCGCTATCGTCTTTGAGGTCAGGTGAGGCCGATCCGATGGGCCGGTCGCCCTCGCGCACGGCTTGCCCCGCGACAAACGTCGCATCTCTCAAACGCTGGTTGCGGGAGAGCCGCTGCGCCCATGCGGGCGGTTGGCCACCCTGGGATGAATTAGGCTGGGCGCTGCCTGCTCCTGCTGCGGGTGGCGTCGACGGAGGCACTGTCGCGCGCAACCCGGCTGCTTCACCTTGCCGATAAGCGTCGCGCACCGGTGCGACGGCTGCCGCAGCGGCCGACGCCATCGGTCGAGTCACCGTGGCCTGCGCGACGCCGCGCAATCCCCCTTGTTCATAAGCCGTCGATACGGTCCCCGAGAGCGATGCCCCCGCTCGAACAGCTCCGCCGCCCGCACGACCGGCAAGACGCGCGGCACTCGATGCCAGTGATCCGGCAGCAACGCCGCTCGCAACTACGCCGGCCGTCGTCCCGACTGCTGCCCCAGCTCCCAGTTGCGGTGCGCCCGACACGAGCCCTGCGGCAATACCAGGTACGAAGATTGCCAACCCGAAGACGGATAGTGCCGCCAGAATGATCGACGCCGCTTGCTTCAGTCCGATCTCGCTGCCGGGTGGCGGCACGATCGTCCCGAAGATCGTCGACCCGATGCCGACGACGATCGCCAGCACCATCAACTTCAAACCCGACGTGATCACGTTGCCGAGCACCCGCTCGGCCAAAAACGCCGTCCGGCCGAACAGCGCGAACGGCACGAGCACGAAGCCCGCCAGCGTCGTCAGTTTGAATTCGATGATGGCGATGAACAGCTGGACCGCCAGCACGAAGAAGGCGAGCAGCACAATCAGCCACGCCACCATCAGCACCATGATGGTGACGAAGTTGGAAAAGAACGTCGTCACGCCCACCAACTCGCCTGCTTTGTCGAGCAAAGGCCGTGACGCCGCAAAGCCCGCATCTGCCACGAACCCCGGCCGCATCAGATCGGCTGCCGTCAGAGCCGTTCCGCTCGCCTTCAATCCGAGGCCGGCGAACGAGCGAAAGATGATGTCACTCAGCGACTGGAACTGGTTCAACAGCAGCGCAAAGAATCCAACGTACAGCACCTTCCGGATCAATTGTGCGGGGACGTTTTCCTCGCCCATCAGCGCCCAGAACAGTCCCGCCAGCACGATGTCGATCGACAGCAGGATCGTCGTCAAAAACGCCACGTCGCCGCCGAGCAGCCCAAATCCGGAATCGATGTACCGGCTGAACACTTGCGTAAACCGGTCGATGACACTGAGGTCGTCCATGTCAATGCTTCCCCGTTGGCGCCGACGGGTGCCGGTGCCGTGATGATCAGATTGAGAATGGTGGGTGCGGGTTGCTTAGCTCGGATGCTGTCGAAGATGGTCGCTGCGCGAGAAGGGCTGTCGCCCTTCAACCCGCTTGGGGGTTGGCACCCCCAAACCCCCTCCTTTTTGAGACACAAAAAAGCGGGTGGTCTGGCGGGTGTCCCGCCAGCGGAGCGCGAGGCTGGCCTCGCTCGCGAAGCGAGACTTTACAACGAGTGTCATCTCACGGCCCCCGCGTGTAAGCCCGGCCATCGCCGAGGAAAGATTTAAGTCGTTGGCGACCCTCGGCTTCGGCGGTTAGGTCGCGGGCACGCGCGGTGGTTTCCGCACGGGATTGGGTGGCGAGCAACGTTTGGAGTTGAAGCGACTGTTTGACCTGGAGGGCAGCGAGTTCGTTACCGGCCTGTGTGGCCTGCAGGCTCCCGACAGCCCCCGAAGATCGCGCAGATATTTGATCGAGTAGTCGACCATCGAGTTCGGCCTGATCGGCGATTTCGCCTTGCAGGATGGCGGCACGCTTAAAAGTAGCATGCGTTTCGTTCCAACGGGACTTTGCCGCGCGCAAGAGATCATCGCTGGTCAGAGCACCTGCAAAGGTCTTGGGGTAGAGCCGGTCATAGGCTGCGTCGGTCTCCCGGACTTTGAGGGCGAGTGCGTCACCCTCAGCGACCCGCGCGCGAAGTTGCGCGAGAGTGCGCTGCAGATCCGGAGCAACCGTGCCAGACAGCGATTGCAGATTGCGGTCCATGCGGACGATCTGGTCGGCCTCATTCTGCAGTTGGCGGACCTGGTTCTGAATGCTTTCGAGCGCGCGGACGGCAGACAACAAGTTCTGTTGATAGTTCAGTGGATCAAACACTGTGAGTGCCTGCACCTCGGTGCCGGAGACGGCACCGAGCAGGGCGGTTGCAGCAATCAGTTTGAGCAGGCGTTTTGGGAGACGGGTCATTTTCTGGTCCTTTGCGGTTTGGCAGGTGGCACACGGAACGGAGACAGACGCTCTGGCATCGACGCGAAGTGCGGCGGAACGAGCGCGGAGGTATTGAGCAGCGCGATGGTAGAGTCGTTGGGTGGAGGCTTAGGTGCGACGGTCGATGCTGACACCGACGTGTTTGGCAGGGGCGGCGGCGTCGAAAGCGACGCTGGCGTTTCGATCAGTTCTCCGGCCCAGGCCAGCCCTTTGGCGCGCAGGAAGGCAGCGGCGAAGTCCGGTGGTGGTGCGGCCGCCAGCGTGTCGTCGATCAACCGTTGGTCGTCGGGTGACGACGCGGCGGCAAGTGCCAGTGCGATGGGGCCGAGGCCGAGTTCGAACCGGCGATTGCCACGTGCGGTTTGGGCGTAATAGTCGCGCTTCGGGATGGCGCGGGCGATGATCTGGATCTGCTGGTCGTTGAGGCCAAAGCGCTCATAGATGGCCCGCGATTGCGGCTCGATGGCCCGATCATGCGGCAAGAAGATGCGGGTCGGGCAGCTCTCCAGGATCGCTGGCGCGATCGAAGATCGCTCGATATCGGCAAGCGACTGCGTGGCAAACACGACAGCGACATTCTTTTTGCGGAGCGTTTTCAGCCACTCGCGAATACGGGCGGCAAACAACGGATCGTCCAGGAAGACCCAGGCTTCATCCAGAATTAGCAACGTCGGCCGGCCGTCGAAGCGGGCTTCGAGGCGATGGAACAGATAGGTCAGCACCGGCAACACCAGCTGCTTGTAATGCATCAGGCCGTCCATTTCGAAGTGCATCACGTCAGCGAGAGTCAGCGTATCGGTAGCGCCATCGAGTAGCCGGCCGTAGGGCCCTTCCAGCGTGTAGGGCCGCAGCGCCTGACTGAGGTTATTCGATTGGATGAGAACCGCGAGACCCGTGAGCGTGCGCTCGGACCGTGGCGCCGTGCTCAAGCTCTGCAGGCCGGTCCACACGATGTCTTTGACGTCAGGCGTGATGGCGACGCGCTCGTTGGCAAGCAGACCTATGACCCAATCGAGGGCCACGGCCAGTTCACCCGGCTTGTCGATCTGGCTCAGCGGCTGAAAGGCGATATCGCCATCGAGCGCCAGGTCGAGCGCGGTCCCGTTCATGGCAAGTACGGCAGCCCGCGCCGAACGACCCTTGTCGAATAGGATCACCTGCGCCCCAATAAAACGCCGGAACTGCAACGCGAGAGTTGCGAGCAGGACCGATTTGCCGGCACCGGTCGGGCCAACGATCAACGTATGCCCGACATCGCCGACATGGAGATCGAGCCGGAATGGCGTGGCGCCGCGCGTCTCGGCGATCATCAGCGGTGGCGCATTCAGGTGCGCGTTGCCTTCGGGCCCAGCCCACACCGCCGAGACCGGCATCAGGTGCACGAGGTTGAGCGTGTGAACAATCGGTTGACGCACGTTGGCATATGGGTTGCCCGGCAACGCGCCGAGCCAGGCTTCCACCGCGTTAAGGCTTTCACGGATGGTGACGAAACCACAGCCGTTGACGATCCGTTCGACGGCCAGCAGCATCTGTTCGGCGCGTCCGGCGTCCGTGTCGGCAACCACGATCGTCGCGGTCACGTAGCCGTAGGCAACATCATCGGCACCGAGTTCTTGCAGTGCCGCGTCGGCATCCTCGGCTTTCGCCTCGGCGTCGGGGTCAACGAGAGTGGTCTCGCGGTTAAACATTACTTCTCGCAGGACAGCCGCAACGGATTTGCGCTTGGCGAACCAGTGCCGCCGTAGCTTGGTCAACTGTTGGGTTGCCTCGTGTTTGTCGAGCGGGATCCACCGCGTCATCCAGCGATAGCTGAACCCGAGGTCGTTCAACGCATCGAGCAGGCCAGGCGTCGTCACGTTCGGAAATCCCGATATCGTGAGCACGCGCAGATTCAGTGCTCCGAGTTTCGGTTCGAGCCCACCCAGCAACGGCGTGTCGCAGAGCAGAGCATCGAGATAGGCCGGCGTCTGCGGGACGGCGACGGCATGGCCTTTGTCGGAGATCGTACCGTGCAGATAGGTCAGCGTTTCGGCGTCGTTGAGTGACTGCACCTCCGGGAGCAGCGCGGCCATCATTTCAATTGCGCGATCCGTCTCGACCAGAAACGCCGCCAGATGCGCCTTGACGTCGGTTGTGGCGCCTGCTGGTTCGGCGCGCTCGTAGAACAACCGCTCGGTTCGGTTCGCCGCATCGGGTGGCGGCAGAAACAGAAACGTCAGATGATACCGGCTCTCGAAGTGGGCGCTGGCAGCTTCGAATGCTTCGCGGCGCTCCTGATCGACCAGCCAGGACGCCCGATCGGCAAACCGGCCGGGCGGATAGCTTTCAGCCGGAACACGCTCTGCTTCACAAAACAGCGCCCAGCCTTCACCAAACCGTTTCAGGATATTGTTGAGGCGCGCCGAAACGCCGACCAATTCAGCCTCGGTCGCGCTGTCGAGATCGGGACCGCGATAGCGCAACGTGCGTTGGAAACTGCCGTCCTTATTCAACACGACGCCCGGTGCCACGAGGCACGCCCACGGTAGATAATCGGCCAGCCGCGTGTCGTGATTGCGGTATGCGGCGAGGCTCAGCATGACAAGGCTCCCTTGTGGCGGGCATGGCGTGAGAGCACGGTCAGGAACTCCGGGTCCTTGCGCGTCACCCAGACGGCCACCGCATGTCCGATGATCCAGATCAGGACCCCGGCAATCCAAAGCCGCAGTCCCAAGCCGATCGCGGCGGCCAGCGTGCCGTTGAGAATGGTAAAACTGCGCGGCGCGCCCGCGAGCAGGACCGGCTCGGTCAACGACCGGTGCAACGGCACCTCGAAGCCCGGCAATTTCTGAAACCCTG
>JBEBJA010000054.1:0-4796 GCA_040080145.1 Hyphomicrobiaceae bacterium
GGCACCCCTCATCTGCCCTTCGGGCATCTTCTCCCCAGGGGGAGAAGAAAGTAAGGGCTTATTTTAGCGCGTATGCGCGAAGGCGGCCACCCACGACAACAAGCGACCGGGACAGAATTCATTCGATTAACTGACTGCTTGGGGCCATAACCGGCCTTTCCAATTCGCTTTGATGATGCAGCGCATAAATTCGCTTCAGGTCAGAAGCCTAAATGAACGCAACGGCGTGTCCGCCGCTGGACGATCTCTCGATCGGGGTGTCACGATTGGAGGTGGTGTGGCATGAAAGTGTTTGCGTCGTGCCTCAAGACGGAATCGCGAGGGACATAACAGAACCATGCCATCCATAGCTCCAGGCACACTACATCTTCTTGTCGGTCCTGTCGGAGCTGGCAAAACCACTTTCGCTCGAGATCGCATAGCTCATTCACCCGCAATTCTCCTAGACGTGGATGCCTCGATGGTGCGTCTTTTTCGAGATGAGGCGAGGCCGGCTGAGGGCGCCCTGGCATGGTATATTGAGCGACGGGAACGCTGTCGAAATCTGCTTTGGGACCTAGCTCGCGATGTCGTGAGTTGTGGCACCGAAGTATATCTGGAGCTAGGTCTCCTCCAGAGCAGGGAGAGAGAGGTGTACTACGTGCGAGCACGCGCCGACGGGTTCAGATTCATCGTCCATGTCCTCGACGCCGAGCGATCCATTCGCCGTGAGCGCGTAGCAGCCCGAAACCTCTCACCGGGCCTCTACACGCAGATTGTTCCGCCTGAGTTCTTTGAGCTTGCATCTGACGCCTGGGAGCCGCCTTGCGAGGCCGAGCGTCTGGCTTGGGGCCTGATTGACGGATAGCGTGCGTCCCCCGTCTAACGCATGTTGCAGCTGCTCAGGTCCGTTGTGGGTCAAAAGTTTCGGTCCGCACCAGACCGCCCAAATGCCGTCAAGCCCTAGGGGGAAACGCGGTAGTAACCGCCGAGGTCGCCACCACCGAAATTGACAACATACGCGACCACTTATCGTGCGGGATAAGTTATTCGGTTTGCCAATCCACACCAACGCCAAACCCCACTCGGGCGTCCTACCCAACGCCGCCCCCTTAAGTCCCAAAGAGTAAGGGGGTTTGGGGGAACACGCTTGCCCTCGGCGAAGGCCGTGGGTTCCCTCAAACGGGCGTGGGCGATAGCCCGCACGCGAAGCGCCAGAGGGCAGCGCAACCGCACCACCCTCTGATCTCTGCTCAATCCTTCCCGCCCGCGTTCTTCGCCTGAAACGCCTTCAACGCATCTGTGATCTCCGCCAGGATCGCTGGATCGTCAATCGTCGCTGGAACCTTGTACTCAACGCCATCGGCTATCGACCGCAGCGTCCCACGCAGCGTCTTGCCCGACCGCGTCTTCGGCAACCGCTCAACGACGAGCACGCTCTTGAACGCCGCCACCGGCCCGATCTCGTTACGCACGAGCTTGATTGCGTCCGCCTCGATCTCGGCATGCGGCCGCGTCACGCCCGTCTTCAACACAATGAAGCCCATCGGCGACTGGCCTTTGAGCGCATCCGCCACGCCGATCACGGCGCATTCGGCAACCTCGGGCTGCTTGGCCAGCACTTCTTCCATCTGCCCGGTCGACAGACGGTGACCGGCGACGTTGATCACGTCATCGGTCCGCGCCATCACCCAGACATACCCGTCTTCGTCGCGGAACCCGGCATCCGACGTCGAGTAATAGCCCGGGAACTCCTTCAGGTAGCTGCTGATGAACCGCTGATCGTTACCCCAGATTGTCGGCGCAACGCCCGGCGGCAACGGCAATTTGATCGCCAAAGTACCCGGCGTGTTGGGTCCAAGCGGTTCGCCGCGATCATTCAAAACATGCAACTCGTATCCAGGCATCGGCAGCGTCGGCGAACCAATCTTCACCGGCTGCAACTCGATGCCGACCGGATTGCCCGCAATCGGCCAGCCCGTTTCCGTCTGCCACCAGTTGTCGATCACCGGACGACCGAGCTTCTCCTGCGCCCACTTCACGGTCTCAGGATCAGCCCGTTCGCCCGCCAGGAACAGCGTCTTCAACGAGGACATATCGTACTTATCCTTCATTGCCATTTCCGGATCTTCCTTGCGGATCGCCCGGATCGCCGTCGGTGCGGTAAACAACGCCGACACCTTGTGCTGCGAGATCACCCGCCAGAACGCGCCGGCATCGGGCGTCCCGACCGGCTTGCCTTCATAAATGATCGTCGTCGAACCGTTCAGCAGCGGCCCGTAGCAGATATAAGAATGCCCAACCACCCAGCCGACATCCGACGCCGCCCAGAACACTTCGCCCGGCTTCAAACCGTAGTGGTTCACCATCGACCACTTCAGCGCCACCATGTGCCCCCCGACGTCGCGCACGATGCCTTTAGGCTGGCCCGTCGTCCCCGACGTATACAGCACGTAAGCCGGATCGGTCGCGGCAACAGGCGTGCACGGCGCTTTGCGTCCCTCGGCCTTGGCCTTTGCGGTCGACGCGGCCCAATCCAGGTCGCGGCCCTCAATCAGGCTGGCCTGGCCCATTGGCCGCTGCAGGATCAAAACCTTGCTAACCTTATGGGCCGCAAGCTCAATGGCTTTGTCGAGCAACGGCTTATAGGCAACGATGCGCGATCCTTCGATGCCGCACGACCCGGCCATAATCGCCTTTGGGCTGCAATCGTCGATCCGCGCCGCAAGCTCCGCCGCCGCAAACCCGCCGAACACCACCGAGTGAACCGCCCCCAGCCGCGCGCAAGCGAGCATCGCCATCGGCGCTTCCGCCACCGCTGGCATGTAAATCACGACGCGGTCGCCCTTTTTGACGCCCATCTCGTCGCGCAACACAGCCGCCAGCGCCGCAACCTCATCCGTCAATTCCGAGTAAGTGTACGAACGCACCTGATTGGTAACCGGGCTGTCATAAATCAGCGCTGGCTGTGCGCCACGTCCGTCAGCCACATGCCGGTCAAGGCAATTATAAGCCGTGTTCGTTTCCGCGCCAACGAACCACCGCCCATAGAGTCCGCCATACGGATCGAACACCTTGTCCCACAGCTTGAACCAGCTGATGTCGCGGGCCGCCTCGGCCCAGAATGCCTCGGGCTTGGTGCGGGCAGATTCGTACACGGCTTTAAATGTGCTTGATGCGGCCATTTATGCTAACTCCCTAGACTTTTTTTGGCACCCATTAGGTCGAACGGGGCGTCTGCTGTTTTGTGCAGGGCGATTGGGGCGTGCGCAAGGGGCTGGATCAACGCCGGACAACCGACTTTAGGTTCATACCTTTAGCCGGTGCTGGCGAACCAGCGTTTGCAGGGCCGCACCGCACCATGCCATCTGGACCGGCGGCTCCATATGTGTAGAGTGCCGCTGAATTTTCGAACTCGTACACGAACGGCTGAGGCAACGATGACAACGGCAGACGACAACGCTCAGGCAGCCACCGGAAACCTCATGGCCGGCAAGCGCGGCTTGATATTGGGCGTGGCCAACAACCGGTCGATTGCCTGGGGTATCGCCAAGGCTTGCCAGCAGCAAGGCGCTCAAGTCGCTTTGACCTATCAAGGCGATGCACTCAAAAAGCGCGTCATTCCGCTGGCCGCCGAACTCGGTTCCGACATCGTCCTTCCCTGCGACGTGACCGACACCGCCTCCATGGACGCCGTTTTCGCGGAAATTACCGCGAAATGGGGCAAGCTCGACTTCCTCGTCCACGCCATCGCCTACGCCGACAAAGCCGAGCTCGACGGCCGCTACGTCGACACCACCGAAGGCAACTTCACCAAGTCCCTGCTGATCTCCTGCTATTCGTTCACAGCCCTTGCCCAGCGCGCCGAGAAGCTCATGACCTCCGGCGGCTCGATGGTCACGCTGACCTATTACGGTGCCGAAAAGGTCATGCCCCACTATAACGTCATGGGCGTCGCCAAGGCAGCGCTTGAAGCCAGCGTCCGCTATCTCGCCGCCGACCTCGGCAAGAACAATATCCGCGTCAACGCCATTTCCGCTGGCCCCATCAAGACCTTAGCCGCATCCGGCATCTCCGACTTCCGCTACATCCTGCGCTGGAACGAGTACAATTCGCCGCTGCGCCGCACCGTCACCATCGAAGATGTCGGCGGCGCAGGGTTGTACCTGCTGTCAGACCTGTCACGCGGCGTCACCGGCGAAATCCACCACGTCGACAGCGGCTATCACGTCCAGGGCATGAAGAACGAAGACGCCCCCGACATCTCGGTTGCCCGCAGCGAAGAGTAAACCCACCCCGATGAAACCCGGCGTTACCCTCTATTTCGTCCGCCACGGCGAGACCGATTGGAATGCTGCGGCGCGTTACCAGGGCCAGGTCGACATCCCCTTGAATGACAAGGGCCGCGGCCAAGCCCTCCAGAACGGCTTGACCCTCAAGGCGAAACTGCCCGACGTCATCTCGCTCGACTATATCGCGAGCCCCCTTGGGCGCACGCGCGAAACCATGGCCATCATCCGCCGCACCATCGGACTACCCGGCGAAGGCGTCCATTTCGACGACCGCCTGCGCGAAATGAACTATGGCCACTGGGAAGGCCAACTCGCCGCCGACCTGCCCAACACCGACCCCGAAGGCGTCGCCGAACGCGCCCGTAACTGGTGGCATTGGCGTCCCTTGGGCGGCGAGAGCTACGAAGACCTGACCGTGCGCATTGCAGGTTGGCTCGACACCATCGAGCGCGACAGCATCGTCGTTTCCCACGGCGGCGTCAGCCGGGCCCTGCGCGGCGCCGTCGTCCCCGTCCCCCGCGAAGA
>JBEBJA010000222.1:0-4772 GCA_040080145.1 Hyphomicrobiaceae bacterium
CATCCGCGCCGCCCGCTCCGATCCGCTCGGGGCGGGCATCATTTTTTGCTGTGTACTGCTTGCTGGCCTTGGCGTGGCGCACCTCACCGGAACGACCGAGGCGGTTGTGCGCGTGGTCACTATCCCATGGCGGGCGGCGATGCCGGGGCCGCTGGCGTGGCTGCGCCGGGCCAAGCCCGGTGATGTGCTGACCGTGCCGGGCTACCCGGTGGCCTATTGGGGCAAGCCCGATGCAGCGTATGGCAAAAGCGCCACCGAGCACGCGGTGCCACCGGTAGCTGTCGTCATCCACCACACGGCGGGCAAAAGCCTGCTCAAGATGGTCCGGTATGGTCACAACGAGGACAGCGACCGGGGCGGGTCATACGGGTATCATATTTACATCGACTCCGAGGGCCGCATTGCGCAGGGCGCGCCGCTCACCCGCCGCACCAACCACGTCAAGCCGGTTGGAGCGAAGGAACGCAAAGCGGCCGGCGCTCATGTTTGGAACGCGAATAGTATCGGCGTGTCCATGGTCGGCGCTTGCCTTGTCAAGCCTGGAAAGGCCGCGACGGAGCAGTGCATATGGGAGGATTTGACGCCGCAACAGGTACAGGCCGGGCTGGCGGTTGTCGAGGCTATCCGGTCGCGGTTCGGGATTGCCTGCGAGGACGTGTACGGGCATGGGGAGCTGCAGCACGACCGGGAGGCATTCGAGGGACAGATGGTGGCGGTGCTGACGCGGGCGAAGTGTTAGGTCCTTGTTGGTTTTTATGAAATCTGTAACCGCGATCTCAGCCTCGATTTCGCGTGAATACAAATAGTTGACGGCAGCGCAGATCAGCGGGCCATCGAGGTGGCCAACATTATCAATGACGTCGCCACCGTTCGCATCCTCAATTCGGTCGCGCCGTCCTCCCGTGAGTGGGCTCGGTTCATTGATGTAGCGCCACGGGCGTGGACTGGAGAGCGCTAGGATATCCGCGACAGGAGACAGCACGAAGTCGGCCATTTTCGAGGTTTCCTTGTCATGTTTAGCCCTGCGTGTGCATGGATCAATTTTGATCCGTCTTGACGTAAGCGGTTCAGCCCCGCGCCGGCGGGGATCGTTATCGTTTTTCTAGTTCAATTTCAGTTGCGTAGTCCGTTCGTCCCAGATCAATTTCGCCATTGAGTGAGACGATCCGGCCACTACGAGCAACGCGCCACTTTTTAGAGGTTGTCGTAGCGTCAATGATTGCAGACATCGCCAATTCAAATAACCGTGATGCTCGAACCGCGTTTGCCTGCAATGGTGGCAGTGACACTGCCGCGTGATTGCGCGCATCTGCCAGATCTAGCCGCGCCCGGTCTAGTTCGGCTGTCAGCGTCTGAATGCGCATCTCTGCGTCTGCAACGCGACGAACAATCGTGCTAGCGGCAGCGGATGCACTATTCCGAGCGGCTATCCAGGGGCGGATCGCATCTGATTTTGCGCGATCAATAGCAATCGCTGCGTCAATTTCTTGGTCGGTTGCGCATGTCTCCAGACGGGTCGGAGGGAATGTGCTGGCAGCCTCGGATTTAGCTGCCGATGAATGGTTGGGATGATTTGACATTACAGCACCTCTACATATTTTACGCCGAGGCCGAGCGATGCAACAACCAGCGACCCTGCTGGAATTTGTGGCATGTCGTGCCGATCGTGGTAGCACTGGCAACGATAAATTTCCGCCTCGGCACGCAGCCATGGGCCAACGGCTGGATCGCTCATGGATGCCACGGCATTGCGCCGCCATGCCAAATCTTTTTCGCAATCCTCGCGCGTTCCGCCTGGGCGCGTTGTAGCCACCAATTTCGTCACACCATCAACCGTAGCAAACGCGTTCCAGAGAATGTCGTTGTAATTTTTCATTTTCAGTCTCCACCCCTGATACCCGATGCGCGGGTCAGATCGGGTTGCCCGTCTGATGAATTGAATATACGGCATGTGCCGTATATTGTCAACGGTTATTTGTATCCTCAATCAGTTTTTTCAGAGCGATCCGGGCTAGCTCGTCATCCACTCTGCGACGGCCCTGCTCTATATCCTCGATGGCTCTGGACGACAGACCTAGCCGCTCCCCGGCCGCAGATGTGTTGAGCCCCGCCAGCCGTCGCCACTCACGCATTAGATAGGCGACCGTGGTCATGAGCTGGGTCTCACTTGTTCGAGTTGCGGTAGGATTCGACGAGCAACTTAATCTCTCGTTCGGTGATCCGGCCTGACTGCTTGTTGCGGGCAATAACCAGAATCGTTTCGAGGTCGTCTTCGTCCAGCTTGTCTTCGAGGCTACAGCCTACGCTGTCCTTTGTCGGCATGCAGTCGTGGCGCATGGTCTGGACTTTCTTGCTAAAATTAATCGGGCTGCTTTTTGTCGGGGTGATGCTCTGCGCGTGACGCCAGCGCGAGCACCTGCATTGCCCATTCCTTGTCGTCGTCAACGGCGGCATTGGCGTATGCGACGAGCGCAGGACCGGCGTACTTGTCTTTCAGCTTGATGACAAAAAACTCGTCGCTCTCGCCACGCGCGCCTTTGTCGATGATGCCGAGCGCATCGAGCTTTCCGAGCAGTTCATATGCCTCGACCGACTTCGCCCCATCAAGCGCCCGGTAGCGCCTCATGTTGACCAGGGCATATTTCCCGACGCCGCTTGGATCATCGTTCCTGTCGAGTTTCATGGGCTAGGTCTCCAGTATGCGCTCGCATCTTAGCAGCGCCGTTGATGTTTCGCGATACGATTTGCGCTTTCCAAACGCTTATGCTGTGCATGATGTAGCACGGCTCTTGACGTTTGGAAAGCGCAAAGGTACATTTGTGAATAACGGGTTTCCGAAGAACCGGATCGGCTATACGCAGCCTCTCCCGAGGCATCCGGCAAGCGCACAGCGCGCGAGTTTGGAAGCGGTTGGAATGGGCACGATCTACGATAGCGAGAAGAACGAGAACGCACGGATGCAGATGCTGGACGACATACGGAGGGGCGATACGGTGCACGTGACGCACCTTCATGTGCTTGCTCGCCGGTTGAAGCGGTCGAACCACAACATGCGCCTCGATCTATGGGAGATCATGAAGCAGATCGACGAACGCGGCGCGGTCGTTGCTGAGACGTCTACAGGCCGCACAAGTGCCGACAAATCGCAGCGCGACGACATGATCCGCGACGCAATCGAAGTGCTGACCAGGGGTCACAAGGCGCGGTCTGCAAAGATCGCCAGAGCCAACGGCAAGCTTGGTGGCCGCCCGCCAAAGCGCGGCATCGAGCGCACCCGTGCGGAAGCAGAAGCTCTTTGGTTCGACCCGAATTTATCGGGTGATGACCTCGACAGACGATTGAACGCCATCGGGTGGAACCGCGCCCGGTGTTACCAGAAACCGCCCAAGGGCTTTGGCCCGCGCGGGGGCGAATAAGGAGCAAGACCATGACTGTGCTTGGATCGATGTCCACGCCACTGATCACGCCATGGGCGCCATCGGATAATTCGGCAATCCCGGTCACTGATCATGCAGCGAAGCGGTATATCGATCGCGTGCTTCATGAAGAGCTATCTCAAAAAAACAGCGTCGTGGCAGAGCGTCGTCGCCGGATTAAAATCGACCGTGCCAAGCAGGCAATCAGGGATAAGATTGGAACGCTTAAGGTCGTGTCACATTTTGAAGAATATCGCCTGCCGCTTGGTGAGTTTGTTGCCGTCATCAAAGACGGCACGGTTGTAACCGTCATATAAGAGGGAAGGGTCATGGCGCAAACTGACGAATGCAAGATGGCGGAATCGTTAGCTTTGAAGCTGCAAGGAAAGTTGATGAGCCGACTCAACCTCACCGGCTACAAGGGAACGTCATTCGAATTGTTCACGTTCGATATGTCGGACGACGCGAACACGATGACGATGACGGTCCGCGTCGAGCTGGGGGCCATCAAGAACAGTGCAAGGATCTAGGGTCATGGCCCGCACACCAGAAGAGCGTCTTGAAGACGATTTTGGAACCCAGGCGGTAGCGGAATTTAAATTCGCGCTGGCTGATCGTCTCGGGCGTCAACCTACTACGCTTGAGCTGTTTCGCGAGGTCATCGCCTTATCCGAGAGGGCGCTCAAAATGTCGAACTTAAAAATCGTAAAGGACTAGACTTACGGCACCACAGCCGCTGCTGCGCCCGCTCGTCCTGGCCGGCGGCATTTGAGGCGCGCATAGGCGTGATAGGCCGCACCCCAGTCCTCGCTAATCGCGCGCTGGGCGTCTGAAAGCTGAACCTGCCCGGTGCAAACGAGGCACCCCAGCTTGCGTTCCAGCCTGTCTTTTCGGCGCGCGTCCTCAATCGGCTGCAGCGCGAAGTTGCCCACGGCGCGGGCATCGCCGCCAAGCGTCAGCGGTATATAGTGGTCGAGCTGATAGGCATGGCGCGCCTCGGGTGGCAGGCCCAGGACCGCCAGCAATTGGATCTTGAGCCGCCGCGAATACCAGCCCGAGCGCTGCCCCTTGGTCCAGCCGCGCACGCAAATCGTCTGCGCCGCTGTCTCTGCTGTCACCGCTGGGTTGAGCGGAGCTGGGATGGAGGGTTCGGCAAAAGCTGGACTCGCACCTAAAATCGCCGCCAGTAGAATCAGGCCCCTTAGTTTCATTGGCCGTTTCATTGGCACAACCCAGGACACAAACCACCAAACGCCTGATTTTGTTGGTCGGAGCGGGGAGATTCGAACTCCCGACCCCTTGCTCCCGAAGCAAGTGCGCTACCAGGCTGCGCTACGCTCCGCCCGACCACCAGCA
>JBEBJA010000142.1:0-4751 GCA_040080145.1 Hyphomicrobiaceae bacterium
GATGATCATCGGTTCATGCCTTTTTCAAGTGAGGTTTATGCCCGGACGGGCAAAGGGGGAGAGATCAGGCAGTGCGGATCAGAAGCTGACCCACACGCCGTCGTCGTCGACATCGGCGACCTTGCCCGCGATGGAGCGCGTGCCCGCGCCGTCGGTGGACGCCACGGTGGCGTCGTCGACGATGTAGCAATCGAGCCCGATGTGCGAACGCGGCACGAGGTCGGTCGACAGGTTGTCGAAGCGGAACGCACCCTTGCGCTTGATGCGCACGAAGGTGTCGCCGTCAGCACCGTTGGTGTTGTCGACGAAGCCGTCGGCGCGGCCAAGGGCGATGAGGCCGGTGGCGGTAATGCCGGGCTTAGCGAAGCCGGTGGTGTGCACGGCGATCGCGCCAGCGAAGATTTTGACGCCGCCTTTGACGGGGAAGTGGAGGTAGTCGCCGTCGCGCGACGGCGTCGAGCGGTCTTTGGTCAGGGCTGCCATGGGTGAACGTCCTAAGAGGTGAGGTTTGAAGAAGGGGTGAGGGGGAGAGCCGCGACGCTGGTCACCTGTGCGGCTCCCCCTCGCTACGCAGTACATGCGGGCTGGCGGGGTATTCGGGGTTAGGCGGCTTTCGCCTTCTTGAAGTCGTCTTCGCTCATGCCGAGGTTGCGGCAGACCGCGATTTCGTCGGCGGTCAGCGCGCCGCCGCTGGCGGGAGCGGCATCCTTCTTGTCGAGCACGGACGCGCCGGTCAGCGAGGGCGTGGCGTCGACGTAGGCCTTGAAGGCGGTGACGCCGCCGGCTGCCTTGCAGCTGGCGATGTGGTAGTCCTTCGTGGCGGGCGTGATCTTGCCAGCGGCCACGGCGGCATCGACGGCGGCGTTGATCTCAGCCGTCTGGCGCTCGGTTTTGATGGTGTTCAGCGCGGTCTCGCTGGTCTCGGCGCGGCCCTTCATGGCGTCGAAGTCGGCGCGCGGCACGAACTTCTCAAGCGCTGGCGATTGAGCGGCGTTGAGCGCCACGGCCTTCTCGGCCTTGAGCGCTTCGACGGCTGCGAGCGTGGCGGCGGGCGAGGCTTCTTCGGCAAGACCAAGCGAGCGGTTGAGCGCTTTGATTTGTTCGGGCGTCATGATGGGCTTTCCTGTTTCGGGGGCGGGGTTGTCTTCGGCGCGGTTGAGCGCGGTCATGTCCAGGTTGGGCCGGTTGGTGAGGCCCGCCGAGACGATGGAGAGGATTTGCCGGTTGCCGGTGTCGAAGACGAACACGGGCGACAAGAACCGGTACTCACGCGACGAGATCATCTGTGCGGCGCGGGGCGTCCACTCGACGCGGCCCCAGATCGCGCCGTTGCGCACTTCCATGGCCGCGACCCAACCGGCAGCCGGGGCTTCGCCGCCCTGCGCTGCCTTGGTCTCGCTGGCGTGCTCATAGTCGATGTGGATCGCGCCGTTGACGGCACTATCGGCGATGACGACGGCGGGGTTATCCATGCGCCACGTCCGCCCGTCGCGCCCGTTGATCTCAGGCCCGGCAGGCAGCAGCTCGACCCACTCGGGCGCGGCGTCGCCGGTCGCGTTGATGGCCGTGCGGAGGGTGAGGGAGGCGCGATGTTTGCTCATGCCCCGAATTTGCACGAGGCGAGCCCTGGCCGGAGCGGGGGCAGTTGCCCCCTGGGGGAAATGAACGTGACGGAAATCCCGTCGGGTTCGCGCGCGCACGAAAAGGCCCGGAGCGCTGCGGGAGCGTCCGGGCCTGGATGTGACGGGATTGATTGGGGCTAGACCGTCAACCTGTCTGCGAGGGCGAGAGCCGATTTGCCGCGAAGCCGCAGCTCGGCCCGCAATTCCGGCCACGCCCCAACCGGGATGGGCCGGTCGCCGCTCAGCCACTGACGGACGCGGCGCGGATCGACATCGAGCAGGCTCGCGATTTGAGCCTGCCAAGTCCGCCCATACAGGGCCTCGCCAATGGAGGTGAGGCGTTCAGCGTCGGTCATGGCGTTGGCACTCCTTGGTGGCGGGCCGTCCGGCTGGCGTAGGTCACGAGCGGAGGTTCGGCTAGTTTTCGGGCGGTCCAGTGTGTGCGCCATATGTCGGGCTCGGCTCCTGTTTGGGTTGCCGCACCGCGCCGGATGCGTTTGACAAATGCACCGCGTTCGAGCGCCACCACGTACTGCTGTACGGTGCTGAGCGGGACGCCGGTCGCCTCGTGCACGGCGCGCGTCGTCCACTCCTGCGTGGCTGTGACGTGCGCCCAGATCGCGGCCTGCTGCCGCGAGGTGGACCGCGCGCGGGGACGCGGCCCTTTGGTGCGACGGGCGGGTTTCATTATTCGCCGTCAGCAACAAACAATCCATTCGGGGAGCGGCTGGCCCAAACCGACACGGCGCAGTAATCCCGTTTCGCGGCCCGCATTGCGGCGGTGGCTCCAGCCATCGGAGCGACGTGCAGTTCCGGCACGCCGCCACACGGAGGGACAACACTATAGAGCGTCCAGTGAGCGAGGTCGGCGTTGGCATCGATCCAGCGAACCAGCTCATCAACGGTGCGGAGCACAGCGCTCCGGTGACTGACGTTGTTATACACTGGACCCGATGGCACGTGCCCCGGTGCC
Source organism: Hyphomicrobiaceae bacterium (assembly GCA_040080145.1). Lineage (GTDB taxonomy): Bacteria > Pseudomonadota > Alphaproteobacteria > Rhizobiales > Hyphomicrobiaceae > JANXVY01. The sequence goes on from JBEBJA010000142.1 coordinate 2,596, forward strand.
TCATCGGTAAAACCGAGCGAGACAACAGATTTACCCGACGACGTGTTGTAGGCCAGCGTAGCTGCGTAATTTTCCATTGGTTCTCTCCGAGAGATTGAGCGGCCCTGATTGGCTCGTCTCATGGGCTAGTTTGTACCTTGTTTGAGGTACGGCGTCAACAGTGCCGGGCGCAGTTATTTTCAGTCATCCAACCCGAGCGAACGCCCCAACGATTCACGGCCTTCGTAGACCGCGACCGCCGCTTGCCGCAGTGTTTCGGCTGGGTGACGTTCGCAGCGCGCCGTCGCCATCGCCTGCGTGGTGAGCCGCCCGTCCGCGCTCATCCGTGCGTAAATTCGCGAACGGCCAGCGCCTGCCCGTTCGGCGTCGAGCGCGGCGTAAATACGGTCGGTCGCGTCGATGATCGCGCGCATCCTCGACTTGTCAGAATTGGCCGCGTCCAAGATGCCCCGGACCTCGCCGCACGTCATGTCTTCGACGGACGTGCGCGGCTGCGAGACGGCGGCCCGTTCCGTCGCTCCCTGCTGGTTCGCAGCGACCAAGGTCAACAGCAAACCCAAAAGGACGAGGCCGGTCACAATCACCCCCCGAGCCAACCGGAACAGCCCCGCTACCATATTCGTCTCCCGCCACATCAAAACCGCTCAAGTTGCACCCGCTCCCGCGTGTGACGGGGCAAAACGTGCTTAACGGCACCTTAAGACCATCTAAAACGACGCCTCAAGCCCCCGCCGCAAGCGATTACAGCTGATTAGTGGAATTTTAGGTAGCTCTATGACCCCCATCCCAAAACCATGGCTTTTTTTCGCGTTTTAAGTTGAACGCTCAACCGGTCAGAGTGTGACCAGAGCAGCGCGCACCCGACCCGCGATCCGCAGCAAACCAGCCGCCTGCGCCGACAACACTTCCGGCTCATAGCGCGGATTGTCCGCAATAAGTTTTACTGTGCCATCAAGCATAACCTGCGCGCGACGCACCGCAATGCCATTCGCACCGATGATGGCATAGATCCCCGACCGCGTCAGCGCCGTCACTGACCGGTCGGCGATCAGCAGTGACCCCTCGGGGATGGTGGGGACCATAGCATCGTCGCGCACCTCGAACACTCCGGTCGTATCGAGCCGCATGCCCATCTCTTTCAGCCACGTTTCGCGAAGCGCAAGATCGGTCCCGCCGTTATCGGCAATTTCGATCATCTTGCCTGATAGAGACGCCTCGTAGCGATAAAGTACCTTGAACCCGCCCGCACTACTCGCGGGCAGATCGGGACGCCGGTCATAGCCGGTGGCGATCCAATCCAAAGACACGCCAGCAGCGCGAGCCAGTAGCAACATCTCGGCAATGGGAATGCGCGCCTGACCATTGCGCCACTTATGAATGGCCGTCCGGCTTACCCCTGCAATCTCAGCAGCACGCATCTGTCCACCGACCATTTCAACCAGCTGCGCGATGCGCTGCTCAAGCGTCAGTTCATAGGCTGCGATCGCGAAGGCCTTGGCAGTCGTCATCGTTCAGCAACGCTGCGCTGAAGTATTTTTGCCAATTGCTTACATGGCCCCCTTGACTGTTCGGAAAAAATCACTGCATGTTACCTTTCGATACCACTTACGCGTCAAACGATGCCACTAAGGCCCTTGGAGCTTCGCCGACATGCCACAAACTTGGGACCGATACGCTATTGCTGCTGAGATAAAGCGGCGCGGCGAAACTCTATCCAACCTTGCTGTACGCGCCGGGCTTCACCCTTCGTCTGTTCGAACAAGCCTAAACCGCCAGCGCGCGATTGTAACCGCCGACATCGCGATCTCGGAATTCATCGGCGTGCCCCTGCATACGCTCTGGCCAGACCGTTACGACGACAAGGGCAACCGACTCACCAAGATCCGCACCATAGCCAAACGTCGAAGGGCGGCAAAGATCAAGCGGCAGACCGCGAAGCCGATGAAAAAAGCCGGATAACTCACGCCTCCCTGGGGGCAATTCCACCCGTCACTTAAAAACCCGTCCCGGTTGAGGCTCGACGCCCTAGCCGTCGAGAGAGGCTTGTCTCATGTCCATCCCAGCCAAAACCCCACTCGGCCAGCAAATCGCGGCGTTGAAGCAGCTTCAACGGCACCATGAGGTGAACCCGAAGCTGCTCGCGAAGTTCGCGACGC
>JBEBJA010000255.1:0-4722 GCA_040080145.1 Hyphomicrobiaceae bacterium
TCCCGCCGATCCAACCCTCCAGAAGGCGGCCACCTTCTGGAGGGTCGCCCTAACCTTTCGCAGATTCGAGCAATTCAATCATGCAAGGGGCGGCAGCGAAACCAGAGTGAGAGTGAAAATCTGGTCCCTCCTCATAGCTACTGACCGCACAGAGATAAAAGCGCATGACCTCAAAACCTTTGAGCTTCGAGACCAGCCGGCAACTCAGGCCCATCCTCGCGCGCCTGAAACGGCTGGTCGAACAAGGACTTGATAACGCTCCGCCAAGCATCGCGACGTGTTTAGGTCTGACACCGCTCCAACCAACGCAAAAGCAGGGACACACGAACATTTGGCGCGGCGCTAAAATTGGCAAGATCGCAGCAACTTTCGAGGTGATCTGGAATCCCGATCTGTCCCTGGTCATTTGTCCCAGGCGTCGCGTTGCAACGACCGATGACGACGCTCTTTTGATTCTTGAGGACATATTCGGTCCAGTTAGCAAGATGTGGTCGCCCAAAGGACAAAGCTGGTTCAGCGAGTATACGCCGCCCTTGGAATCCAGATGGAAACTCATCGTGTGCTTCGAAAAACCAACCAAAACAGAACATCAGACTCTATTCAGCGTCGCTATTCTTCGACCAGTCGACGTACCGGCAGCAGCCCGCGGCTGATCCGCACCCGCCTTCTCGCTTGAACTTTCTCTAAAGTCCCCAAAAGAGGGGAGTTTGAGGGGTCACCCGTCATCGCCCCGCGATGCCAGCATCGACAAGCGGGTTAAGGGCGGCAGCCCTTATCGCAAAGCGAGCAGGTCCCTCGTCACATTGACACCCAACCCGCTACCCCATACCCACCGCTCACAACTTCGCAGCGGACGCAGCCCCCATGACCATCAAACCGAAAATCTTCATCGACGGCGAAGCCGGCACCACAGGCCTGCAAATCCGCGAGCGCTTGGCCGCCCTCCCCACCGTCGACGTCATCAGCATCGACCCCGCGTTACGCAAAAACGCGGACGCCCGCAAAGCGATGATGGCCAAAGCCGACCTCGTCGTCCTGTGCCTACCCGACGACGCGGCCATCGAAGCCGTCGCCCTCGCTGACACCCTCGGCACCAACAGCCCCCGCATCGTCGATGCCTCGACCGCCCACCGCATCGCGCCGGGCTGGACTTATGGCTTTGCCGAACGCGACGCCACCCAGACCCAAGCCATCCGCGACAGCCGCCGCGTCGCCAACCCCGGCTGCTACCCGACCGGCGCGATTGCCCTGCTGCGCCCGCTGATCGACCGCGGCCTCATCGCCCCCGATACCCCCATCACCGTCAACGCCGTCAGCGGCTACACCGGCGGCGGCAACGCCATGATTGCGGCCTACGAAGTGGCTAAAACCGCGCCCGCCTTCGAACTCTACGGCCTCAACCTTGAGCACAAACACGTGCCCGAGTTGCAGACCTATGCCAAACTGACCCGCCGCCCGATCTTCGTGCCCTCGGTGGGCAACTTCGCGCAAGGCATGCTGGTCTCCATCCCGCTCCACCTCGACACGCTGCCAGGCTTTCCCAACGCCGCAGACCTCGAAACAGCCCTCGCCACCCACTACAAAGGCTCCAAACTCATCACCGTCATTCCCGGAGCAACCACAGCCCTCCGGGGCCGCATCGCCGCCGAAACTTTGGCGCACACGGACAAACTCGAACTCTGCGTCTTCGCCAACGACGCCCTGCACCAAGCCGTCCTCGTCGCCCGCCTCGACAACCTCGGCAAAGGTGCCGCCGGCGCCGCCGTCCAAAACCTGCAACTCATGCTGGGTCTCGCGTAACCGGCACGCTCCCCGTCTTGCCGCGCTCTCTCAATTGTCATCCTCGGGCTTGTCCCACGACCGTCCGGTTCGTTATTTCACCCGAGGCCGCACAGCACTGTAACAGCGTTGAGATTCCGGCTTGGCTGTTTGCCGAGACACAATTCGTCCCCACCACTGTTTTCCCGGACAAGTGCGCCTTCTTGCGCACGCTGATTCGGGATCTTTGTCACGTTCGCGCAGGTAAAGGCCCCGGATCGGCCAAGTAAAGGGGCCGTCCGGGGAAACGAAAGAAGCGGCATTGAATTAAACCGGACAGCCGTGGGCTTGTCCCGAGGACCCATCCATCCACATGACGGAGCGATCAGTGTTGTCCGCACCCTTGCGGCCATTGCAATTCCAACTGCTTCGCTATCCTCGCTGACGAATGGGTCCCCGCACCAAGCGCGAGGATGACAAATGGTTGACGCACCGCCGCCCAACAACGACTTGTCACCTTGACTCCCCCTCCCCCGTCCCTCATGCCTGCCGCTTCCAATCAACTCCGGCGAGCGCATCCATGAACGTCCTCCTGATCGGCTCCGGCGGCCGCGAACATGCCCTGGCCTGGGCGCTGTCATCCTCACCCCTCCTGTCGCAACTCCACGTCTGCCCCGGCAACGCCGGCATCGCGCAAATCGCCACCTGCTCCCCCCTCGACGCCGCCGACCACAACGCGGTCCTCGCCTTCTGCCGCAAGAACGACATCGCCTTCGTCGTCATCGGCCCCGAAGCCCCGCTCGTCGCAGGCCTTGCCGACACGCTCGCCGCCAACGGCATCCTTCATTTCGGCCCGACCGCCAAAGCTGCCCAACTCGAAGGCTCCAAGGGCTACACCAAGGACCTCTGCCGCGAGGTGAACATCCCGACCGCCGCCTACGGCCGCTTCTCGGACAAAGCCGCAGCGCTGGCCTACCTCGCAACACAGCCCCTCCCCATCGTCGTCAAAGCCGATGGCTTGGCGGCTGGCAAAGGCGTCGTCGTCGCTGAATCCATGGACGAAGCCCGCGCCCACATCGACGCCTGCTTCGAGGGCACCCTCGGCGCGGCAGGTGCCAGCGTCGTCATCGAGGAATGCCTGATCGGCGAAGAGGCGAGCTTCTTCGCCCTCTGCGACGGCACCAACGCGGTCGCACTCGCCACCGCGCAAGACCACAAGCGCGTCGGCGACGGCGACACTGGACCCAACACCGGCGGCATGGGTGCATACTCGCCCGCCCCCATCATGACGCCCGAACGCGTCGAGGCCACCATGGCCGAGATCATCCGCCCCACGGTCGCTGCCATGAACGCACGCGGCACCCCCTTCATGGGTGTCCTGTTCGCAGGCCTGATGATCACCGAAAAAGGCCCGCAACTCATCGAATACAACGTCCGCTTCGGCGACCCCGAAACCCAAGTCCTGATAATGCGCCTGAAATCCGACCTGCTCTCGGCCCTCCTCGCCACCGCCCACGGCCTCCTCGGCAACGACGGCCAAGGCCTGCTCTGGCACGACGACGCCGCCTTAACCGTCGTCATGGCCGCCAACGGCTACCCCGGCACACCCCAAACCGGCACTGAAATCTTGGGGCTCGGCGAAGCCGCAGCCATGCCCGGCGTCCAGATCTTCCACGCCGGCACCCGCGCCGAAGGCGCAGCAATCCTCGCCAACGGCGGCCGCGTCCTAAACGTCACCGCACGCGGCGCAACGGTGGCCGAAGCCCAATCCCGCGCCTACGCCGCCATCTCAAAAATCTCCTGGCCCGGCGGCTTCAACCGCACCGATATCGGCTGGCGCGCCGTGGAGCGGGGGGCGTAGCAAGCCGCCTCACCGCCCCAACTTTCGTCATGGCCGCGCAGGCGGCCACCCACGACAATTCTCAACATAAACAGCACTAAGTTCAACGCACAAAGACTTATCTATCTTTTCGCCATCGACTCCACTACTCCATGGCCGGGCTTGCTTGCCCCTGGGCTTGATCCGAAGGACCCGGCCACACAACCTCAATCTATCCCCCCTCGATCAAAGCCGGCCAAAAAATGAAACTGGGTGCTCTCACCACCGGTCAGTGCCCCCTCCTTTACTCCCCCCATGCACGACACCGCCACGCCCAAACCGCGCGTCACGACGATCCGCGCTTCATCCCCTCCATCACGCCGAGGCGGCGATGGTTTCGGTGCTGGTCATAGCGGAAAAGCAGTTACTCTTCGTTCTCGCGCCGCTACTGGCGTTTGATGCGGTCGGTAAAGCCTGACCATTGATCGACGCGGAAGGCGCGAATATCGCGCACGACGGGCGGAAACCACGGCAAAGCCTTCAGGGCATTGAGAGCATCGAACAGGTTGCCGAGGTCTTCGCTATCGCAGAGATAAGCGCTGCCTTGGATCCGTTCGAACCGATAGGTTTTTAAGGTGGCGCGAAGGTCGCTGCATGCTTGAGCCACACCCTTGGGGTGATGCTACGGCAGCAACGGTGAGGTCGAACGAGATCGCAAACATCAGTCGGTTGGATCGGCAAGAACTTTGCTGATCGCGTAGGCGAGTTCTTCGTCCGTGTCGAGCACACGAATAAGTGCCTTGTCACCGCTCACCGGCACTTTGAGGATTTCATAGAGCACGCCATCAGGGCCGAAGCGGCGCACATCGCCCGCGTGGAGCGGCGGTGCCAATGGTGTCGTCGTGCGGTGTCTCTCAAACATGCGGTGAGCCTAACATAAAGCTGGGCCAGTTTCCAGTTGCCCCGAATACAAACCCAGGCAAGCGCTCCACAAACAACAGCCGAACGCCCCCTCGCCACCGCACTCCCCCCACGCTACACTCCCTTCATGCAGGACACCGCCACACCCAAACCGCGCGTCACGGCGACCCGCGCCTCACACCCCTCCATCGCCTTAGCCCTCGGCGGCGGCGGCGCGCGCGGCA
>JBEBJA010000041.1:0-4715 GCA_040080145.1 Hyphomicrobiaceae bacterium
GCTGCAAGATCACGCAGCCCTGCGCCCCCCAAAACTGTTGCAACGTCAGGATCAGGTCCTGAAACGATTTTTTAGGCTGCAACGCGCCGAAGGGAGGGGCAGCGACAGTCTTGGATGCAGTCTGGGCATTGGGCGACATGAGGAGGCTCTGCTTTGAGGATCAATTTGCGCGCACTATACGCAAATCCAGCCCCCTGTCACGGCGGGGGCCTGCAGAGGCAGCTAGCCCCTTATAAGTATTTTAGGTTTTCGCAAGTATTTTGCATCCAGAACTGACCAAAATTGACGTTGCAGACATTTTTCCCGGGACCGTTGCTGATGGATGGATTTGGCAAGCGCACAGCAGGCAGGGATGTCACGCGCAATCCGACAACGCGCGAGGCGGCCTACAGTCGATTTCCAATTCTCGATGACGATGCAGCGGGTAGGCGATACATCAATAAAAAACTCTACGCCATTGGCATTGTCATAGCTGGGCTTCTGGTTCAGGTGGCCATCAGTTTTTCTACCGCCAAAACTACATTCAGTCATGTCACGCCGGCGATTGAGCGCGATCCATTCATTCGGCCGGAGTTCGCGGAGCACATCCTCGAGCAGGCCGGCGTGATAGAGAGCCATACCGCGAAGAGCGAGCGCAGAAGGGCAAAGTCGGAATTCATTCGTGCCGACGATGGGAAAATTCATGCCATCGTCAGGCGCTACCCCGATGGCACAAGCGAAAAACTAACATTCTACTACAATAGCGATCGCAACATCAGCCAATATCTGTTAATCGACCGTGATGGCAAGGAATTCGACAGAAGTTCCAAACGACAATGAGCGGCGCAGATCGACCGACAGTTGACCACAGATGATGCTGTGAGCTTTAGGAAGTTATCCCGATCCCAACCGCTACGAACTGTTGCAGCCTAGCCGACCGTGCTTGCTTCAATTCCGGCGCGGACCGTTGCGGGCGACGCTGAGTGCAAATCAGTCCCGCGCCTTGGGCTTATATTCGCCACTGATAGGGTCGTAGGACAATGTGCCCAAGTCCTTAGCGTCTGTGCGTGCCGCGGCCCGTTGGCGCAACTCGTCCTGGGTCTTCTGCATGTCAGCGGCCATTTTCTCGCCCACGCTCCGCAGCGCCCGATAGCCCGCGTAGAGGCCCGCACCGACAGCAGCAAGGATCAGAAATTGCGGCATCACCAACCTCCACCATGCCAGCTCATACCCAAGTGAATTGCCCGGGATTGAAGCGCAAGCTACCACGAACTGCCCGCAGCGCGATAGGGCAGCTCTTTACAGTCCGAACCGCGCCCACAAGGCCCGATCTTCGAGCACGGCCAACGTATCAGCCGCCAGATTACTCCCCAGATTACCGCCAATAAGTGAGGCCGGACTAAGTCCATCGGCGAGTCCAGCGGCCAGACCACTGAACTCGCTCGTGCCCGCCCCTCGCGTCAGACGGCTGAGCAGCCCACCCCTCGCCAGCGGCACCACACGCAACTGAATTTTCTCGCCATAAAGCGCCCGCATCCTAGACCGCACGTCGCCGATGCCGTCGATCAAGCCATGATCGAGCGCCCGCGCCGCCGACCAGTAGGCACCCGAAAATAATTCTGCGTCGAGCCCCTTGAGCTTGCCCGCGCGCCGATCTTTGACGACGCCGATAAACACATCGTGCACGTCTTTCTGCAGCGTCTTCAACCGCTCGATGTCTTCAGGTTTCTCAGGTAAAAACGGGTCGAGCGTACTTTTCGATAGCCCCGCCGTGTGCACGCGCCGCTCGATGCCGAGTTTTTCAATCGCCTTCTCAAAGCCGAAGCCTGACGAGATCACACCAATCGACCCGACGATGGACGAAGGGTCAGCATAAATCTCATCGCCGGCCACGGCGAGGAAATAGCCACCCGATGCGGCCACGTCTTCGCAGAACACATGCACGCGTTTTTTGTGTTCGGCGGCAAGCGCCCGAATGCGTTGAAAAATCAAGTGCGATTGCACCGGCGATCCGCCTGGCGAGTTGATCACCACCACCACGCCCGGCACCTTCGATGCCGTAAATGCTTTTTCGAGCGCACCCGCTGTTGCGGCCAGCGTCAACCCCGAGCGGAGCGGCGGCATCGACCCAATGGTGCCGGACAGGCGCAAGACGGGCACGAACGGCTTCCGATTAAAAAATCGCATGATGGCTCCAAATCAGGTCAGGCTCACCCTCATATAGTGATCGCTCTCGTTTTTTGCCACGCCGAAAATAGGGTTTCAAAAGGGCGAGCCCTTTTGCGGGAGCGCGAGGGCAGCGCCCTCGTTTTACTTATTTGCAATTTCCTTCAGATTGGCCGCACACTCCAGCCACTGTTTCTACACCATGGACGACCATCCAATGCGCTCGCGGCGTTTCATCCAATGCGATGTCTTCACCTCTGAACCGACGAAGGGCAACGGCCTCGCGGTGGTGATCGATGGTGACGGATTGAGCGACCGTCAGATGCAAGACTTCGCGGCTTGGACCAATCTGGCCGAGACCACTTTTTTGTTAGCGCCGACGACGAGCGAGGCCGACTACAAGGTCCGCATTTTCACGCCTGCGCGCGAGATGTTGTTTGCGGGGCATCCGACGCTGGGCAGTTGCGCGTCATGGCTGACGTCCGGCGGTAGGCCGAAGACACCTGGCGTGGTCAAGCAAGAGTGCGGCGTCGGCATTGTCGCCATTGATGTCTCGGGCGCTGTGCCAGCATTCGCCGCGCCACCAACCAAGATCGCGCCGATGGCACCAGAAAAATTGCACGCCATCACGACAGCGCTCGGCATCAAGTGGGATCGCATCGTGCGCACATCCGAACTCAACAATGGCCCGACGTGGCAGGCGTTGGAACTGAAAAGTGCCGACGATGTGCTGGCGATCGATAGCTCCAAAGTTCGCTATCCCCAATTCGTCGGTATCGGCCTCATCGGCGCACATCCCGCCGGATCAGACTGCCACTACGAAGCGCGGATGCTGGCGCCATCGAGCGGCATGAGCGAAGACCCGATCACGGGATCAATGAACGCGGCGGTCGCCTGCTGGATGTACGGCGAAGGCCACTGGACGGCACCGGTCAAAGTCGCGCAAGGCACGGCCATCAACCGCACCGGCCGCATCCACATCCACCGCGACTTAACCGGCACCATCTGGATCGGCGGCCAAACCTGCATGCTGATTGAGGGGACGTTGAGGCTTTAGGGGAGGGCTGGGACGGCAGTTTTCTGCGATAGTCACAAACCCCCATTTCTGCTAAGCAATGAGTGATTAAATTGCGGACGGAAAGCCATGATCAAAGCATTGGAAAGCGCTATCGAGAAGGCTCGCGCGTTATCGCCAGATCGGCAAGCCGATGCGGCAGACGCTCTGGAGCGTATAGTTGCGGCCTCGTCCACCACCTACACTTTATCCGCTGATGAGCGCACCCTGATTGAGGAAGGCTTGACCGACCTCGATGTCGGCAATGTCGTTCCAGACGACGAACTGGCGAAGTTCTGGTCGCGGCATCAGAAATGAAGGTCGTCTACAGCCGTTGCGCATTGAGCGACATTGGCGGGCTATTCGACCACATCGCGAAAGATGATCCCAATCTGGCAATGGCCGTCGAATCCGACATTCGCCAGGCCTGTGAAAGTCTCGAGCAATTTCCGTACGCAAACATGGCAACCCACCTGTCTCTGACAGGCTATCTGCATTGTCCCATTTACAGTGGTTGTCAGCATCGCCGCGCGAGTGTAGAGCGAGCCCGCCTGGCTGTAGGGCGGGCAAAAATAGGCGCGCATCTTTGGTGGCATTAAAGGCGTCATCGTGCTATATGAACGGCTATGGACAACGTGACCATTTCGGATAAGACACGGACACTTATTGAAGCCACAGTGCGCGAGCACTTGGTGGGGTATGACGTGGCGCCTTGCAATATTGAAGTGGTGAACGATGAGCCCGGCACCTTGGGCATCTCAGTCGGCATCTGCTACCATTCGGCTGGGCCGCCCGTTCACCCAAGGCTGACATTGGCATTGCTAAACGCACTACGTGGCAAGCTTGTTGCAGATGGTGACTGGCGAATGCCGTTCGTCGAGCATTATTTTGCCGAAGATCAGAAGTTTGAGGGCCTACGACGTGCATGTTGACCTGCTAGATAGCGCGGTCAAGTTAGCATGCTCGGATAGCGGCGGTACGCCCCCCACCCAGGCAGACTTGCGACGTGCGCTGAGCACTGCCTACTATGCGGCGTTTCATTTTGTGATGGCGCAATGCGCCGACTTGTTAACTTGCGACCCCGGCGGGCAAACTATCGGTCGGGCGTGGCATCAAGTCTATCGATCGGTCAAACATGTAGATGTCCGTAATGCCTGCAACGTGGCCGCAGATGCATCATACGGCTTTCCTAAAGAGATTCAAGAATTCGCGGTATTGTATCCCAATATGCGGCGGCTCCGCGAAGAGGCTGACTACGATCCAGCCCTGCGAGAGTTCAAACCGCTACACGTTATGGCGAAGATCAGTGATGTCGACTTCGCGATTCAGCGGTTTAGCCAAGTAGAAGAACTACATCGCAGAGCATTCGCCATTCTTGTAGCAGTGAGAAGATATAGTTGATTGCCAATCGTCCGACCGTTGATCTGTGATGTCCGCGTTTTGACAACCACGAATCTTGAAGAGTGGATAGGCCACGACGGTCGAGGTAGCTTAAAAGCTCGCGCCCCCCCAACGC
>JBEBJA010000014.1:0-81783 GCA_040080145.1 Hyphomicrobiaceae bacterium
AACCCGCGCGTGGGGTTGGTGGGGCGGCCACGCGCAAACAAGAGCGTGCGTGGGTCTTGATTTCGTCGCCAACTCTTCGCATGGTTGCACAAACCAAGCGCGCGTATACACGCGCGGCATTGGGTGCCGCGCACAAGCAAAAAGATGATCCATGTCCGTATTGAAAACTGGTTTTCTGGCAGGTCTGACGCGAACCGACGGTCCGCGCCGCGACACGTTACGCCGTGAACTCGCCCGTGATCGCGTGCGCCTGCAACCTGTCGAAACCCGTCCCAAGCTCGTTTTGGCAAGCGCCAGTCCGCGCCGCGTCGCCCTCTTGGCCCAAGTCGGCATCGAAGCCGACGCCTATCGCCCGGCGTCCATCGACGAAACACCCGAGCGCTCTGAAATGCCCCGCGCTCTCGTAACCCGGCTGGCTCGCGCCAAGGCCGAAGCTGCCCGCGACCAGATCGCCAATGACCGCGACATCGCCGACGCCCACATTCTTGCCGCCGATACGGTGGTCGCCGTCGGTCGCCGCATCCTCGGCAAGCCCGAACACATCGAGCAAGCAGCCGAATCGCTGCAATATCTCTCGGGCCGTGCCCATCGCGTCCTAACCGGTATCTGCCTCATGTTGCCCGATGATCGTGTCCGCATGAAAATTGTCGACACCCGGGTCCGCTTCAAGCACCTGACCAAGCCCGAAATCGAGGCTTACATCGCCTCGCGCGAATGGCGCGGCAAAGCGGGCGGATATGCGATTCAAGGTTTGGCTGGCGCGTTCGTTCAGCGCATCGTCGGCTCCTACACCAACGTCGTCGGCCTGCCGCTGACCGAAGTGACGGCCATGCTCCACGCAGAAGGTTTCCCGATCCATTTCAATTGGTTGAAAGCTGGTCAGCTCGACCCCACGTAATTCCCGCGTCACGTATCAGGAGCGCCATATCTCGTGAATTTCGACGGCAAGCCGATCCGCGTCCCTCTCTGCTCCATCTGCGGCCGCCCCGCAGTGGAAGCGTGTAAGCCGTTCTGCTCGGTGCGCTGCGCCAACATTGATTTGGCGCGCTGGCTAAACGGGGGCTATGCCATTCCCGGCGGTGTCGTCGATGACGACGAAGATGGCGACCCGAACGTCGACGGTCTTACCGGTAAGACGCACCAGGACACAGCCGACGAACCCGATAAGTCGTAGACCGCATAACGAGCGAAATGACACCCTTGCATTTTGCGCTGCAACATGAGATACACCCTCATCGCCACCCAAGAGGCGATTTACGGCGCTCCAGCCGCGTGAAACGGTTTTACTTACGGGCACAGTCGCTTCAGCGGCCTCCCCAATGGCCGTCCTGTTGAGCACCGCCGACCTCTGATCCGATGCCCAGGCCACGCGGGGCATCACCATTCAGGTGACCCGTGTCCTTTCGAGGCGAAAACCGCATGCGTTCCGCATGCTTGTCTCCGTTCGCTGGTCCATACGAAAGCTATTCAATTGACAAACGCTTCTGTGCGCAGCGACTCCGCGCCCCTGTCTGCCTCCGCCTTTGCTGAACTGGGCCTCGTTCCCGAACTGCTCAAGGCGCTCGAAGCCGAAGGTTACACGACCCCAACTCCGATCCAGCTCAAAGCCATCCCTAGCGTGCTTGAGGGTCGCGACCTTCTCGGCATCGCCCAGACCGGCACCGGCAAGACGGCAGCTTTCGCGCTGCCAATTCTTCAGCGCTTGATGGCCGATCGCAAACCAGCTCCCCGCAAAGGCTGCCGCGCCCTCATCCTCTCGCCGACGCGGGAACTCGCAACTCAGATCAGCGAAAGCTTCAAGACCTACGGCCGTCATACCGGCATGCAGTCCGGCGTGATTTTCGGCGGCGTTGGCTACAAGCCGCAGATCAACCTGCTGTCGCGTGGAGTCGATGTTCTCGTCGCAACGCCCGGCCGCCTGATCGACCTCATGCAGGAAGGCCACCTCTCGCTGTCGTCGACCGAAATCCTTGTCCTCGACGAAGCCGACCAGATGATGGATCTGGGCTTTATCCGCCCGCTCCGCCAGATCGTCGCCAAGCTCTCGCACAAGCGCCAGAGCCTGTTTTTCTCGGCAACCATGCCGCAAGAAATCGGCTCACTTGCTGCCGAACTGTTGCGCGAACCCGTCCAGGTTTCGGTGACCCCTGTCGCCAAGACCGCAGATCGCGTCGTCCAGCAGGTCATTCACGTCGAAGCCTCCAAAAAGCGCGCGCTTCTCGTTGAACTCCTGGCCAATGCCGATCTGTCGCGTGTGCTGATCTTCACCCGTACTAAGCGCGGCGCCGACAAGGTCGCTCGTCACTTGGAAGCTGCCGGCATCTCGTCGGCTGCCATTCATGGCAACAAGAGCCAGAACCAGCGCGAAGCAGCCCTCGACGGCTTCAAGCGCTCCAAGATCCGCGTCTTGGTTGCAACCGACATCGCAGCCCGCGGCATCGACGTCGATAGTGTCAGCCACGTCGTGAACTACGAACTGCCCAACGTGCCGGAAAGCTACGTTCATCGTATTGGCCGCACCGCGCGCGCCGGTGCCGAAGGCATCGCGATCTCGCTCGTTGACGGCGAAGAAAAGGCCTACCTGCGCGACATCGAACGTCTGACGCGCCAGCAGATCCCGGCAGAAGACCGCCGGAACGATCACAGCCTCGTTGCGACCGCCACGCCTGATGAAAAGCGCGAACGCGATCCTCGCGCTGGCCGTCCGCAGGGCCGTCGTCCCGATGCCCGCACCAACGCCTCGCGTCCTCGTAGTGGAACAGGCGACGGCCGTACCGGTGGCGCTGATCGCGGTCCCCGTTCGGATCGTCCCTCGTCCGCAGGCGGCTTCAACGCCCATGGCGGCGACCGTCCTTCGAGCCGTCCGATGGGCGAACGCTCGAATGGCTATCGTCCAGCCTCTGACCGCGCTCCCGCAGGGTCGCTCGAACGCCGTCCGTATGACCCGATGAACGCGGCACCTACTCCGATCCCGCGTCCTGCTCCCCGCGCCGATGATCGTCGCGATTCCCGGCCTGCTCCGCGCGCTGATGATCGCCGCGATGCCCGTCCAGCGCCCCGTCAAGATGCGCGCCCAGAGCGTCGCGACGAGGCATCTCCCACCCGCGCAACGCGCTCGCGCTTTGACGAAGCACGCGACGCCTTCAAGGGCCGCCCGGCTCCCGTTGGTGCCCGGCCAGCCTCGCGTCCCCAGGCAGGCCGTACCGACAGCCAGCGCCGTTCGCGACCCGATTGATGCTGAGCGTTCCAGCACGTGCCTGAAAGTACAAAGGGGTGGCTTTCGCCACCCCTTTTTTATGCCGCTGTCACCGTAACCGTCACCGTTTGCGGAGCACCCGAACTGCCCCCCGACGGGTCCGTTACGGCGACATCGAAGCTTGCGCGATCGGACGCCGAACCATCATGCCTGAACGCAACGCGTCCTCCGATGAGATCGGACTGCGTGAATCGGCCGGCCTGCTTACCGGCAGCCGACACCATGCCGTGGACTTCATTTGAAACGCTGAATTCGAGGTCCGCCGCCTTGTTGTCGGGATCGACGGCTGTGATATCCTCAGTCGTGATCCGCGTCATACGGCCGCGCACCACACTGATATGGTGGTCACCCATCAACCGCGGCGGCACGTTGCGGACATCTGCCGATAGATTTGCACCCGGCTCCATGGCGAGCCGCCCGTAATGCACATTGCCCGCAACAACGCCGCTGGGGTGAATCCGCATCAATCCATCAACGACAACGTCGCCTTGCAGTGTCCCTGACACCTGCGCCGTGCCCGCCTTGGCCTGGCCGTGAAAATCGCCGCCGTGATGCACGATGAGTTCGCCCGTGCTGACTTCACCTTGAACAAACCCAAAGATTTCAAGGCGTTTGCAGTTCCTGATCTTCCCCTCGAACGCCGTGTCGCTGTTAATTACGACCAACCCATCCCGCTCGTTCACGCCAATCCCCTTTGTGCCTGCACCGTATTCCCCGTAGCTCTATAGCGTTCTGTACTCTTTGTGACGAATCTTGATCATGTCCAAGATGGGTCAGCTTCGCCGGTATGGTAATGTTGCGGCCCGATGGCCTCAAGGCTATCAAACCCGCAGGAACGACGGGCATGGTTTTGTCAGGAGAGTTGGCGGCATTGATGGCAGACATGAAGATTCAGGCGCTCGACGGCGATGATCTGGCAATCCTGGCAGCGCAATGCCAGGACGCGATCGTCCGCGTCGGCGACATCGCTTTTTTGCCCAAGGAGCGCAGGTTTGCATTCGTCGCCAACCGGTTTGACTGGTTGTCGGCGATTAAACCACAGAACAAAAAGGACTGGCAGCGCCGCGCGTCCGGGATTCGCTTCGAGGCCGTCAACCGTGCCCAGCTGACGGGCTTTGATCCAACGGCTGTGAACGCCGTTCTGGTCTTGCTCTCCATCGAGTTCGCTTCCGCTGAAGCTCCTGCCGGTTGGATCACGCTCCAATTTGCCGCTGGGGCTGCAATCCGCCTTGAGGTTGAATATATCGAAGCGGAGCTTAAAGACCTTGGAGCGGTCTGGTCTGCAAAACACCGGCCCGACCACGACCAACCCGAACCGACAACCCCGGATGTGGTTCCGCCAAGAACCCGTTCCGCCAAGGAAACGGCTAAGTGAAAAGGAGCGGCCTCGTTCAAAGGCCGTAGCGATCAATGTCCAAACGGCTCTACGCCAGCGCCTCGGACTTCCAGCAGGCATTTGCTAGTTTGTTGGGAGAAAAGCGCGAATCGTCCGTTGATGTCGACGACGCCGTCCGCGAGATCATCGCTGGCGTGCGCGCACGCGGCGATGATGCGTTGATCGACTATTCCAAGCGCTTCGATGCCGTCGTTCTGACGCATGCCGGACTGCGCGTCACCGAAGCCGAAATCGACGCCGCCATCACAGCCTGCAGCGCGCAAACCCTCGACGCGCTGCGCTTCGCACACGACCGCATCGCCGCTCATCACCGTCGCCAGTTGCCCAAAGACGACCTCTATACGGATGCTGCCGGCGTCGAACTCGGCTCGCGCTGGACCGCGGTCGAATCCGTCGGCCTTTACGTGCCCGGCGGCTTGGCGTCCTATCCAAGCTCTGTGCTGATGAATGCAGCGCCTGCCGTCGTTGCAGGCGTGCCGCGCATCGTCATGGTCGTGCCCACGCCGCGCGGCGAAATCAACCCACTGGTTCTTGCTGCCGCCCGCCTCGCAGGCGTCCATGAAATCTATCGCGTTGGCGGCGCACAAGCTGTCGCTGCCCTCGCCTATGGCACCAAAGCAATCGCGCCTGTGGTCAAAATCGTCGGCCCTGGCAACGCTTACGTCGCCGCCGCCAAACGTCAGGTGTTTGGCAAGGTTGGTATTGATAGCGTCGCCGGCCCGTCCGAAGTTCTCATCATTGCAGACGCCAACAACAACCCGGATTGGATCGCCGCCGACCTCCTGGCCCAGGCCGAGCACGACACCGCCGCCCAGTCGATCCTGATGACCGACTGCGAAGCCTTCGCGACCGCCGTTGAAGCAGCGGTCGCCCGCCGGTTGACGACCCTGCCGCGCGGCAATATCGCGGGCGCATCGTGGAATGAATTCGGCGCGATCATTGTCTTAAAATCGCTCGATGAAGCACCAGCCCTTGCCGACCAGATCGCCGCCGAGCATCTGGAAATCTGTACACCCGACCCGCAAGGACTGGCCGATAAGATCCGCAACGCCGGCGCGATTTTCCTCGGTGCGCATACCCCCGAAGCCATCGGCGACTACGTGTCCGGCTCCAACCACGTCCTGCCGACGGCCCGAAGCGCTCGCTTTTCGTCTGGCCTGGGCACACTCGACTTCATGAAGCGGACGTCCACTCTGAAGCTCGATGCGGCCGCTCTTGCAGCCCTTGGACCGGCTGCGATGACGCTGGCGCGTGCTGAAGGCCTCGAAGCCCATCGCACATCTGTTGAATTGCGCATGACAAAGGGAACAGCATGAGCGAGCCCGATATGACACCGGCCGGCGCGCCAAATTCGAAGACGCGATTGACCTCTATCACGCTCGATCAAAAGTCGATCCAGCGCGGCAATCCCCACATCGACCACGAGCGCGAGCTGGCTATCTTCGACATCCTCGATGGCAACGTGTTTGCCCTCGATGGCCGTGACGATGGACCCTATACGCTGGCGCTCTCGATCGAAGACGACAAGCTGATGCTGAACGTCGGCAACGAAGCCTCGCCGGAAATTCTCGTCCACGGGCTGTCGATGGCTCCCTTCAAGCGCATCATTCGGGACTATTTCCTCATTTGCGATAGCTACTACGAGGCTATCCGGAGCGCGCCACCGGCCCGCATTCAAGCCATCGACCAGAGCCGCCGTGGCCTTCATGATGACGGCAGTCGCGTCCTCATGGAACGCTTGGCCGGCAAGATCACCCTCGACTTCGACACCGCCCGCCGCCTCTTCACGCTCATCTCTGCCCTCCACTGGCGCGGCTAACCAATAAAAATCTTATCCCCGCCCCCCGGGCGCTGAACGACGATAGCGGCACGAATTCTCGCCGCTTGTCGCCAGCCCGGAAGGCCGTCATGGACCAGACCCCAAACCTTGCCCTGCCCTACATTCTCGCCGCTCAGGCGCAAAAGCACGTTACCCACAACGAAGCGATCCGCGCCCTCGATGCCATGACCCAGATCGGAGTCGTAAGCCGCTCGATAACAGTCCCACCGGCCTCCCCTGCCGAAGGTGACTGTTACCTCACACCGCCTGCCGCCACTGGCGCTTGGGCTGGAACCGCAGGCCGCCTCGCCGCCTTCCAGGACGGTGCGTGGATGTTTTTTGCCCCGCGCGACGGCTGGATCGCCTGGATCGCTGACGAAGCCGCAGCGGTCGTCTATGCGGGCAGCTCCTGGACCTTGCTGATCGCCGCCCTTCCAACGCTTGGGGTCAACGCCACTGCCGACACCACGAACCGGCTCGCCGTTTCCGCTTCTGCAACCTTGCTGAACCACGACGGCAGCGGCCACCAGCTCAAGGTCAACAAAGCAACGGCTGGCGCAACCGCAAGCCTGCTCTACCAGACCAATTTCTCTGGCCGCGCCGAAATGGGCACCACCGGCGACGACGATTTCCACGTTAAAGTCTCAGCCGACGGCACCACCTGGCGGGACGCGATGCTCATCTCTGCTGCCACCGGCAAAGCCTCCTTCCCCGCAGGCGGCATCGTGACGTCGACCGCATCGACCGTAACGATCGCTGTTCCCAGCCAAGCCGCCACCATCCAGGCCGCGCTCGACCAGCTCATGAGCTTGCGCTTCGAAGGCTCTGCTCAGGGCATCGTCTTGGTCGCAAACGGTACCTACGTCCTGGCGAGCCCGCTTTCTTGCCGTCACCCGCAATCTGCCCGCATCGCCGTCAAAGCGGCCACCGCCGCCACCCTGCCCCTCGAAGCCGACTTCACCGCCGTCAAGGCAACCGACGAGGCCATGGTCCGGGCCAAGTACAAGGTCATTGTCGAATGCCCCAACATGAGCGGCTGGACCGCAGCTGATGGCGAAGGTGTCGCCGCAGTCCAGGATATGGCCTTCATCCGCACCGGCACCACGGGCACCCCCGTCGGCGTATCGGCAACCCGTCGCGGCGCCGTCGTGCTCGACCGTTGCGCCCTATTCGGCTTCACCCGTCACGTCGAGGCCCGTGAGCAGGGCAGCGTCAGAGCTACCAACTGCCAGTTCGCCCACGCTGGCGCATCTGCCGTGAGCGTACAACTCGGCGGTTATGCCGTCCTCAACGCGACCCTCATCCAAACCGCAGCCGGTAACGGCATCGAGGTCGGCCACAGCCAATTCTGCAGCGAAAGCGGTCTGCGCATCAAAGCCGCCGCCGCAGCAGGCCTCGCACTAACCAACGGCAGCCGCGCGCTGATCTCGGGCGCAACCCTTACCGGCAACGCCGGCTCAGCCGTGTCAATGCAACACGGCAGCAAGCTCGAAGCCGCAAGCTGCGCACTGTCGGGCGGCACCGGCCAGGTGGCTCTCAACGCGCTCGACGGGTGCGCCATCAACCTGAGCGCCGTCACAGCGTCGGGCGACGCCACCCAACGCACCTTCCAAGCCCAACGCGCGTCGGTCCTGTCGACATCGGGAAGCCACACCGGCACCCCCGTCTTCTCACCGGCGGCAGGCACCACCGGCAACAACGGCTCCTGGACGTTCTGACGATTGCCCCTCCGCCAAACTCCGTCACCCCGGCGAAGGCCGGGGCCCAAGCGTCTATGTTTCCTGGGGGAATGCCTCCCGCAAACGGATGGTTGTTTGGGTTCCGGCCTTCGCCGGAATGACGTTGAGGGGGGCAACGCCCATTAGAAAATTCGCGACTGCGGCCAGTAAATAGAGTGCTGGAGTTTGACCAGCGGTCAGCGGCCAAGGAGCGTCATTCTTCGATCATCCCTAACGGCCAATAACCGAATCTTCGGAATTACCTGCGATTCTGCGCGCTCAAGGTTTCAGGATCACAGCGCATGCGCGAGGCAATTTCGACCGGATCATGGCTGACGCAGGAGCGGATACGCGCCTATGCGTTGATGCTCGGTGTGATGGGCGTCATCGCTCTTGGCTTTAACTGGTCCACCGGCACGACCCCGTTAACCGACCGCCTCGGCAAGCCGATAGGCACCGACTTTTCGGCGTTCTGGACCGCCGGACGGATGCTGCTCGGTGGCGACTTCGTTGGCATGTTTGACCCAGCCATCCATTTTGATTTCCAGTCCGACATCTTCGGCGACCCCTGGGTGGAGCACTACGGCTGGCATTATCCGCCGCCCTTTCTCGCTGTCGCCGGCCTGATGGCGACCATGCCTTACGTCATATCGTTGATGGTCTGGCAGGGGCTTACCTTCACCCTGTTCATGCGTACGATCCTCGCCATCGTACCGAAGCACCCGTTGGTCTTCATCGCAGCGTTCGGCTTTCCCGCCGTCTTCCTGACCATGGGGCATGGACACAATGCATTTCTTACCTCCGCCCTTCTTGGCACCGGCTTGATGCTCATGGAGCGGCGACCGGTCCTTTCCGGGATCTGCTTTGGTCTATTGTCCTACAAGCCGCAATTTGCTGTCGTCATTCCGTTGGTCGTCTTCATTGGTGGCCATTGGCGCGTTGCCCAGTCGGCTGTTGCAACGGTCGCGGCGATGGTCGTCGTCTCGCTCGTAGCCTTCGGTCCGGACGCGTGGACCGCCTTCTTTAAAGGGGCCTTGTTTACCCGCCATGTCGTGCTCGAACAGGGGGGGACGGGCTGGTACAAAATTCAGAGCGTCTTTTCGGCGATCCGTTCTTTCGGTGGTTCGATTGAGACGGCCTACGCAATCCAGGCGACTGTCAGCGTGTCCGTCCTGATGGCGCTCGCCTCCATCATTCTTGCTGGTTGCGATCGCCGCCTTGTCGCCGCCGCAACGGCGACCGCCACGATGCTCGCGACGCCCTACTGCCTCGATTACGACATGACAATCCTTGGCGTCGCCATCGCCTTCAGTCTCGCCCACGCAGCGGACGAAGGCTTCGCCCCCTACGAGAAAAGCCTGCTTGCGGCGCTCTGGGTCGTACCCTTCATCGCCCGCACCGGCATGATGGCGACGGGTATCCCGTTCGGTCTTGTCGTCATGATGGCGTTCTTCGCCTTCGTCGTGCATCGCGCGCTCAGCGCCGTTTCCTTTAAGATTCCCCTGATTTGGAGTGTCGCCCGTGGCTGAACTCGCGCAACAGTTACCTTCGGCAAATTCCGGCGCAAATCCGGTCAACGACGCGCTGGCGAGCCTCGAAGCCCGCCTTCTGGAACTCCGCGCCACCGGCCCAAGGATCGCTGTGCTGCTGCCGTGCTACAATGAAGAAGCAGCCATCGGCGGCACGGTCGCGGCCTTCAAAGAGGCGCTGCCTCAGGCCGACATTTACGTCTACGACAACAACTCGAAAGATCGCACCGTCGCGATGGCGCTTGCGGCTGGCGCCATCGTTCGCCGCGAGCCCTTCCAGGGCAAGGGCAACGTGGTCCGCCGCATGTTCGCCGACATCGACGCCGACGTCTACGTCATGGCCGATGGCGACATGACCTACGATCCGACAGCTGCTCCCGATCTCGTCAACCGCCTCGTCGAAGGCCAGCTCGACATGGTCGTCGGCGCGCGGGTTGAAACAGCCCAGGCCGCCTACCGCCGCGGTCACCGCTTTGGTAACGCGCTGTTCAACACCATCACCACCAAGATGTTCCACAGCCACTTCAAGGATATTTTCTCAGGCTACCGCGTGTTCTCCAGCCGCTTCGTCAAATCGTTCCCGGCCTCGTCTTCAGGCTTTGAGATCGAAAGCGAATTGACGGTCCACGCCCTCGACCTGAAGTTGCGCACCGCCGAAGTCCCGCTGCCCTACGGCAAGCGGCCGGACAATTCCGTTTCCAAGCTCAATACCTATCGCGATGGCGCGCGTATTCTGTGGATGCTGCTGGGCATGTACCGCATGGTCAAGCCGCTGAACTACTACGGCGCGGTCGCAGCCTTCCTCGGCTTGTGCTCGCTGATTGTCGGCGCGCCGGTCATCGAAACCTATCTGGAAACCGGCCTTGTTCCGCGCTTTCCCACCGCGATCCTAGCCGCAGCGATCGCTCAGCTTGCCGCTCTGACCATGGTCTGCGGAGTCATTGTCGATTCAGTGTCCGACGCCCGGCGCGAAATCAAACGCCTCCGCTACCTCGACCTCGCCGCCCCCAGCAACAAAGCTAATACCAGCCCGCAGACGTTTTGACTCTTCGTTTGGTCGTCTGCGGGCTGGTATTCTCGTTGCTTTGCGCGTCATCGCTCCGCGATGCTTCGCGTCATCGCTCCGCGATGCTTCGCATCGACGCCGCGTCGATCTGAAGGATCACCTGCGGCGAGGCAACCCCACGCGCGGATACCAACCCGCACACGTCAAGTCCTAGGGTTCGTCCGACTTTGATGGAATCTTATCGGGAAGCCGGTTTCCACTCCCGCCTTCGCGGGGGCATGCTTACCAAAAGCACCCTAATCCAGCTTGGCGGTTTTGACGGAGCGGGGGATGAGGTTCGTGGGGACATGTTCGCCGCGTTCGGCGAGGCTCGCGTCGACGTACTGGACCGGGTGGCCTTGGAACTGCTGCGCCCACATGACTTCGGCGGTCTGCTGACCGGGCAGGAACTGCATCTCGGGGACGGTCCAGGTCTTGTCGATATTGGCCAGGATTTTCGAGACATCAGGGGCGATCATACGGGCAAGTACCGGCTCGTTGACGGACGCTGACTGCGTCAGCATCGGGGCGAGCGGGAACGGGCGGTAGGATAGTTCCTCGGGGTGTTCTTCGTCGTAGGCGGGGGCTGCGACCCAGCCGTTGCTCCAGCCGGATGGAACGGCGTCGCTTATGACACGCGAACTTGACGGAGCATCGGGGAAGGTTTTCGGGTCGAGCGCTGCGACTTGGGTCCAGCGGGTGCGGGGCGTAATCGGGTCGGCAAAGGCCAACTGCTGTTCGATTGCAGTGACGGGGGCGGAGGCATGTGGCTGGGCGTTGCGGCGCGTGGCCGGGACGGGGCCGGAGACGAGCTTGGGCGCGCCTTCATTGACGAACGCGACGAGTGTCATGAGCTGAGAGCGGTCAGTTTCATTGGGGCCGGGGGTGAAGCGCGACGCGCGCTCGACGAGTTTGGGAGCAGATACCAATTTGGGCTGAGGTGCTGTGGTGGCCACGGTGAGTTTAGGCTGCGGCGCGGGGGCGGCTGCCGTCACAGGCTTGGGTTGAGGGAGGATCTGTGGGGTGAGGCTGGCGAGTTTCGGCTCGGGCCTGGGCGCGGGAACCGGGGCTAGTTTGGCGGCTGAAGCAACAGACGCCGTGGGCCTTATACTGGAGGCGTCGGCGACCATGACGGCGTCTTTGGGCTGCTGGCGCAGGGTGAAGAACCCGGCGATCTGGGTTGCCAGGTCTTTGTGCTGGGCTTGCGCGACGCGGACATCTTCACGGGTGATGCCGCCGCCGTCGGCTGGATGGTGTTGCGAATGGCCGTTGGGGAACAGGAGCGCCAGTTCATAGCGCGGCAGGCGCGGCCAGTGGCGGACGCGGCCGGTGTCGACGTGAACGAAGGGGATGCCCGAGGTCGGGTAATAGCCGACGCCGCCCTGCTCGCGGATGAGGGCTGAGTAGCGGATTTGCTTCAGCGAGACATCGGGGAAGGTGACGTCAACGGCTTTGCCGGTGATGTGCTGGCTCTCGCTCGCCTGGCCGCCAACGGTCTTGCGCAACATTTCGTTGGTTGCGCGGGAACGGTAGCCGCAGATGATGCTGATCGGCTCTTTGGAGCCTAGTTCGGTGTGCATTTCCCATAAGATGTCGATGGTGCGGGGGTCCATCTTGGTCTTTTCGTTGCGCCGCCAGTCGCGCATGATCCAGTCGATTTTATCCATCGCCTCGGGAACGTAGGTGCCGTTGCGCTTATAAAGGACCGAGATCGTTTCTTTGGTGTGAATGCTGGTGAACGAGATCGTGCGGGTGTCTGAGAAGGCAGCCGTCAGATGCTGGGTGCCGAACACGGCGGCACCAGCCGATGCGATGACCGTTGTGGCGAGTAATCGATATGGGATTTTCAATGTAGCAGAACCCCGTTTGAATTAGCGCCCGATTGTCTTGTCGTGTCTCGTCGATCGTCTCGTCGATCGTCTCGTCAAACGTCTTGGCGCTAAAGGTAATCCCCAGCCGTTAAAACTCGGTAATGGTTGATTGGGTGTAGAACAGGGCTCGAAAGGGGCGAGAAGTGGGCAAGTTGGTTCGTCTTGTCGCGTTGGATGCTGTCGTGGGTGGCCGCCTTCGCGGCCATGACGTTGGTGGGGGCGTCAGTCTGCGGGGCAGCTCAGCAGCGGATGGTTGTCTGGGTTCCCGTCAACGCCTGGAAGACGATATGGACGGGACGGAGCGCGTAGCGGGAAGCATTTTGCCCGCCGTTGGGCGGGAGGGAGCAAAGCGACTCGGCGCGAGCGCCGCCCGCCGGAGCGCTATGGCGCGTGAGGCCAGCTAGAGGAAGCGTTCGAAGACGGTGACGGTGTCGCCGGGTTGGACGACGTAATCGGAGGGGGCTTCGATGACTTCGACGAGGCCGTTGATGCGGCGGGAGATGCGGAACTTTTGCAGGCTGGCGCGGTCGGAGTAGCCGCCGGCGATGGCGACGGCGGTTTCGACGGTCATGCCCGAGACGTAGGGGTACTGGCCAGCGGTTTTCACTTCGCCCAGGATGAAGAAGGGGCGGTTTTGCAGCATGTCGACAGTGACTTGCGGGTCTTTGACGTACTGGGTGCCGAGCCGGGACTTGATGGTGCGTTCCAAAGCAACAGTCGTCAGGCCACGGGCGTTGACTTCGCCAATCAGCGGGACGGTGATCTGGCCTGAATGGTCGACGGTGTAGCTGCGCGAGAGGTTGGGCTGGCCGTAGACGAAGATGCGGAGGCGGTCGCCGCTGTCGAGGAGATAGGGGCCGTCGGTGTCGGCCACGGCGCGGGGGCCTTTCAGATTGCGCAAAACGTGGGGTTCGCCCCAGCTTTGCTGCATGGCAACGACATCATCGGGACCGGCAGCGACTGGGGTGGGGTAGCCGTTGACGGCTGCGGCGTCGCGCGGACCAGCAATGGAGGCATCGGCAACGCCCGATTCATGATCTATGGCGCACCCCGACAACAGCATGAGAGCCGCGCCACAGAATCCAACAAGCCGCTTAGACATGGTTCAACCGTCCTTAAACACGATTTCGTCTGACCATTTCTGACCGACACTGGTTAAAAAAGACTGAGGCTGCGTGTTTTTTTGCGACGTTTAAGGAATTACTTACCGGGTATCCGTCAAATAGGGGCAACAGATCATTGATTCCAAAGGCATCCCTATGCGCACGACCGCGAATGCTTCACCCGACAACATCAATCCGGCGACGCTATTGGGAACGATTGCCAAGAGCCTGCCATGGTTGATGGCGTGGACGCTGTTCGTGATGGCGGCGACGTTTGGATTGTTGAGCCTTGTCGCGCCTCGGTTTCAATCGGAAGCGCAGTTGACGATCGACGCCAAGTCGGCGACGAACCCGTTCAACGATCCCAAGCAGGTTTCGCAAGGGGCGGATTCGACGGCGAGCCAGATGGATCGCGAGGCGATCAATACGCATATCAAGTCGCTGCAGTCGCCGACGCTGGCGGCGGAAATCGTCGCCAAACTGAAGCTGAGGGATAAGGTCGAGTTCAACACCGAGCTGGGTGATGTCGACTTGCTGGGCAAGGGGCTGCGGATGGTAGGGCTGGGCGGAGCGCGCCCTGGCCAGAGCGAGCAGGACCGGGTGCTTGAAGCCTATTTCAAGAACCTCGATGTGTATTCGGCCAAGGAGAGCCGGTTCATCGGGTTGCGCTTTACATCGACGGATCCGCAACTTGCCGCCGATATTCCCAACGCGCTTGCAGAGGCCTATCGCGACCAGCTCGCTGGACGCAAGGTTGAAGAGACAAAGGATGTTCAGGACGCGCTGCTGCCTAAGATCGAGCAGCTGACGAAGGATGTTGCGGCAGCGGAAGTCGCGGTCGAGCAGTTCCGGGGCAAGTCGGACAGCTTTGCGACGGGTGCACAAAAGCAGACGCTGAACGAGCAGCAGCTTGGTGAACTGACGAATGAATTGAGCAAAGCGCAGGCGGCGCGCAGTGAAAGCGAAGCGCGGGCTCGTGCAGCCGTTGAAATGGCGCGCGGCGGTGCGGGCGAAGTGTTGCCGGATGTGCAGCGCTCGCCGTTGATCCAGAACCTTGTGCAGCAGCGGGTGCGCGCCGAGCGTCAGATTGCGGAAGTGTCGGCGTCGTTGCTGCCGGGGCATCCGCGGATGCAGCAGCTCAATGCCGATCTTGCCGGATTGAAAAAGCAGATTGCAAGCGAAGTCGCTAAAATCGTCGACGGCATGGGCAAGGAAGCCAAGGTCAA
The DNA here is from genome assembly GCA_040080145.1 of Hyphomicrobiaceae bacterium. GTDB lineage: Bacteria > Pseudomonadota > Alphaproteobacteria > Rhizobiales > Hyphomicrobiaceae > JANXVY01. The sequence goes on from JBEBJA010000014.1 coordinate 14,964, forward strand.
CGCCGAGCGCGAAACGGCAATCAAGAAGCGGCTGTCCGAGCTCAAGGTGACGGTCGTCAACGCTGGACCTGACGAAGCCAAGTTGAAGATGTTCATTGCCGACGCGAAATCGAAGCGCGACGAACTGGAGCGTCTGCAGGCGCAGTATAACGTCAACAAAACGCGGGCCGAGAGCAAAGCGGTTCCGGTTGAAGCCAAGGTGCTGTCGCCGGCTTATCCCTCAAGCGTCGCCGTGTTCCCGAAAAAGGGTGCCTTGACGGCGGTCGCGGCCCTGGCGGCGTTCGTTCTCGGGTTGGCGATCACCGTTTTGAAGGCGGTTGCAAAGGGGGCCCGGTCGACGGGGACCAATGGTGCGCCGCGCCAGATGAAGACACGAAAAGGCGACATGTATGGGCCGATTGGCGGCGATGCGCCGGCGCTGGCTGGCGGGCCGGTGTTTTCGAACCCTGTTGCTGCTGCCGTGCCCGTTGCGGCGGCTGCTGCGATACCGGCTTCTGCGGCTGTGGTTCCGGCTGCGGGCGCCATGAACCCAGCCGTTAATTCCGGGTCTGATGTGGAGGCCGCGAATGTGGTTGCGGTTGCGTCTGCTGACGCGCTGCTGGCCCACCTTTTGGAGCGGACCCCTGAGAAGGGCGGGTTCAGGACGCTGATCGCGGGCGAGTCGCGCGATGCCGATGCGACGGGGATCGCGATTGCGGTCGCCAAGGGCTTGGCTCATGCTGGTCAGCCGGTGATGCTGGTCGAGTGGAGTTACGGCAACGCTTCGGTTGCGCGTCAAGTTGGTCTTGATGCAGCGCCTGGAATTGCCGAGTTGATTTCAGGGGCGGCTACGTTTGAAAGCGTCATTGCGTGCGTTCCCGATACGGAATGCCACTTCATTCCGCCGGGCGAAAATCTCGCAGATGCAGCACCCGCGATGGATCCCGATCAGCTGAACCTTGTGCTCGATGCGCTCGATGAGGCGTATGCGCACATCGTGATCGTGGGCGAGCATGACAGCGTTCGGCATCTGTTTGAGACGATCCAGGGCCGGTGCGATGCCGGTGTGCTGGTCGCGTCGGGGGCAAATCCAGCGTTGCGGGATCCGGAGGGAACATTCCTCGGGTTCGAGGTGGCCGATATCGAAATCATCCGCTTGGAGACGGCGACGGCTCCGCGCGATCTCGTCCAGCGGCGCTTGCGGGGACTGGGCGCTGGCGGCGACGCTCGGGTACCGGTTTGACCGGCGCTAGCGGGGTGGACGAAGTTTTAACGCCAAGGTGCCAGATTGGAACCACGGGAGGCGACGGTTCTACGCACGTTGCACCGCTGCCGTTGGCGCTGTGATGGTGCCGTTGGCGCTGTGATGGTGCCGTTGGCACGGGCCTTGCTGGATGGGCGTGATCTTCGTTTGAAAGCAACCGGCGTAGCTGATGCAACATGCCGCGACAAAATTGGTGAAAGCCGCGCTCGCCGCCGTTCATTACGCCGGTGTGGACGGGCTTTTGGCACCGTGGACGCGCGGTCTGGGCGTGATTTTCATGCTGCATCACGTACGGCCGGAATTACCCCAACCGTTCGAGCCAAACCGGATTTTAAAGGTCACGCCGAAGTTTCTCGAAGACGTCATTCATCAGGTGCATGAGGCAGGTTTTGAGACAGTCGGGCTAGACGATGTTCCAAAACGGTTGGCCGAGGGTGGTTCGGGGCGTCCGTTTGCATGTTTCACGCTGGATGACGGCTACCGGGATAATCGCGAGTTCGCCTATCCGGTGTTTAAGCGCCACAACGTGCCGTTTACGATTTACGTGCCGACCGCCTATCCCGACGGCGATGGCGTTTTGTGGTGGCTGGTGCTGGAAACGTCGATTGCACGCGCGTTGCATGTGAGCGTGCAGATGGATGGCGGCATGCGCCATTTCGCGACGCGCACGGCGGCCGAGAAGAGCGTTGCGTTCGACACGATTTATTGGTGGCTGCGGCAGTTGCCTGAGGATCGGGCGCGGTATGTGGTGGCCGAGCTTGCCCAGTCGATTGGGTATGATTCATCGGCGTTGTGCTCTGATCTGGTGATGACGTGGGACGAGTTGCGCGATCTGGCGCGGGATCCGCTTGTGACGATTGGGGCGCATACGAAGCGGCATATGGCACTTGCGAAGCTGCCGGTTGAGGACGCCGAAGCGGAGATGGTGGACAGCATTGCGCGGGTTGAGGCTGAGCTTGGTCGCCCGTGCCGGCATTTCAGCTATCCATATGGGTGTGCGAAAAGCGCTGGGCGGCGTGAGTTCGAGATCGCCGAGCGGCTGGGGCTTGCCACGGCGGTGACGACTCGCAAGGGATTGATTTCGCGCCAACATGCACATTCGATGATGGCGCTGCCGCGGTTTTCGCTCAATGGCGACTATCAGGACGTGCGGTATACGAAGGTGATGCTGTCGGGTGCGCCGTTCGCGTTGTGGAATGCGATGTCGCGCGGTTAGTCTGGATTGATAAAAGGCACCCCTCATCTGCCCTGCGGGCATCTTCCCCCCAGGGGGAGAAGAAAGGAACGCGCGTCTTGCGTGGCGCGGTTAGATCCCGCTGTTGGGTGCCTCCTTTTCTTGTCGCGGTTTAATACGGCGAACCGCCATACACTTCGCCTAAACCGCTCGTGCCATCCATTTAACGATCACACCGGCGGGGAGGACCCAGATCAGGCCGGCGACGATGTAAAAGGCCAGTTCGCCCAAAGTGCCGACGCCGCGAACCTGCAAGACGACGGCAACCGACATCGCAAGCAGGACGTATACAAAAATGAAGATCAGCAAAGCGATGGTGCCCAGGAGTTTGCGGGTGCGGATAGGCATTGGGGCGTAGGCTCCGTGATTGTTGAGCGCGTTGCGGGCTCGATTGGCCGCATTGATCGGGGTGGTGATCGGTATTTAGTGCCGTTATAGCGATATGGCTGGATGCCGACCAGTTATGACACAGTTCAATCGAGATCACGCAATGACCTATACAATCCAAGCCCGGCGTCCGTATCGCGATGTCATCGTTCAAGCCGGGGACCGGCGCGCGGTGCAGGTTTGGCTGGCCGCCGTCGCGGTGCTGGTGTTTGCGATGATCGTGGTTGGCGGGGCGACGCGGCTGACCGATAGCGGGCTTTCGATCACTGAATGGAAGCCGCTGCTCGGGGCGATCCCGCCGCTGAGCGAGGCGGACTGGCAGGACGTGTTCGCCAAATACAAGACGATTCCGCAGTATGCGAGCGTCAACAAGGGGATGACGCTGGACGCCTTCAAGACGATTTTCTGGTGGGAGTGGGCGCACCGGTTTTTGGGACGGATCGTCGGCGTGGTGTTTGCCGTGCCGTTCGTGGCGTTCTGGATGGCGGGGCGGTTGCCGGTGGGATGGGTGCCGAAGTTGACCGCCGTATTCGGGCTTGGTGCGCTGCAGGGCGCGGTGGGCTGGTACATGGTGTCGTCGGGGCTCGCGGAACGGATTGATGTCAGCCAGTACCGGCTGGCGCTGCATCTCTCAATTGCGTTTGTGATTTTGGGGGCGCTGGTCTGGTTGATCCTCGATCTTTCGCCGAAGCGGGCGGAGCCACGATTGCAGACGCTGACGGCTGGGGACTTGATGTGGGCAAAGGTGCTCGCTGTGCTGGTGTTTTCGCAGGTGGTCATCGGCGGGTTCGTGGCCGGCCTCAAGGCGGGGCGGGCGTTCAATACGTGGCCGCTGATGGACGGGAAGTTCATTCCTGACGGGTTTGCCCGGCTTGAGCCGTGGTGGCTCAATCTGACGGAAAACATGGCAACGGTGCAGTTCAATCACCGGATGGCTGCGTATGCGATTGTCGCGTTGGCGCTGTGGCATGCGCTTCAGGTGATGGGGCGCGCGGACGACGAGCGGGTTTCGGCATCGGCTGGGTTGCTTGCGGTGGGGTTGGCCGCGCAGATGGGGCTTGGGATCTGGACCGTACTGGCGGCGGTGCCGATTGATCTGGGGATCGCGCACCAAGGGTTTGCGGCGATCGTGTTCGCGCTCGCGGTGCTGCATGCGCACCGTATGAGCGAGGCGGGGAAGTAGGGCGACCTGCGTTATCTGGCAGGAACTTAGTCATTCCCATGACGTTAAACTTTAAGTTTAACGCTGTGGGAGGCTTCTTTATGCAACAGATCTTCAATCAGCTTTTGCAGTTCTTACAACAAGGCATTTCGGCGATATTCTCGTTCGTGAAATTGATTTGGACCTGGTCGATGGGGCAGGTCACGACGCTCATGCAAGTACCTTGGCAGTCGTGGCCGCTTTGGAAACAGGTCGTTCTTGCCGTCGTCGCAATTGCGGTGGCGGTCGCCTTGTTCAAAGTCGTCAAGGAATTGTGGGACGCGGGCGAAAAGATCCTGGCGGCTTTCGCGGCGTTGCTTGGGGTTGTCGTGCGGACGCTGCCGACCGTCATCGTGGCGGGCATCATTGCCGTCAGCGGGGTTTGGGTTTTGAACAATGCCGACTTTTCATCGGTGAAGTTCCCGACGTTCTCGCAGTCTGATGCCGGGCCGGATGCGGGGCGTGGCGCGGTGGTGAAGCGCTAGTGGTCCGGCATGCTTTTTCCGCTACCGGGTCAACGCACTAAACTCCGCCAGTTCCAGTTACCTCATGATCCCTCGCTATGAAACGCGAGGGAACATGGTTTGGTTTTAAAACTCGGCGTCGAGTTCGTCGAGGTCGGTGGGTTCGTGTTGGGCGGCGGCGAGCCAGGGGGCCATGAGCGGCCAGGCCAGGATGGTGTCGCGGTATTGCTGGCTGGCGGGGTCGAGCTTCACGTCGTAGGTTTTGAAGCGGGTGCAGACGGGGGCGTACATGGCGTCGGCGATGGTCGGCGAGCCGAATAAGAAGGGGCCGCCCGATGCTTTGAGGCACATCTGCCAGATCTGTGTGACGCGGGCGATGTCGGCCTCGGCACCGGCCCAGACTTTGAAGTCCTGGTAGTGGGCTTTGAGGTTCATCGGCAGGGCGGATCGAAGATTGTAGAAGCCAGAATGCATTTCGCCGCTGACGGAGCGGCAGAGCGAACGGGCGGCACGCCCGGTGGGCAGCAGACCCGCTTTCGGATTCCATTCTGCGAGATATTCGGCAATCGCGAGGGTGTCCCAGATGTCGACACCTTCGTGGCGAAGGCAGGGGACGAGGAACGAGGGCGAGAGCAGGAGCAGCTCGGCGCGGGAGGCGGGGTCATCGAGCGAGAGCGACACTTCGTCGAAGGGTAGGCCTGCCATCTCGCACAGCAGCCAGCCGCGAAGCGACCAGGACGAATAGTTTTTGCTCGAAATGGTGAGCGTCGTCTTGGGCATGGCCGGAAAACTCCCATGGGGTGATGGAACAGAAGGTGACGGTTTTAAGTCTGCGACGAGAATATACTTTGCAGTGCAGCATGGCGCAGTGCAATCTCATTGAACAGTAAAGACCGCTTGGTCAGACAGATTGCGGTGCGAGGGGAGTGCGCGGCTCGATGAAGTATCTTGCATATCAGGCGCAATCGGACCTGCTCAGTCCGACGCGGCATCTGGCGAGGATGTCGCTGGCGGCCGCGCAGCTAGGGGAGTTCGGGCATCGTCCGCTTTCGCTGCGCCACGCGGCGGCGGCTTATCAGTTGCTTGAGCGCGCGGGGCTTAGCCATGACCGGCCAGCCTACAATATCGAGCCGGTAAAGGTTGGCAACGAGGAGGTTGCGGTTCGCGAGGAGAGCGTGCTCACGCTGCCGTTTGGGACGTTGATCCGGTTCAAGAAGGACAGTCCGGCGGTTCAGCCCAAGGTGCTGGTGGTCGCTCCGCTGTCGGGGCATTTCGCGACGCTGCTGCGGGCCACGGTGACGACGCTGCTGCGCGATCACGACGTTTACATCACCGATTGGCACAATGCGCGGGATGTTTCGCTGGCCGACGGGGCGTTCGGGTTCGACGATTACGTGACGTATCTGATCCGCTACATGGAGGCGCTCGGGCCGCATTCGCATGTGGTGGCGGTGTGTCAGCCGTGCGTGCAGACGCTGGCAGCGGTGGCGGTTATGGCCGAGCGGGATAATCCGGCCAAGCCTGCCAGCATGACGCTGATGGCGGGGCCGGTCGATACGCGGATCAATCCGACCGAGGTCAACAAACTTGCGACGGGTAAGCCGATCGGGTGGTTCGAGCGCAATCTGATTGCGACCGTGCCGTGGCGTTACAAGGGGGCGCGGCGCAAGGTATATCCAGGGTTTATTCAGTTGACGGCTTTCATGGCGATGAACATGAAGCGGCATATCAAGGCACATACGGATCTGTATCAGCATGTACTTAACGGAGAGCATGAGAAGGCTGAGGCGATCAAGGCGTTTTATGACGAGTATTTCGCAGTGCTCGATCTGCCAGCCGAGTTTTATCTCGAAACGGTGTTGTGGATTTTCCAGGAAGCGCGATTGGCTGCAGGAACGCTGACCTATCAGGGCGAGAGGATCAATTGCGGGGCGATCAAAAAGACCGCGCTGCTGACGGTTGAAGGTGAGCGCGACGACATCTGTGCGCTGGGGCAGACGTCGGCGGCGCATGACTTATGCAGCGGGTTGAAGCCTTTCATGAAGCGGCATCACATGCAGGCGGGCGTCGGGCATTATGGCGTGTTCAGCGGTAAGCGTTGGGATACGCAGATCTACCCCATCGTGCGTAATGTGGTGCTGTCGAGCAGCTAATACCAGCCCCGGTTGGCTTGAAGTCTGCTGTCGGATTCATGCGGGTGGCGTTGACAAGAGAGCCTTTCGAGCGCAACCCGATGACTGTTTTTTGTGGCCGCATCTGTCCGCCTTTGAAACGGCGGGTTGCGGGGCATCTCATTTTGCGACTTACACTGCAAAATGGCACTGCAAAATTGTCCGCTGCACAACGTCCCTGCCAACAACTGAAAAGCCAGATCGACGCATCATGACCAAGAAACGCGCATTTATCACCGGAATCACCGGCCAGGACGGAGCTTATCTCTCGCAGCTTCTGCTCAGCAAGGGCTACGAGGTGCATGGTCTGTTGCGGCGGAGTGCTTCGGCGGACGTGATCGGGACGCGGCTTGCTTGGATCGGCGTTGCCGATCAGGTGACGCTGCATGACGGCAATCTGATTGATCTTGCGAGCCTGATCCGGATCATGGACGCGGTGAAGCCGGACGAGATCTATAATCTTGCCGCGCAATCGTTCGTGAAATCGTCGTGGCAGCAGCCGTATCTGACCGGCATGACGACGGGGATGGGTGTCACTAACGTCCTTGAAGCGACGCGGATCGTGTGTCCCACATCGCATTTCTATCAGGCTTCATCGTCGGAAATGTACGGGTTAGTGCAGGAGCCGATCCAGTCGGAGACGACGCCGTTCTACCCGCGCTCGCCATATGCTGCCGCGAAAATGTACGGGCATTGGATGACGGTCAACTATCGTGAAAGCTTCGGGATGCATGCGTCGAGCGGCATTTTGTTCAACCACGAGTCGCCGTTGCGCGGGATCGAGTTTGTGACGCGCAAGATCACCGATGGCGTGTCGCGGATTAAACTCGGGATGCAGAAGAAGATTGCGCTGGGCAACCTGGATGCCAAGCGCGATTGGGGGCATGCGCGCGATTATGTCGAAGCGATGTGGATGATGCTGCAGCAGGTCAAGGCCGACGATTATGTGGTGGCGACCGGGCGAACGGTGCCGGTGCGGGAGTTCTGTAGGCTGGCGTTCGATTATGTGGGACTGAAAGCGGAAGATCACGTCGAGATTGATCCGCGGTTCTTGCGACCGGCAGAGGTCGAGTTGCTGCACGGCAATCCGGCAAAGGCAAAGGCGAAACTTGGCTGGGAAGCGAAGACGTCGCTTGAACAGCTGGTGGTCGAAATGGTTGATGCCGATATGGACCGGCTCAAGAAGCACGAGCATCTGTAAGCGCCAAGATGACCGGGGACGGGCGAACAGACGCTGAAGTGAAGGTCTTGATAACCGGGACGATCGGTTTCGTCGGCCCGTATCTTGCCGAAGCGTTGCGGCGGCTGCCCGAGCGACGGGTTTCGATTGTTTCGACGGCCTTGACGGCGGCGGAGCATCCGGTGCTCGGCTTGGTTCGTGCGCTCGATGTGACGGATAAGGCGGCAGTCGAGCGGATCATCGGTGAGGAGCGTCCGACGCACGTTGTGCATCTGGCGGGGCTTGCCGCAACGAGGGCTGCGAACGCCAACGAGGCGCTGGCCTGGCAGGTGCATTTGTTTGGGACGCTCAATCTGGCGCATGCGATTTTGGAGCATGCCCCCCGGTGCGTGTTGCTGAGTGTCGGGTCGGGGCAGGTTTATGGAGCGACGGCGCGGAGCGGGAAGCCGTTGACCGAGACGGCGTTGCTGGCACCGGCGAACACTTATGAGGTGACGAAGGCTGCGGGTGATCTGGCGGTCGGGGCGTTGGCTGGGCAAGGGCTCGCGTCGGTGCGGTTCCGGCCATTCAATCATACCGGCCCGGGGCAGACGGGCGATTTCGTGATTCCAAGCTTTGCGATGCAGATTGCGCGGATCGAGGCCGGTTTGCAGCCGCCGGTGTTAAAGGTTGGCAATCTGGAAGCTGAGCGCGATTTCCTCGACGTGCGTGATGTGGTGGCGGCTTATGCGCTGGCAGTTGGCAAGTCGGCTGAGATCGCGCCCGGGACGATTATGAACGTGTCGTCGGGGGTGCCGCGGCGGATTCAAACTATTCTGGACCGGCTGATGGCGCTGAGCCGGGTGCCGATTTCGACGAAGATCGACAGCACGCGGATGCGGCCCAGCGAAACGCCGCGCTATGTCGGCGATGCGACGCTCGCCAAGAAGCTGCTGGGTTGGTCGCCTCAGATTGACTTGGACACGACGCTGGCGGCGGTACTCGACGATTGCCGGGCGCGGGTGGGGAAGTAGGGCGCAATAGCTCTTGCGTATTGCGCCGATGGGGTTGGAAGCCGGTGTAATACGCTGCGCTATTGTACCCTACAAGTGAAGGTTCACGCCGCTTGGTCGCCGAGGCGGGCGAGAGCTTCCGTGCGGCCGAGCACCGACATTACGTCAAACACCGGGGGCGAGACGGAGCGACCGGTCAGGGCTGCACGCAGCGGCTGGGCGACTTTGCCGAGTTTGGCGCCGGTGTCTTCGGCATGCTGGCGGACAACGGCTTCCAGGTCGGCTGCGGTCCAATCGGCGTTTGCTGCGAGTTTGGGGATGAGGGCTGAGATGATGGCCTTTGCCTCGGAGTCCAGAAGTTTAGCGGCTTTGTCGTCGATTTTGAGTGGCCGGGCGGTGACGAGGAACAGCGCGCCGTCGATGAGTTCGGGCAGGGTTTTCGCGCGTTCCTTGAGGCCGGGGATGGCAGCGGCGAATTGATCCCAGCCGGCGGCGTTAAAACGGGCGGCAAGCGCTTTGCCGTCGGGAACGCCGGGCAGCAGGGCAAGGACGTTGCGGGCGAGGACAACATCGCCGCGCATGACCTTGGCGTCGTGTTCGGATGCGAGGTCTGCGAAGCCGCCGGAGTAGAGTTCGAGCAGTTCGCGCGAACGCTTCAAGAGTTCGGCGTTATCGGCGCTGCGGATGTAGTGGGCGTTGGTATCTTCGAGCTTTTTCAGGTCCATGCGGGCGGCGGAGCGGCCGATTGCGGGCAGGTCGAACCATTCGATGAGCTGGGGTGTGCCGATGATTTCGTCGTCGCCGTGGCTCCAGCCTAAGCGTACCAGGTAGTTGCGCAGGGCCGCGGGCAGGTAGCCCATGGAGCGGTAGGCTTCGATGCCGAGTGCGCCGTGACGCTTGGAAAGTTTGGCACCATCCGCGCCGTGGATCAGGGGGACATGTGCGAACTGGGGGATTGTCCAGGCATTGGCCGCGTAGATCTGGACCTGGCGGGCGGCGTTGGTCAGGTGGTCGACGCCACGGACGACATGGGTGATGCCCATGTCGTGATCGTCGACGACGACGGCGAGATTGTAGGTCGGGTTGCCGTCGGAGCGCAGAATGATGAGGTCGTCGAGGTCCTTGTTGGGGAACACGACGCGGCCCTGGACGGCATCGTCGATGACGGTTTCGCCGTCGCGCGGGGCTTTCAGCCGGATGGCGAACGGTGCGCCGTTGGGGGCGTCATCGGGTGAGCGGTCGCGCCAGGGGCTGAAAACGGTGAGAGGCCGTGTGGCAGCTTCTGTCGCGGCTTCCAAGTCTGCCTTTTCGTCATGAGTCAAATCGCGGTCGAGGCTTTTCAAGGCCTTCAGCCAATTCTTGGCAGTTTCGCGCTCTGCTTCAATTCTTTCACGGATTGCTGTCAGTTCGTCAGCGGTCATGAAGCATTTATACGCGGTGCCGGCGGCGAGCATGCTTTCGGCGACTTCGCGGTGGCGGGTGGCGCGGGCGAATTGAGAGACGGGTTCGCCGTTCCAGTCGAGTTCGAGCCACGTCAGGCCGTCGATGATGGCGGCGACGGCTTGGGGATTGTTGCGTTCGCGGTCGGTGTCTTCAATGCGCAGCAGGAACTTGCCATCGCGACCCTTGGCATAGAGCCAATTGAACAGGGCCGTGCGCGCGCCGCCGATGTGGAGGTATCCGGTTGGCGAGGGCGCGAAACGGACGACAGGGGACGTGGCGGTCATGATCGGCGCTCGTTGGTTGTTCGATTGAAAGCAAGACGCGCGCACCTGGTGCCAGGAGCGCGCGTTCGTGTCGATAGCGAATTGTCCGGTTGTGTTCACTCGTGCAGATAGCAAGGCGATGGGAAAGGCGATTTCCAATTCACCCGTCATGGCCGCGAAGGCGGCCACCCACGACAATTCTCAGCAGTTGTATCGATCAGGGCTGCAGTCTGGGCCTGAAACTCCTGAACTTTCAGTCGTGTTGCCGACAGATGTCGTGGGTGGCCGCCTTCGCGGCCATGACGAAAAAATGGATCAATGGCGTTCGAGGTGGAGCATTGTGAAGAGGCCGAGCGGACGGAGCGAGCGCGTGTCCTTCAAGGCCAACTCGTCGCAGACCATCACGCGCGAAACGTCAAACACTGGGTGCCAGCCGAGGCGGTCGCCGAAGGGCGCCATGCTGCGCTCGATGAAGCCCCGCACGCCGTCACGCTGGCTGAAGTGGTTGACGAGGAGAACCTGACCGCCGGGCTTCACGACGCGGGCCAATTCACGCATTACGGCTTCGGGGTTGGGGACCACGGTCATGACGTACATGGCAACGATGGTGTCGAACGAGGCATCCGGGAACGCCAGCTGTTCGGCATCCATTTCGTGCAGGCCGGTGACGTTGTCGAGGTTGCCGGTGGCGACCCGCTCGCGCGCTTTTTCAAGCATCTCGGGTGCGAGGTCGATCCCGACGATTTCAAGGTGCTTGGCATAGCCCGGCAGCGAGAGACCCGTGCCGACGCCGACTTCGAGAACGCGGCCTTTGCTTTTGTTGATGAGTTCAACGGCATGGCGGCGGCCGGCCGTCGAAATGAAGCCAAACGTGTTATCGTACACGGGAGCCCAGCGGCGGTATGCGCTACGAACGGCGTCCTCGTCCATTTGGACGGCCTTGCCGGTCATGACGGACATGGCACGAGCAAAGGGTGATCTGGACTCTTCGTGTGAACGCGACAGTGATCCCATGTAGCGGGCTCCTATTTCGATTGCAGACGTGCCCTAGCGGGCGCGATTGGGTGTGGGCGCGGTAAGAGACGCATCCGCTTTGGGCGGAGGCGCTAGTTTGGTGGCAAGCAACGTGTCCTGGACCGCGCGGGCAATAGTGCCGCCGCCCAGGATGCGAGCATTGGGTTGCTCGTCTTCGTAAAGCACGCAGGCTTGTCCGGCGGAAACGCCGTCTTCGCTTGCGAACAGCGTGACGTGAACACATCCGTTCTCATCACTGAACAATGTGGCCGGTTTGGGGGCCTGGCTCGAGCGCACGCGGGCAAAAACGGGAAGGCCGGTTTCGCCGGTGTCTGGCAGGTGGTCTGCGGCCAGCCAATTGAACCCGCGCAGTTCCAGTGTGCGCGTGCGAAGGGCTTCCCGGGGGCCGACCACCACTTCGTGGGTATCGGCGTTGATCTTGATAACGTACAGCGGATCGGCGGCTGGAATTTTCAAGCCGCGGCGCTGGCCAACAGTGTAATTGATGATGCCTTCATGGCGGCCCAGTTCGCGGCCGTCGATGTGGATGATCTTGCCGGGGTGCATCGCACCGGGCTTTAGCCGTTCGATGACATCGCTGTATTTGCCCGACGGTACGAAGCAGATGTCCTGGCTGTCGGCCTTTTCGGCGTTCATCAAGCCAAATTCATGGGCCAGCTTGCGGACTTCCGGCTTAGGAAGGCCACCCAAGGGAAACCAGAGTTGCTTGAGCTGTTCGCGGGTGGTTGCAAACAGAAAATAGCTCTGGTCGCGCGATGCATCGACCGCGCGGCGCAGTTCAGGGCCATTGGGGCCGTCCGTGCGCTGGATATAGTGGCCCGTCGCAAGGGCCGTGGCACCGAGGTCCTTGGCGGTTTCAAGCAGATCGGTGAATTTGATCTGGCTGTTGCATGTCACGCAAGGAATAGGGGTTTCGCCAGCGACATAGCTGTCGGCGAATGCGTTGATGACCTGGTCCTTGAAGCGCTTTTCGTAGTCCAGCACGTAATGCGGGATGCCCAGGGTTTCAGCGACGCGACGCGCGTCGTGGATGTCCTGGCCGGCGCAACAGCTGCCTTTGCGGCCGGTTGCGCTGCCGTGGTCATATAACTGTAATGTAACGCCGATAACGTCGTGACCTTCACGGACGAGCATGGCAGCGGCCACAGAACTATCGACGCCGCCTGACATGGCAACGACGACCCGCGTCTTTGGGCGCGATCCGGACTGGGCGTTCTGGTTGGTCAGGGTCATCTCGTTATTGTTGCGCGTCTGGCAGCGTTAAGCAATCATTGCACCGCAATTAAGCACATGATGTAGGCCCGACTGCCGTCCCGGCGCAAGCCGGTGCGCGCGTGCGCCGCTTATTTGCCGCGTGCCCGTTTTAGAGTGGGACTTGGCATGGTCCTTGATTGGAAAATGCGAACGTCGAGCGAAATTGTGTCATTCTGACCTTGACATCAAGGCTAACGATACGAAAATCATGAAGTAGAACATTGCTTTAGTTCGTCTTTACGCAACAGCTTAGGCTGGCTTTAAGGCGCTGCGCGTATAACCGAGTTTGTGGTCTGTAAAAGAGTAAGAGTATGATGACCGAACATCACATGAGGGCGCGTGTGCGCTATGTTATCGGCCCGGACGGTAGTCCGTTAACGGTTGCCGATCTGCCTCCGCGCGATACCAAGCGCTGGGTTATTCGCCGGAAGGCTGAAGTTGTCGCAGCCGTGCGCGGCGGGCTGCTCAGCATCGAAGAGGCCTGCGAGCGTTATACGCTTACGGTTGACGAGTTTTTGTCGTGGCAACGCTCGATCGATAAACATGGCTTGCCCGGCCTGCGCGCAACGCGGATCCAGGACTACCGGGAGTAGGCTCCCTGGTTTCAAAAGTTACGACCTGAAGACGGTCCTAACTTTTGAGTCCGGCGCTCGCGCCGACGGCTCGCTGACGGTTTGCTGCTGCTGCAGCGGGCCGCTTCGGCCAGCAAGGGCTGGCCGCTGAAGGCGGCTGGGGATTTGGGATCGAATCAGGTTTTGCGTTCGCGCGCTTTGGCAGCCGGTTTGGCTGGCGGGTCGGCCTGTGGCGAGCCGTTTTTGGCGTCCCAACCCTTGGTGTGCGCTGCGTCGTGGCAGGTCAGATCGTTGCGGGCCCAGCGTCGAACGTCGGCGGTCATGCGTTGCCCGACTTCAAGAGGAAACCGAATATTCTCAATTTCGAGGGCGGCGTTGTCGCCGTCCGGCGAGATGTGAACGCGGAAGGCGCGATTGCCTCGCGGGTTGGGCATATTGAGATCTTTTTCGTGGATAACAATTTCTGAGCGACCGCCTTTGCTCGGTGGCGCAACTTCGGCGTGAAAAATGTGCGTGGGCTTCAATTCGCCGTGGGTGCCGAACCAGCAGATGCCTGCGCCGCGGCCGATGCGTGTGTAAAGTTCGATTGGCGAGCCGATTGGGTCTGCGTCGACACTGGGGAGCTGGACATTTGCGACGGCTTCGGCCCCTGCAGACACCAGTCCGGCTGGGGCTTTCAGCAGGTCGGTGCCGGTGCTGCTGCATCCGGATGAAGATATGGCCGCGATCAAAGCGAAGCCCAAAACTGCTGAAGCATTTGGCCACAATTTTGCTAGTCTCGTCACCTGCGGCTTTCCTATCGACGTCAACTGATTACCGGTTGGTGCCAGTCCGCAGTGACCATAGCATGGCAGGGTAGGGCTCGCGCTCGACGAAATGGTCGCGCTGGTGTGCTAGCTGTGAGGCCTTGCTCAAACAATCGGGCCGGCATCAACGATGCAGGCCCATGAAGGTTTGTCCGGCGGGTCAGCGCAGTGGGGCGGATGACGAGCGATCGTTGCGGCGGCGACTGCGCGGGGTTGTGCGCTGCGTCGCGGGCGCGTTTATTTCCGAAAGCTGGCCGACGGCATCGTCACGGGATTTGAGCGCGGCTTCGAGCTTTTCTTTCAACTCGGACGCCGATGCGCGCAAGTTGTTGCGGCGGTGCGTTGCCGACTTGGCGAACGTCGAGTAGGCGAAGTGGCTCGGGTCCTTGATTCCGGTGCGATCTTCTTCTGCCTGGATCTGGCGGTCCAAATCGGCCGCCATTGCATTGAAGTCAGCAATCATCGACTCGAGGTTTGCAACTTTTCTCGAGTTCTCGTCGGCTTCGAATCGTTTGATGCGAAGCGCGGCTTCTCTGGCTTTCATAGCTCGATACCCCATACAAATTCGAACTGCGGGCTACGCGATTGGCGCAACCCAGAAGAGTCTGCCTTAAATTGGTTCCGCAAATGTCGCGTCGAGGGGACGCTACCGGCGGGCATTTCAAGGACCGTTTCAATATGCCGTAACCATAGTTACTGATCCTGCCGTTCTGAAGGCGTTGCAGTTTCAGCTGTCGGGTCGAGTATATCTCAGATTTGATCTTTGCATACTGTCCTTAAGCTGCAGTAAACCCAGATAATTGTCGTTTCGGTGTGACGGCAGATTGATTTCGTCACAAAAAAGCCGCCGTTGCTCTAGGGGACCGCTGCGAATTCTGTTACTGGTCGATTCGGTGGCGGTGAGCGGGGGGTCGCAAAAGCCGGAATGAATTTGGCATGCTTATGCCGGGATGCGTGTGGCCCTGTCAGGGCCACATATGTGTCTCCGGGATGATTCTGCAACTCAAACTGTGTTTGAAATTCGTTTCGATTTCGCGTGTCATGCAAGACAAAATTAGGGTTTGTTAACCTTTAAGGCGTATTTGTTAATCAGAGTCAGGGCCACGCGTTGGTGAGTTGGGGAGTTTGGAGCGGCGGTCCAAACGGCGAGACGGCCATAAGGGAATGAGACGATGCGGGTCCTACTTATTGAAGACGATAGCGCAACAGCGCAAAGCATCGAGCTGATGCTGCAGTCGGAAGGTTTTAATTGCTACACGACGGACCTTGGAGAAGAGGGCGTCGATTTGGGCAAGCTTTACGACTACGATATCATTTTGCTCGATCTCAATCTGCCCGATATGAGCGGCTACGAAGTCTTGAAGACTTTGCGAGTCAGTAAGGTGCAGACGCCGATCCTGATCCTTTCGGGGCTGGCGCAGATCGAGGACAAGGTTCGTGGTCTTGGCTTTGGTGCCGATGACTACATGACGAAGCCGTTCCACAAAGATGAGCTGGTTGCGCGCATCCATGCCATCGTGCGGCGGTCGAAGGGGCATTCGCAATCGGTCATTGAAACCGGCGATCTGCGCGTCAATCTCGACACGAAGACGGTCGAAGTCAACGGCCAGCGCGTGCATCTGACGGGCAAAGAGTATCAGATGCTCGAGTTGCTCTCGCTGCGCAAAGGGACGACGCTGACGAAGGAAATGTTCCTGAACCATCTTTATGGCGGTATGGACGAGCCCGAGCTCAAGATCATCGACGTGTTCATTTGCAAGCTGCGCAAGAAGCTGCAAGTGGCGACAGGTGGTGAGCACTATATCGAAACCGTCTGGGGGCGCGGATATGTGTTGCGCAATCCCGGCGACGAGCATGTTGCGGCCTGATTGGACGCAGGCCCGATTTAGATGGCTGTTGAACGGGGGCGTAAGCTCCCGTTTTCGTTTGTGCGGATTTTGCTTGGAATGACGCTGGGCATTGAGCTAACTGCTCACCTCGTTCTTCCCCAGGGTAGTTCATGACGACATCAGATAAGCCGACGATGAACGTGAAGCGGCCGGGCCTCAAGGCTGCGATCGTGCCGGTAACGCCGTTCGAGCAGAACTGTATGCTGATCTGGGACGAGGTCAGCATGGCTGGCGCAGTGGTCGATCCAGGCGGAGACCTCGATAAAATTATGGCGGCCATCGCCCAGGTCGGGATGATCCCAGAGAAGATTTTGCTGACGCATGGGCATATTGATCATGCGGGTGGTGCCGAGGAGCTGCGGGCGCGGCTCAAGGTCAAAATCGAGGGGCCGCACCGGGCCGACAAGATCCTGCTTGATAATCTTGAGGCGCAAGGGCGCAGCTATGGCATTGCGGCCAAAAATGTGACGCCAGATCATTGGCTTGACGAGGGCGACACGGTAACGGTGGGCGATCAGACATTTGAAATTTTGCATTGCCCGGGGCATTCGCCGGGGTCAATCGTGTTCGTTCACAAGGCGCAGAAGTTCTTAATCGTTGGGGACGTGATCTTTCGCTCGTCCATCGGGCGGACGGATTTCCCGTACTGCGATCACGACGCGCTTATTCATGCGATCAAGACCAAGCTGATGGTGCTGGACGACGCGTACGCGTTTATCTGTGGGCATGGGCCGGGCAGCACGATTGGGCTTGAGCGGCGGACGAACCCGTATTTTCGTGACGTGAGGTAAAGTCCAGGGGCTCCCCCTGGACTCCTTGCTTTTGGACCCGTTACTTTCGATTTGTGATTAGCGCGGGTAGCGGATTTCGAGGCAGCCGAAGATTCCGCATTCGGCGCCGAGGCCGTTTTTGGCTTCCCAGAAGTCGACGGTTGCGACGCGCAGAGTTTCGGTACAGCTGCGCTTGCAGTGTTCCCAGGTGCCGCCTGGCAGGCGAACCTGGCGACCAACGGAGGTGTAGCGGACCGGGCCGGAAACGGTGCCATTGCCCCATTTGCTGTGGGCGATGACGACGCCGTCGCCGTTGTCGAAGCCCTCGCGCTGGCGTCCGCCAGCTGTCGCTGGGAGGCTAAGGCTTATGCAGGCAGCCACAATCAGGCTCATGCGTAGGATTGGCATTTCAACAGTCTCCATTCAAGCGGTCGCCACATCCAGCGCATGCCGCTATATTTGTTCGTACATGGGGCGTTTCGCAGAGGGCGATGGCCACCTCCGGCGGTTTAGCCGCGGTTGAAACTGATGTTGACGCCCTTCAGGCCGGTGCCTTGGGTCGAGATCGAGACCGAATGGCTGGCCCCGGTGATGTTTACGGCCATGGCCGCAGTCAAGCCGCCGCCGGTGATTGCGAGGTTGACTTTGTTGGGAGAGGATTTGCCCGAAACGCTGCCGGCCGCGTTATACGTGCGCTCTTCCCAGTTGCCGGAGACAGCGCCGTTGTCGAAGGTGAGCGTCGCGCGCAGGTCGATCTTTGAGGAGGCGTTGGCACAGCGGATGGCGATGCCAAGCCCGTCTGGGCCCTGGCCGGTGTAGTAGCCCTTGCAGCGCATGGTTTCGGTCTGACCGCTGTCGAGGGTCGCTTGGGCGTTACCGCTCCAGTTGCCGACGAGCGCAACAATTGCGCCGTCGCCGGCACGCGCTGAAACAGGAGCCGCCAAGGCCGTGCCGATGACAACGGCAACCGGTAGAGCAAACCTGAGCGAGCGTGCAAACATAGGCATGGGCGGCCTCCCTCGAAGCGCTGGCTGGTGCGACAAGGGCTCGGAATAAGACTCTCGCCGCAACCTTAATTCTGGCCGGGTTATAACACCATTTTGCCGCAGTTGGTCAATTGGCCAGGGGGTAACAGGATGATTATACAGTCAGGTGTGGCAAAGCAGACTTGGTGAACATGAATTTCGCTTGGGCTGAATCGGCGGCGGCCAGACCGTTCCAGCGGACCACGTTCGCCAACGCGGCAGCCGTTGCGCTTTCGCGCCAATTGGGGGCAGTCATTGAGCGGACAATCTGGGCTGCAGCGTCGGTTGGTTTGGCGGGGTCGATATAGGTTGCGCTCTCTCCTAAGACTTCGCGAAAGACCTCCTTGCTAGGTGCGATTACGGCTAGGCCCGCGTACTGGGCTTCGAGGAGCGGCAGGCCAAGGCCTTCGTCGTGGGAGGTGCAGAGGTAGAGGTCAGCGTCTTCCAGGAGCGCTTTGACCCGCTCGGCCGGGAGGTAGCCGTGGATGGTGACTTGAGGGTGGTTCTTGAGGGCGTCTTTGGCCTCGCCCCAGCCTTCGCGACCGATGATGTGGAGTTCTGCGCCGGGGTAACCGCTGGCGGTCAAAGCGTCGAGAATGGGGAGTGCGGCGGCGTAGTTCTTGCGCGGTTCGACGGTGCCGAGTGTGGCAATCTTCAACGGTTTGGGGTGGTGCGGGCGAGAGGCCCGGCCAAAGGCGTCGAGCGAGAATACGTTGCGAACGCTTGGACGGTAGAGGCTGATAATTGCGTCTGCAGGGGCGAACGGGGCTAGTTCGCGGGCAGTTTTTTGCGAATTGACCTGGAAGTTCAGCAGGCGCTTGACCGCGAAGGCGAAGGGGGCGGCCATGTAGAGTTTGGCGCGCAGGCCGAGGTCGGCGCGGCGCGTAATCAAGAACAGGTCGTGGACGTACCAGATCACCCTGCGGCGGGCGAGCGTGAACAGAGGCGACGGCGGAAAGCCAGGGAATACGAACAGGGCGTGGGGGTGAAAGAGCGCAAGGAGGGGCAGCCAGATCTGCTGCATCACGATCAGCGAGAGCGTGCCTTTGGAGCGCACATGGGTGACCTGGGCGTCTTTGAACTCGACCTTCTCGAATTGTTCGATGGAGACCCGTTCGATGCCGGTGACGTGGCGGCCGAGGTGGGTCAGGTCGATGAAGACCCGTGCCGGTCTGGGGCTGAGGGGCTCGCTCATGGTGGTCATTGCGCTTCGCGCGGCAGGGCGTTGTCTGGTGTTTTGCGGCTTTGGCCCGCATTGATTGATTTCTGAGCCAGGGCAATGCGCTGCTCGGCGAGGACTTCGTCGATCAGCGCTTGATAGGCAGGGACACGGACGGCGAAGGAGAAGTCGTTGGCGCGGGCGCGGCGAACGGCTGGGTCGCCTGGATTATCCAGTGTGTCGGCGATGGCGTGGGCGAGCTGCACGTGGTCGCCGACCGAGACGATGCGGCCGTGAGTGCCATGCTGAAGGATTTCCTGAGGGCCATCGCAGGCGGTGGCGACGACCGGCAGGCCATAGGCCATGGCTTCGACCACGACGTTTCCGAACGGCTCGGAATTCGATGAGGATACGAAGCATTTGGCGCGGGCGTAGTGGCTCCAGGGTTCTTTGCTGTAGCCTGGCAACTCAACGCGGCCCTTGAGGCCCAAGCGGGCGATTTCGGCTTCGAGTTTGGCTTGTTGTGGGCCCTTGCCCAGAATGACGAGCTTTGCGTTTGGGCGGTCAAGGCGAGCGAAGGCGCGCACGAGTGTGGTGAAGTCTTTTTCGGCGACGAGGCGGCCGACGGACAAGATGACGTCCTCGCGGCTCGCGAGTTCCTGAGCGGTTGGAACGGGTGCGTTGTCTGGGAAGAAGACCGGGTTATGGATGCAGACTGTGTTCTGTGCGATGGCACCCCAGCGATGCACCAACTGTTCGCGCAGCCCCGAAGAGACGGCCACTGTGCGGGCCGCCATTTCGCTCAGCTTTGGCAAGGCCAAATAGGTCGCGAAGCTCAGCAGGCCGGTTTGCCACTCCTTGAAGCCGTGATAGGTCAGGATGGGTTGGGCGGGTACATCGGCAAAGCGCAGGGCCACCATCATTTTCGCGTTCGATGCGCCGATTCCCGACAGCGAGACGGCCGGGCGTTCGGTCTGCAGGATTTCGATGAGGCGCTTGGTGGCTTTGTAATGGTTGCGGCCGAGGGTGAAGACGGGGATGGCAGGATCGAGATTGTGGGCGTTATCCGTCGCCTCGAAGTCTTGGACAAAGATCACTGGATAGCCGCGTTGATGGAATGCCGTCGCAAGGCATGCCCACAGACGCTCGCCGCCACCATCAACAAGGCCGTGGGTGTAAAACAGCAGTTTGGGGAGCGCAGGCTTGTTGGTGGCAGGCAGGCTGACGGCAGGTTTGGTTGTGGCAGTTTGCGTCATCGTGGCGGGCTTCCGGAAACGTGAGGGCAGGTGGGTTAGATTTCGCGGCCACCAAAGTTGTGCCAGACGGGGGCAATCACGGCGACATCAAGAAGGACGCGGGCGCAATCGGCGTAGCGCTTGCCTAAGCGGCGCGGATTGTTGCAAAGCCGCCATGCCCACTCTAGGCCGTAACGCTGTACGATTTGCGGGGCGCGGATTTGCGTTCCGGCGACAAAATCGACGGCGGCTCCCACGCAGACGAAACCGCACTTGCAGCCTTTGGCAACTGCGCGGGCGGAGAAGATTTCATTTTTCGGCGGGCTCAGGGCAACAAAGCAAATCCTTGCACCGGAGGCCTTAATGTCTTCAATTGCGGCGTCGGCCTCGGATCCAAAGGGATCGAAAGTCATGGAGGGCGACTTTAAACCGGCCATTCTAATTCTGCCTGCGGATGCCGCGGCGAGCGCATTGGCCGATTTGGTCAAGACCGGCATCGACGAGCCGAAGAGGTAGACCGGCATGTTTTCGCGCGCGGCGGCGGTTGCCAAGGGGATGAACATGTCCGCGCCGGTCGTGCGCTTGATGTCGGCTCCCTGGAGGCGGGATAGCCAGGCAACCGGTTCGCCGTCGGCGGTAATGAAATCGGCACGAGCATAGGCATCGCGGAAGGCAGTGTTGGTGCGCAGCTTGACCATGTGATCAAGGTTCATCGTGAACACCGTGAAGCCCGCGCCCTCACGTGCCTTGTCGATGATACGCGATATGGCGGAAGGTTGATCGGCGAGATGGATGGGCCAACCGTCTACGCGCGCCAGGACAGGCGCCGCATTTTGCCCTTCAGCAGGTTTGAAATTGTACGCCACGGTGTACTCACTGTTTGTATTGGTCGGATTTCGCGCAAGGAGGGGCAAGCTAGATCAACTGTCGTCTGTGATTTTAACAGATTATTTACCTATTTGCTGCTTTGGAGCAAAAGTGAGGCAATTTGTCAGACTGGTGCCGAATGAGTTCCCGTCAGGACGACTCCGGCGATCTTTTCGCGGGCGCGGTCGAGTTGCTGGGAGACAGCAGTCAGGGTGGCCGCTTGGGTTTCCCCGGCCTGTGCGATGAGGATCACCTCATTTGCAACGGGCAGGATGATGTGGGCGGATTCGTCTTCGAGCACGCCGCCGCCGTCGATGATGACGAGTTCGTACATCTGGGACAATTGTTCCAAGCCGGTCTGGAGGCGCTTGCGCTGGGCGGTTTTCAAGCTGCGCAGGTCGGCCATGCCGATCGGAAGGAACGCGAGGCCGGTGCGGGTATCGTGGGTGATGATCGAGGCAAGATCGTCTTCGTTGTCCAGTGCGATGGGGCCTTGAACGGGGAGCTTGTCGATCAGGGCATCCGACAGCATTGTGTTTGCGGAAGCCGCATCTATCAAGAGCACACGGTCGCCAAGGCAGGCGGCTGCATAGGCTATCGAGAAGGCGGTTGTGGTACTACCGGAGTTGGCGAAGGGGCCGGCAAACATCACAACATGCGACGCCTGGGGCGAGGCATTCATGCGGATGCGGTTCAGTACGCTCATGATGGCGCGGCGGAAATCGAATTCGGCGGGGCCCTGGGTGTTGGTCAAGGCGCGGGCGAGGTTGCCGAAGCGCGAGGCTTCAATGACGGTTGGTGCGCCGCGGGGACGGGCGGGAGGCGCATTGCGCTGCCTGGCGGGCAAGGCCGGGATGGTGGCGAGGGTGCGAAGGCCGGTCAGGTTTTCGACTTGCGCTGACGATTTAAGGCTGCGGTCGAAGTGGTCTTTTACTAAGGCGCGAGCAACGCCGGCCGACAATCCGCCCAACAGGCCAAGAGCCAGGATGAGGGCCGGGAGGGGCTTGCTGGCGCGCGATGGGACGGACGGTGGCGAGATCATGCGCGCATCGGGCGTGCTGAGCTTTTGCTGCTCGTCGGTTTCTTTCGAGCGGGCAAGGAAGACGCGCATCAATTCGCGGCTGGCGGTGACTTCCTGGTCGAGTTCGCGCTGTTTGATCTGCGCTGTGTTGGTGCGGCCGACTTCCGTTTTGGTGGTTTCGAGGGCCTTGGCCAGTTCCCGTTCACGGCTGGCCGCGACCTGATAATCAGCCTTCGCGGCACCCGCGAGGCGCTTCAGTTCGGCGGAGATCTGCGACTTGATCTCGGTCATCTGCGAGTGGATGTCGATCAAGACCGGGTGGCGGGGCAAGAGCTGCGAGGCGAGAGACGCTTCGCGGCGGGCGACTTGGGCCAGCTGTTCGCGCAGGCGCTGAAGCAGCCCGGTTCTGGCTGGGTCGGTGATGGCTTCGGTGTCGCCTGAGCGGGCGGCAATGGCCACTTCATCCAGACGGGCTTTGGCTTCGGCGGCCTGGGTGCGGGCGTTGATCAATTCGGTATTCAGCCGGGTCAGCTGTTGTTCGCCGACGGTGCCGCCTTCTGACGTCAAAATCCTGTTGGCCTTGCGGAATTCGTCGACGCGGGTCTCCGCGCGGCGGACCTGTTCGCGCAATTCGTCAAGCCGGCTGTCGATCATCGCGTTGGTGCGCTGGGCCTCGCCGGTCTTGGCGCCGGTCTGATCGGCGAGGTAGGCGTCGACGATCGCCTGGGTCAGGCGGGCCGCCTTTACCGGCGAATTGGATGTTGCCTCGATCTCCACGACGTAGGTTTTGCTCGCGCGCTTTACCGTGACATGCTGGGCTAAGTTGGCTAGCGCCTGGGTGGCTGGATCAACGGGAATGGGCTTCACGCCGAGTGCCGCTTTGATCTTTGCGCCGATGCCGGTGCCAAGAGGCGGGGCGAACTCCACGTCGCCAGCGAGCTTCATCTGGTCGACGACGCGGCTCAGGACTGCATCGGAGCGGATGATGGCAACCTGGCTTTCGAGGAGTGCCAGATCGGGACCGTTGTTGTTTTGCGACGTATCCTCGGTGACGATTTTCTTGAGGCGGGGGTCGATGATGAGGGTGGCGCTGGACGTATAGACCGGCGGCGTGACGGCCAAGTACAGGACACTCATGGTCAGCGACGCCAGGGTAATCGCGGCAATGCTGGGTAAACGCTGTGCCAGAATGGTCCACAGTCCGCTGATGTTGGTCTTTCCGCTGATGTTGGTCTTGGCGGGTTTTGAGCTCCCGGATTGGTGGCGCAAGGATGATGTAACGCTGTTCATGACGCCTACTTGCGGTCTTTCTTGAACGGAAACATGACGATGCGTTGGAAGACGAAAGCTATTCTGTATCATTTTGCCCCGCCTTGGCGATACTATTTTAAGGATCTGTCCGTGTGAGGCTTCAATCGCGCTTAATACCGACATTCACTTGATCCTGGAGCAGCAGGGTCTTCTGATCTGTCCACGATCAGTCCCTATCCATGCGTTCATGAGCATGGTGTGCAAGCGGCGTGCCGCGCCGTGGTAGCGCCGCCGCATGGGTGTTATTCTGTTGCGATGCAGCAATGTCAGTTGTTTGTGTGTGCCCGGCACGTTATCTGCATACGTTAATCTTTGAAAATGTCGGCCTTGCAGTCAATGGGCGGCTTTTAAGAGGTGCGCGGTAGGTATAGTAAGTCGTCTTACGATCCGACCGCAGTGCGCTTGGACGCCACTTTTTGGACGCCACTTTTTCTCTGGGATCTGCCGGTGTCTTGACCGAACGGAGTGACAGACGCTTGGTTTCGCGCTCTGGGCATTGGCCGATATGTAGAACGTACGCAAATGGGTGAGCCGGTGAGTTATCAGTCCAATGCCTGGCGGGATCGCGCAGATGTGAGCAAGTGGGTGTTCGGGCGGACCGAATTCTCGCTGGCGGTCATGCTTATCGAGGCCATGCTGATTGTGGGCGTCGCGTTCGCGACCGGTGTTGCCTATCACCTGTGGGTCTATGGCGACCATGGCGACATGGCCAACTATGCGGCGGTCGGTGTCTCGACGTCGTTGCTGTTCACCGTGCCAATCCTGTTTCGGGACGCTTACAAGTTTCAAGATTTTCAGGAAGGCAAGCGCTCGGCCGGCCGAATGTTCGTGCAATGGAACTATGCGTTCCTGTGCCTCGCTTTTATCGGACTTCTGACCAAGACGACGGGGCTGTTTTCACGCGGATGGCTGGTTGTGTTTTATGTCACCGGCCTGATCGCTGTGGTGGCTCTGGACGAAGCTGTTGCGCGCGTGCTGGCTGGGGCCATGGCGCGCGGACGAATTGCCAGCCGGCGGATCATGCTGGTTGGTGCGGACGACGAAATCAAGCGCATGACCCAGGCGTTTGAAACGCCACAGGCGGGCTGCCGCGTGGTGGCGACGGCGACGCTGCCGAGTTCGGTTCTCAAGGCTCGGGCGGGATTGGCGGATGCAATCGACAAGGCGCGGGCGCTGGGTGTCGACGATGTCATCATTCTGACCGACTGGTCGCGCGGCGATCTGATTGCGACGGTGGTCGACGCTTTTACCGTGCTGCCGGTGTCAATCCATCTTGGGGCGTCGGGTGTAATCGGCCGGTTCTCGGATGCGCGGGTGGCTCATTTCGGGACCGCGAGTGCGCTGTCGCTTACGGCTCCACCGTTGACGGCGATGCAGGCGGCGACAAAGCGCGGATTTGATGTCGTGGTGGCCAGTATCGCTATTCTTCTGCTCAGCCCGCTGTTCGTGGCCGTGGCGGTGGCGATCAAGCGCGATAGTCCTGGACCGGTGTTCTTCCGTCAGCGCCGTCGCGGGTACAACCTGAAGGAGTTCCGGATCTGGAAGTTCCGCACAATGTCGACGCTTGATGATGGCGATGTCATCACGCAGGCGACACAGGGCGATGTGCGGGTGACGCGGATCGGCGAACTGCTGCGGCGCACCAATGTCGACGAATTGCCGCAACTTTTCAATGTGGTGGCCGGCGACATGTCGCTGGTCGGGCCGCGTCCGCATGCCGTTGCGCACGACCGGATTTTCGAGACGCGCATTGCCAAATACAGCCGCCGTCTCAACGTGCGTCCGGGCATTACCGGCTGGGCACAGGTGAACGGGTTGCGCGGGCCGACCGAAACCGAGGCTGCGATGCGCGAGCGGGTCGAATTCGATCTATATTACATCGACAACTGGTCGATTGCGCTCGATCTGTATGTCATGGTTGCGACGGTGTTTTCGCGGAAGGCGTTTAAAAACGCGATCTGATCGGAGTGGCTGCGGCGCTCTTTTGAGCCCCGTGATTAAGCGCTTTGAAGGAGTTTCGTCGCCTTCTTCATCGAAAAACTACTTTATCAGCAAGGGTTTGTTACCCTTTTTTGATAAGACTACACGCCAGTTTACCGAGTGTAGGAGTTGAGTATGCGAATTCAAGGACTATTGGCCCTGGCGGCCGCTGCCGTGGCGCTCGTTGTGGCAACACCTGATGCCGCTCAGGCTTTCGATCATCACCGTGCAAATCCGCCCTCAGGCTGGGTTGGTGTCCGGCATGTCCGGCACTGGGTCTACTATCCGCGCTATCAGCACACCTATCTGGCGAATGGAACGACGGATCCGTACGCCTATCGCTATGAGCCGAATGGCTATTATCCGTACTATAATTCGGGGTATTGGAAGCCGCGCCACTGCGTGCCGCTGAAGCGCGCCCACTTTGCTCATCCCAAGTACCATCAAGCCTGGGGTGCCACGAAGAAGAAGTACAACCATGTGCAGTGGCACAACAAACACCACGGCGGTCATCGCCATCATCAGTGGTGACCTTCCATAATTTGCCTATTTGGAGGCGTGTTCAGGTCATATTCATGTGATCTGACCACAATGCCTCGTTAAGGCGCGCAGTTTGGCTGTGCGTCATTGAGCCATTCTCGTTAACGCCGCGCTGACGGCTTGCTGGAGAAACCGCATGTTCAAGAAGTTCACGTCGATGTTTATGGCCGTCGTTGCCATGATCGGTCTTTCGCTGAGTGCCGTGCAGCCTGCTGAAGCGCGTGGTGGTCGTGGTGTTGGCGTTGGTATTGCTGCCGGGATCATCGGCCTTGGTATTTTGGGCGCTGCTGCCAGTGCGCGTGATCGCGATCATCATCGCTCAAGCTGCTATAAGGGCCGCGAAGAGTGCAGCTGGAGCGATCGCCGCTGCTTTGAAAACCGCTATGGCGACACCGTTTGCCGCGGCGGTGTTTATCGCTGCTACCGCCCCACGATCTGCGATTAACGGGCAGTTCCGTGGACTTGGAAAGCCACCCGGTCAACCGGGTGGCTTTTTGCGTTTTGGGCCGTCCGGCTGGCGGGGATCGGCTATCGAGGCCGTACGGGCATTGGAGGTGGCGGGTAACGGCCAGCTTTTACGTTCCAATAGGACCAGGAACGCGGGTCGATGATGCCGGGCGGAGCATTGTCCAGGGCTTCGCGCAGGCCGGCGAGGCCGGCGTGTGCCAGCAGCAAGGCCATGTCTTCATCGGTCGAGTGCTTCAAGGCATAGGCGAGCAGTCTGCGAGGGTCTTGCAATGCTTGTTCGGGCTGATCGAACCAGATGATCCGGCGAGCCGCGTTGATAAACTCTGGCGTTTGGGGGAACGGTTTCATTGGCTCACGGACCGCTTTATTGCTGGCAGCATAAGTGGGTCGACGGCAGCAACGGCATTGACCAACCTCAGTTTCACGTCATCGGGCAGGGATTGAAGGTTTCCTTCATCGAAATAAGTCAACGCTTTGAGTGTGGCCAGGGGTGCAAACGATTTGCCAAATGCGCGTTTCGCTGCTGCCAGGACGGTAGGCAGCGCAATGCCTGCTGATATCAGAGCATCTATGTCGATATAGTCCTTGGCTTCTAAGCGATTTTGGACAGCGACGGCTTTGGTGGCTGCCAAATCAAGGAGCGAGGCGATACGCAGGTTGTTGCCGTGGGCGGTGTGAGCATCGCGTAGCAACGTCAGGTGAGGTAGGCCGAAAAAAGAAACTTTGACCGGGCCTTTGCGGTCGATCAGGCAGGTCAACGTGTTTGGTGCTTGCTGGATTATCGTTGACCGCCTCAAGAATGGAGTTTCGCGGTAAATTGTGGGCGGGTCGATTGCTTCGCTTGTGAAAAAGTCGAAATCGACGGAAATTCGATGACCCAAATGCAAGGCAAGTCCAGTGCCGCCGTAAAGAACGAAATTGGGCGCCACACTGTTGAGTTCAGCCCACAGACGCCGCTGTGCCGGGGGTAAAATATCTAATCTCGGCAGTAGCGGTTTGGTCATGCGATTACGTCTTTCCACGGCGGCGCATGGCGGCGAGGTGGAGGGCGATGGCGGCGGCGTTGGAGACGTTGAGGCTGTTGAGGGAACCGCCGGTGGCGATGCGGACGAGGCGGTCGGAGGTTTTGCGGGTTAATTCGCGCAGCCCCTTGCCTTCGGCACCGAACACGAGGGCGACCGCGCCGGTCAGGGGTTCGTCTTCCAGCAGCGTATCGGCTTCGCCGTCGAGGGCCAGGATCGTAAAGCCGGCGTCGCGGAGATCGTTCAGAGCACCGGACAGGTTCTGGGCGAGCACGACGGGCACTAACTCAAGCGCGCCGGATGCCGACTTGGCGAGCGTGCCGTTGAGTGGGGGCGAGTTTCGGCGGGTCATGACGACGCCTGCAGCGCCAAAGACGGCCGCGGAGCGCAGGACCGCACCGACGTTGTGGGGGTCGGTGACCTGATCGAGGAGGATGACGGGGCCGCCGCCACCGGCAGCCGTTTCGGCAAGGTCGATCAGTTCAGGCTCTTCAAGCGGATCGGTTTCCAGCATGACGCCCTGGTGGACGGTGTCGGGGCCCAGGAGCCTGTCGAGGTCGCGCGGGGTGACGCGCTCGGCTGGGACGCCGCGTTTGGCGACGAGGGCGGCCAGTTTGTTTTCGGCGTTCTCGGTCATCATCAGTTTGTTGATCGCGCGGGCTTCGTTGTTGAGCGCTGCTTCAACCGCGTGGAGGCCAAACAGGCGGATCACATCGTCGCCGTCGTGTTTGGGCCGGTCGTTGCGGGGGCGGCCCGCGTTGCGGGGGCCGGAGGGGGCAAAGCCGCGCGGACGTTTGTTGTCGAAGGGGCGGTTCATGGCGGCGTATCGTCCCGGAAGTTGACGGTTGGCGCGGTGGCGCGTGGGATATGCTGAGTGAGCGGGTGTAGCGTGGTTCTTTTCCAATTGACATGGGCAACTGCGCTGACCATAAAGCGCGCTCGCACCGGGCAACGGAAGCCCGGTCGTTTTTGTTTCGTAGACCTGCTTGCTGGTGGAAGGCTTGGGGCACGCGGCAAAGGTGGGGAGAATGTCCCGAGCGGCAAAGGGGGGGGACTGTAAATCCCCTGGCTACGCCTTCGTAGGTTCGAGTCCTACTTCTCCCACCATTTTTTCTTTCAAACTTACGACCTGAAGACGGTCGCAAGTTTGAGTCCGGCGCTCGCGCCGGCACCTCTTTGGTGCTTATCCAGCGAAGCTGGATGTAGTGAAGAGGTTGTGTAGCGTGCTTTTGCTCTCCCCGGCGCACGCGAAGTCATGTATGCAAGGGGCGACGCGGGTGTAGCTCAATGGTAGAGCAGCAGCCTTCCAAGCTGAATACGAGGGTTCGATTCCCTTCACCCGCTCCAATTTCCTAGAACCGTTCGATTGAACTGCGCGTTGGCGTTCGGGCAGAGCTTTCTGCTGCCTTGATGATGCCGGAGGTTCAGAGCACAGTGGGCTCGTTGATGGCTCAGGCGGTTGGGGTGGATATGCGGGTTTGGGTGTGGGCGGTTGTGGCTGCGTTGCTGGTGCTGGGTCCGCAGGCGCGGGCCGAGACGCGGGTGGCGCTGGTCGTTGGGAATAGTGCGTATCAGGCTGCTCCTGCGCTCACCAATCCGCTGAACGATGCGCGCGATATGTCGGCGGCGCTCAAGGCGGCGGGCTTTACCGTCGTGGAGGCGCTGGACGCCGACCGGCGCAAGTTCGATGGGGCGTTGCGGGCGTTTGCCGATCAGCTCGGCAAGGCCGACGTTGCGGTGTTCTTTTATGCCGGGCACGGCATTCAGGTCGGGCAGCAGAATTATCTCGTGCCGGTGGATGCCAAGCTGGAACGCGAGCGGGATCTGGAGTTCGAGGCGGTCCAGCTCGATTTTGTGATGCGGCAATTGGAAATCGACCGCGAAGGCAAGACGACAATCGTGTTTCTCGATGCCTGCCGGGACAATCCGTTTGCGCGCAATCTTGCCCGTTCGATGGGCACGCGCGGGACGTCGGTCGGGCGCGGGCTTGCGGCGGCGGCGACGGGGCTTGGGACGTTCATTGCGTACTCGACGCAGCCGGGCAACGTGGCGCTCGACGGCGAGGGGCGGAATTCGCCGTTCACGTCGGCGCTGGTGCGCCACATGAGCGCGAAGGGGCGCAATCTGCCTGCGACGTTGATTGAGGTGCGCAAGGACGTGGTGGCGGCCACAGGCGGCAAGCAGGTGCCGTGGGATCATTCGGCGATGACGGGCGAGTTCTTCTTTATGGGTGGGGCGGCGTCGCCTTCGCCAGGCTCGATTGCGGCGGCCCCGAAAGGGACGGATGTCGATGTGGCGGCGCTGCAGGAGCGGTTACGCAAGCTGGAGGACGACGCGAAAAAGCGGGATGCAGCAGCACCGGCGGCGGTGCTGGCTAAGCCTGTTGCGCAATCGGCGCTGCCGCCGGTGATCTCTCGTGCCAAACCGGCCGCGACGATGACGATTGCCGAGAATGTCCGGATCGACGGCATCAAGATCAGGGAGGAGCGGCGGCCTAGTCCAGCCGCTTGCCGAGACGCCTGCGAGGCGGAGCCGGACTGCGCCGGTTTTCAACACGGACGGCGAGTCCCCGTGATGGGGCTGTGCCAGCTGTATGCGAGGATTGATGCGCGTTACGAGGATCCGAGCTGGCGGTCGGGCGTGCGGCCTGATGCTGTGCCGCAGAGGCCGGAGGTGGCCGAGCCGGTCGCAAGCCGTAGGATCGCCGCGAAGATCGGGGTGCCGATGAGCCGGAAGGAGCAGGGGTTCGAGATTTATGAGGGCGTCGCGGTGATGGGCGATCAGATCAAGATGTCATCGGCGGATTCGGCATCGGGTTGCCGGGCGGTGTGCCGGAATACGCCTGGGTGCGCTGCGGCGGCGTACAACGATTTCTTCAGGGGTAAGAATGTGGCGTGTCAGGTCTATCGCGAGATCAACAGCGTGATGCAGACGCCGAGTTCGATCATCATGGTGCGGGGCGAATGAGGGGTGCGCATGATGAGGGGGTAGGCGGTGGCGGAAACGTCGTCTATGATAGGAAGTACGCTTAATATTATGGCTGCCGGTTGGTACCGGGGCTTTTTTTGTTGAACTGAGCGACCTGTATTTGAACACGTAATTGCAGAGTGGAGGACGTGCCATGCTTAAGTGGATGTTCGACCGGGCTTGGGCAAAATTTAACGCTCAGCACTCAGGCGTATTGGAAAGCGCGACTTTTACGCTTCGCACCAACAAGCGCTATCGCGCGACGGTTAAGTTGACGGGCTTTGAGACATGGGCCGGTAATGACATGATCGAAGGCAAGTTTCGCGAGCTTGGATTCAAGGATCCCAAAGTGACAGGCAGCGGGGGCGTTCGTAAGGGCGTGGCGCTTTGGCCGGGTGCGGAGCGAAGTGTGCCGCTGCCGATAGATCCGCATCTGAGCGATGTGTCGGAAGTTGCTTGAGCTAGTGTTCCGGTGCTGACATTTGCCTCGTGGTGCGGCTTGGTTCTGAGCAAATGTCAGAACCATAAGGAACACTAGCAACTCTATGTTTCTAGTGTAGCTTTAGCACCTGACGTTTGGTTTTGAGACTAGCTGCTCGCATGTGCCAAACGTCAGGTGCGCTACACTAGGGTTCAAACGCCCCGGCTTGCAGGTTTTCGGGTCGTGAATGGTTGGCTGCATGGTAGGCTGAAGGCAGTCCTTTGACGTATGCTCGTGTGGAGCATGCTCATGCGCATACTGTTATGGTCCGATCAGGAGGCTTGCCTTGCCGCACTACACCGCGCTTGTGACGCTGTTGGCCTGCTTTTTCTTGTTCGTGACGGGAATTTTTGTAGCGCAGGCGCGACGCCGTACCGGCGTCAAGGCGCCGGCGACGACGGGGCATCCGGATTTCGAGCGGGCCTATCGCGTGCAGATGAACACGGTCGAGTGGATGCCGATCATGTTGCCTGCACTGTGGCTATTTGCGTTGTACGTGAGTGATGTGTGGGCGGCTCTGGTGGGCGGACTGTGGATTGCCGGCCGGGTTCTGTATTTGCAGGGGTATATGAAGGCCGCAGATAAGCGCGGGCTCGGATTCAGCATACAGGCGCTGGCGACCGCAATACTCTGGTTTGGTGCGCTGGCGGGTATTGTAAGTGCGATGATCCGGGTCCATTGATACCAGCTGGCGCTCGCGCCGGGCTTAGCTGCTGGGTCCAATGCTAGAGGGGAATGCGATGCTTGTGGTGACGACCAACGATTTGCCGGGGTATCGCGTGGTGCGGCATCTGGGGCTGGTGCGCGGGCTGACAGTGCGTTCGCGCAGTGTGGTCGGCAACATCGGAGCCGGCATTCAGACGTTTTTTGGCGGAAATATCTCGATTTATCAGAAGCTTTGTGAGCAAACCCGGCAGGAAGCCTATGACATCCTGGTGGCAGAGGCTCACCGGCTTGGTGCGAACGCCATTATTGGTATGCGGTATGATGCCAACGAAATCGCTGCGGCGGTGACGGAGGTGCTCGCTTACGGCACTGCGGTTGTTGTCGAAGAGATCCCATGATCTGGTTTGATCGCGATTTGCGGGGTTTACCGCCTGCGTTTTGCCGCATTGCAAAAAGATTAGCTTTTGGTGCGTGACAAGTGGTGCGAACTAAGATAACGAACCGGACTCTGTTTGGTTGATTCGAGAGCGGTGGCTTGTGCGATGCGGTTTGCGTCGTCATGGGGTGCTGGTCTGGTTTGGTCGAGCGAAGGGGTTTAGCTCAGCTGGTAGAGCGTCGGTCTCCAAAACCGAAGGTCGTGGGTTCGATCCCCCCAGCCCCTGCCATTGCCGTGGATTTTGGGCGCGCTGTGCAGTGATGCACGGCAAGCGCCCCCGTCGTGTTAGGTGTCTTGGTGCGGTTGGCCTCTTGGGCTGGCGCGGGGGCGGGCTTGGCGCGGTGGATCGGGCGGTCTTGGGTGTTGTAAATCGGATTTGCGGCAGTAATGCCGTGGTGTTTTTAAGAAGGACTGACTGATGGCGCGTTACAACCCGATCGAGTTCGTCAACGAAGTCCGTCACGAAGTCAGCAAGGTTACGTGGCCCACAAATCGCGAAGTCTGGATCACGACGGTGCTGGTCGGGATCATGGTCACGATGGCGTCGCTGTTTTTTCTGGCGGCGGATCAGGTGATTGGATTTGCAGTGAAAACTCTGCTGAGCTTTGGCAAGTAGCGCGGCTGGCGTCTACGCCGAACTCTACAGTTTGATCTGCGCCGCTATTGGGCGTTGCGCGATACGAAAGACACTTTGATGGCAAAGCGCTGGTACATTGTTCACGCATATACGAATTTCGAGCGCAAGGTTGCCGACAGCATTCGCGAGCGGGCGAAGGCAGGCGGTATGGACCATCTGTTTGACGAGATTGTTGTGCCGACCGAGCACGTTATTGAAATCAAGCGCGGGCGGAAGGTCGAGGCGGAGCAGAAGCTCCTGCCGGGCTACGTCCTCGTCAAGATGGAAATGACAGATCCAGCGTTTGTGTTGATCAAGAACACGCCAAAGGTGACAGGGTTCCTTGGTGCCGACAACAAGCCGATGGCCATTCCCGAAGCACAGGCTTTGGCGATGATCAATCAGGCAAAGGACGGCGCGGAACGGCCTAAGCCCACGATCACGTTCGAAGTTGGCGAGCAGGTCAAGGTGGCTGACGGACCGT
Source organism: Hyphomicrobiaceae bacterium (assembly GCA_040080145.1). Lineage (GTDB taxonomy): Bacteria > Pseudomonadota > Alphaproteobacteria > Rhizobiales > Hyphomicrobiaceae > JANXVY01. The sequence continues at coordinate 48,146 of JBEBJA010000014.1, forward strand.
TTGCTTCGTTCTCGGGGCATGTCGAAGAAGTCGACGAAGTGCGCGCCCGTCTCAAGGTTGCGGTGTCGATCTTCGGGCGGCCAACGCCGGTCGAATTGGAGTTCACGCAGGTCGAGAAGATGGCTGGTGCGAGCTGACACAAGACTTCCAGCGCTTACGGGCGCTGGTTACGGGCCGAGGGAATCGTTCCTTGGCCTTGCTTGCGGGAGGAAGGCTCATGCTGGAGCCGACCGTTGACCGCTAACCCTGGGACTGTCCGCATGTGTTTGCGGGTGTTTCCATCATCCTCAAGGGGAGACAATGGCTAAAAAGATTGAAGGTTACATCAACCTCCAGGTGAAGGCGGGGCAGGCAAACCCCTCGCCGCCGATCGGACCCGCGCTCGGTCAGCGCGGTCTGAACATCATGGAATTCTGCAAGTCGTTCAACGCCAAGACCAAGGACATGGAACCGGGTACGCCGATTCCAGTCAAGATCACGGCGTTCTCGGATCGCTCGTTCACCTTCATCATGAAGACGCCGCCTGCGTCGTTCTTCCTGAAGCGGATGGCGAAGCTGACCGGTGGGTCGAAGACGCCGGGCCGCACGGTCGCTGGCGAGGTCACGATGGATCAGGTGCGCGAAATCGCCAAGACCAAAATGGCCGACCTCAATACCGACAGTCTCGAACAGGCAGCCAAGACCATTGCGGGCTCCGCCCGTTCGATGGGCATCAAGGTGGTGGAGTAAATCATGACCAAGATGTCGCCTGAGCAAGTCAAAGCCGTCCGCCTCGCTGGCGGTAAGCGCATGGCCGCCGTCTATGAGGGCGTTGATGCCCACAAGTCGTATGGCATTGAAGAAGCCGTGAAGCTCATCAAGTCGCGTGCGAAGTCGAAGTTCGACGAGACCATCGAAGTTGCGATGAACCTCGGCGTCGACCCCAAGCATGCCGACCAGATGGTTCGCGGCGTATGCAACCTGCCGAACGGCTCGGGCCGTACGGCGCGCGTCGCGGTGTTTGCCCGCGGTGCCAAGGCTGAAGAAGCCAAGGCAGCCGGTGCGGACCTCGTGGGTGCTGAAGATCTCGTCGAAATCGTTTCGAAGGGCACCGTTGCGTTCGATCGCTGCATTGCGACGCCGGACATGATGGGACTCGTCGGCCGTCTGGGTAAGGTGCTTGGTCCTCGCGGCCTGATGCCGAACCCGCGCGTCGGGACGGTGACGATGGATGTCGTTGGTGCCGTCAAGGGTGCCAAGGGCGGCGCCGTCGAGTTCCGTGTCGAGAAGGCCGGCATCGTGCATGCCGGCGTCGGCAAGGCGAGCTTCACCGAGAAGGCATTGGTCGAGAACATCAAGGCGTTCGTTGATGCCGTGGTGAAGCAGAAGCCGTCGGGTTCCAAAGGGAACTACGTCAAGAAGGTTTCGCTCAGCTCGACGATGGGTCCCGGCGTGAAGGTCGATGCGTCGACCGTCGTCGTTGCTCAACCGACGCAAGGCTAAATGTTTTGTATCCCGTGAGGCGGTTCCCATTTGATGGGGCCGCCTTACGGTCACTACCTGGACGCTGAAGCTTTCGAGTGGACGCGGTCAGACTGTCCGAGATTGCAGGTCGCGGACGCCTTCCTCGCGGAGGTGTTCGATTAAACCCGGATGGGGCCCGCAGGAGACAGAAGACGACAACCGGATTTTGGGCCAGTTCGCTGGTTCGTAAGACGGTTTGAACCTTCTGGGTCAGCATCGTGCCGTTTCCGGCAAGAAACGCGCGGCAGGACAGACAACCCGTCGTTTTCTTCGCGTGCACCTTGAGTGGATGCGGGGAAGCGGCAAGGTGCAACCCGCCTGGTCCACTTTGGGCTGGGCTTATCAGGAGAAGCAAGCGTGGATAGAGCTGCTAAACAAGCGCTCGTGACGACGATGCACCAGGTGTTTCAAGACACCGGGCTGGTCGTAGTCGCCCACAATAACGGCATGGTGGCGGCTCAGTCAGCCGAATTCCGCAAAAAGGTCAAAGAGGCCGGCGGAAAGGTGAAAGTCGTCAAAAACAACCTGGCCAAGCTTGCATTGAAGGATACCGAATTCGCTGGGATCATCGATCTTTTCAAGGGGCCAACCGTGTTGGCTTACTCGAAAGATCCGATCGCTGCGGCGAGAGCGGCCAACGCCTACGCCAAGACCAACGACAAGCTGGTCATCATTGGCGGCGCGATGGGTTCTACCATCCTCGATGCAAAGGGCGTGAAAGCGCTCGCCGACCTGCCCTCACTCGATGAACTGCGAGCCAAGCTCGCCGGTCTTCTCAACGCGCCCGCGACGAAACTCGCGCGCACGATCAAGGAACCCGGTGCTGCTCTTGCCCGCGTCATTCATGCGAAGGCATCGGCCGAAGCTCCAGCCGACGTACCGGCTGAAGGTTGAAACATGCCGTGGGCGGCACCGGGCCACCGGTGTCACGCGGAATAATCCGGGGCGTATCTCTGATGGGAACGCTCTCAACGAATGCAAATGGTTCAAATCGTAAAGGAAACTATCAATGTCTGATCTCGCAAAGATCGTTGACGATCTCTCGAAGCTGACCGTTCTCCAGGCTGCTGACCTCGTCAAGATGCTTGAAGAAAAGTGGGGCGTTTCGGCCGCTGCTGCCGTTGCTGCTGCCGGCCCTGCCGCTGCTGCTGGTCCTGCCGTTGAAGCCCAGACCGAATTCACCGTGTTCTTGAAGTCGGGCGGCGACAAGAAGATCAACGTCATTAAGGAAGTTCGCGCTCTGACGGGTCTCGGCCTCAAGGAAGCCAAGGACCTCGTTGAAGCCGGTGGCAAGGCCGTCAAGGAAAATGTTTCCAAGGACGAAGCTGCCAAGATCAAGAAGCAGCTCGAAGACCAGGGCGCGGTCGTCGAAGTCAAGTAATCGGGGAGGGAGTGGGGAGTTGCGCGTTGGGAGTAGGGTGCCCCCCTATTCCCCATTCCCAAATTTCCCACTCCCAACTGCACTACCGACGGTTTTCCGGAGACCCAAGCGCAGGACGTTAGCTGCGTGTGGTTTTCCGGCAAGCCGTTTCAAGCGGTTAGAATTAGCAAGACGCGGGTTTGGCGGCCCGCGACGCATCATCCACGGCGGGCTCGTCACCCGCCGCTCAAAGGAGCGGACATGGCTGACACAATTTACGGACGCAAGCGCATCCGGAAGACCTTCGGGTCGGCCCAAGAAGTCGCAAAAATGCCGAACCTCATTGAGGTTCAGAAGAGCTCGTACGATGACTTTCTGATGGTGAAGGAACCACCGGGCGGCCGCAAGGACGACCATGGTCTGCAGTCCGTGTTCAAGAGTGTGTTCCCGATATCGGATTTTTCCGGCCGGGCAACGCTCGAATTTGTACGTTATGAGTTCGAGCCGCCGAAGTACGACGTTGAAGAGTGCATGCAGCGCGATATGACTTACGCTGCGCCGCTCAAGGTCAAGCTTCGCCTGATCGTGTTCGACGTCAACGAAGAAACGGGCTCGAAGTCCATCAAGGACGTCAAGGAGCAGGACGTTTACATGGGCGACATGCCGCTCATGACCCTCAACGGTACGTTCGTCATCAACGGCACCGAGCGCGTGATCGTTTCGCAGATGCACCGCTCGCCGGGCGTGTTCTTCGACCACGACCGCGGTAAGACGCATTCGTCGGGCAAGCTGTTGTTTGCGGCCCGCATCATTCCATATCGCGGTTCGTGGCTCGACTTTGAATTTGATGCCAAGGATGTCGTTTATGTGCGTATCGACCGCCGCCGCAAGCTGCCGGTCACGACGTTGCTGTATGCGCTCGGACTGAATGACGAGGAAATCCTGTCGACGTTCTATGGCATGGTTCCCGTCAAGGACAGCAAGCACGGCTGGAAGCTGCCGTACGTTGCGGAGAAAATGCGCGGCGTAACGCCGGTGTTTGAACTGAAGGACGCCAAGACCGGTGAAGTCATCGCCAAGGCTGGCGAGAAGATTACGGCCCGCAAGGCGCGTGAACTTGCCGAAGCCGGTCTGAAGGAAGTGCTGATCTCGTCGGAAGACTTGGCCGGTAAGTACCTCGCCGAAGACATTCTCAACTACGAAACCGGGCAGATCTACGCCGAAGCCGGCGAAGAACTGGACGAGAAACTGCTGGCCGAAATCAAGGATCAGAAGATCAAGGAATTCAACATCCTTGATATCGACCACGTGAACATCGGCGCGTTCATCCGTAACACGCTCAATGTCGATAAGAACTCCAACAGCGAAGAAGCGCTGATGGACGTCTATCGCGTGATGCGTCCGGGCGAGCCGCCGACACTTGAGACGGCGACCACGCTGTTCCATGGCCTGTTCTTTGACAGCGAACGCTACGATCTCTCGGCCGTTGGCCGCGTGAAGATGAACATGCGTCTGGAAACGACAGCCGAAGACACCGTGCGCGTGTTGCGCCGCGAAGACATTCTTGCGGTCATCAAGACGCTGGTCGACCTGCGCGATGGACGTGGCGCGATCGACGACATCGACAACCTCGGCAACCGGCGTGTGCGTTCGGTCGGCGAGCTGATGGAGAACCAGTACCGCGTCGGCCTGCTGCGCATGGAGCGCGCCATCAAGGAGCGGATGAGTTCGGTCGACATCGACATCGTGATGCCGCAGGACCTTATCAATGCGAAGCCTGCCGCGGCGGCCGTGCGTGAATTCTTCGGCTCGTCGCAGCTGTCGCAGTTCATGGACCAGACCAACCCGCTGTCAGAAATCACCCACAAACGCCGTCTCTCGGCGCTTGGCCCCGGTGGTCTGACGCGCGAACGCGCCGGCTTTGAAGTTCGCGACGTTCATCCCACCCACTATGGCCGTATCTGCCCGATTGAGACGCCTGAAGGTCCCAACATCGGTCTGATCAACTCGCTGGCGACGTTCGCGCGCGTCAACAAGTATGGCTTCATCGAGAGCCCCTACCGCAAGGTGGTGGATGGTAAGCTGACGAACGAAGTCGCCTATCTGTCGGCTGCCGAGGAGGAGCGCCACTACGTCGCTCAGGCCAACGCGGAAGTCGATGCGAAGGGCAAGCTCGTCGGTGAGAATACGATCTGCCGTTATCGCGGTGACGTGCTGCCAGCGCCGATCGACAAGGTCGACTACATCGACGTGTCGCCAAAGCAGCTCGTTTCGGTTGCTGCCGCGCTGATCCCGTTCCTTGAAAACGACGACGCCAACCGCGCCCTCATGGGCTCGAACATGCAGCGCCAGGCCGTGCCGCTGATCCGCGCCGAAGCCCCGCTCGTGGGCACCGGCATGGAAGAAGTGGTGGCGCGTGACTCGGGCGCTGCGATTGCGGCCCGCCGCACGGGGATCGTCGATCAGCTGGACGCTCAGCGTATCGTGATCCGCGCGACGGAAGAAACCGACCCGTCGCGTCCGGGCGTCGACATCTATCGTCTGCGCAAGTTCCAGCGTTCGAACCAGAACACCTGCATCAACCAGCGTCCGCTGGTGAACGTCGGTGACAGCGTGAAGGCCGGTGAGATCATCGCCGATGGTCCTTCGACGGACTTGGGCGATCTGGCACTCGGCAAAAACGTGCTCGTCGCGTTCATGCCTTGGATGGGCTATAACTTCGAAGACTCGATTTTGATGTCGGAGCGGATTGTTTCCGATGACATCTTCACCTCGATCCACATCGAGGAATTTGAGGTGATGGCGCGCGATACGAAGCTCGGACCTGAGGAAATCACGCGCGATATCCCCAACGTCTCAGAAGAAGCGCTGAAGAATCTCGACGAAGCCGGCATCGTCTATATCGGCGCCGAAGTGCATCCTGGCGACATCCTGGTGGGCAAGATCACGCCCAAGGGCGAAAGCCCGATGACTCCGGAAGAAAAACTGCTTCGCGCGATCTTCGGTGAAAAGGCCTCGGACGTGCGCGATACCTCGTTGCGGCTGCCTCCGGGCGTTGCCGGTACGATCGTTGAAGTCCGCGTGTTCAACCGGCACGGCGTCGAAAAAGACGAACGTGCGATGGCGATCGAGCGCGAGGAAATCGAACGGCTCGCCAAGGACCGCGACGACGAACTCCAGATCCTCGACCGCAACGTGTTCGCGCGGTTGAAGGAAGCCCTCATGGGCCAGGAAGTCGCCAAGGGTCCGAAAGGCGCTCGCAAGGGCACCTCGGTGGACGAAGCTATCCTTGCCGACATCCCACGCTCGCAGTGGTGGGAAATCGGTCTGGCCGACGAGAAGGCCATGGGTGCGGTCGAAGCCATCGGCAAGCAGTACGAAGACGCCAAGAAGAGCCTCGAACGCCGCTTCGTCGATAAGGTCGACAAGTTGCAGCGCGGCGACGAACTGCCACCCGGCGTGATGAAGATGGTCAAGGTCTTCGTCGCTGTGAAGCGCAAGATCCAGCCGGGCGATAAAATGGCTGGCCGGCACGGCAACAAGGGCGTCGTATCGCGCATCGTGCCGTGTGAAGACATGCCGTTCCTGGAAGATGGCACGCATGTCGACGTGGTGTTGAACCCGCTCGGCGTGCCGTCGCGGATGAACGTCGGGCAGATTCTGGAGACGCATTTGGGCTGGGCCTGCCGTGGTCTGGGGCGGATCATCGACGAGGCGCTGCAGAAGTTCCACGAAAGCCATGACTCCAAGAACCTGCGCGAGACGATTGCCAAGATTTACGTCAACGGCGAAATCGATCCGAAGCTTTCGGAAAGCGATCTGGTGCTTGTCGCGCAGAACTTGACCAAGGGCGTTTCGGTTGCAACGCCGGTGTTTGATGGTGCGCGGGAAGCCGACATCAACCAGATGCTGCATGCGGCGGGCTTTGATACGTCGGGGCAGGTTGCTCTGCACGATGGTCGGACGGGTGAGCCGTTCGACCGGAAGGTGACCGTCGGGTACAAGTACGTGCTCAAGCTGCACCATCTCGTCGACGATAAGATCCACGCCCGTTCGATCGGGCCGTACTCGCTCGTCACCCAGCAGCCGCTTGGTGGTAAGGCGCAGTTCGGCGGACAGCGCTTCGGGGAAATGGAGGTCTGGGCGCTCGAAGCGTACGGTGCCGCCTACACCCTGCAGGAAATGCTGACCGTGAAATCGGACGACGTCGCCGGCCGCACCAAAGTGTACGAGTCGATCGTGCGCGGAGACGATGCGTTCGAAGCCGGCGTACCGGAAAGCTTCAACGTGCTGGTCAAGGAAATGCGGGCCCTCGGGCTCAACGTCGAACTGACGAACTCGGAGGTGCTGCCTGTTGCGCCGCCGGAAGAGCCAGCCGAGCGACCGCTGCTGCCACCGGCTGCTGCTGAATGAGATTGCTCCCTCTCCCCGCACACTGCACTGGCGCGGGGAAAGGGTTGGGGTGAGGGGCGGCACAGAGCGATGAAACCGCTGCCGCCCCTCACCCTACCCCTCTCCCCGTAAGGACGGGGAGAGGGAAAAAGAGATTGGCCCCCATACGGAGAGCGCCCGATGAACGAAATTAGCAATATCTTTAAAACGCAGGCACCGTTGCCGACGTTCGATCAAATCAAGATCTCGATCGCATCGCCCGACGACATCCTGTCGTGGTCGTTTGGCGAAATCAAAAAGCCCGAGACGATCAACTACCGCACGTTCAAGCCGGAGCGCGATGGCCTGTTCTGCGCCCGCATTTTCGGGCCGATCAAGGACTATGAGTGCTTGTGCGGCAAGTATAAGCGGATGAAGTACAAGGGCCTGATCTGCGAAAAATGCGGCGTTGAAGTGACGCTGGCCAAGGTGCGCCGCGAGCGCATGGGCCACATCGACCTCGCCGCACCCGTTGCGCACATCTGGTTCCTGAAGTCGCTGCCGTCGCGTATCGGCCAGTTGCTGGATATGGGTCTCAAAGACCTCGAGCGCGTGCTGTACTTTGAGAACTACATCGTCATCGAGCCGGGCGTCACGCCGTTCAAAGAGCGCCAGCTGCTGACGGAAGAGCAATACAACGCGGCCGTCGAAGAGCACGGTCAGGATTTCACGGCCGGTATCGGCGCTGAAGCGATCCGCGAAATCCTGGCCGGCATGGATCTGCCCAAGATCAAGGATCAACTGCGCCAGGAAATCGCTGAAGCTACAACCGAGCTGAAGCCGAAGAAGCTTGGCAAGCGGTTGAAGGTCGTCGAAGCGTTCATCGAGTCGGGCAACCGGCCCGAGTGGATGATCCTGACCCAGGTGCCGGTCATTCCGCCGGAACTGCGTCCGCTCGTGCCGCTCGATGGCGGGCGGTTCGCAACGTCGGACTTGAACGACCTCTACCGCCGCGTCATCAACCGGAACAACCGCCTCAAGCGGCTGATGGAACTGCGTGCGCCCGATATCATCATCCGCAACGAAAAGCGCATGCTGCAAGAAGCGGTCGATGCGCTGTTCGACAACGGTCGCCGCGGCCGCGTCATCACGGGTGCCAACAAGCGTCCGCTGAAGTCGCTTGCCGACATGCTCAAAGGTAAGCAGGGCCGGTTCCGGCAGAACCTGCTTGGCAAGCGCGTCGACTATTCGGGCCGTTCGGTCATTGTGGTCGGTCCCGAACTAAAGCTGCATCAGTGCGGGCTGCCCAAGAAGATGGCGCTCGAACTGTTCAAGCCGTTCATCTACGCGCGTCTCCAGACGCTTGGACAAGCTGCAACCGTCAAGCAGGCGAAGAAGCTGGTCGAGAAGGAAAAGCCGGAAGTCTGGGATGTCCTCGACGAGGTCATTCGCGAGCATCCGATCCTGCTCAACCGCGCGCCGACGCTGCACCGCTTGGGCATTCAGGCGTTCGAGCCGATGCTGATCGAAGGCAAGGCAATCCAGTTGCATCCGCTCGTGTGCTCGGCGTTCAACGCCGACTTCGACGGCGACCAGATGGCCGTGCACGTTCCGCTGTCGCTCGAAGCGCAGCTTGAAGCGCGCGTGCTGATGATGTCGACGAACAACATTTTGCACCCCGCCAACGGGTTGCCGATCATCGTGCCGTCGCAGGACATCGTGCTCGGGCTTTATTATCTCTCGCTGACGCGGGCGAAGGAGCCGGGCGAGGGTATGTCGTTCGGGTCGGTTTCGGAAATGCGCCATGCGCTCGATGCCGGCATTGTCACGCTGCATGCCAAGATCAAGGGCCGCTTCCGGGCCGTGGATACGAACGGCGAAGAGCTGATCGAACTTCATGAGACGACGCCGGGCCGGATGATCCTGGGGGAATTGCTGCCGCGTCAGCCTGGCGTGAAGTTCAGCCTGGTCAACCAACTGCTGACCAAGAAGAACATCTCCGGGATGATCGACGCCGTGTACCGCAACTGCGGTCAAAAGGAGACGGTGATCTTCTGTGACCGCATCATGGCCGCGGGCTTCCATCACGCGTTCAAGGCCGGCATTTCGTTCGGCAAAGACGACATGCAGATCCCGGAAACCAAGCCGAAGCGTGTTGCGGCGGCCGCCGAACTCGTGCGCGAATTCGAGCAGCAGTATAACGACGGTCTCATCACGCGCCTTGAGAAGTACAACAAGGTGGTGGATGCCTGGTCGAAGTGCACGGACCAGATCTCGAAAGAGATGATGGAGCGCATTTCGTCGATCCATATCGACAAGGAAACGGGCCGCGAAAAGCCGATCAATTCGGTTTACATGATGTCCCATTCGGGTGCGCGTGGATCGCCGACCCAGATGCGACAGCTGGCTGCCATGCGCGGCCTGATGACGAAGCCGTCGGGCGAAATCATCGAGACGCCGATCATCTCGAACTTCAAAGAAGGCCTGTCGGTTCTCGAATACTTCAACTCGACTCACGGTGCCCGTAAGGGGCTTGCCGATACCGCGTTGAAGACGGCGAACTCGGGTTACCTCACGCGCCGTCTGGTCGACGTTGCTCAGGACGCGATCATCTCGGAAGAGGATTGCGGAACGGATGCCGGGATCAAGGTTCAGGCCGTCGTCGATGCCGGTAACGTCGTCGTCGCGCTGTCGGGCCGTGTGCTTGGCCGTACGGCTGCCGAGGATGTCATTGATCCAGCAACCGGCACTATTCTGATCGAGAACGGCAAGCTGATCGAAGAAAAGCATGCCGAGGCGATGGACAAGGCGCAGGTGCAGGAAGTCCGCATCCGCTCCGTGCTCACGTGCGAAACGGTCGTCGGCGTTTGCGGCAAGTGCTATGGCCGCGACTTGGCACGCGGTACGCCGGTCAACATCGGTGAGGCCGTCGGCGTCATCGCCGCGCAGTCGATCGGTGAACCGGGCACGCAGCTCACGATGCGTACGTTCCACATCGGTGGCGCTGCTTCGGTTACGGACGCTTCGGTTATTGAAAGCAACTTCAACGGTCTTGTGAAGATCAAGAACCGGATGATGGTGAAGGATGGCAAGGGCCAGCTTATCGCCATGGGCCGGTCGATGAGCATCACGATTGCCGACCAAGCCGGCAAGGACCTCGCCACGCACAAGATCGCGTACGGCGCCAAGGTCATGGTCGATGACGGCGATACCGTGAAGCGCGGAATGCGCATCGCGCAGTGGGATCCCTACACCCGCCCGATCCTGACGGAAGTCGACGGCGTCGTCGGGTTCGAGGATCTGACGGACGGCATCTCGGTTCGCGAGTTGACGGACGAGATGAAGGGCACGACCAACCGCGTGATCGTGGACTGGCGCTCGACGCCGCGCGGGTCGGAATTGAAGCCTGCCATTGTGGTCAAGGACGACAAGGGCAAGCCGATCAAGGTGCAGCGCGGCGGTGACGCTCGCTATCTGCTCGCGGTCGAGTCCATCCTGTCGGTCGAGCCGGGTGCGAAGGTCAAGGCAGGCGACGTGCTTGCACGTATTCCGTTGGCGTCGGCGAAATCGGGCGACATCACGGGCGGCTTGCCGCGCGTGGCCGAGTTGTTCGAAGCGCGCCGTCCCAAGGATCACGCGATCATTGCCGAGCGTTCGGGAACAGTTGAGTTCGGCAAGGACTACAAGAACAAGCAGCGGATCTCAATCAAGCCGGACGACGAGACCGAAGAAGCGGTCGAGTATCTCATTCCGCGCGGCAAGAGCCTCGCAGTTCAGCATGGCGACCACATCGAGCGCGGCGACTTCGTCTACGACGGGCATCCCGCTCCGCACGACATTCTCGCCATCAAGGGCGTCGAGGAACTCGCGAACTATCTCATCAACGAGATCCAGGACGTCTACCGTCTGCAGGGCGTGACCATCAACGACAAGCACATCGAGGTGATTGTTCGCCAGATGCTGCAGAAGGTCGAGGTCACTGACTCGGGTGAGACGGATATGATCAAGGGCGAACAGCTCGATCGTACCGAGTATGACGAAAAGAACCTCGAGTACGAAAAGGCGGGCAAGCGTCCGGCGTCGTGCAGCCCGGTTCTGCTTGGGATTACGAAGGCGTCGTTACAGACCCGTTCGTTCATCTCGGCGGCATCGTTCCAGGAAACTACGCGCGTCCTCACCGAAGCGGCCGTCAACGGCAAGGCGGATACGCTCGAAGGTCTCAAGGAAAACGTGATCGTCGGCCGACTTATCCCGGCCGGTACGGGTGGAATGCTGCGCCGTATCCGCAAGATCGCTGCAAAACGCGACGAACTCATTGCCAAAGAAAACGCAAAGGGTGATCGTTCGCTTTCTGGCCCCGGCGATGGTGCCGCACGCCGCCGCCGCCGTCCTTCCGAGGAAGCTGCGGAGTAGTTGCGCACGTCATGAGCCGATGATTGAGCCGCCGCGAGCAAATCGCGGCGGCTCTTTTTATAGCGGCCATCGCAACAGAGCGTGCCGTGAGCACCGGGGGCGTCGTGACTCGGCACGTGGGCGGTTCTGACTCGCACCGTTGAGGCAGAAATTAAGTAAGGCTGGTTGCTGATTCTTGTTATTGCGCCGCAAAAACTATTGAATAAAGCTGTGCAATTTCAGTTGGTTCCAAAAAAAATTGCCGCATGTGCGTTGTGCGCGTTGACCGTTTGAAATGCATGTGCCATACCCTGGAAACTCTTCATGGTAGGTCGTAGGGCATCGCGGACGTTTTAAACGCGAGCACCTAAACACTATCGTACCAAAGAAGACATTTCGGGCCAAGATCTGCGATCCGCGAAAGCGGGGCGCTCGATCCTCTGGTATTTTCTTGTTGGCTTGCTCACCCGAGCAGTCAACGGGGTCGTATTGGTGCTTGCGCTGCAATAGCGTAGCATTCACAGGATGGACGAGGCGTATGCCGACAATTCAACAGCTGATCCGCAAGCCAAGGCAGCCGAAGGTGTATCGCGAGAAGTCGCGTCACATGGAGTCGTGCCCTCAGAAGCGCGGTGTTTGCACCCGTGTTTATACCACGACGCCGAAGAAGCCGAACTCTGCTCTGCGTAAGGTCGCCAAGATCCGGCTGACCAACGGCTTCGAGGTCATCGGTTACATTCCCGGCGAAGGTCATAACCTGCAGGAGCACTCCGTCGTGCTCATCCGTGGCGGTCGCGTCAAGGATTTGCCCGGCGTTCGCTATCACATCATTCGCGGCGTGCTCGATACTCAAGGCGTTGCAGCCCGCCGTCAGCGCCGCTCCAAGTACGGCGCCAAGCGTCCGAAATAATTAGGCGTCCGAAATAATTGGACGTTCAAACCAATCGGTTCTGGCGCGGACGTCGCGCCGAACTTACCAGTCAAGCCTCGTAAGCTACGAAGTCAAAAGGCAGATCGCCCATGTCCCGTCGTCACAGTGCAGAAAAGCGCGTCGTCAATCCAGACCCGAAGTTCGGGGATTTGGTTTTGAGCAAGTTCATGAATGCTGTCATGGAGCAGGGCAAGAAGTCGGTTGCTGAGCGGATCGTTTATGGTGCGCTCGAAAAGGTCGAGCAGAAGGCCAAGGGCGACCCGATCAAGATGTTCCACACGGCACTTGAAAACGTGATGCCGGCCGTTGAAGTCCGCTCGCGCCGCGTCGGTGGTGCAACGTATCAGGTCCCTGTTGAAGTCCGTAACGAGCGCCGGCAGGCACTAGCCATTCGCTGGATCATCGCTGCAGCACGCGCTCGCAACGAGAACACTATGGTCGACAAGCTCTCGGGCGAGTTGCTTGATGCTTCCAACAACCGCGGTACGGCTGTCAAGAAGCGTGAAGACACCCATAAGATGGCTGAAGCCAACCGCGCCTTCTCGCATTACCGCTGGTAATCGGCAGCTGTAACTTCATCGCCAAATCTAGAATTTTTCCGGAGCGGATCATGGCTCGCGAATTTGAACTGCAGAATTACCGAAACTTCGGCATCATGGCGCACATCGACGCCGGCAAGACCACGACCACTGAGCGGATTTTGTATTACACGGGCGTGTCTTACAAGATCGGCGAAGTGCACGATGGCGCCGCGACCATGGACTTCATGGAGCAGGAAGCTGAGCGCGGGATCACGATCTCGTCGGCTGCTACGACGTGCTTCTGGAAAGGTCTCGATGGCACACGCAACCGTCTGAACATCATCGACACCCCAGGCCACGTGGACTTTACCATCGAGGTCGAGCGTTCGCTGCGCGTCCTCGACGGCGCGGTTTGCGTTCTCGACTCGAACCAGGGCGTTGAGCCGCAGACGGAAACCGTCTGGCGCCAAGGCGACAAGTACAACGTGCCGCGCATCATCTTTGCCAACAAGATGGACAAGACCGGCGCTGACTTCTTTATGTGCTACGATGACATCAAGGAAAAGCTTGGTGCGAAGGCTATTCCGATCCAGATCCCGATCGGCGCCGAGAATGATTTCAAAGGTCACATTGATCTTATCGAAATGGAATCGGTGATTTGGGATGGCGACGGCAAAGACGCCAAGATGATCAAAGGGCCAATCCCTGACGATCTTCTCGATAAGGCCAACGAATTCCGCGCGATCATGATCGAAGCTGCGGTCGATATGGACGATGACGCCATGTCGGACTATCTCGACGGTAAGGAGCCGGACGCGGCGACCTTGCGCAAGTTGATCCGGAAGGCGACCGTCACGCGCGCATTCTATCCGATGCTGGTCGGTTCGGCGTTCAAGAACAAGGGCGTTCAGACGCTGCTCGATGCGGTGGTCGCGTTCCTGCCGTCGCCGCTTGATCGCGAAGCCTATAAAGGTATCGACGTCAAGACCGGTGAGCCAGCCGAGCGAAAGCCTTCGGACGACGAGCCGCTGTCGATGCTCGCATTTAAGATCATGAGCTTCGAGCACGTTGGTTCGCTCACGTTCTGCCGGGTTTATTCGGGCAAGCTCGAGCAAGGTATGGCGCTTGCCAACACCTCGCGCGACAAGAAAGAACGCGCTGGCCGCATGTATCTGATGCATGCTGACGAGCGTAAGGAAATCAAGGAAGCCTTCGCTGGCGACATCGTCGCTTTGCAGGGCCTCAAGGATACCCGCACGGGTGAAACGCTGTCGGATCCAAGCAAGGCCGTCATTCTCGAAAAGATGGAGTTCCCCAACCCCGTCATCGAAATGAAAATCGAGCCGAAGACGAAGGCCGACCAGGAAAAGATGGCGACGGCACTCTATACGCTCGCCCTGGAAGACCCATCGTTCCGCGTGTCGGTTGACCCTGAGTCGGGTGAAACGATCCTGAAGGGGATGGGTGAACTTCACCTCGACATCAAAGTCGACATTCTCCGCCGCACCTATGGTGTCGATGCAAATGTTGGCGCTCCGCAGGTCGCCTATCGCGAAGCTCTGGGCCGGGCCACGCAGATCGACTATACGCACAAGAAGCAGACCGGCGGCACGGGTCAGTTCGCTCGCGTTAAGCTGAAGCTGGAGCCAAATGAAACCGGCAAGGGCAACGTGTTCGAAGCCGATATCATTGGCGGTACCGTTCCGAAGGAATATATTCCGGGCGTTGAAAAAGGCGTTCAGCAGATCTGGGACCAGGGCGTTTTGATTGGCTTCCCCATGGTCGACATGAAGGTCACGCTTTACGACGGTGCGTTCCACGAGGTCGACTCATCGTCGATCGCGTTCGAAATCGCGACCCGCGCCGCCATGAAGGAAGCCTGCGAAAAGGGCGGCGTTAAGCTGCTCGAGCCGATCATGGATGTCGAAGTTGTGACGCCTGGCGATTTCGTCGGCGGCGTCATCGGCGACGTGAACTCGCGCCGCGGCCAGATCCGCGACCAGCAGATGCGTGGTAATGCCACGGTGGTGCGTGCGTATGTTCCGCTCGCCAACATGTTCGGCTATGTCAGCCAGCTGCGCTCGATGAGCCAGGGTCGAGCAAGCTACACGATGCAGTTTGCCCATTACGCGGACGTTCCGCGCAACGTGGCTGATGAAGTCAAAGCAAAATACGCCTGAATTGCCGGGGCCGGGCGCTGAACACCGCTACTGATGCGGCCGAGGCAAACGGGTCCGGGTTTAACTGATCGACGAATAAGCCGATGCCGGGTGATCGCCTGGGGACGGTATTGAAACACTCGAAGCGCTGAGGAGAGCCACTATGGGCAAGGCAAAATTTGAGCGGACCAAGCCGCACTGCAACATCGGCACCATCGGTCACGTCGACCACGGTAAAACGTCTCTGACGGCCGCCATCACGAAGGTCTTGGCTGAAACCGGCGGCGCGACTTACACCGCTTACGACATGATCGACAAGGCTCCGGAAGAGCGCGAGCGTGGTATCACGATTTCGACGGCACACGTCGAATATGAAACCAAGGCACGCCACTACGCTCACGTCGACTGCCCAGGCCACGCCGACTACGTGAAGAACATGATCACGGGCGCAGCGCAGATGGATGGAGCGATCCTCGTCGTTTCGGCTGCCGACGGCCCGATGCCCCAGACCCGCGAGCACATCTTGCTCGCCCGTCAGGTCGGCGTTCCCGCCCTCGTCGTTTACATGAACAAGGTTGACCTCGTCGACGATCAGGATCTTGTCGATCTCGTCGAAATGGAAGTGCGCGAATTGCTGTCGTCCTATCAGTTCCCGGGCGACACGATCCCAATCACCAAGGGTTCGGCCAAGGCCGCGCTTGACGGCGTCAACCCCAAGATCGGTCGCGAGTCGATCCTGGCGCTGATGGAAACCGTCGATGCGTCGATCCCGCAGCCTGACCGTCCGATCGACAAGCCGTTCCTGATGCCGATCGAAGACGTGTTCTCGATCTCGGGGCGTGGTACGGTCGTCACTGGCCGCGTCGAACGCGGCATTGTGAAGGTGGGCGAAGAAGTTGAAATCGTCGGCATCCGCGACACCATCAAGTCGACGGTGACGGGCGTTGAAATGTTCCGCAAGCTGCTCGACGAAGGCCGTGCAGGCGACAACATCGGTGCCCTGTTGCGTGGTATCGAGCGCGAAGGCGTTGAGCGCGGGCAGATTCTCTGCAAGCCCGGCTCGGTAAAGCCGCACAAGAAGTTTAAGGCCGAAGCCTACATTCTGACGAAGGAAGAAGGTGGCCGTCATACGCCGTTCTTCAACAACTATCGTCCGCAGTTCTACTTCCGCACCACCGACGTGACGGGCGTCGTCACGCTTCCGGCTGGTACCGAAATGGTGATGCCCGGCGACAACGTGACGGTCGACGTCGAGCTGATCACGCCGATCGCCATGGAAGAGAAGCTCCGCTTCGCTATCCGTGAAGGCGGCCGCACGGTCGGCGCTGGCGTCGTCGCAAGCATCACCGAATAAGCTGGCTGACTAATGGGCGCACGGGCAACCGTGCGCTCTTCATCTTCTAAGGGTATGAGAGCTATGAACGGCCAAAATATTCGCATCCGGCTTAAGGCATTCGATCATCGAATACTCGATGCTTCGACGCGGGAAATCGTGAATACTGCGAAGCGCACCGGTGCGGAAGTTCGGGGACCGATCCCCTTGCCGACGCGGATCGAACGCTTTTGCGTCAACCGTTCGCCACACATCGACAAGAAGAGCCGTGAGCATTTTGAAATGCGCACGCACAAGCGGTTGCTCGACATCGTCGACCCTACACCGCAAACCGTTGACGCTTTGATGAAACTTGACCTCGCCGCCGGCGTGGACGTTGAAATCAAGCTTTAATCTATCGTATTGGCGGGTCCTCTGGCAGTCCTGGTTAGACAGGTTTGGCCACGACCCAAAAGAAGGGAAGGAATGCTAGGATGCGTTCCGGAGTTATCGCATTAAAGCTGGGCATGACCCGCATTTTCACTGAAGCGGGCGAGCATGTCCCCGTGACCGTGTTGAAGCTGGAAAAGGTGCAGGTTCTGTCGCAGCGCACGGTCGAGAAGCATGGCTATACCGCCGTGCAACTCGGAGCCGGCACGCGCAAGCCTTCGCGGGTTTCCAAAGCCGAGCGTCAGAATTTCGTCATTGCCGAATCCGAGCCCAAGCGCCGGGTCGTCGAATTCCGCGTCTCGCCCGACAATCTCATTGAGGTTGGCGCTGAGATTACGGCGGATCATTTCGCGACCGGCCAGTTGGTCGATGTCAGCGGCGTGTCGCAGGGTAAGGGTTTCCAGGGCGCCATGAAGCGCTGGAACTTCTCTGGTCTGCGCGCAACGCACGGCGTGTCCGTCACGCATCGTGCGCACGGTTCGACTGGTCAGCGCCAGGACCCCGGCAAGGTGTTCAAGGGCAAGAAGATGGCCGGTCACATGGGTGACGACAAGATTACGACGCAGAACCTCGTGGTTGTTAAGACCGACGTGGCGCGCGGGCTGATCATGGTTCGTGGCGCGGTACCTGGTTCAAAGGGTAACTGGGTCATGGTGCGCGATGCGGTGAAGAAGCCGTTGCACAAAGATGCGCCTAAGCCAGCCGGGTTTAAACCCAAGGCTGCTGTGGCTGCCGCGAAGGAGCAGGCGTAATGCAGACGCAAGTTACAACGCTCGACGCCGGTAGTGCCGGCACGATCGATCTCCAGGATGCCATCTTCGGCCTTGAGCCGCGTAAGGACATCCTGCAGCGTATGGTTCGCTATCAGCTGTTGAAGCGGATGGCTGGGACGCATCATGCTCAGGACCGCTCGGAAGTGCGCGTCACGGGTAAGAAGATGTTCAAGCAGAAGGGCACCGGTCAGGCTCGCCACGGCGACAAGTCGGTTCCGCAATGGCGCGGCGGTGGTAAGGCCCACGGTCCAAAGCCCCGTTCGCATGCTATTGATCTTCCCAAGAAGGTCCGCGCGCTCGCTCTGCGTCACGCACTTTCTGCCAAGGTCAAGGCTGGCGAACTCGTCATTCTGGATGCTGCCGTCAGCAACGAGGCCAAGACTGCCGCTCTCAAGGCGCAGTTTGCCAAGCTTGCCTGGACGAACGCGCTGATCATCGATGGCGCGGAACTGCATGACGGTTTCGCCCGTGCTGCCCGCAACATTCCCAACATCGACGTTCTGCCCGTTCAGGGCATCAATGTTTACGACATCCTCCGCCGCAAGAAGCTCGTGTTGACCAAGGCGGCGATTACGGCGCTGGAGGCGCGGTTCAAATGAAAATTTCCGCGTATGACGTTATTCTTTCGCCCGTGATCACCGAAAAGGCGACCATGTTGTCTGAGCACAACAAGGTCATTTTCAACGTCGCTCCCAAGGCAACGAAGACCGAGATCAAATCGGCTGTCGAGCAGCTGTTCAAGGTCAAGGTCGACAAGGTGAACACGATTGTCCGCAAGGGCAAGATCAAGGTGTTCAAGGGCCGCAAGGCGCTGTTGTCCGATACGAAGCGGGCAATCGTGACGCTGGCCGAAGGGCATTCGATCGACGTGACGACCGGTCTGTAAGACCCGGTTGCGAAGGATTGGGCTGCAAGCACTCTGGGCCGCAAGGCTAAGTAGCAGGACGAAACGAACATGGCACTGAAAACATATCGCCCGACTAGCCCAGGCATTCGCCACCTCGTGGTGGTGGATCGCAGCTCGCTGTACAAGGGCTCGCCGGTCAAGATGCTCGTCGAGGGCAAGCGTAAGACGGGCGGCCGCAACGCACTCGGACGCATTACGACCCGTCATATCGGCGGCGGTCATAAGCAGTCCTATCGTATGGTGGACTTCCGCCGCACGAAGCACGACATGACGGCGACGGTCGAGCGTTTGGAATACGATCCCAACCGCACGGCGTTCATCGCGCTGATCAAGTACACGGACGGTACGCTGTCCTACATCCTGGCTCCGCAGCGTCTTGCTGTCGGCGACACGGTTGTGTCGGGTCAGAAGGTCGACGTGAAGCCGGGCAACGCTATGCCGCTGGGCTCCATGCCGGTCGGTACGATTGTGCATAACGTCGAGCTGAAGCCTGGCCGGGGTGGTCAGATGGCGCGTTCGGCAGGCGCTTTCGTGCAGCTCGTCGGCCGCGACAGTGGTTGGGCCGTCGTGAAGCTGATGTCGGGCGAAACCCGCAAGGTCCAGGCGACCTGCATGGCGAGCATCGGCGCAGTTTCGAACCCTGACCATTCCAACCAGGTCATCGGTAAAGCTGGACGCAACCGCTGGAAGGGCAACCGCCCGACGGTCCGTTCGATCGCGATGAACCCCGTCGACCATCCCAACGGTGGCCGTACCAAGGGTGGTAAGCACTGGGCGACACCCTGGGGCAAGCCGACCAAGGGTTACAAGACACGTAAGAACAAGTCGACAGACAAGTACATTATTCGCAGCCGCTCGAAGTAATCCGTACCCCCGGGGCGTTTCTTGGGGGTGGATATTCTAGAGCACAGGGTATGGCGGCAAATCTGCCGGTCATATGCCAGCTACAGGCGCAAGGAGACGACAGTGGCACGTTCGGTTTGGAAAGGTCCGTTTATCGACGGATACATCCTGAAGAAGGCGGAGAAAGTCCGCACTTCAGGCCGCAATGAAGTGATCAAGATCTGGAGCCGCCGCTCTACGATCCTGCCGCAGTTCGTCGGTTTGACGTTCGGCGTGCACAACGGTCACAAGCATGTGCCCGTCAACGTGTCCGAAGACATGATCGGCCACAAGTTCGGTGAATTCGCTCCGACGCGCTCGTTCCCGGGCCATGGCGGCGACAAGAAATCGGTGAAGAGATAATGGGCAAGCCAAAACATCCCCGCGCCCTGGCTGATAACGAAGCCAAGGCCATTGCGACCAACATTCGCATCTCGCCACAAAAGCTCAACCTCGTCGCGGCGATGATCCGTGGCAAGAAGGCCCAGGCCGCGATTGCCGACCTCGAATTCTCGCGCAAGCGCGTCGCTGAGCATGTTCGCAAATGCCTCATCTCGGCTGTTGCGAACGCTGAAAACAATCACGGCCTCGACGTCGACGACCTCGTCGTTGCCGAAGCCTACGTCGGCAAGAACATGGTGCTGAAGCGCTTCCATGCTCGCGGTCGCGGCAAGGCGTCGTCGGTCATGCGCCCGTTCGCTCAGATCACCGTCGTCGTCCGTCAGGTCGAAGAGGTTGCTGTTCCCAAGAAGAAGCCGGGCAAGCGCGCCGTAGCAAACGCTGCTGCGAAAGAGGCTGCTGCCGCCAAGGAGGCCATGTAACATGGGTCATAAGGTCAATCCGGTCGGCCTTCGGCTGGGCATCAACCGCACCTGGAATTCGCGCTGGTTTGCCGGCCGTCAGGAATACGGACGTCTTCTGCATGAAGACATGGCGATCCGCGCTCACATCATGAAGCAGGCCCGTCCGGCTGCGATCTCCAAGGTCGTGATCGAACGTCCGCACAAGAAGTGCCGCGTTACGGTTTACACCGGTCGTCCCGGTATCTTGATCGGCAAGAAGGGCACCGACATCGAAAAGCTTCGCGGCGAACTCGCCCGGCTGACGTCGTCGGAAGTGCATCTGAATATCGTCGAGATCCGCAAGCCGGAAATTGATGCCACGCTCGTCGCCGACAGCATTGCGCAGCAGCTTGAGCGCCGTATTGCGTTCCGTCGCGCCATGAAGCGTTCGGTTCAGTCGGCTCTGCGTCTGGGCGCTGTTGGTATTCGTATCAACGTCGCGGGCCGTTTGGGTGGTGCTGAAATTGCACGTACGGAATGGTATCGCGAAGGTCGCGTTCCGCTGCATACGCTGCGCGCCGACATTGATTTTGGATACGGCAAGGCGACGACCGCTTACGGCATCATCGGCATCAAGGTCTGGATCTTCAAAGGCGAGATCATGGAACACGATCCGATGGCCTCTGAAAAGAAGGCTGCCGATATGCAAGAAGGTGGCGGCGGTGGCCGTCCGCGCCGTGAAGACGGTGGCGAGCGTCGTGACCGTGGCGGTCGCAATGATCGTGGCGGACGCGGGAATGCCGGCGGCGGCGCTCCTGCCGGCGACAAGGCCTAAAAATTACGAATTCAGAGCTTTAATCGAGCTCGCACCACAGGACCAGTGTTATGCTGCAACCTAAAAAGACAAAGTTTCGCAAGGCCTTCAAAGGCCGGATTCACGGTGTTGCCAAGGGCGGCACGACGCTGAATTTCGGTTCGCACGGCCTCAAAGCGATGGCGCCCGAGCGGGTTACCGCCCGGCAGATCGAAGCGGCTCGCCGCGCGATCACCCGTCACATGAAGCGTGCCGGCCGCGTCTGGATCCGCATCTTCCCCGATCTTCCGGTCACCAAGAAGCCGGCCGAAGTTCGCATGGGTTCGGGTAAGGGCAGTATCGAACTGTGGTGCGCGCGCGTTAAGCCGGGCCGCATCATGTTTGAGTTGAACGGGGTTTCGGATCAGGTTGCGCGTGAAGCGCTGACGCTTGGTTCCGCTAAACTCGGCATTAAAACACGGATTGTTACCCGCATCGGCTGAGCCTTCGCTCAGATACGGTCGTGGTTTACGAATGGACATAAGGACGGACACGATGGCTATAGCGGAATTTCGAGATTTGAGCCTCGATCAGCTCGATGACCAGCTTGTAAAGCTGAAGAAGGAACAGTTTAACCTGCGCTTTCAGTCGGCGTCCGGCCAGAACGAGAACACATCGCGCGTGCGCCAGGTTCGCCGGGACATCGCTCGAGTGATGACGGTGGCCCGCCAGAAGCGCGCCGGTAGCAGCTCTAAGAGCGCTTGAGGAGAGACAGACTATGCCGAAGCGCATTTTGCAGGGCACCGTTGTATCGGACAAGAACGCCAAGACTATTGTGGTCGAGGTCGAACGCCGCTACACGCATCCTTTGCTAAAGAAGACGGTTCGCCGCTCGAAGAAGTACCACGCCCACGATGAAGCGAATGTCTTCAAAGTTGGCGATCAGGTGCAGATCGAAGAGTGCGCACCGATTTCCCGGAATAAGCGGTGGGTTGCCCTGCCGAAGGCTTCGGCCTAACAGGCTGCAGTCTAAACGCGCGCTGACACGGCGTCTGGCGTTGAATTGAGCGTCTGGAAAGCTCGAGGGTTAACCTCGAAAGCTCCAGGCAAATGGAAGTTCCGGCGGATCGCTAAGATCCCACCCGGAGTCAAGAGGACGACACGCGATGATCCAGATGGAGACGAACCTCGACGTCGCCGATAATTCGGGGGCTCGAAGCGTTCAGTGCATCAAGGTGCTCGGCGGTTCCAAACGTAAATATGCAACGATCGGCGACATCATTGTCGTCGCAGTGCAGGAAGCGATCCCCAAGGGCCGCGTCAAGAAGGGCCAGGTCATGAAGGCCGTGGTCGTTCGCGTCGCCAAGGGCGTGCGACGTCCCGACGGTTCGCTGATCCGCTTCGACCGTAATGCGGCCGTGCTGATCAACGCCCAGGGCGAACCGGTCGGCACCCGTATTTTCGGACCCGTGACGCGCGAGCTGCGCGCCAAGAATCACATGAAGATCGTCTCGCTCGCGCCGGAGGTGCTGTAATGGCCTCGCTCAAAATCAAAAAGGGTGACCACGTCATCGTTCTCACCGGACGTGACAAGGGCAAGCACGGCGAAGTCGTCGAGATGTTCCCGAAGGAAAACCGGGCCATCGTGCGCGGCGTCAACGTGGTGCGTAAGCACGTGAAGACGACCGGCACCAAGCAGGGCGGCATCATTTCGAAAGAAGCGCCGATCCAGCTTTCCAACATTGCGCTCGAAGATCCCAAGGACGGCAAGCCGACCCGCGTCGGTTTCAAGATCCAGGCCGACGGCACGAAAGTGCGTTTCGCCAAGCGCTCGGGCGATTTGATTCCGGAGACGAAGTAAGCCATGGCTGACGATAAAGCAAAAGGCGGCGCCAAGGGCGGTGCTGCAGTGAAGAAGGCGAAAGTTGCCAAGGTTGCAAAGCCGGCAGCAGACGCTGCTCCGCGCAGCTTCGTGCGTCCGGAAGGCTACGTTCCGCGCGCCAAGGCTCATTACCTCAAGGTTGTGCGCGACGAGCTGAAGAAGAAGTTCGGCTATGCGAATGTCATGCAGATCCCCAAGATCGAAAAGATCGTGCTCAACATGGGCGTGGGTGAAGCTGTCAACGACCGTAAGATCGTTGACAACGCTGCGGGCGACCTCGCTCTGATCTCTGGCCAGAAGCCGGTAATCACGAAGGCCCGCAAGTCGGTCGCCGTGTTCAAGGTTCGCGAAGGCATGTCAATTGGCGCGAAGGTCACTTTGCGCGGCACGAACATGTATGAATTCCTCGACCGGTTCGTCACCATCGCGCTGCCGCGCGTGAAGGACTTCCGCGGTCTGAACCCGAAGAGCTTCGATGGCCGCGGCAATTATGCTTGCGGTATCAAAGAGCACATCGTGTTCCCGGAAATCGATTACGACAAGGCCGCCGAAACCGGAATGCTCGGGATGGACATCATCGTCTGCACCAGCGCCAAGACCGACGAGGAAGCCCGCGAATTGCTGCGTGGTTTCAACTTCCCCTTCCGCACATAAGGACCTCGGGCACTGCTCAGGCAGACCACCCCGAAAGGCCTTTTGGAGAACGATATGGCTAAGACCAGTTCTGTTGAAAAGAATAAGCGCCGCCGCAAGCTGACGGCTCAGTACGCCGACAAGCGCGCGAAGCTCAAGGCCACTGCGAGCGATCTGAAAAAGCCTGCCGAAGAGCGCTTTGCCGCTCGCGTCAAGCTGGCTCAGCTGCCGCGCAATGGTTCGAAGACCCGCATTCGCAACCGCTGCGAAGTGACGGGCCGCGCTCGCGGGTTTTACCGCAAGCTTAGAATGTGCCGTAACCAGTTGCGCGAATTGGCCAGCCAGGGGCTCATCCCCGGTATGGTCAAGGCAAGCTGGTAAGGAGGGCGACAAATGATTGTTAACGATCCCATCGGCGATATGCTCACGCGCATTCGCAACGCCCAGGAACGCCGCCGCCCGAAGGTGGTGACGCCGGCTTCCAACCTGCGCGCACACGTTCTCGACGTTTTGGCCGAAGAAGGCTATATCCGCGGTTATACGCGGGTTGAGCCCAAGGGCGGTCATCCGCAGCTCGAAATCGAGCTGAAGTATTACAACGGCCAGCCGGCGATTAAGGA
Organism: Hyphomicrobiaceae bacterium; assembly: GCA_040080145.1. Classification (GTDB taxonomy): domain Bacteria; phylum Pseudomonadota; class Alphaproteobacteria; order Rhizobiales; family Hyphomicrobiaceae; genus JANXVY01. Next base: position 72,417 of record JBEBJA010000014.1, read on the forward strand.
CATTCAGCGGGTTTCCAAGCCCGGCCGTCGCGTGTACGCGCCGGTGAAGGAATTGTCGCCAGTTGCTAACGGCCTTGGTGTGTCGATCGTCTCGACGCCGAAGGGTGTCATGTCGGACAGCCGTGCTCGCGAAGAGAACGTGGGCGGCGAAGTCCTCTGCAACGTCTTCTAGTTGGTCGTGCTGCTTTTAGGATAACCGCTCATTCTTTACCTGCAGCACTTCTGAAGAATTCACCGGCTCTTGGGCTGGAAACTAAGGTAGATCGCAATGTCGCGCATTGGCAAAAAACCGGTTCCTGTTCCTGCTGGCGTCACCGCCACGGTTTCGGGTCAGACCGTGAAAATGAAGGGCCCCAAGGGGGAACTTTCTTTCACACTGCCGGACAACTTGAAGATTGAGAAGACGGCGGACGGCATTGATGTCGATCCGCGCGATGACAGCAAACAGGCGCGTGCCATGTGGGGGATGTCCCGCACCATGGTGGCAAACCTTGTCAAAGGTGTCACCGACGGCTATTCCCAGATCCTTGAAATTCAGGGCGTGGGTTTCCGCGCCAACATGAAGGCCAAAGATCAGCTGCAGCTGCAGATCGGGTTCAGCCACGAAGTCGTGCATCCGATCCCGGCTGGCATCGAAGTCAAGGTTTCGGGCGCGAAGCAGGAAATCATTACGGTTTCCGGCATCGATAAGCAGATGGTCGGTCAGGTAGCGTCCGATATCCGCAGCTACCGTCCGCCGGAGCCCTATCAGGGTAAAGGCATCCGCTACAAGGGCGAATACATCTTCCGTAAGGAAGGCAAGAAGAAATAAGGACGGCCGTCATGCCTACGCATTTGTCGACATTCGAGCGCCGCAAGTTGCGCGTTCGCCGCACGCTGAAGGCCAACGCCGTGGATCGTCCGCGGTTGTCGGTTTTCCGTTCGTCACAGCATATCTACGCGCAGATCATCGACGACGCTTCCGGCAAGACGCTGGTTTCGGCATCGTCGCTGGAAAAAGACCTGCGTTCGGCCTTGAAAACGGGTGCCGACAAGGCAGCCGCGGCGGCGATCGGCAAGCTGGTGGCGGAACGCGCTGTCAAAGTCGGCGTCAGCAAGGTCGTTTTCGATCGTGGCGGCTATCTGTTCCATGGGCGCGTCAAAGCGCTTGCGGATGCAGCACGCGAAGCCGGCCTGAGCTTTTAAGAGACTTACGGGGATCCCTGCGCAGTTGGCGCGGGCCGATCTTTTGATTTGAAAGGACGACACTGTGGCACGTACTCCTGGTGGATCTGGTGGTGGTCGCGATCGCGGCGGCCGTGATGGTCGCGATAAGGTCGACAGCGAGTTTTCCGACAAGCTGGTCGGGATTAACCGCGTTGCGAAGGTGGTCAAGGGCGGCAAGCGCTTCGGCTTTGCTGCGCTGGTCGTTGTCGGCGATCTGAAGGGCCGCGTCGGGTTCGGGCACGGCAAGGCGCGTGAAGTGCCTGAAGCGATCCGCAAGGCGACGGAAGAAGCCAAGCGTTCGCTCGTGAAAGTTCCGCTGCGCGATGGCCGCACGCTGCACCATGACAGCGTTGGACGTCACGGTGCAGGCCGCGTCGTCGTCCGCTCGGCGCCGGCCGGTACCGGTATCATCGCGGGCGGTGCCATGCGCGCCGTGTTCGAGATGGTCGGCATCCACGATATCGTTGCCAAGTCGCTCGGTTCCACTAACCCATACAACGTGGTTCGCGCTACGTTTGATGCGCTTAAGGGGCAGGAAAATCCCCGTGGCGTTGCCGCCCGCCGCAGCAAGAAGGTGAGCGACATCGTTGCCCGCCGCCGCGACGGATCGGCAGCTGTCGAAACGGGCAGCGACGCTTAACCGAACACACGTTGAAACAGCGGCGCCCAACGGCCCGCTGGAGCACATTCAGATTCAGGTGAATTCAAATGGCCGCCAAGAAGACCATCGTTGTCGAGCAGTATGCGAGCGCTAACCGGCGTCCGGCAGTCCAGACCCAGACGCTGATCGGGCTTGGGCTCAACAAGATTCGCCGTCAGCGCGAGCTGGAAGATACGCCTTCCGTTCGCGGTATGATCAATCGCATTCCGCACCTCGTGCGGATCGTTTCGAAATAATCGAACTTAGTTAGGAGCGCTGCGCCATGCGGCTCAATGAGATCAACGACAATCCCGGCTCGCGCAAATTCCGCGTCCGCATCGGCCGTGGTATCGGTTCGGGCTGTGGCAAGATGGGTGGCCGCGGCGGCAAGGGCCAGACGGCACGTTCCGGCGTTGCGATCGGCGGCTTCGAAGGCGGCCAGATGCCTCTGCATCGCCGTCTGCCAAAGCGCGGCTTTAACAAGTGGCGTCCCAAGACCTACAACGAAATCAACGTCGGTACGTTGCAGAACGCATTAGATGCCAAAATCCTCGATGGCAGCAAGGCCATCGACGTCAAGGCACTTGTCGCTGCCGGCATCCTGCGCCGCGAGCTGGACGGTTTGCGGGTGCTGGGCACTGGCGACCTCAAGGCCAAGATCTCTGTGACTGTCAACGGTGCTTCGGCTTCGGCTAAGGCCGCGATTGAAAAGGCCGGGGGTTCGGTCAAGCTGATCGTGCCGAAGGTTCTTGATGCCGACGTCGCCAAGCGCGCTAAGACTGCTGCCAAGAAGGCAAAGGCTGGCGCCAAGGGCTAAGGCCCGTTTGCTGGCGGGCGTGACGGTTCGCCGCTATCGGGTTTGCATTCATCAAGGCTTAGGTGTTCGCTTGTGAACGCCTGAGGCTTGAGATCGGGAGAGAGACGAATGGTTTCCGCTGCCGAGCAGCTTGCCAGCCAGATGAACCTGAGTGTGTTCTCTAAGGCTGAAGATTTGAAGAAGCGCATCTGGTTTACGCTGGGTGCGCTGCTCATCTACAGGCTCGGTACGTTCATTCCGATTCCGGGGATCAATCCCGATGCCTTCGCGGCTAACTTCAAGGTCAGCGCGAGCGGCATTCTTGGCATGTTCAATACGTTCTCCGGCGGTGCCGTGGAGCGTATGGCGATTTTTGCGCTGAACATCATGCCTTATATTTCGGCGTCGATCATCATGCAGTTGATGACGTCGGTGGTCCCGTCGCTCGAAACCCTCAAGAAGGAGGGTGAGTCGGGCCGCAAGCAGATCAACCAATATACCCGCTATCTGACTGTCGTGCTGGCGACGGCGCAGGCGTTCGGCATTGCCGTGAGCCTCGAAGGGCAATCGAGCCAGGTCGGGCCCGTCGTCATGCAGCCGGGTCCGTTCTTCATTGCGTCCACGGTCGTGACACTGGTTGGCGGGACGATGTTCTTGATGTGGCTTGGCGAGCAGATCACGCAGCGCGGCATCGGTAACGGGACGTCGCTGATCATTTTCTCCGGTATCGTCGCTGGATTGCCGATCACGATTGCCAATTTGTTCGAAGCGGCCCGAACCGGCGCACTGCAGACGCCGCTGCTGCTGGCCTTGCTTGCGCTGATGGTGTTTGTCGTGGCGGCCATCGTGTTCATTGAACGGGCGCAGCGCAGGTTGCGGATCGAGTATCCTAAGCGTCAGACGGGGCAACTGCTGGCAAAGGGCGAAAGTTCGCACTTGCCGCTGAAGTTGAACTCGTCGGGTGTTATTCCGCCGATCTTTGCATCGTCGCTGCTGTTGTTGCCGGCCACGATCGCTCAGTTTGCAAGCGGTAGTCAGGGCCAGGGCTGGGTTACCACCTACCTGCCGCCGGCCGTGGCGAACTGGGTGCCTGATTGGAGCACGATTGCTGCGGCACTCGGTCCCGGTCAGCTGTGGCACATGCTCATCTACGTGGCGCTGATCTTGTTCTTTGCCTTCTTCTACACCGCCGTTGTGTTCAATCCGGTTGAGACTGCGGACAATCTGCGTAAGTACAATGGCTTCCTGCCAGGGATCCGTCCGGGCCAAAAGACAGCCGAATATATCGACTATGTGTTGACTCGTATTACGGTGGTCGGTGCGCTTTATCTCGCTGCGGTCTGCGTATTGCCAGAAATCCTGATTTCGCAGGCAGCGGTTCCGTTCTACTTCGGGGGCACGTCGTTGCTGATCGCCGTCAGTGTCACGATGGATACGGTTTCGCAGGTTCAGAGCCATCTGTTGGCGCATCAGTACCAGGGTCTGATCAAGAAGTCGAAGTTGCGCGGTTCTACTGCTCGCGGGGGGCGTCGTTGAACTTAATTCTGTTGGGTCCGCCAGGAGCGGGCAAGGGAACGCAGGCTGAAGCGCTGGTCGCTCAGCGTGGTCTGCTGCAGCTCTCCACGGGCAGCATGCTGCGCGAGGCGGTGAAGGCTGGGACCGAAGTCGGCCGTCAGGCGGACGCCGTGATGAAGTCGGGTGGTCTCGTATCCGACGACATTGTGATCCGCATCATTGCAGACCGGATTGCGCTGCCCGATTGCGCGAAGGGGTTCATCCTCGATGGTTTCCCCCGGACGCTTGCTCAGGCCGCGGCTCTCGACAAATTGTTGACCGACCGGTCGATGAAGCTCGATGCGGTCGTAGAACTTCGTGTCAACGACGAGGCGCTGGTCGACCGGATTTCTGGCCGTTTCTCGTGTGCGAAATGCGGCGCTGGTTATCACGACACGAACAAGCCGACCAAGGTTGAGGGTAAGTGCGATTCGTGTGGGTCGACCGAATTTTCGCGGCGTGCTGACGACAATGCCGTGACCGTTCAGAAGCGGCTGATGGCCTACTACCGCGAAACGGCGCCGCTTATTGGCTACTATTTTGCCAAAGGCAGCTTGAAGACAGTCGATGGGATGGCACCCATTGGAGATATTACGAAGTCGATTGACGCCGTCATTGGTGCGTAATTGGCAGCGTGAGACGAGTTTATGGTGGCGTTTGACGGACTTGGGATTGACGGGCTGTAGCAGCCGGGATATCACACCGTCAAATCGACATGAAATGCTGGCGGCTGGTTGGGTCTCGAATGGGCCTTGCTGGCACGTCGGCTTCGCTGTTTTGACACGGAAACGGGCGCGATGCCCGAATCCACGCTAATAGAGTTCTAGGAGACTGACGTGGCACGTATCGCAGGTGTGAATATCCCGACTGCAAAGCGCGTAGTGATCGCGCTTCAATACATTCATGGCATCGGCGAGAAGTTCTCGGCCGAGATCTGCCAGAAGGTCGGCATTCCCGCCGAGCGCCGGGTCAGCCAGCTGACAGACGCCGAAATCCTGCAGATTCGTGAAACCATCGACCGCGATTACATGGTTGAAGGCGACCTGCGCCGCGAAGTCACGATGAACATCAAGCGCCTCATGGACTTGGGCTGCTATCGCGGTCTGCGTCACCGTAAGGGCCTGCCCGTCCGCGGTCAGCGCACGCACACGAACGCCCGTACGCGCAAGGGTCCGGCAAAAGCAATCGCAGGCAAGAAGAAGGCTTCTTAAGCCGTCGACCTGCCGGGCGGCTGCTGGCCAGTTGCCCATCATATTTTTATAGACAGTCTGCCCCCTGTGATGCGGGGCTTTGGAGTGGGTAATGGCAAAAGAAGCTCAGGGCCGGAATAAAGTCCGCCGCCGCGAGAAAAAGAACATCACATCGGGCGTTGCCCATGTGAATGCGTCGTTCAACAACACGATGATCACGATCACGGACGCGCAGGGTAACACCATCGCATGGTCGTCGTCGGGCACGAAGGGCTTTAAAGGCTCGCGCAAGTCGACGCCGTACGCTGCTCAGGTTGCCGCCGAAGATGCCGGCAAGAAGGCGCAAGAGCACGGCATGAAGGTGCTGGAAGTCGAAGTCACCGGTCCAGGTTCTGGCCGAGAGTCCGCTCTGCGTGCTTTGCAGGCCGTCGGGTTCCAGATCACCTCGATCCGCGACGTGACCCCGATCCCGCACAACGGTTGCCGGCCGCGCAAGCGCCGCCGCGTTTAAGGTTTTTTGCACGGCAGCGTTGCTCCGCAGGCTCATGGCCGCGGGGCAGCGCTGTTTTTTGATTCTAAACGAGCGTGACACGTGCGCTGGTCCGCCGGTCTGTTTCGATCCCCCCGAGGATTGGACCCGTGGCCCGGCCCGTGGCTCAAGAGAGAAAGAGGCGATGCACCATGGTGAACGTCCTACAGAAGAACTGGCAAGATCTGATCAAGCCGGGCAAACTCCAGGTTGCTCCTGGCCGTGACCGCAAGCGCGTTGCGACGCTGGTTGCTGAACCGCTGGAACGCGGCTTCGGCATGACGCTCGGCAATGCGCTGCGTCGCGTGCTGCTGTCGTCGCTGCAGGGTGGCGCGATCAAGACCGTGCAGATCACGGGCGTGCTGCATGAGTTCTCGTCGATCCCCGGCGTCCGGGAAGACGTGACCAACATTATTCTGAACGTCAAGGAAATCGCGCTGCGTCTTCACTCGGAAGGCATGAAGCGGATGGTCCTGAAGAAGGAAGGCCCCGGTCCGGTTCGCGCTGGCGACATCGAAACGGGTTCTGAAATCGAAGTTCTGAACCCCGACCACATTATCTGCAACCTGGACCAGGGCGCTTCCATCCGGATGGAATTCACCGCCGACATGGGCAAGGGTTATGTCGCCGCCGACCGCAACCGTCCCGATGACGCGCCGATCGGGCTGATCCCGATCGACAGCTTGTACTCGCCGGTCAAGAAGGTGTCTTACAGGGTCGAGAACACCCGCGAAGGCCAGATCCTCGACTATGACAAGTTGACGATGACGGTTGAAACGGATGGTTCGGTTTCGGCTGAAGACGCGGTGGCTTTGGCTGCGCGCATTCTGCAGGACCAGCTCGCTGTGTTCATCAACTTCGAAGAGCCCAAGAAGGCCGTCGAAGAAACCCGTCACCCCGAGCTGGCGTTCAATGCCGCGCTGCTCAAGAAGGTCGACGAGCTGGAATTGTCGGTGCGTTCGGCAAACTGCTTGAAGAACGACAACATTGTCTACATCGGCGACCTGATCCAGAAGACGGAAGCCGAGATGCTGCGGACGCCGAACTTCGGCCGCAAGTCGCTCAACGAAATCAAGGAAGTGCTGGCCACGATGGGTCTGCACCTTGGCATGGAAGTCACCAACTGGCCGCCCGACAACATCGAAGAGTTGGCCAAGCGGTTTGAAGATCAGTATTGAGTTTGGAGTGTTGGGTTACGGCGCAAGTGAGCGCCTAACTCAACCTACAAGTCACGAGACGACCAAGGCGAGGCCGTAGAACCTCCCGAAAACAATGTAGAACTTGAACCAAGAGAAAGATTAGTCACATGCGCCACAAGAAACTGGGCCGCCGCTTTTCGCGCGACAGCTCGCACCGCCAAGCTATGTTTTCCAACCTTGCCACGTCGTTGATCGAGCACGAGCAAATCGTGACGACGCTGCCCAAGGCGAAAGATTTGAAGCGCGTCATCGACAAGTTCATCACGCTTGCCAAGCGCGGCGATTTGAATTCGCGCCGCCTCTGCGCTGCACGCCTTGGCAGCGAAGTGATGACCAAGAAGCTGTTCGACGTTTTGGCTCCGCGTTATGCCACCCGCAACGGCGGCTACTCGCGCGTGTTGAAGGCTGGCTTCCGTTACGGCGACAGCTCGCCGCGCGCCGTCATCGAACTCGTCGACCGCGACGTTGCGGCGAAGGGCAAGGACGACAAGGCCCGCCACGCTGAAGAGATGAAGAACGCACAGGCCTGATTTGGGTTTGGATGGGTGAAGTGAATTGGAGAAAGCTCTGGCGGATGCCGGGGCTTTTTTTGTTGGGAGCGTGCATGGCAATTGAGGAACCGAGCTGATACTGAGCGGGCAGGCAAGACATTTGTGGCCGTTGATGGGACATTGCGCATCATGGAACTGCTGAATTGGTTCAAGTCCCTGTTGTTCGGTGCGCCAACGACGCTGCCTGGCGTTTCGCCCTTTCGGCCATCCACGGGGCCGGCACGCCTCATTGTTCTCCGCCATGCCGAGAAGACTGGCGACAGGCGCGATCGTAACCTTTCGCCGGCCGGCCATGAGCGCGCCGCGCGACTGGTGCCGTACGTTTTGGAGACATTTGGGCGGCCGGACTTCCTCATCGCCGCAAAGTCCTCGGACCGTTCGCGTCGGCCGGTCGAGACGATTGAGCCTCTTGGATCCGCCCTCAGTCTAGAAATCAACAGCAAATTTGACGATGACGAAGTTGAAAGACTTGTGGCCTCACTGGGCGAGAAGCGCGCCTATCGCGGCAAATTCGGCGTCATCTCCTGGCGTCACTCGGACATCCCGCGGCTTGTTGCGACTCTCGGCGCGCCGGCCGACTCGTTCCCGGGTAAATGGGGTGAATCTGACTATACGACCCTTGTCGATATCAGCTACTCCTCTGGCACCCAGGTCACAGCGAAGCAATTGAAAATGCCGTTTTGAAGTCTGCATTCAGCGCGGCAGCATAGCGCTTCTACCTGTGTGGGACGTTCGTGAATCTGGAAAAAGGTTCGGGGGAATGGGATATGGACACGAGCCGTCGTGATGCACTTATTCAGGCGATGGAGGCCGCTGAGAGGACTGGTGACGGGTTTCTATTGGTGTCGCTGGATGATTTTTTCGTGGGCAACGATCAATTTGGCTCCATTTGCCCGCACGTAATCCCACAACCGCACCCGTCCGAGGTATTCGCCGTTTTTGAAGCGATCCGTCAGAATACGTCGGTGGGCGGAGTGTATGTCATGCCGACCCAGATCGATAGATATGATGAGTGGCCATTCTCGGACACTATTTGGATCATCACATCACTTTCACTCGCGCAACTTGAAGCCATGATTCCCATGAATTTTCTGCCCAGCGAATGGTTGGAAGGGTGGCCTACCCATTTCAAATGCCAGGAGAGGTTCGTCCCTGAGGGCATGAGACCGATAGCGGCGTGGTACGACTAATTTTCGTAGCGCTCTGGCGCAGGCTCACTTGCTCCGTTCAGCCTTGACCGGGGCTGCGGAGGCGCTTTTTTCCTGATCGAGTTTTTGGAGCCGGTTAAAACCGCTCTTTTCCATGCACTCGTCGACGGTGCCGCGTTGCTCTCCTGCGGCCTTGGCCTTGTAGTCGTAGACGTAGCCGATACAGGCCACATTCAGTTGTTCGAGTTTCAGTTTGCGCTGGTGCGGTGTCAGTTGCTCGAAGGGCGTCGAACCGAGATTGATCGCCATCCAGTCCGATGGGGACTGAGAGCAGCCGGCCACGGCGATAGCTGTTATGATCGATGTGCTGACTGCGAAGGCGATCCTCGTCACTTCGTTCCCCTAAACGATGTTGGCTGATCGTCAGCGGATCATAGATCGGGCGGGGCTGTCAACGCCTGGGAGGTGGCAAGTTATCCCCGCCCCCAATTGTCCATGAGAGATTGGGGCTATCGCGCCACGCGAGGGTTACGGCTGACGAGCTGGGTTATATG
>JBEBJA010000045.1:0-4594 GCA_040080145.1 Hyphomicrobiaceae bacterium
GAACTCCAATAGGCTTTCCGACGCGAGTTCGTTGACAATGCGCTGCACGCCCTGCCGGTTGAGCCCCATGCTGCGCGCAATCCAGGCCACGGACTGCGGACTCCCGGCCAGATGTATCGCGCCCAAGACCTGCCAGCGGGCGCTCGTGAGGCCGAGGCCCGCCGTTAGCCGGTCACCGGAGATTAGCAATCGGCCGTTGAGCCTGAACACCTCGATAATGAGATCGGTCAGCGCTTTGCCCGCCGCAGAGTGTCGTCCGTCAGTCATTCGATTCCGAATCCAATTGACAATATGTTGTCTATCGTGGTCATCATAGCTGCGTGATGACAACATGTTGTCATGAAATTACCGAGGAGTCCAATGCCATGCTGCAATTGAAATCATTCGACCCATCGCACCCGATCGATCAGCAGCTTGGGGTCGCGCAGTCACCCGTCGTCCTGATCAATACGTTCGTGGTGGATGCGGCCGACGCCGAAGCACTGCTAAAGGCTTGGCAAACGGACGCCAACTGGATGAAACGGCAACCCGGATTCATCTCGACCCAACTTCACAAGGCAGTTGGCGGCAACGCCATGTTCCTCAACTACGCTGTCTGGGAATCGGTTGGGCATTTCCGCGAAGCGTTCACACATCCCGAGTTTCGCGCGAGCCTCGCCGCTTACCCAGACAGTGCCGTCGCGTCGCCGCACCTGTTCGAGCGACTGACGATGCCTAACCTCTGCGTGGCCTAGGCAGAGTTTTATCGCTGAACCGGGAGGGCCACTTCAGCGAACTCTGCTCAGCCCGCGCCCAGGGTGACGAGAAGTTCGTCCAGTTGATTGAATGTCTCGTCCACACCACTCGTGCTCCCCGAGGCAATCGCTTCATCAAGCGCTTCCATCGAGGGATAGAGGTCGTGCATGACGAGCAACGTCTTCCCGCCCTTTTCCTCGAACGTGACCGTGCTGACCTGCCCGTTGCCGCCTGCTTCTTCATTGGTCCAGACGAGGCGCGAATGCGGTGTTACTTCGAGGTACCTGCCGTGGAACGCCATGGGTTCGGGGGAAGCAGGGTGGCTGAACACGAGGCGGTACGCACCGCCCACCCGAACGTCGAGCTCGCAGGACCGCAGGATCAGGCCAAACGACTTTGGAACCCACCACCGCTGGAACAACTCGGCCTTGCTCCACGCCTCGAAAACCATGCGCGCCGGGCCGCTGAAGTTTCGCGTAGAGACCAGTTCTCGCTCGGACTTGCGTTCCACCGTCGTGCGGTTCTTCATGGCGGGCTCACTTTCTCTTTTTTCGGCCATCGACCTTCTCCTTCCGTTTCAATTCCTCGACAATCTTGTCCAGCTCGTCGACATTCCGGGCGTTTGAAGGTCGTTATGGCCGGAAAAGTGCATAAAGTGCATATTGTCGGAGCCGGTGAGAAAATCACTGTTCCGCGTGGTACGCCCCATTACTTCGCCAACGCGAGCGAAGAGACCATGACAGCCACCGTGTCCTTTTTTCCGCCTCAGCAACATCTGCGCTTTTTCCGCAACTTTGCCATGCTGACCCAGCAAAGGCCCCAATGGTTCTCCGCCAAAGGAGATCCAAAGCTCCTGCTCATTGCACTGGTTCTCGATGCCTACCGCGATCATCTCTATCTGGCGGGCCCACCCATCTGGCTTCAGAAGTCAGCCTTCGCGATCCTGGCGCGCGTGGCGCGCTGGCGCGGCTATGCCTTGTCGGTGACGCCCAGGTCCTCAGATCCAAGGTGATTGCGGCTTGCCAACTTGTGCGGCGGCAAGCCGTGTTAGGCGAGGTGCGGGAAATCGCAGAACTGGCGGCATTCGGTGCCTGCCACACCTGCCGCCATTTCCGCATAGGGAGCGGGACTGGAAAAGGCATGCCGCATCATCGCGGGCTGCTCGGCGGACTGTTGTCGCCGGTGGACAGTCGCGTCATCTGTATGGTGCAGGTGCCAGTCTGATGCTCCGCAGTCGGTCGGTCGTTGCACTCGACCTGGACTGCAGCGACCGTCGGCGCTGCGGCAGCTACGGCTGTAGCTGTCCTTGATAATGTCGAACTTTTGATGCGGGCACCTGGAGCCCGATTGCGATGGCGTCCAATTCTTTGCTGTCATCAAGGTGTAACACGCGCGCCCTAGGAGATGCCTAGTCGTCTAGACATCTGGACCATTTTGTATGGAGCGCCCGACGGCAATCGTGGGGCTGGTCCATGCAGGTGGCTATGTCTCGCGACCGGCGGAGGCGACCCGATGGTCGCGGGTCCCGCGTGTATCAATCTTTGAGGGAAGCGTCATGAAAGCTCTGAAACTCCTGGCAACGGCCGTTGCCGCGGCCGGTCTGTTCGCCGGAACCGCCGTTGCGCAGCTGGCCGACGGCAGCGCAGCGAAACCCTTCCGGGTCATGCTGGTGCCGGCCGATGGCGGCACCGAGGATGGCACCAAGGCCGACTTCAAGCCGGTCTTTGATGCCGTCACCAAGTCGACGGGTCTGCACTTCGACATCAAGGTCGGCCAGACCTACGGCGCCGTGATCGAGGCCCACTGCTCGGGCGTGATCGAGATCGCCTGGTACGGTGCGGCCTCCTACCTGCCGGCCAAGGAGAAGGGCTGCGCCGAACTGCTCGCGCTCGACGTGAACCACGGCAGCTCGACCTATTTCTCCGGCATCTTCGTCAAGGCTGGCTCGCCCGTTAAAGCGCTGGCCGACCTCAAGGGCAAGGCCATGGCCTTCGGCGATCCGAACTCGACGTCGAGCTTCGTCTATCCGGTTGCCATGCTGCTCGCCGCCGGACTCGATCCCGCGAAGGACCTGACGTCCGTGCGCATGACCGGTAGCCATGCCAACAGCCTGAAGGCGCTCTCCGAGGGCCTGGTGGATTCAGCTGCCGCCTCGTTTGACTCGCTTGAGAAGGCGGTCAACCAGGGCTCGATCAAGGCGGGCGAACTCGTCGTGCTCGCGAAGTCCGACCCGATCCCCAATCCGCCGATCGCCATGGCGACCAAGCTGCCCGCCGATGTGAAGCAGAAGCTGCGTGACGCATTCAACAACATCCACAAGACCGAAGGCGTCAAGCCCGAGATGATCCGTGGCTACGGCGGCAAGAAGGTTGATCGTTACGACGCCTCGATCAAGGAAGAAGTGATGGCACCGGCCCTCGTCACGCTGTCGAAGGTCTCCAAGGACCTGCGCCAGGCGATGATTGCCAAGGCCGGCCAGAAATGAACGCTCCCCAATCCATGGGCGCGGAGGGACAGCATCGTACGATGCTGTCCTTCAACGGCGTGTCGAAGCAGTTCGCCGATGGCGTCAAGGCGCTCGACGGGGTGACCTTCGATGTCCCGCGCGGAGAGTTCTGCGTCATCCTTGGCCCCTCGGGCTCGGGCAAGTCGATACTGCTGCGAACGCTCAACGGGCTGACGCCGCTCTCCTCGGGTCGTATCGCGGTCGATGGCGTTGAGCTAAAGCCGAAATCGTTGCGATCCATGCAGCGGCGCGTCGCGATGGTGCATCAGCAGTTCAATCTGGTCGAGCGGCTCGACGTTGCCCAGAACGTCATGTCCGGCGCCGTTGCCGACGCGGCATTCTGGCGGGTTCTGCTCAAGTGGTACCCGAAATCCTTGCGGCAGCGGGCTTGCGACCTCATTGCCAGGGTCGGGCTCGATGAGCTTCACCTGACCCGCCGCATGGGCGAGCTTTCGGGCGGACAGCAACAGCGGGTCGGCATCGCGCGCGCCTTCCTGCTCAACCCCGATGTCATTCTTGCCGACGAGCCGGTCGCCAGCCTTGATCCGGCCACTAGCCGCGATGTGCTGACGCTGCTGCGCGACGCCGCCCGCGAACGCGGGACGACCGTGCTGTGCAGCCTCCATCAACTCGATCTCGCGGTCGACTTCGCCGATCGGATCATTGCCATGCGCCATGGCTCGATCATCTTCGATGGCCGGCCCGACACACTTGATCGAGCCACCATCGCCAACATCTACGAAGGGAGCGGGCTCGAGCAGAGCCGCGTCGCCGCCTGATGGATATGTCAAACCCGCCACAGCCAAGCCTCGAACGGCGCAGAGAGATCAACTGGCATCTGCCGGCGCCATATACCTGGCGCACGCTGGTCCTGCTCATCGCCGTGGCAGGGTTGCTGTTCGTTTCGGCGCGGCGCGTCGACATCGACAAGTTTCTCGTGCTTTCGGGGGAAGCGATCTCAGCCCAACTCGGACTGAGGGAAAGCTCACAGGTCGGGCGTGGGCTGGCGCGGATCGGCAAGGACCTGTTCCCGATCACCTTGTCCTATCGCACCGATGTCAACCGGATCGCGGATTTCGACGAGGGCAGGCTTCCCTGGCTGGCCTACGTCGAGACCGTTGATCACCGCGAGTACCGGATGAACCCGGACACCACGAAGCTCGAAGCGACCATCACCCGCAAGAAGGTGATGGTGGAGCCCTTCGGCTATCTGACGCTCACCGTGAGCAAGATGATCGAGACCATCGAGATTGCCATCTGGGCGACCATCCTCTCCGTCCTGCTCAGCATGCCGCTCGCCTATCTGGGTGCGGCGAATTACACACCAAACCGGGTCATCTATGCGATCGCGCG
>JBEBJA010000249.1:0-4593 GCA_040080145.1 Hyphomicrobiaceae bacterium
CGATTGAAAATCGCAGTGTCGCTGGTTCAATTCCGGCCTTGGGCACCATTTCTCTTTTAGAGAATAATCAGTCGGTTGGTTGCTGTGCCGCTGGCTGATCTCGACTTGCTTCAGATCGAGAGTTCCCGGCGCAAGCGACGGCGCTCCAAGCCACCTTCAGGATCACAGCTCGACTTTTTATCATACGTCGCTAAAACTGCATGCTTCACATATCGAATTCTTGAGCTGCTGTAGATGCTGGCGGCGAACTTTGTTGAGCGACAATAAGTATGGTCCTTAGTGCTAAGCCACCACTGGTCGTCGACCTCGACGGCACATTGAGCCCGGCCGACACGCTGATCGAGGCGCTTATCTCCCTTCTGCTGCGACTGCCAGGAGAAATTGCTGGTGTGTTGAAAGCCTTGCTGCGCGGGCGCTCCGCCATGAAGGCGCACATGGCGTCGCTGGCGATCTACGGCAAGGCCCTGCCGTTGAGGGCTGATTTTCTTGCCTATCTGGAAGCCGAAAAGGCAGCCGGCCGCGAACTGCATCTGGCTACTGCCGCCGACCAGTCGGTAGCCGATGCGATCGCGGGACGGGTCGGATTGTTCACGTCGGCCATCGGCTCGTCGGACGGCGTCAACCTTAAGGGTCGCCGGAAGATGGAGGCTCTTGCCCGAAAATTCCCGAACGGCTTTTCCTACGCCGGCAACGACCGCGCCGATCTTCGAATCTGGTCGGTGGCGGAGTCGATGGTTTTCGTGAATGTCGATCGGGCCACCAAGGGAAAAGCCATGCGACTGGGTAAGCCAGTCGAGCGCGACTTCCCGCGCGAAGCATTGCCTCTGAAAACGTGGCTGCGGGCGATCCGCATTCATCAATGGTCCAAAAACGTCTTGCTGTTCGTGCCCTTGTTGCTGGCCCACAAATACGATGATGTGCCCTCGGTCCTGACCGTCTTGGCCGGCTTCGTCGCGCTTGGGTGTGTTGCTTCTGGAACCTACCTCATAAACGATCTCAGCGATCTCGACGCCGACCGGATGCACAAGTCGAAATGCAACCGTCCGCTGGCCTCGGGTGCGATCTCGGCGGGCGCAGGCTTCGTGACCGCACTCATTCTGATTGTCGGCGGTCTGGCCAGTTCGGTGATGATCGCACAGGCATTTGCGGTCACGGTCGGCGCATACATCTGCCTGACGCTCGCCTACTCGCTGCACTTTAAGAAAGTGCCGATGGTCGATGTCTTCGTGCTCGGCATGCTCTATACGCTCCGCATTCTCATGGGCATGATGCTGATCGGCGCGCAGCCGTCGCCATGGTTGCTAAGTTTCTCCATGTTCTTCTTCTTCTCGCTGTCGATGGCCAAGCGTCACGTTGAAATCGTTCGAGCCGGCGGTGGCGCAAATCTCGACGAATTTATCAAGGGGCGCGGCTACAAGGCGTCCGACGCGCCCTTGTCGCTCTCGTTCGGCGTGGCATCCAGTGTGGCCGCAATCCTGATCTTGTTTCTCTACATCGTGAACGAGGCCTACCCGATTGCCCTCTATCGCGAGCCACAATGGCTCTGGTGCATCGGGTTTCTCGTATTTCTGTGGACCTTGCGCATATGGCTGCTAAGCCATCGCGGCGAACTCGACGACGATCCCGTGGCCTTCGCCCTGAAAGACCCATCGAGCCTCTTTATCGGCTTGTTGGTACTCGCCGTCTTTGGCTTAGCGACCGTGTGATGACAACTGCGTTCCAGTCCTGGGGCCGAGTGGTTCGGGCCTCCCACGAAATCAAGCACCCCCGCTTTCGCGACGAAATCGCCAGCTTGATGACGTCGCCCGTTGGTGCGGGAAGCCTCGCTGTCGGCCTTGGCCGCTCTTACGGAGATAGCTGCCTCAATCCCGGTGGCCGCCTGATCGCGATGACCGCACTTGATCGCCTCATCGCACTCGACACGCAGGCCGGGCGGGTCCGCGCGGAATCCGGCCTCTCGATCAGTCACCTGCTGCAACGGATCGTTCCAAAGGGTTGGTTTCTCGCGACCACCCCCGGTACGCGGTTCGTCACACTTGGCGGCGCAGTGGCCAACGACGTCCACGGTAAGAACCACCACGTGGCAGGCAGCTTTGGCTGCTCGGTTGCCGGCATCGAGTTGGTCCGGTCCGATCGTGGCAGCCTAAAGCTTTTAGCCAGCGAGGGGTCGCCGCTCTTTAGCGCAACCGTCGGCGGGCTTGGCCTGACCGGGGTCATGACCACCTTAGACGTGGACCTCGTGCCCATCGAGAGTGCCTATCTTGATGTCGAGCGCATCGCATTCGGCAACGTCGGCGAATTCTTGGCCCTGGCCGCTGCAAGCACTGGAACGCACGAACACACCGTTGCCTGGATGGACTGCGCAAGCGGGGGGGCAAATCTCGGGCGCGGCATCTTTCAACGCGCTAACTGGTGCAGCGATGGAGAGTTGGCCGCCCACGACGACGAAGGCGGGCTGAGCGTGCAGATGGACGCGCCCAGCTTTACGCTGAACCCGGTCACGGTGCGCGTGTTCAACGGCTTTTACTACCGGATGCAGAAAGGCGGCGCTGCCCGCCGCCGTGTCCACTATGCGCCCTTCTTCTATCCGCTCGATAGCATTCGCGCCTGGAATCGCATCTACGGCGGGGCAGGTCTGTACCAGTACCAATGCGCCATCCCGTTGAGCCAGGCCGGAGTGGCAATGCCAGAACTGGTTCGCATGATCGCCAAGTCAGGGTCGGGATCGTTTCTCGCCGTCATCAAGACGCTCGGGCCGAAGCGCTCGCCTGGAATGCTTGCGTTCGCCCGCGAAAGCGTGACCCTCGCGCTCGATTTTCCCAACCGCGGCCAGCGAACTTTAGACCTTCTGGCAACGCTCGATTGCGTGGTCCAGGCCGCTGGCGGCTGGCTCTATCCCGCCAAGGACGGCCGCATGCCGGCCGCTCTGTTCCAACAGGGTTTTCCGCAATGGCAGGAGTTTGCCGGCCACGTCGATCCGGCCCTCTCGTCTGCTTTCTGGCGAAGGGTGTCAGCCGCTCTCGACTAAGGCCTGCGGCCGCGCGACAGCATCAATACCAGCCCACAGAAGTTTTGACTCTTCGTTTCACAGGCTGCGGGCTGGTATTCTCTATACTTTGCGCGTCATCGCCCCGCGATGCTCCGCATCGACGCCGCGGGGATCTGAAAGATCGCCATGCGGCGAGGCAACTCCACGCGCGGGTACCAAACCGCACACGTCAGTACTTTTGCGGTTTGGTATGAGATCAAGCACGAGGCACGACACAATCCCCGTCGCCATCCCAAACCACAACGAAGCCACCCGTGCTCCGACGGCGGCAAGAATGCCTGTCGCCAGCGAAACGCCCGAGAGAGTAAGAATGGCAGCGATAGCTGCTTCCGTCGTTCCGATACCGCCGGGAATAAGCGATGCCGCGCCAAGCAGCATGGCAGCCGGTAGAATGGCAATGGCGTTAAACAGCGGCTGACCTATTCCAAGGTGCTCCATCAGCACGACGAAGCCTAGTGACTGAAGAGACCACGCGCCAACGCCAAGGCACAGCGATCCTGCGCACTCGGTTGGGCCCGCATGCACGGCAACTCCGCCAAGTCCCTTCCCTAGCGTGGAGACCCATCGTGCGGGGGCCCTCAGTCCATACCGGCGAAACATGCGGACAGGATAGTAGCGCAGCTGTGGATTGCGCGAAGCAACGACCACCGCTGCAAGTCCGGCGAAAACGAAAATTGCGCCAATCCAGAACTTCGGGAGCAGCAACGCAAGTGGCAATGCGAGGATCAGCAACACGATC
Source organism: Hyphomicrobiaceae bacterium (assembly GCA_040080145.1). Classification (GTDB taxonomy): domain Bacteria; phylum Pseudomonadota; class Alphaproteobacteria; order Rhizobiales; family Hyphomicrobiaceae; genus JANXVY01. The sequence goes on from JBEBJA010000249.1 coordinate 3,789, forward strand.
AAATCGAACAATCGTTCGAACACGAAGCACGCTATCACCCGTCCGGCCGGTACGTTCATCTGCGCGAAATAGCGGATGCGCAGCAGCTCGCCGACTTTGCCAGGCGATGCTGTCAGTGCAAACCCGGCAAGATAGGCCAGGAACCCTCGCCACCAGGGAAACGCAGGCGCACCAGCGCGCGCCAGAAGCCAGCGCCAGCGCACGTAGCGCACCGCATACGACGACAGCGACGCCGCCGCGACGAACGGCAGGATGGCCAACAAGCGGTGAAGTTGCCCGAAGACGCCGTTGTACCCGTCAACGGCTGCCAGCACGCCGATGTAGGCTGCCGCCAGCAACGCGCAGGCGACGACGGCCCCCTTCACGCGCCCCGGCGCAGTACGCCTCATGCCGGTCGCGGGACTAACAATCGTCATATGGTCCTTTAGGATCAGCAAACATGAAGACTGGGTCGGGCCTGCTCAATAAGACAGTAAGTCGTTGGGTCGGGCAGCACTCGTGTTCGGTTCTGAGATTTGCTTCCCGGTGCGGTCTGGTTCTGAGCAAATGTCAGGACCATAAGGCACACTAGCAAGTCAAAGATCCTAGTGTAGCTTTTACATCCGCCGTTTGGTTTTGAGATTAGCCGCGCGCGGGGACCAACGTCAGGTGCGCTACACTAGTGTTCCGACTCTAACGCTTGGTTCCCACTCCAACACACAACAAACGTCATGGCCGCGAAGGCGCATACGCGCTAAAATAAGCCCTTACTTTCTTCTCCCCCTGGGGAGAAGATGCCCGAAGGGCAGATGAGGGGTGCCTTCAC
>JBEBJA010000156.1:0-19726 GCA_040080145.1 Hyphomicrobiaceae bacterium
CCCTAACCCTCCCCACAAGGGGGAGGGAACAAGTGAGGATTTCAAACTGAGACACTGCCGAAAATCAGCTGCGCTTGGGCACATCTCAAGCGCGGCTTTTTTGTAGGCGCGCCGTATTGTTTCATTGAACCCTGCGCGGTGTTCGCACAAGGAAAAAGGGCCAGCGTCCGCCAGCCCCTTCTCATAACTTCATGGCAATAGCACTTACTTCTTCAAGCCGCCATCAGCGCCCGGGAAACCGGCCCGCATATACGCGATCACACGCCAGATTTCGTCCCGCGTGAGTTTGTCTTTAAACGCTGGCATGTCCGACTCAAACTGTGCCCCGCCATCCGATATGGCCCACAGCAGATATTCATCGACCGTCACCGGCCGCGTAATCATGTAAGCCAGCAATGCAGGCGACGGAGACAACGCCCTTGCGCCCTCACCGCCACCCATTCCGTCCTTGCCGTGGCATGACGAGCAGTTCGCCGCATACACGTCCCGCCCTGTCGCGAGATCGTCCTTTGACGGTGCGGCAGCCGTTGACACAGACCCGGCATACTCTGCCGGAACCCCGAATTGAACGAACAACGAATGCCGCAACAGCCTGACCTTCATGCCCTTTGGCATGTGCCCCGGCCCCCACAGCTCCCGCACCATCCAATCTGGCTGCCAGTAATCGAAATTCCGCACCGGTGGCGTCGCGGGTGACGCCGCCTGCTGAGCCCAGGCAGGCGCAATAGCCAGCATCACCAGGCAAACGCTTGCAACCCCCTTCAATCGGCACAGTCCAAATGTCATGCGTCGCCTTTCAAGGGTAGGATTCACACCGGATAGGTTTCCGGGTCGACACCGCACGTCACAAGGAACTTTTTGATCTGCACGACTTCCTCTTTCGGCAGATCGTGCGCTCCGTGCGCAAACGCAACCGTATGCCCACCCAGCGTCACGCCGATGCGATTGCCCGACTTGTTGTCAACTTCCGCGCCGAGTTCTTCGAATACGTGCACGACATCCTTGAAGCTGATGTTGCCGCTGATGGGATGGGCGAAGATCGCGTGCAAAATCTTGCGATGACGGTGATTCATTCAGTGCTCCTGATCGAAACTTGGTAACGCCCACGAGAATCGCACAGGCACGCGCGCCCCTCGTTGCGCAAGATCAACCGCGACACGCGCGGTTGACGTGGGTCAAATGAAAGCCCCGCACCAAATCGTAAGTTCCTCGCAACAAAATCTAACGATCCGCACACGAGGCCACGATGAATCCCGATCTGGTGAAGAGCTATTCCGCGCCGGCCCCCAGATACACCAGCTATCCAACGGCGCAGCAGTTTGGCCCCGCCGTTCAAGCGGCCCAATATGGGCATTGGCTCTCGCAATTATCCAGCGGCGCCAAGATCTCGATCTACTGCCATATCCCCTATTGCCAGTCGTTATGCTGGTACTGCGGTTGCACCACCAAAGCTCTGCGCCGCTACGACCCCATCACCGCCTACATGGAGCCCCTGCAGGCTGAACTCGCCAACGTCGCGGCATTGGTTCCCGTCAACCACGAGGTGACCCACATCCACTGGGGCGGCGGCACGCCCAATATCCTCAACGCCGATGACATTACCCGGCTAGCCGGCACCATTCGCCGCCTGTATCGGGTCGCAGCCGACGCCGAATTCGCCGTTGAAATCGACCCCCGCCACCTCGACTCCGATCAGGTGACCGCCTTTGAATACGCAGGCGTCAACCGCATCTCCGTCGGGGTGCAGGATTTCGAACCAGCCGTCCAAGCCGCGATCAACCGCGAGCAGACCTTCGAGATGACCGAACGCGCGATCACCATGTTCCGCGATAGGGGGATTCGCTCGATCAATGCCGATCTTGTCTATGGGCTGCCCCACCAAAGCTGTGACAGCGTCTCGCGTACGATCGAGCAAGTCCTCACCCTGCGCCCCGATCGGATCGCGACCTTCGGCTACGCGCACTTACCCAGCCGCCTCGTCCACCAACGCCTTATCGACAGCGCAGTCCTTCCAGACGCCATGGAGCGCTTTGCCCAATCCCAGCTCCTCGCTCAAAGCCTGACGCAAGCCGGTTACCTCCGCGTCGGCATGGATCATTTTGCCTTGCCCACCGACCATCTGGCCAGCAAGACCTTGAAACGCAACTTCCAAGGCTACTCCACCGAACAGGCCGACGCTCTGCTGGGGTTTGGTGCCTCCGCAATTGGCCAACTCCCCCAAGGCTTCGTCCAAAACGCCACTGCCACCGGCGAGTATATCGCCAAAATCGGCACGGCGGGTCTTGCCACAGTTCGGGGCGTCGCACTGACAGACGACGACCGCGCACGCGGCTCGGCCATCGAACAACTCATGTGCCAGATGGAGTTTTCTCAAAGCCAGCTCGTTGCACGCTACGGCAAGGCCGCCGCTCCTGTCGTAAAAATCGCCAACGACCTGATCGCTGCCGACACCAACGGATTCGTTGCCCGCACGGCGGATGGCTTTGCCATCACGCAGGCCGGCCGTCCCTTCGTCCGCACCATCTGCACCGCATTCGACCGGTACTTCCAACCCACCGGCGCAGTCGCTGCGATGGCGGTTTAGCTGATGCCACGGAGCCCTTTGTGAGCGGCTGCTCGCCACGGCCAGTGGAGAAAGTAACCAAACCCGCGCGCCCTAACGCCGCCTTTAAGAATTTGTGCTGACGCCTGACTCTTTTTGTTTAACTTTATGGCAGTACCTACGCGATCGGACGCTCGATTTCCGCCCCGTGGACACAAACGAGAACAGTCTAGTGCCAGCGCCCGCTAGCGGGACCTGGAACAACAGAGGGGGCCCTACGTGCTGATCGCCATTTTCGCCGACATCCATGCAAACAAGCAGGCCTTCGAGGCCTGCCTTGCCGACGTCAAAAATCACAACGTCGACAAGATCGTCCTGCTGGGCGACTACGTCGGTTACGGCGCATCCCCGGAATGGGTGGTCGATAAAGTGATGGAACTGGTCGGCAAGGGTGCAAGTGCCATTACCGGCAACCACGACAGCGCGGTCACCGACATGCACGAGGGCATGAACCCCAGCGCCAGAACCGTCATAGATTGGACTCGCGTTCAGCTCAGCTTGAACCAGCAGCACTTCCTTGCCAGCTTGCCACTCTCGATCCCTGACGGCGACCGGCTATTCGTCCACGCAGATGCGAGCGCGCCCGCGAAATTCCGCTACATCCTCGACCCGGAAGACGCCGCACGCTCCATCAACGCGACGACTGCCGAAGTCACGCTGACCGGCCACGTTCACAAGCCTGCAATCTACTCGATGTCGGTCACTGCCAAACTCACCGGCTTCACCCCCGTGACCGGCGCACCCGTCCCCATGCTGCCTCGCCGGCGCTGGCTCATAACGGTCGGCTCAGTCGGCCAGCCCCGTGATGGCGATCCTGCCGCTGCCTATTCGATTTACAATACTGACAAACGCGAAATCACCTTCTGCCGCGTCGCCTACGACATCGAGGCGTCCGCTGCAGCGATCCTTAAAAGTGGCCTTCCGGCGAAATTCGCCGAACGCCTATTCGTTGGGAGATAACGGCATTGGCACGTCCTAATCTGCATAGAGGCACTGTCCTAGACGGCTTCCATCTCGATGACGTCAAGAACCGCGGCGGCATGGCGACGCTCTATAACGTGTCTCATCCCGACTACAATATCCCCATGCTCATGAAGGTCCCCCACCTTCATGAAGGCGAAGACCCAGCAGCTATCGTCAGCTTCGAAATGGAGCAGATGATCTGGCCTCGCCTGAAGGGTGTCCACGTCCCGCGCTACATCGCGTCTGGTGACTTTTCGGTCCAGCCCTACATCGTCATGGAGATGATCCCGGGCAAGACAATGCTCCAGCATATCCCTGATCTGCCCTTGCCCTACGATCAGGTCGTCGATATGGGCAGCCGCATCGCCACCGCCCTCGATGACTTGCATCGCCAGCACATCATTCACCTCGACATCAAACCCAGCAACATCATGTTCCGACCGTCCGGCGAAGCGGTGCTCATCGACTTTGGGCTGGCGCATCACGACCAGCTGCCAGACCTGATGCAGGAGGAATTCCACCTCCCTTACGGTACCGCTCCTTACATGGCGCCCGAGCAGATCCTTGGCGTCCGCAACGACCCCCGCAGCGATTTGTTCGCCCTCGGCTCGATGATTTACTTCTACACCACCGGAGTCCGCCCCTTCGGCCAGATCGACACGCTCAAAGGCATGAAGCGCCGCCTGTGGCGCGACCCCGTACCGCCGCGCAAACTCCGCGCCGATTATCCGCCGTGGCTCCAGGAAGTCGTCCTGCGCTGTCTCGAGGTCAAGCCCGGCTGGCGTCACCCCACCGCCGCACAGCTCGCGTTCGATCTGGCCAATCCATCGCAAGTCAAACTGACCGCCCGATCGGAACGGCTGGCCCGCGACCCGTGGACCACGGTAATGAAGCGCCGCTTCAATCCCGACATTACCAAGGAAACCGCAACGCCTGCCCGCATGTCGGCGCAGGTGTCCTCTGCCCCCGTTATCGTCGCCGCCATCGACCTCCAAGAAGGTGCCCAGGAAACCAACGAAGCCGTTCGCGTCACAGCCGGGCGATTGCTCGCAAGCCTGCCGTCAGCACGCCTCGCCTGCATCAACGTGCTCAAACTCGGCATGTTCACCATCGACTCCACGCTTGATGACGAAGGCCATAACAAGCACGTCGACCGGATGGTCGGGCTCCGTCACTGGGCTGAACCGCTCAAACTTTCGCAAGAACGCCTGACCATCCACGTTCTGGAAGCCATCGATCCAGCGGGCGCGATCCTCGACTTCGCCAACAACAACCGCGTCGACCACATCGTCATCGGCGCCCGCCAGTCCATCGGCATCCGTCACCTGCTCGGCAGCGTCGCCGGCAAGATCATGTCCGAAGCCGCTTGCTCCGTCACGGTGGTCCGTCCGCCGCGCGCTAAGACCTTCGAAACCCCAGCCGAAACATCCCCCGAACTCGCATCCGTAGACTGAACACAAAGGCCAAGCAAATCGCTCGATTTGCTTGGCCTCAGACGTCCTATCGTCATCCCAGCTGCCGCGCAGCGGTACTCATGGATTGCACAGCTCGAACGTATCGCGCCAATCGGGCGCCACGAAATTGATAATGATCGAACGGCGATCCTTGGCGATCGGATGATGCCCGACGCCGTGCCACGTATTCGAACCTGGAATGAAGATCACACCGAGATTGCGGCCGTACGGCGCCGACCCCACGTATTTGAAATCGGGCGGTCCCTCGTGGATATCCGTACCCGCCGTCCTCAGATCCGGATCATCCAGCAGATACACCAGCATGGTGAACTTCTTCACTTTGATGTCGGTATGCGGCTCGAGCCAAAACCCCGGCGCATCCTGGCAGTACTCGATCCGAAGTTTCGTCCCGACGAGATTGGTCCCCGTACCCCGCTCGATGGCCGCACGCACGCGCGCACTATCGAACGCAGCCGCCACCCGGCCGCACACGGGAAACTTCGCCTGATTATCCGGCGAAAAGAAAATCCGCGTGGAATTATTCGTTTCCCGGCGTCCGTTGAAAACAGCGCCTTTCGGGGCCGGCAATGGCAGATTGGCAATCTCATCGACATCCGCCTTTGGCAGTACATCAGTCAGCAGCCAGTAATCGAACGGAACCGTCACATGATTGGAGCGATCGAGGCACCGCAGAAAAGAATCGGCAACCTGATCGCCAGACACATCATCAAAAATCCGCGCTGTAGCCACCATTTCAGTGCCCCTTATAGAAGAATGGAACCAGTTTCTTGATTTTCGCTGAGAGCTTATGGCGCAGCAATTGCCGCGACAGCGCCTTATCAGACTGCACCCAGTTGAACATCACATACCGTCGCTCGCCGACGAACGGCTTGTGTCCGTGCCAGGAATTGTTCGCGACCTTGAACGCGGCAAATGCCCCGCCGTTTGGCGCAATCTCGACGGCGTAGTCCTCAAGATTGTCACCGCTTCGCAGTAACCGCAGACGCCCGCCGCCCTCGTCCCACTTGTCGTTGAGATACAACAGGCACGTCACGACTTTGTCCTTGGTGTCAGTATGGATGCGGCCATCCTTGGCCTGTGCATGACCACGCACCGTTATCATCACCGGCAATCCCGTGAGATTGACGCCGAACTTCTTTCCCAAGGCATCGGCCATCGCCGGCGAGCGGATTTCATCGACAAGCTCGGCAAATGCTGGTCCATATTCCAGCGCTGAAAGCGGAAAAATGCCTGGCTTTTCGATTTTTGGAAAATCGGCGCGAATGGCATCCAGATCGGCATCGGCCAGAACTTTATCGGCTGCAAAAAACGAAAATGGCTCGCGTGCCACTTCAGCTTTCGAAATCGTGTCGAGATTGATCAAAACCGCCCCTCCCATGAAGCCAGAGAAATCAGAGAATGTTGTGCGTGCCGTCGCAGAAGGGCGGATCGTCCGTTTCGCGGCATCCACACAAATTGACGACTTCCGATTTGGTCGCGGTAAACGTCACCGGGGTGCAACCCGTCCCCTCATGGGAACTGCCGTCGCAATACGCGCCCGTCTTGGAGTTCCCGCACGTGCACCAGTGGTATATCTCGCCTGCGACGAGTTGAACCTGGATCGGCGCGGCTTCTTTTTTCTGGCTCATGGTCACTACGCCTCATTAAGAGAGTTCATGCAGGCGGAACTTCAGCCCGCCCTTCGGCATCAACGTCACCGAGGCCGCAATCTGCGGCGGCGCATCGCCCGCATACTCGACGCGGAACCGCCGCACGAGTTGCGACAGCGCAAGTGCTGCCTCCAGCTGTGCCATCTGGCCGCCGACGCAGAACCGCTTCCCCGCCCCAAACGGCACGTAGCTGTACTTCACGCGCTTCTTCATGTTGCCGGGTTCAAACCGCTCCGGCCTGAACTCTTCGGGATTGTCCCAGTATTTTTCGCTATGATGAATGAGGTATGGCAACACAACGACCCGGTCGCCGGCCTTGATCTTGTGCCCGCCAATTTCATCGTCCGCGACCGCCGAGCGGATGAACGCCCAGGCCGGGGGATACAGCCGCAGCGTCTCGAGAATAACCTGCCGGGTATAAACCAACTTATCCAGATCATCGGCATTCGGCTCGCGATTGCCGTACACCTCCTCGCCCTCACGCCGGATCTTTTCGACCACATTCGGGTGCTGCGACAGCAGATAGAACGCCCAACCCAACGTCAGCGCCGTCGTCTCCGTGCCAGCCCACAGATACTGCTTGATCTCGTCGAGCACCTGTTGATGGGTCCACTCAAACATCGACGGATCAGCCTCTGCGGCCTTCATCATCGACAGCAGCGTGTTCTCGCGGTTCTGCCACGGCGTCGCAGAAATCACCGCTTCCGGCAGCGTCAACCAAGCCCCGATCGCCTGCACCGCCGGTTCTTCCGATGACGGCACCTCGGTATATTCGCCGGCCACCTTCTTCAGCCGGATATTGCGATGTTCCGACGTATCCGTATAAGCCTTGACCGCACCGAACACGGCCTTGGGGTTGAACGGCACTTCGCGGTCAAACAGCGCCCGGCACACCATGTCTGCCGCCAGTCCCCACGTCTGCTCCAGCATCTCGACCGGTTCACCGGCCTGAGCAAGTTTGCTCCACTCCGCCCTTTTTGCATTCACCGCCACATTGAAATGCGGAACATACGTCGCATAAACATTTGGATGAAAATAGCCCTGCTGCGGCTGACGGATCTTCTGCCAAAGCTCGCCGTCGACCGTAATCATAGCCCCGCCAAAAATTGGCGTAAGACCTTCGAAATACTTGGCGTAGTTGTCGACCTTTTCAACCATCACATGACGAAGATGCTCAATCTCACTGAGAAAGAATATTCGTTCTGACTTGAGATTGACCGGAACCACTCCGCCAGCCTTAGCGCACAACCGCTTCAGAATTCCCATCGGATCGTTTGCAGCCACAAATGGCGATATCTTGAACCAGATGGAATTCTCTTCCCCGAGCGTCTGCGAATATGCTTGAGCTTCGCTCGTCATGAGCAGGTCCTCTTCCGTTTCGTTGTCGCCGCCACTTGCAAATCCGCACGGCTTTCCTCTGCTCACAGTTTCCCGCAAGCTCCCGTGCGCAGCCATAGATGACGCGCAGTTGAAATTTATGAATTGCGTTCCGCCAACTGCGTTGCAGGCGGTTTGAATGGTCGGAACATGCCAGCTGGCCATCACACGCAAATCGGCGACTTGCGAACCTTTCCGTTGGCCCTCCAACACCCCTCACGCAAATTGACTACGTCACTCCCTCAATCCGCTATTTGACTTCGATCAAGATCGGACGGTGCGCGTTGCCGCATATAAGCGCCTATCGAGTGGACACAACAGCGCATGCAGTGCCACATAATTGGTTCCGGAAAACACCCATAGGGCAGCGCCCAAGACGCCACCCAATAGATGCGAAATTTTCGAATGAAACAAATTTGGAAGCGTGTTCTTACACGTTTGGCCTCAAGCCAATTCAGACTCGGACAATTCCCGCAACCGGTCCAAATTTAGAATTCTAATTCCCCGGTTCCCGCTCGTGTCGACCAAACCGAGAGCTTTCAATTTCTTGAATTGCCGACTTACCGTTTCAATTCGCAGCCCAAGGAACTGACTGATCTCCGTCCGCGACAACGGCAATTCGCCATCAAATGCAACGCCCCCGGTCACATGCTGCACCCCTTTAGCACCGCTTTTACCTGGACCCAATCGCTCGGCGATAAACACGAGAAAGCTGGCGAGCTTCTCTTCCGCCGTCTTGCGGCCAAGCACAAACATCCAGTCGCGCGCGGCATCAAGCGACCCCATCGCATCCTGCAACAAGGCCCCCTCGAATGCCGGGTTCCGCCCGCGCAAGCCATCGAACGCACCCTGCGAGAAGCAGCAAATATCCACGTCGGTCGCCGCCTCCGCGCTCAGTCGCCAAGACTGTTCGAACGGCTGCCCCAGGAATTCATCGCCAAACTGCAAACCGACAATCTGCTGGCGCCCGTCTGACGATGTTTTGACGAGTTTCACTACGCCCGACACGATCACACCGCACCATGCTACCGGATCGCCTTCGCGCAAGATCACGCCGCCCTGCGGGACGACCTTGCGGTAGGAGACTGTGTTGGCTTCGGCCTGACCAGAGTCCGATAGCCCGCGGCAGGCCGCCTTATCACGCACGCCGCAATAGGCGCATTCGACCTTGCCAGAACGATTCCCGGAGCGGCTTGAAGAATGACGATGTGGAGCGCATTTGGCTGTCATGGAACAATTATCACCCGCCTGAAGACACACTTTCTTGACGCAGATCAACCTCTTCCAGCTCCCACCCTGCGGTGACGGACCGCACCCCAACGAAAGCCTAATCCGCCGCTCGCAATCTCTACCGGGCCGGGCTAAACGTGATGGCTTGTCAAGTCCAGACCCTGGGCCAGCCCGTATTCAAGTCCTGAATTAACAGGAGCCACGAGAACAAGATGTCCACGAAACCGCCGACCAAACCGGTTGCCCTGACCAAGCCCGCCCCAGAAGCAGCCCAGAAGCCTTCCCGCGCCGAAGTCGAGGCCGCCGTCCGCACCATCATCTTGTGGGCCGGCGACGATCCCAGCCGCGACGGCCTCCACGAAACACCGGCCCGCGTCACTCGCGCCTATGAGGAATATTTCAAGGGGTACGGCGAAGACCCTGAAGCCATCCTGCAAAAAACCTTCGAAGAAACCGACGGTTACGACAACATGGTCGTGCTCCGCGCCATCCGCTTTGAAAGCCACTGCGAACACCACATGGCCCCTATCATTGGCCGCGCCTGGATCGCCTACATTCCCAACGGTCGCGTTGTCGGCATCTCGAAGCTTGCCCGCGTCGTGGAGATCTATGCCAAACGCCTGCAGATCCAGGAAAAAATGACCGCTCAGATCGCCAACGCGATCGAGCACGTCCTCAAACCGCAAGGCGTCGCCGTCGTCCTCAAAGCCGAACACCACTGCATGACCACTCGCGGCATCATGAAGCCCGGCACCGACCTCGTCACCAGCCATATGACCGGCGCCTTCCGCGACAACCCGATCACCCGCCAGGAATTCCTGTCGATGATCGGCGACTGAAGACGTCCGCCGGGTATGTCACCTTGGTCAAATACAAACCCGTGGGCGGCGCAACCGTGCCGCACTTGGTCCGGTCGCGCGCCTCCAGCACCCGCTGCACATCGCGCACCGGCCAATGCCCCTCGCCAACGAGCTTCAAGGTTCCAACCATCGACCGCACCTGATTGTGCAGGAACGACCGCGCTTCCGCCCAGATATGCACCTCGTCACCGACACGCATGACGTCAAGCCGCTCGAGCGTTCGGACCGGTGACAGCGCCTGACACATGCTGGCCCTGAACGTCGTGAAATCGTGGTGGCCGGCGAGATCTTGGGCCGCCACGTGCATCGCTTCGCTATCGAGCGGCTGCGGCACCCACCATACCCGGTTTTCGTCCAGCGTTGGCCGCGTCCGCCGCGCTAAGATGCGGTACAAATACTGACGCTTCACCGCGCTGTGACGCGCATCGAAGTCCTCGGGTGCCTCCACGCACGACACCACGGCCGCCGGATGCGGCTTCAAATGGTAGTTAAGTGCATCCCGGATCTTGTCCGGCTTCCAGACCTTGCTGAGATCGAAATGCGCCACTTGCCCGCGTGCATGGACGCCTGAATCCGTCCGCCCGGCCCCGCGAACGAACACCGTCTCGCCGGAAAACCGCGCAATCGCCGCTACCAGTTCACCCTGCACCGACGTGCCGTGGGCCTGCACCTGCCAGCCAACAAATGGCGTGCCGTCATATTCAACCGTAATCGCGTAGCGCGGCATTTTCGGGCCCTTCAGCACATCCGCGCGCGGGATTTTGATAAGACGGTCGCGCGCCAGCAAGAGAGCCCGTTTGCCTAGAGCGGTTTAGGTGACGTGTGAAGCGGTTCACCGTCTAAAACCGCTCGCCTCAGTGATGCCCACGCCCGTGGCCACCGCCGTGCCTAGCGCCGCCGCCCCTACCGGCGATCACAGCATGCCGGGATCCGCCGCCCGCACCGAACCCGCCCTGCTTTGCCCCACCGCGGCCATTCATACCGCCATGATGACGCCCGGCAAACTGCGCAGCCTTGAAACCATGAGGGCGCGCCCCCCAGCCCTTGATATTCACGTTGATGTGCTTGGACACGAACGCGGCGCCGTTGAGCCGCTCGTGCGTCTTGCCCTTGGAAAAACCGCCAAAGCCGCCATAAACTCCAATTGCGCTATGCCCATTCGGCATCACATAATGGGCGGACGGCTCGAAACCCGCATTCACGCTCGCCGTCTGCGGATAATAGTCACCGCCCCCGGTTCCCAGCGGGCGCCACACCCGGACGCCCCGTTCGACCGTTACGGCAACGCTTGGCTGCGGCGCCGGCAATGCAACGCCCTTGCGTCTTGCGCCGTCAGCCTGCGCAACTGACGCTGCCAATCCAAGCAACGACACCGAAATCAGAAGGCGGAGCACACGCATGACCATTGTCCTGGACGGTTAATACTCGATCAACTCTATCGCCACCGACAAATCCCTTTAAGCCCCAATCGCCCACCATCCTTAATACCCGATAGAGCCCACTGAGAACGTCCCTACAATCAACACAACAGAACCACCCAGCCATCAAAGATCGAGGGGGAGCGCAGCAACGCCTGCGAAACGCGAGATCGCGGCGGCAGATACGTGGCTTGGGAATATTTCGAGGACGACGATGTACCGTGACGTTTAGGGGTCCGTCTGACTTTAACAAAGACGGTTCCTAAGTCTCTGTTTGGACGTGCTTCTTGTCGGAAAGCCGGTCCCCGCCCTTGCGCGAGCGCGCTAGCGTACCGCCGTGTGGTTACGGTGCCCGAACATTTCGCAAGTGCGATAACTGCCGAATAATTCATTCCTGCACTGCGAAAAATTGCAAGAATTCGCTTGGCTAGACGACCTTCGGCGATCTAGCTTGCGACTAAGGTCGATGAGTGAGGTTTGCGTATGTGAGTTCTTGAGACAGGTGTGGTGGGACGCCTGGCACAGTTAGGTTCCCTTTGTTGAAGGAGACGTCTCATGGAATTGGCAATGCGTTTTAATTTGTTGGCAGCAGCACTGTCATTCGGCTTCATCGTGGCCGTGGCACTCGGCATGGTCTAAGCAGGTGATGGCCTGAGCGTACCTTGATCCAGTTCCAAGAGGTCTTGGATCGGTACCCGCCATCTCCTCAAGCGGCGCAACATCCCCGCCGGTGTTGCGCCCCTTTTTTTGGGCTCCACTATTTACAGTGTGCCATCAGGTCCGGCGGATCATATATCCAATAATCGCGCCCATCAGGGGGACATAGAGCGTCGGAAATTTGAACGGTACAGCGGACAGCAGACCGGGGATCAGGGTGAGACCCGCACCGATCAATCCGCCAACCAGCGCTGCACCGAGCGTTTTGCTCGACGGCAAGTTGACGTCCTTTAGAGCAAACGAACCGACCAGACCCACGATCCAGATGATGACTGCATAAGCTGCCCCGTAAGCGAAAATCTTGAGATCACCGCTGATTGGAATGTTCTGCAGTATCAGCGGCGCGCCCAAAAAGGCCGCCGCGAATTGAATTGCGACGAGTATGATCGTGCCCAGCATTGTCCCCTACCCCCCAAATTTGGTCTGTTAAGCCGCCGCGTCAGCATTTACGGCGACGGCGTCGTAGTTCAAAACGGGCGCCAGCCAGCGTTCGCACTGCTCAACGGTCCAGCCCTTGCGGCGCGCATAGTCCTCGACCTGATCGCGCTCGACCTTGCCGACGCCGAAATAATGGCTGCCCGGGTTGGCAAAGTACAGCCCCGAAACCGCAGAACCGGGCCACATGGCGAAGCTCTCAGTCAAGGTGATGCCGGTTGCATTGCCGGCGTCCATCAGGTCCCAAAGTGTCTGTTTTTCGGTGTGGTCGGGTTGTGCCGGATAGCCGGGCGCAGGCCGGATGCCTTGGTAGCGTTCAAGGATCAGGTCGCCGGGAGCGAGGGATTCATTGGGAGCATAGGCCCACAGCTCGCGGCGGACGCGCTGGTGCATGCGCTCGGCGAAGGCTTCGGCGAGACGATCAGCGAGTGCCTTGACCATGATGCGGTTATAGTCATCGGTCTTGGGAATGTAGCGCTCGATGGCTTCATCTTCGCCATGGCCGGTCGTGACGGCAAAGCCGCCGATGTAGTCGGCAATGCCGGTGTCTTTGGGGGCGATGAAGTCTGCAAGTGCTGTGTGCGAGCGGTCACGCGAGGAGTCGCGGGCCATCTGCTGGCGCAGGGTGTGGAGCCAAGCCTTGCGGGTTTTGCGGTCTTCGCCGGTGAAGACTTCGATGTCGTCGCCGGCGCTGTTGGCTGGCCAGAAGCCGACGACGGCATGAGCTGTCAGCCACTTCTCGCGGACCATCCGATCGAGCAGCGCCTTAGCATCGGCGAACAGTTTGCGGGCTTCCGGGCCGACGATGTTATCGTCGAGGATTGCTGGATACCGTCCGCTCAACTCCCAAGTCTGGAAGAACGGCGTCCAGTCGATGTAGGGGACGAGTTCGGCTAGATCGTAGGACTTGAAGGTGCGGGTGCCAAGAAAGCTGGGTTTGACCGGCGTGTGGGCTTTCCAGTCGATCTTGAATTTGTTGTTGCGGGCGGTTGCGACCGTGATGCGGTTCTTTTTGGCCTCGCTGCGCAGGTGGGCTTCGCGGACTTTGACATAGTCAGCTTTAATATCGGCGATGTAGGTGGTCTTGTCGTCGTCCGACAGCAACTTGGACACGACACCGACGGCGCGCGAGGCGTCGTTGACGTAGATGGTCTGGTTGCGATTGTAGTTCGGGGCGATCTTTACGGCGGTGTGAACACGGCTCGTCGTTGCGCCGCCGATGAGCAAGGGAACCGAGAAGCCTTCGCGCTCCATTTCGGCGGCGAGGAAGCACATCTCGTCGAGCGAGGGAGTAATCAGGCCCGACAGGCCGATGACGTCGACTTGGTGCTTCTTGGCGGCTTCGAGGATTTTGGCGGCGGGGACCATCACGCCCAGGTCGATCACTTCGTAGTTGTTGCACTGGAGGACGACGCCGACGATGTTCTTGCCGATGTCGTGGACGTCGCCTTTCACGGTCGCCATCAAGATCTTGCCTGCGGCGGGTTTAGAGGCGAGGCCGGAGGCTAACTTTTCGGCTTCGAGATAGGGCTGCAGGTAAGCGACGGCCTGTTTCATGACGCGGGCGGATTTGACGACCTGCGGCAGGAACATTTTGCCGGCACCGAAGAGGTCGCCGACGACGTTCATGCCGGCCATCAGCGGGCCTTCGATGACGTGGAGCGGCTTGTCAGCCTGCTGGCGCGCTTCCTCGGTGTCGATCTCGATGAACTCGGTGATGCCATGGACAAGGCTATGGGTGAGGCGGTCGCCGACAGGCGTGTCGCGCCACTTGAGGTCTTTCTCGACCTTCTTGGCGCCGTCACCTTTGAACTTCGCGGCGGCATCAAGCAGGCGGTCGGTGGCGTCGGGCCGCTTGTTGAGGATGACGTCTTCGCACAGCTCGCGCAGTTCCGTGGGGATGTCGTCGTAGATGGTCAACTGGCCGGCGTTGACGATGCCCATGTCCATGCCGGCCTGGATCGCGTGATACAGGAACACGGAGTGCATGGCTTCGCGGACGGGTTCGTTGCCGCGGAAGCTGAACGACAGGTTCGAGACGCCGCCCGAGATATGGACGAGGGGGTGACGGCGCTTGATTTCGCGGGTCGCTTCGATGAAGGCGATGCCGTAGCCGTTGTGCTCTTCGATGCCGGTGGCGACGGCAAAGATGTTCGGGTCGAAGATGATGTCTTCGGGCGGGAAGCCGACTTTTTCGGTCAGGAGCTTATAGGCGCGCGAGCAGATCTCGACCTTGCGCTCGATGGTGTCAGCCTGGCCTTGTTCGTCGAACGCCATGACGACGACGGCTGCACCGTAGCGCAGGACTTTCTTGGCCTGTTCGAGGAACTGCGCCTCACCTTCTTTCATCGAGATCGAGTTGACGACCGCTTTGCCCTGGACGCACTTGAGGCCGGCTTCGATGACGTTCCATTTGGAACTGTCGATCATCACCGGGACGCGCGAGATGTCGGGCTCGGCAGCCATCAGATTGAGAAACGTCACCATGGCCTTCTGGCTATCGAGCAGGCCTTCGTCCATGTTGATGTCGATGATCTGCGCGCCGCTCTCGACCTGCTGGCGAGCGACGGTCAACGCGGCGTTGTAATCGTTGGCCTCGATCAGCTTGCGGAACTTGGCCGAGCCTGTGACGTTCGTGCGCTCACCGACGTTGATGAAGGAGCGCGAGGCGGAGGTGGTTTCGGTGCTGGTCACGGTCATGTTTGCTCGTCGTCTTGGCTTGCCCGAAGGGCGGATGAGGGGGGCATTCGTCTCAGACTGGCGCTTCAGTCCAGTTGGTGGGGCGGGTTCCGCTCCAAGTACCAGATAGATACCGTCCACGACACCTGTGATGTTGGTGAGCACGTCGACATTCCAGACGCGCATGATGTGCAGGCCCTCGCCTTCGAGAAACTGCGTTCTCGCCCGGTCATGTTCGGCTCTGGCTTCAGCATGCTGCGATCCGTCCAATTCTATAACTAGGTTTGCGTCGAAACAGTAGAAGTCTAGGACATAGGGGCCGAATGGGAACTGGCGTTTAAACTTCCAGCCATCCAATTGGCGACTTCGCAACTTCGACCAGAGTTTTCGCTCCGCATCGGTCTGGCGCTTTCTCAGCGATTGCGCCAACTTCGTTCCCGGCTTCTCCAATGCCGCTTGCTCCACTTTCTTCTCCCCCTGGGGAGAAGATGCCCGAAGGGCAGATGAGGGGTGCCTTCACTTAACGCTAAAACTCACCCGGTCGAAGCCCCCTCACCCCGACCCTCTCCCCAGGGGGAGAGGGGGAAGTGGCGCTTCGCGCCCCCGTTCCATCAGACATCGACTTCCAATCCAAGCTCACGCAATTCTTGCCTTATCGAATCGAGTGATTTTTCCAGATACGATTTGGCGAGCATCAAAATCGCAGTTCTCATTTTCAAGTAAAGTTCATACTCTCTTGGTTCACCGAAGGCTCCTTCTAGCAATTTGCGGTTATCCAAAGTGATGTCAAACTCTTCATTTGCCTCGGGGTTTGCTAGCGCTTCGCAAACCCGCCGATGTAGTTCGGCGTCGTGTTTGAAGGCTTCCCACGACGACTCGATTTCGTGCAATTGACTAGCTTTCACGGGGTACCTCACCTGTCACTGCGTGACATCCTCTCCCGTACCGGGAGAGGAAAGTTGTCACCCAGCCACAAAAGGTTCCAACCCGGACAACCGCATTTTGGGTTCGATGGTGGCGGGGATGCGGGGGGCGTATTTGGCGACGTGTTCTGCAATGTGGGCGATGTGGTCGGGGGTTGAGCCGCAGCAGCCGCCGACGACGTTGAGCAGGCCATCGGCTGCCCACGGTTCGATTTTGCAGGCCATGTCGTGGCCGGTTTCGTCGTACTCGCCCATGACGTTGGGGAGGCCGGCGTTGGGATAGGCCGACACGCGGGTTTCGGCGATATGGGACAATTCGGCGATGTAGGGGCGCATGTTTTCGGCACCCAGCGCGCAGTTCAGACCGACCGACCACGGCTTCAAGTGGCGCATCGAATACCAGAACGCTTCGCCGGTCTGGCCTGACAAGGTGCGGCCCGAGGCGTCGGTGATGGTGCCCGACAGCATGATGGGAAGCGTGATGCCGAGCTCGTCGAAGGCTTCCAGGGTCGCAAAGCCGGCGGCTTTGGCGTTCAAGGTATCGAAGATGGTTTCGATGATGATGATATCGGATCCGCCTTCGATCAGGGCGATGACCTGTTCCTTGTAGATCGTGCGCAGCTCATCGAAGTCGACGGCGCGATAGCCGGGGTTGTTCACGTCGGGCGACATGGACGACGTGCGGTTGGTGGGGCCGACGGCTCCGGCGACGAAGCGGGGCTTGCCGGGCGTTTTTTTGGTCCAGGCGTCGCAGGCTTCGCGCGCAATCTTGGCGGAGGCGATGTTCAGCTCACGCGACAGGTCCTCCATGCCGTAGTCGGCCATGGACACGCGCTGCGCGTTGAAGGTGTTGGTTTCGATGATGTCGGCACCGGCTTCCAGGTATTCGTTATGGATCGCCGAAATGATGTCGGGGCGTGTCAGCGACAACAGTTCGTTGTTGCCCTTCACGTCACGATGCCACGACTTGAAGCGTTCGCCGCGATAGTCTTCCTCGGTCAGCTTATAGCGCTGGATCATCGTGCCCATCGCGCCATCAATGATGAGGATGCGCTTTTCAGCGGCGGCGTTCAATTTGGCGAGACTGGCAATGGTTTTCATGGGGCCTACTCCTTGAACGGCTCGCTGCGCGATAAGGGCTGCCGCCCTTAACCCGCTTGAGGGGACACCCCTCAAACTCCCCGTTTTTTGATCCTTAGTACCTTAAGCTGCGGCGTCTTTAGTGGTTTCGACTTTGGCGCGGCGAGTTGGTCGCAGGCCCAGCAGATGGCAGATGGCATAAACCAAGTCGGCGCGGTTCAGCGTGTAGAAGTGGAACTTGCGCACACCGTAATCCACGAGATCCATGACCTGCTCGGTGGCAACGGCGGCGGCAACGAGATGGCTAGTGCCAGCGTCATTTTCCAGGCCCTCGAAGCGGCGGGTCATCCAGGAGGGAACCGTTGCGCCGGCGCGGGTCGCGAAGCCTGCGACTTGCTTGTAGTTATGGATCGGCACGATGCCCGGCATGATCGGCACCCAGATGCCGCATGCGCGCGCGCGCTCCAGATAGCGCAGGAAATGAGCGTTATCGAAGCCGAACTGCGTAATGACGCGGTCGGCGCCTGCATCGACTTTGGCTTTGAGGTTTTCGATATCGGCTTCCAGTGATGCGCTTTCGGGGTGGCGTTCTGGATAGCCCGCAACCGAAATCTCGAAGTTGGCGATTTTCTTGAGGCCAACAACGAGTTCAGCGGCGTTCGCGTAACCGCCGGGATGAGGTTCGTAGCGCGTGCCGACACCGCCCGGCGGGTCACCGCGCAAGGCCACGATGTGGCGCACCCCGGCTTCCCAATAGGCGCGGGCGACCTCGTCCACTTCGGCGCGGGTTGCATCCACACAGGTTAAGTGCGCGGCCGGCTTCAACGATGTTTCGCGTACGAGACGAGCGACTGTTGAATGGGTGCGTTCACGGGTGGAGCCGCCTGCGCCGTAGGTGACCGATACAAATTCGGGACGCAGCGGGGCGAGGCGATGGACGGCCGCCCAGAGGTTTTCTTCCATCTTTTCCGACTTGGGCGGGAAGAATTCAAACGAGACGTCGATGTCACCATTGCCGAGCAGGTGGCTTTTGCGCTCGGGAGGCGAACGATCAATCGGGAGGGCCATCAACGGATTTCCTTAACGAGGGACGTGTTTGTTATTTGCGGCATGGCAAACGCCTGTGCCGGGCGTTCGGCCAGCCAAAGCGTCACGGTCAGCTTTTGCGAGCCTTCGGCAACAGCGGCCGGCATTTGGTCGACGGTTCGAACATGGAGACCGGCGTCATCCAGCCATTGGCTTATCAACGCATCGGTAAATCCGAGACGGTCGTGGGCTTGTGTCTCGCGCAGAAATTCCAGGGTGTGGGGCGCAAAGTCGACGATCAGTATGCGGCCACCCGGGGCCAGCACGCGAGCTGCCTCAAGCACCGCCCGGCGCGGGTCGGAGAGGAAGTGCAGCACCTGATGCATGGTGACAACCGACGCCGAGCCATCGGCAAGTGCTAAGCTGTAGATGTCGCCATGGCGCACCTGGGCACGCGACAGATCGGCCGACGACAGCTTGCTACGGGCGTAGGTCAGCATCGCCTGGTTCAAGTCGAAACCAAGCGCTCGCTCGTAGGTGTCTGCGAAAAGCTCCAGGATGCGGCCGGTGCCGGTGCCCAGATCGACGAACAACTTAAATGGACCCGGGCCGATTGCTCTGCGCATCGCGGCTTCGACATCGCTTTCGGCGACATGGAGAGCACGGATGCGGTCCCAGTCTCCAGCGTGCTGGCGGAAAAAGTCCTGAGCGACCGCCTCACGTTCGCGCTTTAGCGCGTTGGCTCGCTCGCGGTCACGACGGATCACCGGATCTGCAGGATCGACGGCGTCGAGCAACTGCAAGGTCAGCCGCTGGATTTCGTTTCGGTCGGAGACATGAAAATAGACCCAACTGCCTTCGCGAAACCGCTCAACCAAGCCCGCTTCGGCGAGCAATTTAAGGTGGCGGCTCAAGCGGGGCTGGCTTTGACCCAAGATGACGGTGAGATCTTTGACGTTCAACTCGCCCGATGCCAACAGCAAGAGAATGCGCAAGCGCGTCGGCTCGCCGGCCGCCTTCAGCGCCGTCACCCAATCAGCCGCTGGCATCACCTCGCGCGTCACTCTGCCTCTTGATCGTCAAATTTGGTCTCAAAATTTTCCGCAGGATATAAACATATCTTTATATGTCAAGCATGCTTTGAGCCCTACCCACCTAAAGCCAGTCAATCTCGTTCCAAATTGTTGTAGCGCGGCAAAAAATATGGCACCGGGCAATCAGTAAAGTGGCACCGGGCCAAGACCCCGCCAAATCAGGCCGTTTGGACGATTTCAAAGAGCGGGGCGGGAGGG
>JBEBJA010000134.1:0-19686 GCA_040080145.1 Hyphomicrobiaceae bacterium
GTTTTGCGGCCACGGGCTCGGAGACGACCGCAGGGGCTAGTTCCTGCATGGCAGCTTGCGGCGGAACAGCTTGAGGGGGAACGGGGGCAGGATCGGCAGAGGCTGTGGGAACTCCGGCGCTGGATTGCGGGGCGGAGGTGGCTTGCTGGGCGGAGGGTTCAACAGGAATTGAGGCGGACTCAAACGCGACGAACGTCAGCCCCAAGCAGACGAACGCCAAGACGGAATGAGAAAAAAGTCCCGTGAGCCGCATTCAAAACCCTCTGGCCTGCCGGGTCGACCGGCAAACATTTCAGACTCTAGTGTAGCGCACCTGACGTTTGGTACCCGCGAGCGGCTCGTCTCAAAACCAAACGTCAGGTGCTAAAGCTACACTAGAAACATAGACTTGCTAGTGTTCCTTATGGTTCTGACATTTGCTCAAAACCTAGCCGAACCGGGTAGCAAATGTCAGAACCGGAACACTAGTGATCTTGCGCCAAAATGCGGCTGAAATCGATGCACTTTCCTCAAACCTGGGGAGAATTCCCGCCGTGACAGACTTTTTGACCACCGGGCCGCGCGGGTATTCGCCGCGGCTGATTTTGGCGCACGGAGCAGGGGCGTCCATGAGCAGCCCTTTCCTCGAGCGAATGGCTGAGGCACTGGCGCAGCGGGGGGTTAGCGTAACGCGCTTTGAATTCAACTACATGGCCCAGCGGCGCACCGGCGAGGGGAAGCGTCCGCCACCTAATGCTGCGCGATTGATGGACGAGTTTCGCGCGGCCGTGACGGAGGTTGGAGGCGAGGGGCGGGTGTTCATCGGGGGGAAGTCCATGGGCGGACGGGTGGCCAGTATGATTGCGGATGAGTTGTTTGGAGCGAGGCAGATCGAGGGGCTGGTGTGCCTGGGGTATCCGTTCCATCCGCCAGGTAAGCCGGAGAATTTGCGGGTTGCGCATCTTTCGGGGATGGCGTGTCCGGCGCTGATCGTGCAGGGCGAGCGCGATCGGCTGGGGACGCGGGTTGAGGTGGACGGGTATGCGCTGAGCCCAGCTATCCGGGTCGAATGGCTTGGTGATGGGGATCACGATTTCAAGGCGCGCAAGGCAAGCGGGTTTTCGCAAGGCCAGCACATCGCGGCGGCGGCAGACGCGGTGGCGGGGTTTATGGCGTGAGCGGTGCCTGCGAGATTCGCATGAAGCGCCTGCCTTGCTCATGGTTGTCGTGGGTGGCCGCCTTCGCGGCCATGACGAAAAGGGGGGGGGCACTTGTCATACCGTCACGCAGAAGTTTTGACACTTTCGTTCTTCGGCTGCGCGTCGGTATTCACTTTTGTTTGCGCGTCATCGCCCCGCAATGCTTCGCATTAGCGCCGCGCCGCTCTGAAAGATCGCCATGCGACGGGGCAACCCCACGCGCGGATTCCAGCCCGCATACGTCAGTACTTATGCGGGTTGGTATCATGGGGTTGCCATTTGGGGGCCGTGGAATGGCCGGGATTATCTGATCTCGATGGATGGTGACTATTCTGCGAGGTTTGTAATGCCGGTTTTTTTGAAGCGGTCGGTTCTGAGCGGATTGCTTGCTGGCTGTGCGGTTGCGGGCGCTGGACTTGCGATGGCTGCCGAGAAGCCGGATTGTTTTTCGACGTTGCGGCATCCAGGCGGAAAGCGGCTTGTGTGCGAGCATAAGGCTTGGATGACGGATGAAGAGCGGGCCGATATTGCCAAGCTGACGCGCGGGTATCTGCTGGATGCCAAGTGCGTCGTGTCCGTCGATGTGGAGCGTGGCCTGATCGACGAAGGGCTGGCGGCGAGCGACCGGGTATTCGATTTGCCCGCGCAACCGGTCGTTTGTGCGCTGGAGACGAGCCGGGGGCCGATGACGATTGCGGGGACGTTTGCGCCGAAGGTGACGTTCAAGGATGGGTTCGCGGTGGACGCTTCGCCGGGGCTTGGGAATGTGACCGGCGTGAACAGCTATCTCGCTTGGCCGGTGGTTGCGTATGTCAACAGCGCGAGCCGGATCAAGAGCGAGATGGCGTCGATGATCAATATGTTCCGGGCGCGGTTGAACAAGCGGCAGGGTCTTTTTGGCCTCACGCGCTAGTCGCGCTCCGGCCGGGGCGGCGCTCGCGCCGGGTCGCGTTGCTCCCGACGGCCTGCGGCCGTGAAGGGAGGAGGGGCCGGAGGAGGGCGCGCGCGCCGGGTCGCCTTGCTCCCGACGGCCGTTGGCCGTGAAGGGAGGAGGGGCCGGGGCGGCGCTCGCGCCGGGTCGCCTTGCTCCCTGCCCTACGGGCCTAGAATGGCTGCCGCCCCTCACCCCGCCTTCGCGGGGGCAGGCTCCTAACCCTCTCCCCGTGCAAGTGAAGGGCGCGGGGAGAGGGGATTAGAGGCCGACTTTCATGAAGGCTGCCTTTTGGCGGGTGGCGACGGTTTGGGCGTCGAAGCCTTCGATGGTTTCGTTGAAGAGGCGGTACCAGTTGCGGCGGGCTCCAAGGTGGAGAAAGACCCCGCCCAAGCCGATGGCTGCGCGGTCCATGAACACGAACTCGCGCGGGATGGTGACCGGGCCTTTTTCCTTCAGGATCTGGTGGACCTTGAAGGCTTCGCGGCGGCCATATTCGCCGGGCTGCGTGCCGTCGGCGATGGTGCGTTCGCGGTCCTCCAGGAGGGGGCCATAGATAAAGCGGGCCCAGATGGAGAGGGCGTCGATGAGGTCGCCGTTGAGGCCGGTGAAGCCCCAGGTTTCGTAGGCGTGGACGATTTGGGCGCGATCGTTTGCAAGCAGGCCGCGATAGAGATCGACGACGCCCTGGACGAAGCTGACCGGGAATTTACGGATGCAACCGAAGTCGAGCAGGTTGATGCCCGTGGGCGTGCCGAGCGGTGCGCCGGTTGCATGCGCGCTGTCTTCGAAGACAGTGTAGTTGCCCAAGTGCGGGTCGCCGTGGATCACGCCGTAGTGGCTGAAGGGGTACCACCATGCGCGGTACATGGCGTCCGCCAAGCGGTTGCGGTCTTCGAGCGGGGCGTCCTTGTAGTCGAGAAGCGGTCGTCCGCCGAGCCAGGACATGGACAGCAGGCGCGCGGTGGAGAGCGCGGGTTCGAAGGCCGGGATGCGGACTTCGCCGTGGTCTTTGAAGATCAGCTCGTACAGCTGCATGTGGCGGGCTTCGAGGGTGTAGTCGAGTTCCTCGCGCAGGCGTTCGCCGATCTCTTCGAGCATCTGGCGGGTGTCGACGCCGGCCCCCATGCGGGCGTGGAGGGCAAAGATCACGCGGAGCTGGTTCAGGTCGGCTTCGACGGCGGACTGCATGTCGGGGTATTGCAGTTTGACGGCGAGGGGGCGGTTATCAGGCGAGGTTGCGCGGTGGACCTGACCGAGGGATGCGGAGGCCGCCGATTGCTCGTCGAAGGAGCCGAAGCGGGCGGCCCAGTCGGGGCCAAGCTCGGACATCATCCGGCGACGGACAAATCCCGGGCCCATTGGCGGGGCGTTCGACTGGAGCTGGGAGAGTTCACGCGCGTATTCGGGCGGGAGGGCTTCAGGGATGGTCGAAAGGAGCTGGGCGACTTTCATCAACGGGCCTTTGAGGCCACCAAGCGCTGCGGCGAGCGCTGCGGCGTCGGATTGGTTGTCGCGGTCGCGGCCAAACAAGCGGCCAGCGGCGACGCGGGCGGCGACGGCGCCGACGTTGCCGCCGACACGGGCATAACGGGCGGCACGGGCGGAGAAGCGGTTATCTTCGTTGGACATGCTGGAAATGGGCCTTGTTGGCGAGCTCGGCGTTATCCAGCACAAGGCGGCTGTGACGTAGACGTTGCGCGCGGCGGTATTTCGTCGAGCATACTACGTGGTTTGGGTGCGCGGCAGATCAAGTGGCGACGCGGGAGCGCTTGCGGTCTCAGTGCGTTTCGCCCCTGCGGAGGGATGGGTCCTCGGGACCCACGGGTCGAGCCCGAGGGCAGGCAAGCCCGAGGATGACAATTGAGGGGGCGGTACGTGTGGCGCCTGGGTCCCGGGTCTGCATTTTGCTTGTCGATCGCTGCGGCCGCAAGAGGACCGCCGGATCGCAATCGACGGCGCATCATAAAGGATGCTGCGCCGCGCACGGGATGACACGTTAGGCCTAAACAGCGGCTTGCTAGATGGCGACTTGCTAGTGTTCCGACTCTAACGCTTGGTTCCCACTCCAACGCACAACAAACGTCATGGCCGCGAAGGCGGCCATGACGAAAATGGATAGACTGGGAACCATCTGTTTGACCCGGAACACTAGATCGCGACTTGGGTGCCGACTTCGACGACGCGGTCGATGGGGATCTGGAAGTAGGTGGTGGCGTCTTCGGCCTGGCGCGACATCCAGATGAAGATTTTGTTCTGGAACAGCGGCATTTCGGATTTCTTGCCGAGTTTCAGCGAGCGGCGGGACAGGAAGAAGCTCGTGCCGCCAATGTCGATGTTCAAATCTTTCTTGCGGCACAGCGTGAAGACTTTGGCGATGCTTGGGGTTTCCATGAACCCGAACCTCGCGGTCACGCGGAGGAAGCCGTCGGCGATATGTTCGACCTTGACGCGCTCGGCGTTCAGGACGCGCGGGGTGTCGGCGGTTTTGATGGTCAGCAGGATATTGCGTTCATGAAGCACACGGTTGTGCTTCAGGTTGTGCATCAAAGCCGTCGGGGCGGCGAGCGGGTCGGCGGTTAGGAACACGGCGGTTCCGGCGACGCGATGAGGGGGTTTGGCTTCGAGCTTGCGGACCAGCCAGTCGATATCGGCTTGAGCGTGGCGGGTTTCCTTGGCGAGGATCTTGGTGCCGCGGAGCCAGGTCGAAATCAGGAGGGCTACGGTGCCGGCCATCATGAGGGGAAGCCAGCCGCCTTCGACGACCTTGGTCATGTTGGCGGCAAAGAACACCTGCTCGATGAGCGAGAGCGGGGCGATCAGAAGGACGGCCTTCCAAAGCGGCCATTTCCAGAGCTTCCAGATTACAAAGAAGGTGATGGCGGAGGCAATCATCATGTCGGCAGTGACGGCAACGCCGTAGGCTCCGGCGAGACGGCTGGAGTTCTGGAACATCAAGACGACGAGCACGACGCCGGTGAAAAGCGCCCAGTTAACGCGCGGAAGATAGATCTGGCCGGACATGGTTTCAGACGTGTGGCGGACCTCAAGGCGGGGGATCAGGCCGAGCTGAATGGCCTGGCGCGTGAGGGAGAAGGCACCTGTTATGACGGCTTGGCTGGCGATGACGGAGGCGCAGGTCGCCAGCAGAACCATCGGGATCAGCATTTCCTTGGGGTAGAGCAGATAGAAGGGATTTTCGAGCGCTTCGGGATTGGCAAGAACGAGCGCACCCTGGCCGAGGTAGTTCAACGTCAGGCACGGCAGGATGAGCCAGATCCACGCGGCCTGAATCGGTCTGCGGCCAAAGTGCCCGAGGTCGGCATAGAGGGCTTCCGCACCGGTAACGGCAAGGAAAACGAGGCCAAGCACGGAGACGGCGAGGAACCCGTGCTGGAACACAAATCGAATACCGAAATAGGGATTGAGTGCGACGAGAATGGTCGGATTGAGCCAGATCTGATAGGCGCCGCCGACGCCCATGATGAGGAACCAGACGAGGGTGATGGGGCCGAAGTAGGTCGCGACCTTCGCTGTGCCATAGGATTGGAACCAGAACAGCAGCAAAAGGATGATCAACGCCAGCGGCAGCACGTAGGCGCTCAGGTGAGGCGAGACGAGATGCAAGCCCTCCAGCGCCGACATGACCGACATGGCCGGGGTGATGATTGCGTCACCATAAAAGAATGAGGCCCCGGCTATGCCTAGGGCCAAAATGACGGGCGAACTGGATTTGGCGACAGATCTGGCGAGCGACATGAGGGCGAAGGTGCCGCCTTCCCCTTTGTTGTCGCAGCGCAGCAGAATGATCACGTATTTTATAGTGACGATCAGAATCAGAACCCAAAAAATCAGCGACAGGACGCCGAGCACGACGGGGCGGCCGGTCAAGCCGGACTTCTGAGCGGCGGCAACCGCTTCCTTGAAGGCGTAAAGCGGGCTGGTGCCGATGTCGCCATAGACGACGCCGACCGAACCCAGAGTCAGGGCCCAGAAGTTCTGAGTATGTGGGTGTTCGCCACCAACGCCAGGTTCGGCGACAGAGGTTTGAGCCATCAGGCAAATCTCATTAGATCGAGAATGATCGTTAAAGTCGGATAGCTCGCCGGTTCGCTAAGAGCGGTTTGATATGCGGCACAATTTGTTGCGATGCACAATCAGGCCGTCTTCTGTCCGGTCTCATACTCCCGTGCCAACGGTCGCGGAAGCCCCATTTTCGCCATTAAGTGAATAACAGTGGCTTGACAAAGTTGACAGTGCCTAAGTTGCAGGCATTGATTTGGGTCAAGTTTTTGGGGTTCAAGGGTGAGGTGCCAGCAAGGGCACCGGCAAATTGAGCGTACAATCCTGGAAAACTTGGTGATCGGAAAAATATAGAAATACCGACCTTGCTGAGAATTGTCGTGGGTGGCCGCCTTCGCGGCCATGACGAAAATGGGGGATAAGCGCGTCAATGACGCACTTATCCCGTCCTTTCCCTTCCGCGTTAGACGTCGGCTTTTTCCATGGCTTCGAGTTCGTCGATGAAGCCTGAAAGGACCGACAGCCCCTTGCCCCAGAAGGCGGGGTCGCGGGCGTCCAGGCCGAAGGGGCTCAAGAGTTCCGAGTGGTGTTTGGAGCCACCGGCTTTCAGGAGGTCGAAATATTTGCCGACGAAGCCTGGGTGGGCTTCGCGATAGAGGCCGTACAGCGAGTTCACGAGGCAGTCGCCAAACGCGTAGGCATAAACGTAGAACGGCGAGTGGATAAAGTGGGGGACGTAGGTCCAAAACACTTCGTAGCCGGGCTTCAAGTCGATCGCGGGGCCGAGGCTTTCAGCTTGGACGTCCATCCAGATGGCGTTGATCTGGTCCGAGGTCAGCTCGCCCTTGCGACGCTCTTCGTGGACGCGGCGTTCAAAGGAGTAGAACGCGATCTGGCGCACGACCGTGTTCAGCATATCCTCTACCTTGCCGGCGAGCATGGCCTTCTTTTCCTTGGCGGATTTGGTTTCCGACAGGAGTTTCTGGAAGGTCAGCATTTCGCCGAAGACACTGGCTGTTTCAGCGAGCGTCAGCGGGGTTTGCGACAGGAGTGGGCCTTGCGAGGCTGCCAGAACTTGATGGACGCCGTGACCGAGTTCGTGGGCCAACGTCATCACATCGCGGGTTTTGCCCTGGTAGTTCATCAACACATAAGGGTGAACGGAGGGAACAGTCGAAGCCGAGAACGCGCCGGGGGTTTTGCCGGGACGTACCGGGGCGTCGATCCAGCGCTTATCGAAGAACTGCTTGGCGATGGTGGCCATTTCGGGCGCGAAGGCACCGTAGGCCGACAGGACCATATGTTCGGCTTCGCTCCAGGGAATTATACGCTCGGGCTTGTCGGGGAGGGGGGCGTTGCGGTCCCAGTGGGCGAGCTTGTCCTGGCCAAGCCATTTGGCTTTGAGGGCATAATAACGGTGGGACAGGCGGGGGTGGGCCTCGCGGACGGCGGCGACGAGGGCATCGACGACAGGGGCTTCAACGCGGTTGGCTAAGTGGCGGCTATCGGCAACGTCTTTGAAGTTGCGCCAGCGGTCGTTGATTTCCTTGTCCTTGGCGAGGGTGTTGGTAATGAGCGTAAACAGGCGGATGTTACTGGTGAACGTCTTGGACAGCGCCTGCGCACCCGCGCGACGCTTCTCTCCGCTGGGGCTTGAGAGCAGGTTCAGGGTTGGCTCAAGGGTCAGCGGGGCCGGTTCGCCTTCAACCTCAAAGCGCAGATCCGTCATGGTTTCGTTGAACAAGCGGTTCCATGCGCCACGGCCGGTCTGGGATTTTTCGGTTAGGAGGGTTTCGATTTTTTCATCGAGCTGGTGGGGCTTTTCCTTCCGCAGGTCGTCAAACCACGGCTTGTAACGGGCGAGTGCCTTGTCCGTCATGGCGTGGGCGAGGTCGGGCTCGCTGATGGCGTTTAATTCGAGTTCGAAGAAGATCAGGTCGGTCGAGATCTTGGTGAGCTGTTCGCCGACGTCCTGGCTGAACTTCGCGCGCTTGGGGTCGGCCTGATCGCCGACGTAGTAGAGGCCGGAGTAAGAGCCGATTTTACCGAGCAGGTCGGAGAGTGTTTCGTAGGCGATGATGGCTTGTGCGAGCGCTGCTCCGTCGCGGCCGATGGCGGCAAGGTTGCCCTGGTATTTGGATTTCAATGCGAGGGCGCGCTTGGCGCCCAGTTCGAGGTCGCGCTTCAGCTCGGGGGCTTCGGGGCCATTGTAGAGGTCGTCCAGGTTCCACTCCGGGAGACTGCCGAGGTTGCCTTCGGCGGCGGACTTGGTTCGTGAGGACTCGGACGTTGTCATGCGGGGCTCTTGGATGGGGGGATTGGTGTTGGGGCCAATATGGGCGGAATGGGTGGAATTCACAAATGGGACGATGTTTCGACGAGCCGAGGCTCTGCCTGGGGATAGGCCAATGCCAAATAGATGGTTGCTTGGGTCCCGGCCTTCGCCGGGATGACGACCGTACTAACAGCCGGCGCGCTGCTTTTCGACGGCGGTACGGGCTTTGACGTCAGCAGAGGCAGCCGGGAAGCGGGTGTTTAGTTCACCGAACGAGGAGCAGGCGGCGTCTTTCTGCCCCATGCGGCCGAGCGACATGGCAAGTTTCAATAGGCTATCGGGGGCTTTAGCGCTTTTTCCGTAGGTTTGATAGCCTTTAAGGAACGCGGACGCTGCGGGTTTGAACTGGCCGCGAACGAAATAGGTTTCGCCGAGCCAGAACTGCGCATCGCCTGCGCGGCCGTCGTTGGGGAAGCGCTTCAGGAAGTCATCGAACGCTGCTTCGGACGCACCATAGTCCTGCTGAAGCAGGTAGCCATAGGCGGTTTCGTAGAGTTGCTTGGGGTTGCCGCTTTCGGGCGGGCTGGCGGCGGCAGTAACGGGGGTGTTCGCGGCGATCACGCTGTCGATCGAATCGGGGGCGGCGGCTTGCACGGACGTGGAAAAGCCAGTCGGAGCAGCGGCCGCGGGTTGAGAGTAGGCGGGCGGAACTGCGGCGGCCGGCGCATAGACGGGCTGCGCGTCGGAGCGGCGCTGGCTGCCTTGTTGACCGCCTTGAGCGCGGACCTGCTCGGTCAGCTGCTGGACCTGGGCGGTGAGGGCGCGGACTTGCGATTCGAGGCCAGAGACGCGGGCTTGATCGACGCTGGATGAACCGGCGGAGGCTTCCGGGGCACCACCGCGGTAGGCAGGCGAGGCGGACGCGGCGCCGGTCGATTTCGCAAACGAATCAAGCGTGCCGACGATGACCTGCATGTCGACGAGTTGTTCTTCTAAGTGTTCGATGCGCTGACGCAAGGCGGCGTCGCCAGCGGGGGCGGCTTCGGGTTTGGCGGCCTTGGGAGCGGCGGGCGCGGCGGCTTTCGCGGGCTTTGGAGCGGGGGCCGGCGGGGGAGTTGCTTGCGCAAAAGCTACGCTTGCGGAGAGGGTCGCAAGGGCGGCGGCAAAGGCCAGCGCAGTCAGCGCAGCGGTTGTAGATTTCAGTTTAGCCAAGGTGCCAGGCATTTAGGGCTTGTCCGTCAAAACGAGGAGCGTTGTCTTGCTGCCAGCGTGCCGTACAGCTCGCGGTCGGCGGCACGATTGATCGCTGGCCGGGTATATCAAGGCGTAGCCGTCGTGTCGCGCCAGTTAGCCAGACCCCACCATGATCGCATTCACCTGTGCCTCATACGCATCTCAGTAAAACGGCGGGCGTTAGCGGCAGCGTGTGTGGGCGGTCAAGTGCCCGCGCGGCTGTTGAGCACGGTCTGGGCGCGGCGGTTTTGCGACCAGCACGAAATGTCGTTGCAGACCGCAACCGGACGTTCCTTGCCGTAGGACACCGTGCGGAGACGGGCGGCGGGGACGCCGTTCTGGGCGAGGAAGTTGCGGACGGCGGTGGCGCGCTTGGCACCGAGGGCGATGTTGTATTCGCGGGTGCCGCGCTCGTCGGCGTGACCTTCGATTGTGACCGTGAACTGGGCGTACTGGCCGAGCCACTTGGACTGCTTCTGCAGGGTCGCCTGAGCTTCGGGGGTCAGATCCGAACTGTCGGACGAGAAATAAACGATGTCGCCGACGTTGACGGAGAAATCTCGCTGGGTACCGGGTGTTACAGGGCCGCCCTTGCCGCCTGGACCGAGCAACGCGCTATCGGGGCCGTTGGCTCCATCCTTGTTGGCGCACGCCGCCACGACGAGCACTCCGGCGCTGATGAATAGCGCGCGAATAACACGGCGTAGGGTGATCGAAGCTGCCATTTCGGTGTCTTTCTCTCGGTCGGCTTTAGCTTATGAACGGTTGGCCCGGATATTTTCAAATTCCCCTCAGCGGGTACGCGATCGAAAGTGCGAAAATATGGCCGTTACGTGAGTTCATTGGGAATAACAGCAACGACTGCGCATAAATACCCCTCGCCGCAACGGAGTCACAGTTATTATGACGCAAGTGCGAGATCTGCACAAAGCCTGCGGGGAATAGGTCACAG
Source organism: Hyphomicrobiaceae bacterium (assembly GCA_040080145.1). Lineage (GTDB taxonomy): Bacteria > Pseudomonadota > Alphaproteobacteria > Rhizobiales > Hyphomicrobiaceae > JANXVY01. The sequence goes on from JBEBJA010000134.1 coordinate 10,593, forward strand.
GAGGTGTCTTTGGGGCTCACGCGCTCGTCGCGCTCCGGCCAGGGCGGCGCTTGCGCTGGCGCCTCTTCGGCGCTTCGGCCCCACGGGTGGGCTGCCGCTTCGAATCAGGCGAGTTGACTGAAAGATGAGCAATTCAAACAACATGCTCCAGAAACGTCAAAGGCCGGTCCGAATGATGCAAGCATCACCCAGACCGACCTTAGAATCAGCCCCCAGCTTGCGCTAAGGAATGAAGTTAGCGAGCAACCTGCTCAGCAGCCGGAGCGCCGAGCTTCATGGGGGTGTGCTCAACTTCGCGACGGCAAGCGCCGAGAGCAACTGCAGCAACGATAGCGAGAACGAGAACGCTCTTCATGATATTTTCTCCTGAAGTTTTAAGTGTAAAGTTATTGGTAACCTGACCGAAGCCCGAATTAGCGAGCAACCTGTTCAGCAGCGGGAGCGCCGAGTTTCATCGGCGTATGTTCAACTTCCCGACGGCAAGCGCCGAGAGCGACAGCCGCGATGACCGTTACAACGATCAGCCCCGTGTAAGCCTTCATAGTGTGTCTCCTGCTACTTCATCGGCACTAGCCGTATATTGGGGTACCGGTGCGTGGGGTTTTGATCAAGGACAGAGGGCCACCGGGCACTGTTTTCTAGGCATGTTGATGCGAAAAAGACACGCCGTGTTCCGCCGTCCTCAGACTGAGTAGAGACATGAGTGCATCGTAGCCAAGACTTTGATCCTGAACCGCGATTTGCTTCCGTTTCCGCCCAGCGCCTTGAGGGTTATTAACACCGGGAATCATTAAAGCGGGGTTAACGGGCGTTTCGCTTTGTAACGATTGAAAGGCTGATCCAGGTCAGCAATCGGCCGGTGTGGCCGGAAAGAATCACTCTCCTCTTGCACAAAGCCCAGCCTGAAGGAGGCTGAGCTTTGTGAGTCCGGCGCACGCGCCGGCGCCTCTTCGGCGCTCCGGCCAGCAAAGGCTGGCCGCTAGAAGACGTTTGGAAAAATTAGGCTCGAAAGGCCAGCGTGCGCGACTCTGGATGGCCGGGTCAAACCCACGGCTGTCCGGTTTAACTTGTTGCCACCTTCACTGTTTCCCCGGACGGCCCCTGCACTTGGCTGATCCGGGGTCTTTACCTGCATGGGAGTGGTAAAGATCCCGGATCTGCGTGCGCTTAAGGGCGCACTTGTCCGGGAAAACAGTGGGAGGGGAATCCGTATCCAGGCCAGCCATTCAAACCGGAAGTTCCCGAAGCTACAAACATTGTCCGGCGACGAGCAAAATCGGGAACCGGACAGCCGTGGGCGTGACCCGGCCATCCATAAGCCGCGCGAACGGGCCTTCGTTTTGCATTGATGGATGCCACAAGGGTGTCCGTGGAGCGTGAGCGGTGCTTCAATCTAAGTTGGAAAGGGCCTAATTTCGCCCGTTGCTGATTCCTGTTCAGCCCCGTGAACATGCGTGTTAGCCTTCTCACGCTGTCCAACCAGCCCACCAAACGAGAGGAACCGCCAATCATGCGCCTGCAAACCGCCACCCTCATTTGCGCCACTGTATTCACGTCCGCCGTCGCAACCGCCAGCAGCTCGTTCGCGTTCTGCGGAACCATCGAAAAGACCGCCACCGCCCGTTCGCAAGATGCCGCAACCAACATCGCCAACAATGCAGGCCTTCGCGAAGTCCGCAAACTTGAGTCAAGCTACGGCCGCCACCGCGTGAGCTACAAGCCCGCCCGCATGCACTGTTACGAAAGCGGCTGGAACAAAAAATCCGTCACCTGCAACATCAAGCAGAACTTCTGCGTCAAAGGCTAGAGTGCTTCCGGAAAAGCATGCCCCCGCGAAGGCGGGGGTGGGAACCGGTTTTCCGAAAAGAAGCACGACCAAACAGAGGCTTAGGGTCCGACTTTGATTCCATTAAAGTCAGACGGACCCTAATGGCCTAAACGACGAAAGTCCTCACCGGCCACGCCTCCTCTCCCCTTTGTCGTTCGCAATGGGGAGAGGGAATGGTGTCCCGTTCCGGCACTTCCCCCTAGGCCTTCACCCCCGCCCCAATCGCCGGTGCCGCATCCGGATCCAGCGGCCACCGTGGCCGCACCACCGCATCGAGCCCGTCAACCCATCCGCGCGCAAACCGCTCAGCCCCCGTCCAGGCAACCATCGCCGCGTTGTCGCCGCACAACGCGACCGGCGCGACGTGAAAACTCATCCCGCGCGATGCCGCGAGCCCCGTTAAATCTGCCCGCAACCGCGCATTCGCAGCAACGCCGCCAGCCACCACAAACTGCCGCACAGCCTCCCCGGCGGCCCCTGCGCGCCGTTCCTCCTCAACCATGTCCATCGCCCGCGACACCCGGTCGATCACGCTCTCCGACACCGCCGCCTCAAACCCCGCGCACAAATCCGCAATATCCTGCTCCGACAACGGTTGCCCCGCAATCGCCGCACGCCGTACCGCCGTCTTGAGCCCGGCAAACGAAAAATGCGGCTCAGCCCTCCCCTTCAACGGACGCGGCAACTCAAAACGCCGAGGATCGCCAATACGCGCCAGCCGTTCCACGACCGGCCCGCCCGGCTGACCCAGCCCCAACAACTTCGCTGTCTTGTCGAACGCCTCGCCCAGCGCATCGTCGATGGTCGTGCCCAAGCGCCGGTAACACCCCACATCCTCCACCAGCAGCGTCTGCGTATGCCCACCCGAGACGAGCAGCAGCAGATACGGTGGCCGCACCCCATCGGTCAGCCCCACCGTCAATGCGTGCGCTTCAAGATGATTGATCGCCAAAAACGGCTTCCGCGCCGCCAGCGCCAGCGCTTTGCCGGTCACCACGCCCACGATCAGCCCGCCATTGAGCCCGGGCCCCGCTGTCGCCGCCACCGCATCGAGTTCGGCAAACCCGCACCCCGCTTGCTCCAGCGCCTCGGCGATCAGCGTATCCAGACACTCCACATGCGCCCGCGCCGCGATCTCCGGCACGACCCCGCCGAAGGGACGGTGCGCCTCCCACTGCGACCTAACGACGTTCGCCACGATCCGCCCGCGCCCTTGCGCGTCGCGCACTACAACCGCCGCTGCCGTCTCATCGCAGCTCGTCTCGATGCCAAGAACCCTGATCTCACCAAACTGCTGTTCCAAGTCCGTCCTTCACAATCTGATCGCACAGGAGCATAACGCGGCCAATCAATAGCCGCTAAACACGCGGGCTGCTGCTCCCCCTCTTATCTTAGTCATAAAAAGGGAGGGGGTTTGGGGGAACACACTCGCCCTCGGCGAAGGCCGTGGGTTCCCCCAAACGGGCAGCGGCGAAGCCGAACACTAGTCAACGGAGCGCGGAAGCCCACGTGCGAAGCGCTTCCCGCGTTATCACTCGAAAACGGACGAGCGCAAGTCATGACCCTACGTATCGGCACCCGAGGCTCGCCCTTGGCCCTGGCCCAAGCCAACGACGTCCGCGCCCGCCTGATCGCCGCACACGGCCTGACAGATGACGCCGTGACCATCCGCATCATCAAGACCAGCGGCGACATCATCCAGGACCGGCCCCTGTCCGAGGTTGGCGGCAAGGGCTTGTTCACCAAGGAAATCGAGGAAGCGCTGCTCGCCAACGAGATTGACCTCGCCGTCCATTCCATGAAGGACGTGCCAACCGTCTTGCCCCAAGGCCTCTTCATCAGCACCATCTTAAAACGCGAAGACGTCCGCGACGCCTTCATCTCGCTGAAATACAAATCCCTTGCCGACATGCCTGCAGGCAGCGTCGTTGGCACCTCGTCCCTGCGCCGTCAGGCCCAGGTCAGGCGCGCCCGCCCCGACCTTAAGGTCATCGACTTTCGCGGCAACGTCGAAACCCGCCTGAAGAAGATCGCCGACGGTGTGGCGGACGCGACGTTCCTTGCCCACGCGGGCCTCAACCGCCTGAAACTGGCGGACCGCATCACCGCCGCCATCGACACCACGGCCATGCTGCCAGCGGTCGCCCAAGGCGCGGTCGGCATCGAAATCCGCTCGAACGACACCGCCACCTCGAAGGCGCTCGCCCCGTTAAACCACCCGGAAACCGCCATCTGCGTCACCGCCGAGCGCGCGTTCCTCGCCAAGCTGGAAGGCTCCTGCCGCACGCCCATTGGCGGCCTCGCCGAACTCACCGGCTCGACGCTCAACTTCCGGGGCGAAATACTGACCCCCGACGGCACCGGCTACCACGCCACGTCCCACACTGGCAGCGCCGACCAAGCCGAACAAATCGGCATCGACGCCGCCCAGGTCCTGCTCGACCGCGCCGGCCCTGAGTTTTTCGCGACCCTCCATCGGCGTTCGTAACGCCACCTCCCACTGTTTCCCCGGACGGCCCTGCACTTGCCGATCCGGGGCCTTTACCTGTCCGGCATGAGCAAAAGATCCCGGATCTGCGTGCGCAAGCGCGCACTTGTCCGGGAAAACAGTGGGAACAAAGAGCCATGCACATCCTCATCACCCGCCCCGAACCGGACGCAAGCGACTGGCGCGTCAAGTTCGAGGCCCGTGGCGCAAAAGCAACCGTCGACCCGCTGCTGGAAATCGAGTTCCTTCCCCCGCAAACCGCAGATCTGTCGGGCATCCAAGCCCTGATAGCCACCAGCCGCAATGCCCTGCGCGGTCTGCAGTCAAGCCCTATGCTGACCAAAGCCACCACGTTGCCGCTCTTCACCGTCGGACCCGCCACCACCAAACTCGCCCGCGACCTTGGCTTTTCCACCCTCCACGAAGGTCCAGCCTCCGCCCGCGATCTCGTCCCCCTCATCAGGCAACGGGCGACGCCAGCCGCTGGCCCCCTGCTTCATCTGTGCGGCGACAAACTCGCCTTCGACCTCGGCGCAGCCCTGAGCCCTCACGGCTACACGGTTCCCCGCCTGACCGTTTACCGCTCTTGCCCCGCAACAAAGTTGCACCGTCACACAATCGCCGCCCTCGCCAGCGGTTCAATCGACACGGTCATGCTCATGTCACCATTGACCGCCAAAACATTTGCAAATTTGGCACAACAAGCAGGGTTAAATGAGCAATGTCAGCGACTTGTTTACGTCTGCCTGTCACAAAACGTATCCAGCGCCTTAATGCCGCTCAAACCGGCCACGGTGCACATCGCCCGCGAACCCAACTCGCAAGCGGTGTTCACCTTGATCGAAACACTGCTGGCCTGATCCAGGGCCATTACATAGGATGGCACTAACAAAACCCATGCAGACCTGCCGGACCGCCAGCGGACTACGGCTAAAAGCTGCTCAACACCAAAGAGTTATACGATCTTTGCGTTTCCATGAGACGCAATCCTGCTATAAATTGAAACGAGCATGATCCGTACGGGTTGTAGCGGTCGACGCAAAGTCCCGCATACTGCCCGCAGAGTAACGGTAAGTGCGTAACGAGGAGCGAGTTGGCCGATGACGGACAAAAAAGACGAAACCCCGAAAGCTGCCGATCTCAAGTCCGCCGATCCAAAGCGCCCACACGCGACCATCGACTTGAAGGCGACCGAAGTGAAGTCGTCTACCGGCAAGCCCGACCCGGCCAAGCCCGCAGACCCCAAAGCCGCCGCACAAGCCGCCGCGCAGGCCCAAGCCAACGCAGCTCAGCTCGCGGCGACCGCCGCTGTGAACCAAACCGCCACTGGCAAGCCCAGCGCGAGCGCAACACCTGCCGCAACCGCCGCCAAAGCGATCGACCCAAAAGCCGCCGATCCCAAGAAAGCCGCCCCAACCCCGCCGCCTGCCCGCGCCCGCGCTGGCTTCGGCTCGACGCTGACCCACATGATCGCCGGCATCATCGGCGGCGGCATGGCCTGGTACGGTGCCACCACGCTCGGGCCCCAATACGGCCTTACGCCCGCTGTCTCCGACCCCAAGACCGTCACGCTTGAGAACAAGCTCGCCGCACTGGAAAAATCGCTCGCAGACAAGTCCTCGTCCAACTCGGGCGAACTCGCCGCCAAAATCACGAGCCTCCAGGCCGATGTCGCCAAGCTCGAAGACGTCAGCAAGTCCGTCGCCGGCCTCAGCGCGTCCCAGGCAAAGCTCGCCGAAGACACCAAGGCACTTGCTGGCAAGGCCGCCGAACAGGTCGGCATCGAGGGCCCTGGCGCACGAATCAACAAGCTCGAAGAGCAACTGAAACTCATGTCGGCTGCTGCGACCGGCGATCCGCAAGCTGGCAAGCTTCCCCAGATCGCAGCCCTGTCCGGCCGCCTCGTCGACATGGAAACGACCCTCAACAACCAGCTCTCCGCCCTGCGCAAAACCGTCAGCCAGGAACTCGAACAGCGCTTGACGCTGACCAACGAAACCAGCGAAGCCGCCAAATCCGGCACCAACCGCATCGACCGCGACCTCGCCGCCTTCAAATCACAGGCAGCCAGCACCACGCAGAAACTCGACACGCTGCGCTCCGACGCCGACCGCCTGACGACCGCCGTCCAAGGCATCCGCGACACCACGAACGAGGTGAAAACCGCCCTCGACTCCGTCAAGAGCGACATCGACGCCAAGTTCAAAGCCGCCGCCAAACCCGCCGACGTTGCCTCCGCCATCGCCCCCGTCGCCGGCAAGATCGCAGCGCTCGAACAAAACGTCCAAGCCGTGGTCAAGAGCGAAGAAGACCGCAAACTCAGCGCCGAACGCATCCTGTTGTCGCTTGAACTCAACAACTTGAAGCGCGTCGTCGATCGCGGCCAGAAATACGCCACCGAACTTGGCGAAGTGAAAAAGGCCGCCGGCGCAAAACTCGACCTCTCCGTCCTCGACCGCTACAAAGACACCGGCATCACCACGCTCGCCGAACTGACGCGCGAATTCACCCCCGTTTCCAGCGCAATCCTCGACGCCCAGGCCGACACCGGCGATGGTTCTGTCGTTGGCCGCGTCATCGCCAGCGCCCGTTCCGTGATCGCTGTCCGTAAGATCAACTACGACGCCGCCGACAAGAGCGCCGAAGCCATCGTTGGCCGCATTGAGGCCGCGCTGCGCGACGGCAACAGTGCCGCCGTCCTCGAAGAAGCCAAGAACATCCCGCCCAAGGCCGCAAACGCGGCGCAAGCCTGGCTCGTCAAAATCGAAGCCCGTGGCGCCGTCGACCGCGCCATTGCAAGCCTCGAAGCCTCGCTCAAATCCTCGCTGACAGGTGCAGCTCCCGCGCCTGCCGCCCCAGCTGCCGCCCCCGCCGCCACGCCGCCGAAATCGTAACGCCGGCACGACTGCCTAAACTGCCGACCAACGCCAGCCGCCCAAACGAAAGATGAGTGCGTCATGATCCGTGTCATAGTGTTCCTGGCAGCCGTGCTGGCCGCAGCCATCGGCTTGTCCTGGCTGTCCGACAATCCGGGAACCGTCAACATCTACTGGCCGGCCATGAACCTCCAGGCCAACCCGAGCGTATTCCAGGTCATCATCGGCCTGACACTTTTGACGGGCACCGTCGTCCTGATCTGGTCGCTGGTCCGCTCCCTCTGGAACAGCCCGGCCGCCGTCGGCATGATGATGAACCGCCGCAAGCAGCAAAAGGGCCTCGACGCTCTTTCGTCCGGCATGATCGCCATCGGAGCCGGCGACCGCGACACCGCCACCCGCTACGCCATCGCCGCCCGCAAATCCCTGCCAAACGAGCCGCTGACCCATCTCCTGCGGGCCCAGGCCGCCCAGCTGTCCGGCGACAAAGTCACCTCGCGCCGCATCTTTGAAGCCATGCTCGCCTCCCCCGACACCGAACAGCTAGGCCTGCGCGGCCTGTTCGTCGAAGCCCAACGCGAAAAAGAACCCGTCGCCGCCGCCCAGTTCGCCGCGCGCGCCTTGAAGCTGAACCCCAAGCTCGCCTGGGCCTCCGACAGCCTGTTTGAAATCCAGTGCAAGGCCGCCGATTGGGCCGGCGCACTCGAAACCCTCAACATCGCCCGCCGCAACAACCACATCGACAAGCCGCTCGCTGATCGCCGCCGCGCCGTGCTGCTGACCGGCCTCGCCTTGGCCGTCGAAGACGCCGACCCCTCCAAGGCGCTCCAACTGGCAACCGACGCCCACAACCTTGCCCCCGACCTCGTGGCCGCCGCCAATCTCGCCGGCCGCATGCTGGCCTCGCGCGGCAACACCGGCAAAGCGGCCAAGATCCTCCAGAAAACCTGGACCCGCAGCCCCCACCCCGACCTCGCAACCGCCTACGCCTTCGCCCGCATCGGCGACAGCCCCCGCGACCGCCTGGAGCGCGTCAAGCAATTGGCCGCCCTCAACCCCCATTCCGCCGAAAGCTCCATCGCGGTCGCCAACTCCGCCATCGACGCCAAGCTGTTCAGCGAAGCCCGCGACGCCCTCCATCCCCTGCTGGATGGCCGCCTGACCCAGCGCGTCGCAACCCTCATGGCCCGCATCGAAAGCGAAGAACACGGCGACAAGGGCCGCGTCCGCGAATGGCTCGCCCGCGCCGTCAACGCGCCGCGCGATCCGGTCTGGACCGCCGATGGCGTCATCGCCGAAACCTGGGCTCCATCGTCTCCCATCACCGGCCAGCTCGATGCCTTCCAGTGGCGCGTTCCCGTCGAACACGCGAGCAACGCCGACACTGAACTCCTCGCCCGCAGGGTCGAAGAACTCGTCGCCCTCGGCGCGCCCGCCTCGATTCCCGACACCATCGTCGACACCGAACCGGTGCCTCAGGCCAGAACTCAGACTAAGACCCAATCCCTGCCGGAACCGCGCCCCGCCCCCAAACCGGCAGCCCCCGCAACGGTACCCTCAAAGCCAGCACCCGTCCGCTCGGCCGTCGTGACCGACGTCGAAGACGTTGATTATATCGAAGAGATCCAGGCCGCCGCGCCAGCTATTGCCGTCGAACCAACATCCGCCAAACCAACAGCCAAAGCTGCGCCGGTCGGGGCTACCGCCGTCAAGCCCGCCCCTGTACAGCCAACAGCCAAGACGGCTAACGCGCCGGACACTCCCGCGCCCATCAAGACAAGCCCTGCTGTCGTGACCACCCTCAAACCCGCCGTCGAAGCTCCCGCAAAACCAGCCCTGAAACCAGCCCTACAGCCAGTGGAAGCCAAGCGGGCTGTCGAGCAGAAGCCCGCCCAACCCAAC
>JBEBJA010000106.1:0-19625 GCA_040080145.1 Hyphomicrobiaceae bacterium
ACGGAAGTCTCTGGCTAAGGGTGGGGAAATCAAGGGGTTGAGAGAGAGAGGGCCGTCAACTCCGTCCCGCCAGCAGATTTGCCAGCTCCACCGCGCTACGCACCCCCATCTTCTCGAAAATCTTAGCCCGGTGCGCTTCCACGGTCCGCAGCGCAATCCCCAGATCGTCCGCAATCACCTTGTTGAGCTTCCCAGCTTGGATCAGGTGCATCACCTCCTGCTCGCGAACCGACAGCGTTGCAACGCGCTCTTCAAGCGTCTGTCGCGACCGGCCCGATTCAGCTGCCTTCGCATCGTCGCGCATGGCCGCAATCAGCTTGTCGACCAGCAGGTTGCCATCGAACGGCTTCTCGATGAAGTCCCGCGCGCCCTTCTTCAGCGCTTCCACCGCCATTGGCACGTCGCCATGCCCGGTCAATATGATGCACGGCAGCTGCGAACCAGCTTCGGCGAGCCGCGCGAACAGCTCAAGTCCCGACACCGCGCCCATCCGCACGTCCGTCAGCACGCATCCCCGCAACCCGGCATGATACGCTGCCAGAAAGTCCTCAGCGCTTTCAAAGCCAATTGCGTCCACGCCGCGTGACCGCAACAGAAAAGACAGCGCATCCCGCAGGGCCGCATCGTCGTCGACGACGTAAACCTTGGCATCGGCGGGCAAGCCGGGGTCGTTCATCATCACGTCTCCGAAGCCGGAAGCTGGAACGAAAACCGCGAACCGCCCGCATGGGCCGGCGCATAACTGATATGGCCGCCATGCAGCTCAACAATTGACCGGCAGATACTGAGCCCCATGCCCATCCCCGCCGGCTTCGTCGACACGAACGGCTGAAACAGCGCCTCCGCTACCGCCGGAGACACGCCGGTACCGCTATCGGTAACACTCAGAATAACAGCCTTCGGCGAAGCGAGCCTGGCCTCGACCCGCAACCGCCTCAGATCGTCCGGCACATGAATCATCGCTTCCAAACCGTTTCGCACCAGATTGACCAACACCTGCTGAATCAACACCCGGTCACCCCGCACCAGCGGCAATTGTTGATCGAATTCGACCACCGCAATCACGCGCATTTTCTGAATCTCCGGACCCAGCAGGTCGAGCGCCTCGGTCACGACATCGGCAACCTGCATCGGCTCGAGCTGCGGCTCGCTCTTCTTTACGAAGTCATGCACCCGCCGCACAATCAGACCGGCACGCTCCGCCGAAGCGCCGATTCCGCGAAGCGCCAGATCAATCTCTTCGCGCGTCAGATCGTCCATCGGCACCCGGTTCGCCAGCCCGGTCTGATAACTGCGGATCGCCGCCAGCGGCTGATTGAGATCGTGCGCCAGCAGCGACGCCATTTCTCCCATCGTCACCAGCCGCGCCGTATGCTGCATCCGCTCCGCCTGCGCCCGAGCAAACTCTTCGGCCCGCTTACGGTCCGAAATGTCGAGCACCGACCCCATCCACCCGCGCTGTACGCCCTGCGCGTCGACAAGCGGCGCCTCGTAAATCAGCACGTCGAACCGACTTCCGTCGCGATGCTGAAACTTCAATTCCAGCCCCTGCCCGATCGTCTGCCCTGCCAGCAGCGCGTCGTGCGCCCGCCGTGTCAGCTCATATTGCTCGGGCACCCAATACGGCATCGGCGGCGACCGTCCGACCAGTTCCGCCACCGAATACCCGACCATTTTGCAGAATGCGTGGTTCGCATACAGCAGCTTGCCATCGAGATCGCGCGCCCGGATGCCGACCAGCAGTGAGTTCTCCATCGCCCTGCGAAACGCATACTCCTGGTCGAGTGCGGCCTCCGCAGCCTGCCGCTTGCGCAACTGCCGCTCGCGCGCAACGAGCCCCGCCGCCGCCGCCAGCCCCAGCACGATCATCGCTGCCACGAGCCCGTTTTGCGCAAGCCCCCGCCGTTCCCGGTAACTGGTGAGCACAAGTGACAACTCGCGCAAAGGCTGACCCATTTCGATTGAATGCGACGGCGCGGTCTCCTCCGGCATTATCTTTGAACGTGAAGCAAGCACGTTGCCGCCTGCGTCTTTGAGAATAACGGACCGCTTTTCCGCGATCCACCAGGGCACTTGATGGCTGAGCACGAGGTCGAGTGCAAAGACGGCGACCACCTTCCCCGACCGCTTTTCCCCATCAAGGATGGGAGCCACAAAGGCAATGACCGCCCGCCCATCCCCGCGCACGAACGGCGCAGAGTAGGCACCGGCTCCGCCCGCAAACGCGAGCGACGAGATGACTTTTTGGTCGGGTGCAGCTTGGCTCTCGTCGCCCGCAATCGGCCGGGGCACCGAGGCGATAATGGACGAGTTCTCGTCAAGCCAGGTAATCTCAATGATGTCGGGCAGAATGTTCGCATATTGCCGTGCCTGGGCCGTGAACGATTGCGGGACCATTTTGCCCTCGGAAATGTCCTTGACCAGCCGCAACAGCCGCGTGCGCTCCGAATCGAATTGAAACTGTAACGATTGCTCGACCCAAAGTACGTCGCGGATCAACTGCTCCCGGTGATCCGTCCGCTCGTCCCGGTCAAGCAGCAGCAACAGCGCGCCCAGCAACGCAAAGATCAGCAAAATCGCGAGCCCCGCGCCCAGCGGCGCAAATCGTGCGATCCACGGCTCGTCGGGACGCTTGGTGCGCAGTCCGGTCTCGAAGGCAAGGGCGCTCTTGGAGATCGTCAACTGTGTTGCTCCTGAAGCGATGCCATCGGGGCGCCATCACCGTGTGCCGATTTTCCGTACTTGACGTGCCCGCGCCAAAAAAGAGTGTGTCAGCATAACACCCAGTTTGAGCGGTAGAATTTCTAGCCGCCACTGCCGATTGCGGCAAACCACAATAGCGTCACCGCGCGGCGTTTGCGATAGGTCAGCGTCACGGTCTTGTTACATAGCTAAATCACAGGCGGCGGAACAACCGCAGCCAGGAAACGACAGGGAGTATGAAATTGACGAAGAGAACCATGATGAAGGGCCTCGCAGCCCTCGTGCTCGCGCCTTTGGCCAGCCTGAGCGCCAACGCCCAAGACGCTCCGATCGTCCTGAAGTTCAGCCACGTCGTTTCGATAGACACGCCGAAAGGCAAAGGCGCGGAGCGCTTCAAGGAACTGGCGACCAAGTACACCGATGGCAAGGTGAAGGTCGAAGTTTACCCCAACTCGCAGCTCTACAAGGACAAGGAAGAAGTCGAGGCCCTGCAGCTTGGCGCCGTCCAGATGCTCGCCCCGTCGCTGTCGAAGTTTGGCCCGCTCGGCGCGAAGGAATTCGAAGTCTTCGACTTCCCCTATATCTTCCCCAACAAAGCGGCGCTGCGCAAGGTCACTGACGGTCCAATCGGCAAGGACCTGCTGAAGAAGCTCGACAGCAAGGGCATCATCGGCCTCGCCTTCTGGGACAACGGCTTCAAGGTGCTCTCGGCCAACAAGCCTTTGATCAAGCCGGACGATCTGCTCGGCCTCAAGATGCGCATCCAGTCCTCCAAGGTCTCCGAAGCGCAGATGAAGGCGTTCGGTGCAGTGCCCCAGGTCATGGCGTTCTCTGAAGTCTATCAGGCGCTTCAGACGGGCGTTGTCGACGGCACCGAGAACCCGCCATCGAACATGTACACCCAGAAGATGCACGAAGTGCAGAAGCACTCCGTGATCACCAACCACGGCTATCTCGGCTACGCGGTGATCGTGAACAAAGCCTTCTGGGATGGCCTGCCCGCCCCCGTCCGCGCCGGTCTCGAAAAGGCGATGACGGAAGCCACCGCCTACGCCAACGAGATCGCCCAGACCGAAAACGACCAAGCCCTTGAAGCTATGGTGAAGTCCGGCAAGACGGCGTTCCACAAGCCGACCGATGCCGAAATGAAGGTCTGGATCGACGCCACCCGCCCGGTCCACAAAGAAATGACCGCCCGCGTCGGAAAAGAACTGATCGAGTCCATCTATCAGGCCACGAAATGACCTAACCTTTGATCCGGCGGGCCGCATGGGCCCGCCGGATTGCCAATTTTTACTGCGATTTTCACAATGAACGCCGCTTGGTCGAGCGTGATCGCCGTGCCCGGCCCCGGCTCAATAAAATGTCCCCTCGAAGGCGACAAGTAATAGGGAGAACATACGCCATGTCCTGGCTATCGGCATTCGACAAGCCGGAGTTCGTAGTGATGGCCCTGATGGGCCCGCTGCTGATCCTGCTCGCTTACATGCTTCCAAGAACCTACATCCTCGACCGGTTCGAGGAAATCCTGATCGGTGCCTTGATCGCCATGGCAACGCTCCTGATCTTCGTCGCCGTCGTCCACCGCTACGGCCTGACCGGCTCGATCGGTCTGGCTGCATGGGCAAAGGCCAACGGCTTGACGTTCATCGCCGTTGCAGCGCGCGCTGTGTTCGATTTTCTCCGGAATATGAACCTGACCTGGGCCCAGGAACTCTGCATCTACATGTTCGTGTGGATGGCGAAATTCGGCGCAGCTTTCGGCGTCCGCCAGGGCATCCACGTCGGCGTCGACGTGCTCATCAACCAGCTGCATGGCCGCTCGCGCGTTCCCGTCGTGATGTTCGGCCTGCTGTGCGGCGCACTGTTCACCTACATCGTCGGCTCGCTCGGCCTCCGCTTCGTCTATCACATCGCCCACACCGACCAAACGTCTGCCGACCTCGAAATCCCGATGTGGCTGGTCTATGTCGCCGTGCCGATTGGCTCCTACATCATGAGCTTCCGCTTCCTCCAAGTCGCCTTCGAATACGCCCGCAGCGGCGACCTTCCCCACCACGATCACGGCCATGTCGACGGCCTGGAAGATGAAGTCCAAACCCTACCGCACGTCATGCCATCGGGAGCAAAATCATGAGCACAGCTTCCCCCACCGTCACTCCTGGCCTCGATCCCAAGCAAGAGGCGGGCAACAAGACCTTGAGCTTTGCTCTGATCGCCGTCCCGCTCGCCTTGATTGCGTTCTGCCTCGCCGCAAAGTTTGGCATTGTTGAGCTGCCCAACTCGATCCGCGTGACGCTCATCTTCCTGCTGCTCATCTCGCTCATGATGGTTGGCATGCCGATTTCGATCGCGCTCGGCCTTACCGTGCTCGCCTTCCTGTTCACGCTCACCACCGTTCCGATGGACAGCGTGGCACTCAAGCTGTTCACCGGCATTGAAAAGTTCGAGATCATGGCGATCCCGTTCTTCATCCTGGCCGGGAACTTTCTGACCCACGGCGGCGTCGCCCGCCGCATGATCAACTTCGCAACTGCCATGATCGGCCATTGGTACGGTGGCCTCGGCCTCGCAGCCGTTTTGGCCTGCGCGCTGTTCGCCGCCGTTTCGGGCTCCTCGCCCGCAACCGTCGTCGCTATCGGCTCGATCATTCTTCCAGCCATGATTAAGCAGGGCTTCCCCGAGCGCTTCGGGGCAGGCATCGTCACGACGTCGGGCGCGCTCGGTATCTTGATCCCGCCGTCTATCGTGATGGTGATGTACGCCGTCGCAACCTCTGGGATGACCGTGACAGGCCCCACGGGTGAAAGGGTCTCTTCCGCCTCCGTCGGCCAGTTGTTCATGGCCGGTGTCATCCCTGGTCTGATGCTGGCGTTTTTCCTCGGATTAACGACCTGGTATCGCGCCCGCAAATATGACTACCCGCGCATGCCCAAAGCCACCTTCGCTCAGCGCTGGCATGCTCTGCGCGAAAGCTTCTGGGGTCTGTCACTGATCATCGTCGTCATCGGCGGCATCTACTCGGGGGCCTTCACCCCAACCGAAGCCGCCGCCATGAGCGCCGTCTACGCCTTCTTCATCGCTGTCTTTGTCTATGGCGACATGAAGCTGTCAGACGTCCCCCGCGTCCTGCTCCAATCGGCCTCGCTCGCGGCGATGCTGCTCTACATCATCACCAACGCGGTCCTGTTCTCGTTCCTCATGACGAGCGAGCAGATCCCGCAGACGATGGCGGCCTGGATCAGCACGACAGGCATGACGCAATGGCAGTTCCTGATTGTCGTCAACCTGCTGTTGCTGCTCGCCGGTAACTTCATGGAGCCGTCGTCCATCGTCTTGATTATGGCGCCCATCCTGTTCCCCATCGCCGTCAAGCTCGGCGTCGATCCCGTCCACTTCGGCATCCTGATCGTCGTCAACATGGAGGTCGGCATGTGCCACCCCCCGGTCGGCCTCAATCTCTATGTTGCCTCGGGTATCGCCAAGATGGGCATCACCGAACTGACCATCGCCGTCTGGCCCTGGCTGCTGACGATGCTCGGCTTCCTGATCCTCGTCACCTACGTGCCCGAACTCTCCCTCTGGCTGCCTAGAATGATGGGAATGCTCTAACGCCACGGCTTGCTCCGCCCTGCTCGTGGTCAAGAAACAGATGCGCTTTGAATCGTTGTAGGGGTCTACGCATCACTTGATGCGTAGACCCCTACCCATTTCGTCATGACCGCGAAGGCGGTCACCCACGGCAACCATGACCAAGCACAGCCATTCGCTTTACCAACCGCGAAGCGCAGTTACCTGTCAGCTTTGCAATCCGGTCCGTTTCGTCCTACAAGGCCGGATCAACTCAAGGATTTGACAACATGCCAACACTCTCAGACTCGCGCCGCAAGCGCATCCAAGCCCGCCAGAAGAAGGCGCTCAACACTTTGAAGCGCACCGCCAAGATTGCCAAACGCGAACGCAACAAACCCGCCGCGAAGTAACACTTCCCCCTCTCCCTGTGCGCTGCACTTGCACGAGAAGAGGGTCGGGGTGAGGGGCGGCGGCGAAAAAAACGTCAGCCGCTAGCGAGCCCCTACTCCGCCGCCTTCGGCAACTCCGGCACTTCACAGCCCGTGGCGCAACAGCGTCCGGGCTGTTTTGATGTCCGCTGACCCTGATCCAACACCCCGCGATCCAGCAAGCTCTCGACCAGCGCAACCTTCTCCATCACCGGATAATTCCGCCAGATCTCGCGCTTCATCGCTTCCGGGCTGCCGCCGCCATGGAGCGAAATGGTCGAATACCACCCCCCCTGATGCGAAATCGTCAAATCCTCGATGAACCGCGCCACGTCCGCCCGTTGCGCGCCGGGAATATCGGGCCGCCCCGCAAGCACCGCTGCAATCGACGCCGCCGTCTCAGGATTATGATCCTCATCCGGCCCCGGCAGCGCAACGATCAACCCGCCCGATACATAATGCGCAATACGGTGCATGTCGTAGATCTGCGTCGCCAACAGCAACTTGCCGATATTTGAAAACACCGCATCCGGCATCACATTCCCCGCCGGATCGCGCGTCGCATAAACCGAAGCCGCCACCCCGCACGCAAAGAACCCCTCGGTGATCTTGATCAGATCGACCATCTGATCCCGGATATGTCCGTGCCGCTCCGGATCGAGACCGTTTGCCTCAATCATCAGTGCCCCGGCCCCGATCAGCAGATCGCCAAACCCAGCCCGCGCCCCGATGCACGAATGCCGGTGATGGGTCGCATACGCCGTCGTCGCAAACCCCGCCTCTTCTGTCTCCCCCGCCAGGAACACGCGCGCGTGCGGCACGAACACCTTGTCGAAATGCACCACACCGACCGACTGCCCATACTTGGCCGAAAACTTTGCAGCCGCCTCCCCCGGTCGCCCGGCAGGCTTCGCCACGATAGTGATCCCCGGCGCATCGCACCTGACCGCGCAGCAGACAGCAAACATCGCATCGTCCGCCGTATGCGTCCGGCACGGCATGACGAGAAACGCGTGCATGTACGGGGCACCCGTCACAATCGCCTTCGTCCCCGAGATCACGATCCCGTCTGCCCGCCGCTCCACGATGCGGACATACGAATCCGTATTCGCCTGAGCCCCCGCCCGCTTCGACCGGTCGCCCTTCGCGTCCGTCATCGCAATCCCA
This sequence comes from Hyphomicrobiaceae bacterium, assembly GCA_040080145.1. Lineage (GTDB taxonomy): Bacteria > Pseudomonadota > Alphaproteobacteria > Rhizobiales > Hyphomicrobiaceae > JANXVY01. The sequence continues at coordinate 7,872 of JBEBJA010000106.1, forward strand.
AGCACCAGGTCGCGATCCTGCACCTCGTGCATATAGGCCAAAAACCGTTGATGGTAATCGGTCCCCGTCCGCGCATCCGCCAGATGCGTCGCCTGATACAACCCGTTGAAGGCGTCCATCACCAGATAGCGCTGGGCACACCCCGACACCTTGCAAACCAGACGCACGGCCTCGAGCTTGTACAGCAGGTCTGTCGATGTCTCGTTGATGTGCAGGAAACGGTTGACTGTCTTGCCCGACGTCCCCTGCCGCGCCGTCATCAGCGCCTTGTGTTCCTCCGCCAGCGCAAAATCGTACGTGACCCCGACGCCATTGATCCCCGGCGCGAGCAATGGCTCGTCGGCCACGCTCTCGACACGCTGCCCATTGATGAACACGCGTGGCTTGTATGCCCGCAGGCTTTCGCGATAATCGGCAGCGGACATCATCATCAGGTGGCTCCAAATAATACCAGCAGGCATAAGTTCTAACCTAAAGCAGCAGGTATCCGCGCGTGGGGCTGCCTCGCCGCATGGCGATCTTTCAGATCGGCGCGGCGTCGATGCGAAGCATCGCGGGCGCGATGACGCGCAAGCCAAAGATAATACCGTCGCGCAGCCGAAGAACCAAACAGTCAAAACGTCTGCGCGACGGGTATAAGACGAGTTTCAATCCATGACATTGTAACCAAGCCGGATCAAGTTTGCCTTCAGTCCGTCGAAATCGAGCGGCCAAAACACGATGAAGCTGGTTTCTGACTTCACCGTATGCTCGATCCGCAAACCCGTCCCGAGCATATTCCGGTACGGGCTCAGTCTCACAATATCTGCCTTCGGAAACGCTTTTTTGGATATAACCGATAGCTCAATAGACGTGTCATCCGCCGCCAAGACGCCAAACGGCCACGTCGCGATCCATTGACCAATCTGCGCGCCGCCGCGTTGAGTGAAACGGTCTGTCATGGACATGTTGCCCCCGCGAACATCAAGCTGAATTAGGAACCAATTTGCGATGACCGCCTCACTCATGCAAGCAAACCGTTCGTTGCTCGTCCTTGTCGATTATCAGGCCCGCCTCATGCCTGCGATCGAAGGCGCGCCGACCGTTCTCGCCAATGCCAAACGCTTGTTGGCCGCCGCCGATATTCTCGCGATCCCCGTCATCATCACCGAGCAGAACGCCAAAGGCATCGGACCAACGACGCCCGACCTCGACGTCTCGAAACGCACGATCATCGCCAAGCAAACCTTCGGTTCCTGCGCAACGCCGGAGTTTGTCGAAGCCATCGGCACCTATCCCGACATCATTCTCGCTGGCTGTGAAGCCCACGTCTGTGTCACCCAAACGGTCCTCGGCTTGCTCGAACTGGGCCGCCGCGTCTTTCTCGTCGCCGACGCCACAGGCGCACGGACAGCCCAAAGCAAGCAGACCGCCGTGGCGCGCATGGCCCGGAACGGCGCGGAGGTGGTCACCACGGAGATGGTTATCTTCGAATGGCTGGCAACTTCTGAACACGAAAAATTCAGAGCCGCAATTGCGCTTGTGAAGTAAAGTTATACCAAACCGCATAAGTACTGACATGTGCGGTTTGGTATCCGCGCGTGGGGTTGCCTCGCCGCAGGCGATCTTTCAGGTCGACGCGGCCTCGATGCGAAGCATCGCGGGGCGATGACGCGCAAATCAAAGAGAATACCAGCCCGCAGACTACCAAACGACCAGTCAAAAATTCTGCGGGCTGGTATTTGTCGTTTAATCTCCTTTTGTGAATTCCGCCAAAAAGTAGTCCGATCAATTATTCTCCATGTTGTTTGCTCCGTATATCTCCCGTTAATTATAATGCCTTGTAAAATTCTAAAATATGTCATATTTTGATTTCAATTCACCAGCATTCTTTGACCGTCAGAGGTTGCCCCCTGGCTAGTGTAGCGCACCTGACGTTTGGTACCCGCGAGCGGCTAGTCTCAAAACCAAACGTCAGGTGCTAAAGCTACACTAGAATCATACGCTTGCTCGTGTTCCTTATGGTTCTGACATTTGCTCAAAACCCAGCCAAACGGGAAGCAAATGTCAGAACCGGAACACTGGCGGCTGAGTAGTGCCGGATTCGCCGCGATGCGTCTCCGTGCCGACGCCGTCACCAACCCATGCGATCCAAATCGACGACCAAGAAAGACCCCTCCGTGCTGAACGAAACCACGTCCCAAGAACCCGTCTACAAGGACATTTACCTCCGCGACGTTGCTCCGCCCCATCCCGGCGAAGTGCTCCGCGACGACATTCTCCCCAGGACCGGACTTTCAAAGTCAGCCTTGGCCAAGCGCTTGGCGATTACCCCGCAGCGCTTGACGAGTCTGCTCACCGAAAAAACGGCGGTGAACGCTGATCTGGCCATGCGGCTGGGGACTCTGCTGGGTCACGGGGCGCGCTATTGGCTTGGCCTGCAGATGCAATACGACATCTGGTTGACCCAACAGCCCGCCACATTTTCAATCAAACCGCTCGAGTGGAAACGAGCACCAAAAGCGTCCAACCTGAAGAAGCCGGGTGCCTTGGGCTATCGCTGAGCGCCAAACCGCTATAAACACCGGGTTTTGGCGATACATCCGGTTGAATGATCCATGACGGCACATCAGGCTCTGACCCCCCAGCAGGCGAAACACACCATCGCTGGCAAGAGCCGCAAAGGCTTGGGGGATGCGCTGTCTGCCATCGGCGTCCCCGATAAGCAGCTGCGCATGCGCGTGAACCAGCTCTGGGGCTGGCTTTACGTGCGTGGCGTGACGCGCTTTGACCAGATGACCGACGTCTCAAAGGAGCTGCGCGGCAAACTCTCAGACGCCTACACCCTCGACCGGCCCGAAATTATATCCGAACAGGTATCCATCGACGGAACCCGTAAGTGGCTCATGCGGCTGCCAAAAATAGGCCACGAGGCCCGCGCCCCCGAGATCGAAACCGTCTACATCCCTGAAAGCGACCGCGGTACACTCTGCATCTCGAGCCAAGTTGGCTGCACGCTCAATTGCTCGTTCTGCCATACCGGCACGCAAAAGCTGGTCCGCAACCTCGAAGTCCACGAAATCGTCGGCCAGATCCTCTTGGCGCGCGACCGCATCGGCGATTGGCCCGGCGCGGTCGCCCAGGGTGAAACCCGGCTCCTGCCCGATAGCGAGCGCAAGATTACCAACATCGTCCTCATGGGCATGGGTGAGCCGCTCTATAACTTTGACAACGTCCGGGATGCCATGGACGTCGCCTCCGACGGCGAGGGCCTGTCCGTCTCCAAGCGCCGCATTACGCTATCGACCTCCGGTGTCGTTCCCGAAATCGGTCGCTGGGGCGAAGAATCGGGCACCATGCTGGCCATCAGCCTCCACGCCACCCGGGATGACCTGCGTGACGTGCTGGTCCCGATCAATAAGCGCTACCCGATTGCCCAACTCCTCGATGCTTGCCGCGACTACCCCGGCGTCTCGAACGCGCGCCGCATCACCTTTGAGTACGTCATGTTGAAAGGCGTCAATGACAGCCCCGCCGATGCCCGCGCCCTGGTCAACCGGCTCGCTGGCATCCCGGCCAAGATCAACCTGATCCCGTTTAATCCTTGGCCCGGCACTCAATACGAATGCTCGGACTGGGAAACCATCGAGCGCTTCGCCGACGTCGTGAATAAGGCTGGATACGCAAGTCCGGTGCGCACCCCGCGCGGACGCGACATCCTCGCCGCCTGTGGCCAGTTGCGATCGGAAAGCGAAAAGCTGCGGGCGAACCAGCGCTTGCCTGGCGCAACGCCCGTTGCGGATGCTGCCACCAATACCGACGCCCAAACCTAAGGATCCGGCATGTTCAGCGCCCTTGGCCGCATCGTCGTCGTTGCGTTCGCCTTCCTCGTCGCGGCAATCTTCGCCGGCTTCATCGCCTTCCGTTTGGGGTTGGAACGCATGACCCACGCGCTCCACGCCGATGATGATGCCGCCGTCACGGTTGCCACCTGGATCTGGCACGGCCTCGGCTTGTCGTTCGCCACGACCCTCATTCTCGCGCTCGGCGTCGTCATCGTCGGCGAGGTTGCCCGCATCCGCACCGGCCTGTACTACATCGTCGGCGGCGGTGCGGCGGTCGCTGCCGCCCCGCTGTTGATCGAAGTCCAACGCCAAGGCGGGGCAGACAATCTGCCGGCCTTCATCTGGCAAGTCTTCGCAACCGCCGGATTCGCAGGCGGCGCGCTTTACTGGATGCTCGCAGGCCGAAAGGCGTAATGGGCGTATGCAGCCAGCAAGCCTTTTCCATTTGATCCCGCAGGGATTTTGCCGCTACATCCCGTTAGCTGAGCATCCAGTTGCGGCAGACGCAGCCGCTGATTGGTAAACTTTGCGGCATATGATAACGCTGCTGCGGGACGGTATGGAATGCGAACGATTCTACGAGTCTTAATCGGATTGATTGCCGCCTGCCTGACGGCGGCGCTTGTCAAGGTTCTGCACGTCATCACCCCGTCCGAGCTGGCCGGACTGTCGGGCCCTGCCCTGACGGCGCGGCTTTTTCGCTTGGGCGAACTGGGAGCGTTGACCGCGACCCAACAAGCCATTTTCGTCGTCCCCCTCGCCGCCATCGCGGTCGTTGTGGCTGAAGTCAATCGTATCCGAAGCTGGTTCGCCTACGCCATTATCGGTGCCATCATTGCCGGAGCCGGATTTTGTATCCAATTCGTCAGTGAAACCGCCATCCGCACGATTGTGAACCCCTATGCCGGGCAAGCCTACGCTATCGAAGGTATCGCGGCGGGCCTGATCTATTGGTTGCTTGCTGGCCGATTTGCCGGCTGGCGGCGTGGCGGCGGATTGGTCAAGACCCAGCCCTACCCAGTCGGCAAGCCTCGCCTTAACGTCAGTGATGTGCCAGTTACCGAGCGCAAAACCGCTGAGTCGGCGTAAAATCTAAGCTACTCTGGACACTTACGAATGCATCTTCGCAGGCGCGATATAGTGCGTTCTCTGATGCTAAAATGTTTTGTGCCAAATCAACCGGATACGCTCCCGTCCTTGCGCAATCCTCGGATATACCGGCTTGGTGCGTTGCAAAATTGATGATGCAGTGCGATACTTTATTAGTGTCTTTGGGACATAAGTGTTTCTTCTCGCCCCAAATTTTCATTCTCCTGTCAGGATTGCCACCAAATGAATGGCTCTTCGAAATGTATCGCGCAGAGCTGCGCCGAAGCCGCGACCGGCTATGCAGCTGCTGCAACCGCTGCCTACACTGAGCTGGCTTCACAGGCCCTGGACTTCTGGTGCACGGCACTGTCCGGTCTGGCTGATCCGGCCACGCAGGAAACAAAAGACAAAGCCGAGCGTGCCGCAGCAGCCGCGAAATCAGAGCCGGCATTCGGCCTTTCTGCAGCCGACTGGAACCCGATGTCGTGGTTCGACCCGCGCCGTTTCGAAGGCCTCTGGAACCTCAATTTCCACACTCCGCCCGGCCACGCAATGCTAGCGGTTGCCAACACCGTTCCCCTGCGCGGCACGTCCGCATCATGGGGCATGGCAAAGGTCATGATCGACAGCGGCGTGCCGCGCTCGGTCGCTTGGCCCGCTGCCGAAGCCAACGCCGCAGCCCTCAAAGCAGCAGACACCGCTTCGAATGGCTTGCGCAGTGTGGTGGCCCACTTCCACTCCGACAGCGGCTACGCCTCCGTCGCCCGTGGCATGACACCCACGATGGTGGCACTTGCCATGACTTTTGGCACCGCCATGGGCCCATCCCGCCTCATGGGTAACTGGACCTGATCGGTTCCGTTCCAGCGATTCATTCCAAACCGCATAAGTACTGACGTGTGCGGTTTGGTATCTGCGCGTGGGGTTGGTGGCGCGGCCACGCGCAAAGCAATGAGAATACCGTCGCGCCGACGGTCTAACGAAGAGTCAAACCCTCTGCGGGCTGGTTTCAGGCATAAAAAAACCCGCGCACCTCATATGAGGTGCGCGGGTTCTTTACGTCAAAAGTGAGCTTACTGCTTGGTAGCAGGAGCCGGTGCGTTCGCCTTTGGAGCAGCAGGTGCTGCAGCCTTGGGAGTAGCCGGAGCGGCGGCCTTCGCAGCAGCAGGTGCCGTCGCAGGTGCAGCAGCAGGCTTCTTCACGGCAACGCCCGCGACCTTGCGGCAGTACGGCTTGTCGACTTTGCCCGTCTTGGCGTCAGCCTTCGCCGGCACGACGTAGTTGCACTCGGCATTGGCCTTACAGCCGGTTTCGTCGAGCCCCTTGCAAGCCGAAGCGGCTTTAGCGGGGGTCTTCGGCTTTGCGGCAGCAGCGGGTGTCGTGACGGCAGGAGCCGTTGCAGGCTTTGCAGCGGCGGGCGGCGCAGCCGGCTTCACCGGTGCAACAACAGCCGGATTGACGGGCGCAGGCTGCTGTGCGTTCGCGGTGAGCGCAAACAGGCTGAAGGCCGCAGTGGCAACCACAGCACCCATTCCCAAAGTATGTAGTTTCTTCACGGTATTCATCTCCCGTTGTACCAATTTTTTCCCAAGAGTGTGCTTACATCGAATTTGGGTGCGAAAACACGACGGAGTCATGAACACGAGCTAAATGCTCACCACAAACATATCTTCCCGCGCCGCATGGAATGGCGTTCGCGTTTGGCGGCGTAAGCGCCCGCACAGTAGCCAGATGACCGATGAACGCGCTGCCAGCTCGTCCAGCCAAAGAAGATGCCTTGCAGCTATCCGTCCGGAAAATCAGGCGAAATCAAGGACGAACCTCCAGGATTCCAGCACCCCGGCCCAAACCGCATCATGTTGGCTAGGCGCGCTAGGGCGGCTAAGAACAGATACTCTGGCATCTCAAGGTCCAGGCGTCCGTCAGGTCCGCGGATCAAAATTCACGCGTATGAGAACTGTGGAAAACCGCTGCGGCACCCGCCTTCCTCGCCTGCGATTGATCTCCCGCGGCCGTAACGCGTTCGCAACTGATTCGCGCGTGCGACCTCATCACCGGGTTTGCTGAAATCGAACCGCGAACACTTGTTGCAGGGCACAAATTGCCTATAGAGTGCCTCCGGAAAAGTGGGAACCGGTTTTCCGATAAGAGGCAAGACCAAGCAGAGAACTAGGGTCCGTCCGTCTTTGATTCCATCAAAGGCGGACGGACCGTAGTGCCGCCCGCATCATTCGCAACGAAGGAAGTCCAAGATGACGAGCGCGGCAACGCAAACCAAGGCAGGCAGCATCAAAAAGGTCGTGCTGGCCTACTCCGGCGGCCTCGACACCTCGATCATCCTGAAATGGCTCCAGGAAACCTACAACTGCGAAGTCGTCACCTTCACCGCCGATCTGGGCCAGGGCGAAGAACTCGCCCCCGCCCGCAAGAAGGCCGAGATGCTGGGCATCAAGCCCGAAAACATCTTCATCGAGGACCTGCGCGAAGAATTCGTCGCCAACTACGTGTTCCCGATGTTTCGCGCCAACGCGCTCTACGAGGGCATCTATCTGCTGGGCACCTCAATCGCCCGCCCCCTCATCTCGAAGGCCCAGATCGAAATCGCCCGTAAGGTTGGGGCCGACGCCGTCTGCCACGGCGCGACCGGAAAAGGCAACGATCAGGTCCGCTTCGAGCTGAGCTACTACGCCCTCGAACCCGGCATCAAGATCATCGCCCCCTGGCGCGAGTGGCACTTCAAGGGCCGCGAAGACCTGCTCGAATTCGCCCGCCAAAACCAGATCCCGGTCGCCAAGGACAAGGAAGGCGAGAGCCCGTTCTCCGTTGACGCCAACCTCCTGCACTCGTCGTCCGAAGGCAAAGTCCTCGAAGACCCGGCGGTCAAAGCCCCCGAGATGGTCTACCAGCGCACGATCTCGCCAACGGCTGCCCCCGATAAAGTCACCACCATCAAGATCGGCTTCCAAAAGGGCGACGCCGTCAGCCTCAACGGCATGAAGCTGTCGCCAGCGACCCTGCTCGCCGCCCTCAACGACTATGGCCGCGACAACGGCATCGGCCGCATCGACCTCGTTGAAAACCGCTTCGTCGGCATGAAGTCGCGCGGCGTCTACGAAACCCCTGGCGGCACCATCCTGCTCGCCGCCCACCGCGCCATCGAAAGCATCACCCTCGATCGCGGCGCGATGCACCTCAAAGACGAACTCATGCCGCGCTACGCCGGGCTGATCTACAACGGCTTCTGGTTCTCGCCCGAGCGTGAAATGCTCCAGGCCATGATCGACAAATCGCAAGAGCACGTCGAAGGCGAAGTCACCCTCGAACTCTACAAGGGCAACGTCATGACGGTTGGCCGCGAGAGCGCCAAATCGCTCTACTCGCCCACTCTCGTCACCTTCGAAGACGACAAGGGCGCCTACGACCAGAAAGATGCCGCCGGCTTCATCAAACTCAACGCCCTCCGCCTCCGCACCCTCGCCGCCAGAAGCCGCAAGAGCTGAGGGGGCAGATTCCCCTCCCACTTGTGGGGAGGGGTTAGAGGTGGGGGTTTCAGAGGGCAAACATGTCGACACCTTTCCCGCACTCGACCGGCAGCGTGCGCACGACCTCACGCCCCTCCCGTTGCGAAACGAGCCATAAAATTCGAGCGTAGCCCATAATGAACAGCGTTCTTATTAAAGGATAAGCCGGTTTCCTTTAATAAGCGAGATCGCTATTAAAGGTTCGTGGGGTTCATCATCGGGTAGGAAAACACGCATGCACACGCGGATCGAGCTAGGCAGCATCGCGGGCGTGCCCATCTACCTCGATATGTTCTTCCTTTTGATATTGTTCCTCTTTTCAAGCGACTACTTCACGTCCGGCAACAGTCAGATGATATCGCTCGGCCTGCTGATCATCGCGGGCATGATGGGCTCGATCCTGCTCCACGAGTTGGGCCATGGCATCGTCGCCCACCTGTTCAACGTCCGCATCAGCCACATCGACCTGACCGGCCTCGGCGGCATCATCCATTTCGCGAGTTCGCTCCCCAAGGGCGGCTTCAAGTGTGCCGCGATCTTCCTCGCCGGCCCCGCCGTCAACTTCCTTCTGTCGCTGGGGCTTGACCAACTCGGCTTGGTGGCCGCGCATGGCGGCAAGCCCTTGGTGGCGATGCTGCTTTACCAGCTCGCGACCATTAATCTGTACTACGCGCTGTTCAATCTGCTGCCTGCTTATCCCCTCGACGGCGGTCACACGGTCGAGGCCCTGCTCGGAAAGGTCACGAGCGCCATCTGGTCCCAACGGATCGTCTCGGTTCTCGGATTGATCGTCGCAGCGTTTGTGGTGATCACGGCAATCCCGTCCTTCCCGCGCTCCATCTTCATGCTGATGTTCGCGTTCTTCCTGGTCGAGCTGAACTACGCAGCCTTCAAGCAGGTCGGCGGTTTCGGTGGCCGCCGCCGCTGACGCAATCCCCCACCAATTCCCGTCAGCTGAGAAGCAGGCCGCCCCATGACCCGTCACCGGATTAAGAAGACTTTGCGGCGCGCCTACATTGCGTTGGCGCTGGTCCTCATCCTTGCCTTCGCCGCCAAAATGGCAACCCACATCCCCGGCGTCGGCAACGCTCCGCTCGATGCCATGGCCAAGGACGTCTACGATTACCTGAAGGACATGGCGCTGGTGTTCGTCACCGTCGTCGCCGCCTACCTCGCCAACGTGTTCCAGAAGCGCTCGAAGTTCGTCGAAAGCCTCGAAGAGGAATGGCGCAACATCGTCCGCACCAAATCGGTGCTCCACAGCTACTTCGAAAAGCCCTATCCCACGTCGGACGACCACATCGCAGCCTTCGCGCGCGTCAGCGAAACCATCGACACGATGCGGATCGTCTATCGCAACGCCGGCGAGACCAAGACCCTGATCGGCCTCTACCCCTACGCGCCGCTCCACGATATGCGCCGCGTCTTACAGGCGATGGACCCGCGCATCAAAACCAGCGTTACGCCAGCCGAACGCAAACTCGCCCAAGACAGCATCCTGCAATGCTTCTATGCCCTGCGCGAAAACTTCCTGGAAGAGTTGGACCTCGAAGAGCCGCACCATCCGCTGCTGATTTCAGGTGGCCGCCGCCTGAAAACCTCCGGCCAAGCGATCCGCGCCACAACCCGCCAGAACCGCCAGCGCGAAGCTCAGAACAAAAGCGCCTCTGCCAACCCCGAAATAGATGCCCACCTGGGCCGCCTCTACGCCGCTGAGCAATCAAAGTCCCCCGCGAAAACACCTTCCGCAAGCAAACCGTAGATTGGATCCGGTTCTACCGCTCCAAACTCCGTCACCCCGGCGAAGGCCGGGGCCCAAGCGACTGAATTGGTGGTAAAATCCTGAAAACCTCAGGAAAACTAACCCCGCGCCGGCGACGTATAGACCGGAGCCGCCCGCATCGACACCTTCTTGATCACATTACGCGGTGCTTCCAGCGCCACATACGCCGCGTTGATCCGGCGCGACATCGCCTGCAGATAATCCCGCACCTCGACCGGCAACGCGACGCTCGCATACCGGTCCGCATGATAGGCCTTCGCAAGCCGCAAATAAGCGTGGCGCACATCCTCCCATTCCGCATCGGCTTTAAGCCCCAGCGTCACATACGGATCGAACGCACCGTCCGCAGGCTTGCGCATGTTGAGCGCGTTCGCCGACCCGGTCTGCAGCAGCTTGACCGAGCGAATCGCCTGTTTCGAGACGAATCGCCGCTCCTTGCCGAACGGCTCGAACTCGAAAAACTGGCCCTCTCCGTTCAGCACATCGCTGAACGTCCGTGACGCCTGAATCAGGAACTGCCCGGTGAGAATTTCCCCGTCGTCCAGCGTCAACTCAGCCGGGATCGCACTCAGATGCTGCGAATTTGCGCCATTGTCGACCCTGTTGCGCTCAAACATGCTCTGCTCCCGCTGTCCCAAATCAAAACGCCAGCATCCCCTGCCGCCGCTCAATCCGAGATTTGCAAGGACCTCGCCACCTCGCCGCCGCGCCCAGCCTCGGCGACCCCTTCGTCGTTGCGCAAGGTAGCGGCATGGTTAACAACAACAACTTCTCCATGAGTCGCCTCACGCCGTTGTGGACGCGACTCTTTAGAAGTCCCTCGAGCGAACTCACATTTTCCGGCGCCCTTACGCAAGCGCCTTGATGTCTTCGAGGGCGAGATTGCCCGGCACGATGGTGATCGGGATCGGGAACGACCCGGCCTGCTTGCCAGCCGCCAGCGAAGCAACCAGCGGTCCTGGTCCCTTAACGTCGGTCGACGCGCCAAGCACCATGATGGCGATGTCGTCATCCTCGTTGATCGCCTGCAGGATCTGCTCGGATTTCACGCCTTCCCGGATTGCCTCTTCGGTCACGACGCTTTCGAACCCAGACTGATTGAGCTTGCGGCGAACCAGCCGGAACAGCGCCTTCGCGGTCGCCGTCGCCTCCTCGATCTGCCGTTCGCGCACGCCCTTCCAGTGGGTGAACTCGCCTGGTTCTATGATGTAGAGCATGACGATGATGCCCGATGCCCGTTGCACGCGGCTCGCCGCATAATAGAGCGCGCTCTCGACTTCGGTGCTGTCGTCGACAATAAGGAGGAACTTGCGTAAATGCCCGGCCTCGAATGATCGCCTTGGTTTCATGACCTGACACCTTTGTGAGCCGAAGCGCCTGCCGACCAAGCAAACGCCGCCGAATCTGGCACGCCCTGCCCCCGTTCACAACAGCGATTCTAACTTCCCGCTCCCGGTCCTTCACGGGAAGAAGGTTTTCGATTTTTCAACGAGCTCCGCCTAGATTCCCCTCCCCCTTGCGGGGAGGGGTTAGGGGT
>JBEBJA010000131.1:0-19575 GCA_040080145.1 Hyphomicrobiaceae bacterium
TGCAAAGCCAGCCGAGTGAAGGCACCCCTCATCTGCCCTTCGGGCATCTTCTCCCCAGGGGGAGAAGAAAGTAAGGGCTTATTTTAGCGCGTATGCGCGCAGGCGGCCATCCACGACAAGGTGCTATGGAACGACGGATTGTTTCGCAATTTCAGCGTTGTGCTAAAGATTGAACGCTTCCCAAACCGATGGTTGCCGTGGGTGGCCGCCTGCGCGGCCATGACGAAAGTGGGGTTGCCAAGTTTCCCAACAATGGTGACGCTACGACTATGTTTGCGAGTAAGCACTGACCAATAGCACTGCAACGGAGCTCGAACCGCGAAAATCTTCAAATGGGACGATGAAAGCGGCGACCTCGGCGTCTGCTTCCCCGACGACCTCGTCGAGCGGCTAGGCATACACGAGGGCGACGACGTCGAACTGACCGAAGGCTCAGGCGGCCAGTTCATCATCTCCGTCACCCCGGCGAAGGCCGGGGCCCAGACAACGATATTGTTAACAAAGCAATATTGCTGATTCGTTCAAACCGAGCCCAGCATCTACGATTCCATGATCGTCGCCGCCGCCCAGATCGCCGGCTGCAAAACCCTCTACAGCTAAGATATGCACGACGGGCTTGTCATCGATGGCCTGAAAATCGTCAATCCGTTCTCCTGAAAAATCGAACATGATTGCGTTCAAAGTTGGGGTCGCGCGCAAGGATTCCGGTTACCTGCTCGAGGATCCGATCACCAAGATCCGAGCTTGAGATCAGGCAGGGGGCATCCCATTCATTCTGGAAAATGAACTCGGCAACTTCAAATGTATAAGTGATGAACGGACCATAATTCACGACCCTCGGGGTTCCGCACAGTTCCCGCAACGCAGTCCTGACCCCGCCAAGATCTTCCTCCGCGCATTCCAACGAATAATGTCCGGTCGATAGCCTCGATAAATGCATATCCAAGCTCCGTTCGCCCAGACGTCGGCGCGCCGTCAATACCTTCGGCGCGGGGTCCAGGGGACGTGTCCCCTGGCCTTCACTGCTTCCTTACTCCGCAGCCTCAGCCACCTTCGCCATGTCTGCCAGTGCGCGCTTGTACTCGCCCGGCATGACCTTGCGGAACTTCGGCAGGTAGGCCCCGAATTCCTTGAGGATCTTTTGCGCAATAACCGACCCGGTGTAGTGCGCATGCCGCGAGATCAGCGCATGCAGGCGCGCCGCATCGTCAAACCGCAGATCGCCGCCAACGAGCGGAATGAGACCCGTCGTTGCGCTGAGCTTACCCAGCAGCTTCGCGTCCGCCTCGACCGGCTCAAGCGCGACCATCTCTTTGTTGAGACGGCCATCGAAGTCGCCCTCTTCGTCAAGCACATACGCAATCCCGCCCGACATCCCGGCCGCAAAGTTGCGCCCCGTGCCGCCAAGCACGACGACGACGCCGCCGGTCATGTATTCGCAGCCGTGATCGCCGGTGCCTTCGACGACCGCGAACGCGCCCGAATTGCGCACGGCAAACCGCTCGCCGCCCACGCCGCGGAAATAGCACTCACCAAAGATCGCGCCATACAGCACCGTATTGCCGACGATGATGCTTTCATGCGGCTTGATGCCCGACTTCGGGTTTGGCCGCACGATCAGCTTGCCGCCCGAAAGGCCCTTGCCGACGTAGTCGTTGGCTTCGCCCACGAGATCGAGCGTCACGCCCTTGGCGACCCACGCGCCGAACGCCTGACCGGCCGTGCCCTTGAGATCGAACCAGATGGTGTCCTCAGGCAGGCCGGCATGACCATAGCGTTTGGCAACTTCGCCCGAGAGCATCGCGCCCGTCGAGCGGTTGACGTTGGTGATCGAAACGTCGGCCTTGACCGGCAGCTTGTCGTCAAGCGCGGGTAAAGCAAGATCAATCAGCGTGCGGTCGAGCACGTTTTCGAGCTGATGATCCTGCCGGTCCACATGGCGGATCGCGACCGACTTGGGCACGTTGGGCTTGTGGAACAGCTTCGCAAAGTCGAGCCCGCGCGCCTTCCAGTGTTCGATGGCTTGCTCCTTGTCGAGCACGTCCGTGTTGCCGACCAGATCGTCGAACTTGGCAACGCCAAGCGCTGCCATGATCTCGCGGACTTCTTCGGCGACGAAGAAGAAGTAGTTGATGACGTGCTCAGGCTTGCCCTTGAACTTGGCACGCAGGATCGGGTCCTGCGTCGCAACACCGACCGGGCAGGTGTTGAGATGACACTTACGCATCATGATGCACCCGGCAGCGATCAGCGGCGCGGTCGCAAAGCCGAACTCATCCGCCCCCAGCAATGCGCCGATCACGACGTCGCGTCCGGTCCGGATCCCGCCGTCGACCTGTACGGCAATACGCCCGCGCAGCCGGTTGAGCACCAGCGTTTGATGGGTCTCTGCCAAGCCGATTTCCCACGGCGAACCCGCGTGCTTGATGGACGTCAGCGGAGATGCCCCCGTGCCGCCCTCGAACCCTGAGATCGTCAGGTGATCGGCGCGCGCCTTGGCGACACCGGCCGCAACCGTCCCGACGCCGATTTCCGACACGAGCTTCACCGACACGTCCGCGGTTGGGTTGACGTTCTTCAGATCGTAGATCAGCTGCGCCAGATCTTCGATCGAGTAGATGTCGTGATGCGGCGGCGGCGAGATCAGCCCGACGCCCGGGGTCGAGTGGCGGACCTTGGCAATCGTCGCGTCGACCTTATGGCCGGGCAACTGTCCGCCTTCGCCGGGCTTGGCGCCCTGCGCCATCTTGATCTGCATCATGTCCGCATTGACGAGGTATTCCGTCGTCACGCCGAACCGGCCCGAGGCAACCTGCTTGATCGCCGAACGCATGCTGTCGCCATTGGCCATCGGCACGAACCGGTCGGATTCCTCGCCGCCCTCGCCCGTGTTCGACTTGCCGCCGATGCGGTTCATGGCAATCGCCAGCGTCGTGTGGGCTTCGCGCGAAATCGAGCCATAGCTCATCGCGCCCGTCGCAAACCGCTTGACGATGTCGGCGGCCAGCTCAACCTCGGTCAGCGGGATCGGCTTGCGGCCAAGCTCAGCCGCTGTGCGGATGCGGAACAGGCCGCGCATCGTGAACAGCTGCTCGGACTGGTCGTTCACCTGTCGCGCGAACTCGCGATACTTGTCGGGCAGGTTGCCGCGCACCGCATGCTGCAGATCGGCCACGACGCCCGGACGCCAGACGTGCGCTTCCCCACGAATGCGGAAGGCATACTCGCCACCCACGTCCAGCGAATCGGCCAGCACCGGGTTCTCGCTGAACGCTTCCTTGTGCCGCTCGACGGTTTCGCGCGCAACTTCGCGCAGTCCGATACCTTCGATCTGCGTATGCGTGCCGGTGAAATATTTGCGCACGAACGACGAGCGCAGGCCGACGGCGTCGAAAATCTGCGCGCCGCAATAGCTTTGATAGGTCGAAATACCCATCTTCGCCATGACCTTGAGCAGCGCCTTGCCCACGGCCTTGATGTAGCGCTTCTTGACCTCATACGCGGTCAGATCGCCACCAAGCTCCGGCAGCATCGTCTGCAACGTCTCGAACGCGAGATACGGGTTGATCGCTTCCGCGCCGTAGCCAGCAAGCAGCGCGAACTGATGCACCTCGTGCGCCTCGCCCGTCTCAACGACAAGTCCGACCGACGTACGCAAGCCCTGCTTGATCAAGTGATGATGCACCGCCGACGTCGCGAGCACCGACGGGATCGCCACCCGGTCGGCACCCGTGTTGCGGTCCGACAGAATGACGATGTTGAACTCGTTCGAGCGCACCGCTTCTTCGGCTTCCGCACACAAGCAGTCGAGCGCCGAGCCCATGCCGGCAGCACCCTGCTTTGCCGGATAGGTGATGTCGAGCGTCACCGACGAGAAGTCGTTGTCGGCCACCGCGCCGATCGCCCGGATGCGCTCAAGGTCTTCATCCGTCAGGATCGGCTGCTCGACTTCGAGCCGCTTTTCCTTCGACGTGCCTTCAAGATCGAGAATGTTCGGGCGCGGCCCGATGAACGACACGAGGCTCATCACCAGTTCTTCGCGGATCGAGTCGATCGGCGGATTGGTGACCTGCGCGAAGTTCTGCTTGAAGTATGTGTGCAGCCCCTTCGACTTCGACGACAGCGCCGAAATTGGCGTATCCGTGCCCATCGAACCGACGGCTTCATTGCCCGTCGTCGCCATCGGCGACATCAGGAACCGCAGGCTCTCCTGCGTGTAGCCGAACGTCTGCTGCAGATCGAGCAGCGATCCCCGCATGGCCGCGTTCTTGTTGGCAGCCTTTGGCAGCGGCAGATCGTGAACCAGAATCTGGGTGTTTTTCAGCCACAACTCGTACGGATGGCTCGCGGCGATCTCTGCCTTGAGTTCGTCGTCCGAAACGATGCGGCCCTTTTCGAGGTCGATCAGCAGCATCTTGCCGGGCTGCAGACGCCACTTCTTGATGATGTTTTCTTCGGCAACCGGCAACACGCCGGACTCAGACGACATGATGACCACGTCGTCCTTGGTAATGAGATACCGCGCCGGCCGCAGGCCGTTTCGGTCAAGCGTCGCGCCGATCTGGCGGCCATCGGTGAACGCCATCGCGGCAGGTCCGTCCCACGGCTCCATCAGCGAGGCATGATACTCATAAAACGCCCGCCGCTTGGCATCCATCTGCGGATTGCCAGCCCACGCTTCCGGAATCAGCATCATCGCAGCATGCGCCAGCGGATATCCGCCCATGGTCAGGAATTCGAGCGCGTTGTCAAAGCACGCCGTATCCGACTGACCCTCATACGAGATCGGCCACAGCTTGCTGATCTTGTCGCCAAACAACGGCGTCGTGACGGACGCTTCGCGCGCCGCCATCCAGTTGTTGTTGCCGCGCAGCGTGTTGATTTCGCCGTTGTGCGCCACCATCCGGTAGGGGTGGGCGAGCTTCCACGACGGGAACGTGTTGGTCGAGAACCGCTGATGCACCAGGGCCATCGCCGACGTCAGACGCGGGTCGGACAGATCCTTGTAGTAGGCCTTGACCTGATACGACAGGAACATGCCCTTATAGACGAGCGTGCGCGACGACAGGCTGACCGTGTAATGGCCGATGTCGCGGCCCTTGTAGGCCTGATGGATCGAGTTCGAGACGATCTTGCGGGCGAGATACAACCGCCGCTCGAACTCGGCTTCCGTCATCTTGGCCGGTCGCGCAATGAACACCTGACGGTGCAGCGGTTCCGTCGAAATCACCATCTCCGACAGCGACGACGTATCGACCGGCACCGAACGCCAGCCGATCAGCGTGAGATTTTCTTCCTTGAGGATGCGGGCCCAGACGCGCTCGCAGTGTTCGCGCAACCGGTCATCCTTGGGCATGAACACGTGACCGGCGGCATACTCCTGCGGCCCGGGCAGCGAAAAGCCGAGCGCCTTGCACTCCGCCTTGAGAAACTCATGCGGGATCTGAATCAAAATACCAGCGCCGTCGCCCGCCAGCGGATCAGCCCCGACCGCACCGCGATGCTCGAGGTTTTCCAAGATCCGCAGCGCATCCTCGACGATTTGGTGTGACTTGACGCCTTTCATCTGCGCAATGAAGCCGACGCCACAGGCATCGATTTCGTGCGCGGGGTCGAACAGACCCTGCGCTTCGGGGCGCGGATAAACCCCTTCCCGGCCGTTTGCGTCGTCAAGAAGCTTCGTCATCGATGAAACCTTATATGTCCGCGAGGCCCAGCAGCGTGAACCCTGGGCCTGAAAGCGTGATGTTTTGCCGGGCGCACGTTTGAGCGCGCACCGCTTCGAGCGCGCCACATTATGTGATGTGCGAGCCGAGCGCCACCGCGACACTAACGCACCGATTGCGCCGCCGATAGTCCATACCGTGCAAGGATTTTACACGGACTTTGCGACCGATTGCCCAAAAAACAGGCGGCGGGCATCCAAAGACACCCGCCGCCCAACTCAAATTCAGAAGTCTGCCTGTTTTTATCCGCCGGGCCCTCAGTTCACGGCAGCCTCGATCTGCTTGGCGCCGGCAGGAACCGCCGTGCCAATATGGACCGTTCGTGGCTTCATCCGCTCGGGCAGATTGCGCGTGAGTTCGATGCTGAGAATGCCATCCTTCAAGTTGGCGCCCGTCACTTCGACGTAATCGGCGAGCTGGAACCGGCGTTCAAACGCCCGCTCACCAATCCCGCGATGCAGGAACTGGCGCTTTTCACTTGCCTCGGCCTTCTTATCGCCGCGCACACTAAGCGCATTTTCCTTCACATCAATTTTGAGGTCGCCCTCGCCAAATCCGGCCACCGCCATCGTGATCCGATAGCTTTGATCGTTCAGGCGTTCGATGTTGTAGGGGGGATATCCGCTGTCTGTATCGAGGCCGGTTGCGGCGTCAAGCAGCTGCACCAGACGGTCAAAGCCGACGGTCGAGCGATAGAGCGGTGCATAGTCGAACTGTCTCATAGTGGTGTCCTCCAAAGAAGCGACAGATTATCCCTGCCCGGAATGGGGCCAAGGCCGTGACTGCACCCGGCTGAGCGGCGTGCACTGGTGAAATAGGAAGGCCCCTTAAGCGTTCAAGGCCGGGACCAGACCCAAAAAATTCAATCCCGGAACCGCACCCAGCGATCCAGCCCGTGGAACCCAAGCCCGCGCCCGTAACCCAAGCCCACCCGTAACCCAAGCCCGCGCCCGTGACCCATGTGCGGCAAAACAGACTTTGCGCGAAACGGCCATGGGGTAGCGCGGCCCGGCATCGGTCACATCCCTGCCCAACTCACGCGAAATAAACAGCAAATCGGCTTGCCTTCATGTAGCGTTCATCTGCGCTGCATCACCGTTGACTTAGTGTCTGAATGTCCAGAGGAAATCCCATGAACCTTGCACTGGTCCACCGTTTGGCCGTTGGTGCTCTTGCGGCCGTCATGCTCGCGGTCAGCGTGCCCGTTAGCGCCGCCGACTACGATGATCGCGGCGAACCCCTCCCTTGGCGCGGCGGCACCGCGACGAACGACGGCTATCCCGTCCCCGTCCCCCCGCCACCGGTTGACTATCGCCAGTCCTACAAGGACGACGATGCGTTGCCGCCCCCGCCTCTGCCACGCGCAGAACCGCGCCGCCGCGTCGTCGCCGAGTGCCTTTCGAAATACGGCATCCGCGAAGCGCTCAACCGTCAAGGCTGGCATGAGTTTGCCAACGTCGAGATCCGTGGCGAAGTCGCCTACATGGTGGCCCGCAATGACAATGGCCGTCCCTTCGACCTCGAGGTTGATAGCTGCAGCGGCGACGTCTTCGAGGCCCATCCCCGCGTCGTCTATACCGAGCGCCCCGTCTACTATGAGCGCTACTACACACCGCGTCCCGCCATTGGCCTTCGCTTCGGTGGCGGCCACGGACGCCATCACCGCCGCTGGTAACCCCGCTTGCGTTTCGCTTCCGGGCCGTTGAAAAGGTGACACCAACACTCAATCGTCCGCCCGGAGGCGTCATGCAGCTCGTGTCATTGGCAACCAATCCCGTACCGAGCGGGGCCGTTGTTGGTGTTCTGAACGGCCACGACGGCGCACCGCTGCGCTATGCCCGCTGGGAAGCCACGCGCGCGCCCCGGCGCGGCACGGTCTGCCTGTTCAGTGGTCGCGGCGAATTTATCGAGAAATACTTCGAGGTAATCGCCGAGCTTCGCCGCCGTGGATTCGCCGTCGCGACCATGGATTGGCGTGGTCAGGGCGGATCGTATCGCGCCTTGTCCGGCCCGTCGCGCGGTTACATCAACAGCTTTACAACCTACGACCGTGACCTCGTCCGCTTCATGAAGGACGTGGTTCTTCCAGATTGCCCGCCACCCTACATCGGGATGGCGCACTCGATGGGCGCAAACATCCTCCTGCGTCACGCAACTGAGCCCGGCTCCTGGTTCGACCGTCTCGTGCTCTGCGCACCCATGATTGCGATTGCACCCGAACGCCTCAAGTATCCGTTGAGGCTCGCGCAGGCCTATGCCGAGACCGCCAGCTTGTTTGGCTTGGCAACGCGCTTCGTGCCCGGTGGGATTCCAGCGCCTATCGAAACCTGTGAGTTCGAAGGCAATTTCCTCACCTCCGACCGCGAACGCTTCGAGCGCAATAAAGCGATCCTGAATGCGGCGCCTCAATTAGGGCTGGGCTCACCCACATTCGGCTGGCTGCGCGCGGCGCTGCGCTCCTGCAACACGGTTGGCGCATCGGGTTACCCTGAACGCATCAAGATCCCTGCGCTCCTGTTTGCCCCTGGCGACGATGAAATTGTCTCGGTCGCCGCCATCGAACGCTTCGCAGTCGGCCTCAAGGTTGGCACGCACATCCTGATGCCCGGTGCCCGCCACGAAATCCTGCAGGAATCCGACGGCGTCCGCCGCCGCTTCTGGGCCGCCTTCGATGCCTACTTCGGCGTCGACAAAGTCGCCGCCTAACGCGGCGAAACCGCCGTCACCGATCGCCTACCCCCGCCCGGACTTTGCAATCACCCGCAGAACCTTGGCATGCAGCGCCGGGTCCCCGCATGCAACGATGTCACCGCCATGTGTGGCCGGCCCCCCATCCCAGGTCGTCACGATTCCGCCCGCCCGTTGGATAATCGGGACGAGCGCTGCAATATCATATGGTTTGAGCCCGGGCTCGACGATAACGTCGATGTGCCCTGCCGCCAGCAGGCAATAGGCGTAGCAATCGCCGCCATAGCGCGTCATGCGCGCACTGGCCTTGACCGCATCGTGGACCGCTCGTTCACCAGGGCTGGCAAACAAATCCGGATGCGTGCTGGAAAACACCGCCTTGCCAAGGTCCGCACAGGCCCGCGTCCTGATCTTGCGTGTCTTGCCATCCGCTGTTCGCAAATGCGCAGCCGTGGCGCTTGCCCAAAATCGCTCCCCGGTAAACGGCTGATCCATCACCCCGAGCACGAGGTCTGCGCCGTCCATCAACCCGATCAGCGTGCCCCACGTCGGCAGCCCCATGATGAACGCGCGCGTCCCGTCGATCGGGTCGATCACCCACCGGAAACGCGCGTCCGGGCGTACGGTACCGAATTCCTCGCCGATAATGCCATGATCTGGAAACGCCGATGCAAGATGGCGCGCGATGGCCTTTTCGGCGGCACGGTCAGCGGCGGTAACCGGATCAAACCCCGCCTTGCCGCCCTTGTCGTCGACCGCGATGGCCTTGCGAAAAAACGGCCGGATGACCTGGCCCGAGGCGTCGGCGAGTGAATGGGCGCATGCAAGCAGCGCGGTCTGGGTCGGGGCTTTTGTTGCGCGCATGTTCTTGCCTTCAGTCTCCCCAGTTTTGCTTGGCTCAAAGCCGCCTCCCACTCCATAGCCGGGCTTGACCCGGCTATCCAGGGGCCGCACGAAGGGGCCAGGCATTGTTGCTTGAATGCCCGGTTGGGAAAGCGGCTCTAACGCGGAGCGAGGCGCATCGATCTCAATCGGAAAAGGCGAGACATCCCGAAACAGGAACGTCCTTTTTTGGCGGCTGCGAATACCCCCGTCAGCCAAAAGTTGCAGAAAATGCCTGTCAGATCAAACCCGGCTGTTGCGCTGCGGCATCAATGGTCTGGATTTTCGCTGCAGAGCATCGGCTGCATATTGCCGATTCGACCGAACAGAGGCATACCAGATTCATGGCCCTGTGAGCTGTTTCTCACGCCGCCATTGCCCACTTTGGGCGTTTCCTCCCTAGACTTGGGCCGTTCGATGAACGGCCTTTTTTTGTGCCCGCAGCCAAGCGCAGCCGGACAACCCACTTACGCGGTTTGCACCCACAGCACTCAAAGACACCACATCCCCCGATCAGAATGCGGAATAGTAATGCTTTGGAGTTGCACGAACTTTTGGTCCAGATCTGCACCACCGGTATAAAGTGTATGCTTTCAAGGGGGTGCGCGGTTCCGGCGCTGCAAGTCTCACACAACAGCTATGCGTTTTTCGCAGTTGCGAAATAAGTCCAGCACTATATCTATTGCAGTGCGACATCAGTGAGCTGGTCTCCTGAGGCCGTTGCCCTCCTTGGGCGTTTCCTCCCTAGACTTGGGCCACCAGCGATGGTGGCCTTTTTTTTGGGCCTATAGCGTTCCAAGCGTGGGCCACGCCGCTATTCCGCAGCGATCTGCCCAGGGGCCTGCGGAAGCAAGCTGGGAAATTCACAAAACATCCGCTGTGCGAGCGTCGTCAAGTCGCGCTGCAACCGCGAAAAGCCCAGCGACTTCTCCATTTTCGCTTCGTGCAAGTACAGTCCGCGATTGACCTCGATCTGCAATGCATGAATGCCGCGCGCCGGCCGGCCATAGTGTTCCGTGATAAATCCGCCGGCATAGGGCCGGTTCATCTGCGTGTCATAACCAAGCCGTGTCAGCGTATCCTTCACGAACGCGCTGAGGCGGGGATGACAGCTCGACCCGAACCGGTCGCCGAGCACGAAGTCGGGCCGCGCCCCGCTGTTCTGGGACATGAGCGATGACGGCATCGAGTGGCAGTCGATTAAAATCGCATATCCGAACGTCTGATGGGTCGCATCAAGCAGGTCGGACAGCGCGGCATGAAACGGCTTGTACAACAATTCGATCCGCTCGAATGCCGCCGCAAGCCTGAGCGGCCGTTGGTAGATATCCTCGCCATCCGCCACGATGCGCGCAATCGTCCCCAGTCCACCGACCACGCGCGCCGAGATCGTGTTGGCAAAGTCCGGCAGCGGCTCGGCAAACAGTTCCGGATCGAGTTCGTACGGTTCGCGGTTGACGTCCAGATAGGCCCGCGGAAACTCCGCCGACAGCAGCGGCGCACCCAAGCGTGGAATACCGCCAACCAATTCATCGACGTAGCAGTCTTCCGACTTACGTAAAGCGAGCGGATCAAGCCGCACACTCTCGAGAAAGGCCTTAGGGTAATGCCTGCCAGAATGAGGCGAACACCACACAAACGGCGCGCTTTGGACAGCCGGACGGTCAACCTTGAACGCGGGTTGGAATTCAGCGAGGATGGAGGCGCGTTCGAGGTGGGGCATCTGGCCGATGAGTTTGAAGCATGAGACGGTGCGACATTCTGCCTGTCGCCGAGCGCTGTGTCTATCTGACCCGTTCGCACAGCGCAAAAATAAAACGGGCATGCCGGCGAAATTGCAAAACCATACCGTGCCTGCGAAACGGAAATCTGCTGGGGAAAACCCTGCAATTCTGCAAAAGTGAACTAATCTTTAGCAGCGGCACCAGGATTTCACCCTCCTTTTACCAAAGTCGTTGCAGACTGTTGTGAATGCATTTCAGCCACGCCGACCCTGTCGTCAGCGCCCATCACCCAACGCCCAATACTAGGCCACCAATGACCCTTATGCCCTCGCGCCTCCCCGTTTCCCGCATTCTGCTCGCCGAAGACGACGATTCCATGCGCGGCTTCCTTGAGCGGGCGCTGGCCAAAGCGGGCCACCACGTCATCGCCTTCGACAACGGCGAGGCGGCATTCGAGCGCCTCCAGCAGGAGCCGTTCACGCTCCTGCTGACCGATATCGTGATGCCGAAAATGGACGGAATTGAACTCGCCCGCCGCGCCAGCGAACTCGATCCCGAGCTCAAGATCATGTTCATCACCGGCTTTGCCGCCGTCACCTTGAATGCCGACATGGGCGCGGCAAAAGATGCCAAAGTCCTGTCCAAGCCCTTCCATTTGAAGGACCTAGTCCAAGAGGTTGACCGCCTGCTCGGGGGTTAAATGCAAATAGCGTACGTAGCGGCTTGCCTTCGGCGATCAATGCCGTTATAGCCACCGCTTCGCCGGTTATTCAGATGGCACGGGGGCGGTTAGCTCAGCGGTAGAGCACTACCTTGACATGGTAGGGGTCACAGGTTCGATCCCTGTACCGCCCACCATCTGAACGGTTCTGATCCGCCAAGGCTTAGAACCAACTGATCATAAATTGGCGAAGGGGACGAAACATTCGTGACGGCAATGTTGGCTGGCGCGCACCACACGAAATTAGGTTGATGCTATGAAAGTTCGTAACTCATTGAAGTCGCTGCGCGCCCGCCATCGCGACAACCGCGTTGTGCGCCGTAAAGGCCGTCTCTACATCATTAACAAGACGCAGAAGCGCTTCAAGGCGCGTCAGGGCTAACGAACCGCAGACAAGCGCGCCATTCCAAATCTAGGCGGCATTGCTGCAATTTAACCTGTTACCCCCTTTGACGGCGGCCTCTGGCCGCCGTAGCGTTTTGTTATGGCAAAAAACGCAAATCCCTCACGACACCATGGCTTCTTGTCCACTCTGACAATGCTGGCCTCCGCGCTGGCAGTGGCAAGCGTTAGCCGAGCTGCAGAACCGGTGCCGCCCAAAGCACCGGCTGCTCCAGTCGAAATCCCCCGCAACACCCAGCCAAACCAGGCTGCGCCCGGATCTGCCAAGCAGGGGCTCGCCAATCAGCCGTTGCCCAATACCGCCGGCGAACGCACCAAGCTGCTGCAAAACCTGTACGCCTACCTCGCCACAGCCGAGGACGACAAACAGGCACAGCCCATCACCCAGGCCATCGAACGCCTCTGGCTCTATTCTGGCAGCGATACTGTCACGCTTTTGATGGACCGCTCAGCGAAAGCCATCGGCGACAAAAACCTCGACCTCGCCTTGAAGTTTCTCGATGCGGTCGTCGATCTCGCACCCGACTACGCCGAAGGCTGGAACCGCCGTGCCTACGTCCATCACCTGCGCAACGACGTCGAGCGCATGGTCGGCGACCTCCGCCGCTGCATCGCGCTCGAACCCAATCACTACCGTGCGATGGAGTTCTTAGGCCTCATCCTGCGCGAAACCGGCCAGAAGAAAGCCGCACTCAAAGCCTTCGAGCGCCTGCTTGAAATCAACCCCAACGCCCCCGGCGTCCCAGACGCCGTCAACGAACTCTCCCGTGACGTCGACGGTCAGAAAACCTAATACCAACCCGACAAGTACTGGCTCATGCGGGCTGGTACCCGCGCGTGGGGTTGGTGGGGCGGCCACGCGCAAAGCAAAGAGAATACCAGCCCGCAGTCTGTCAAACGAACAGTCGAAACGGCTGCGGGCTGGTACCCGCGCGTGGGGTTGGTGGGGCGGCCACGCGCAAAGCAAAGAGAATACCGGCCCGCAGTCTGTCAAACGAACAGTCGAAACGGCTGCGGGCTGGTAATAAACCAATCGTCAGGAACTTACCTACCGCCCCTGCGTTCGCCCTCCACAGCACAGTTGGAACAGCGTATTGTGGAGGCCGGAATGAAGTCGAAGATCGGACTGAAAATTTGCTTCGGCCTTGCAGCCGCCATCCTGCCATGGACAGTCCAGGCCGCCGACCAAGCAGCAACAACGCCCGCAACCCCGTGTAACAAGGCCGCTCCGGCGCAAGCAGCAACGCCCCCGGTCAAGTCTCCAAGTTCCGGCACAGCTCCAGGCGACTCCGGATCAACGGGATGGTCAGGTGGAACCGGTGGCTCCAACATTGGAACCTCTCAAGACGGCCCCACCCCCGGCAGCCCTACGAGCCATCCAGAAACTGCCACGGGACTGGACCCCACTAAACCAAGCCCAGCCAACCCACCGGCGACCGACTGCAGTTAGAGGGCTTCCGCCAGAGCACGCTCAGTTTCAAAAACGGGTGGCTCTGAGAGTCAGCTTTCCCGGCGGAGTGCAGGCTCGCCTCGCTCACAGCGAAGCTGCGACCAGGGACAGCGAAGCTGCGACCAGGGACAGCACAGCTGCGACCAGGACAGCTTCGCCCCCGTGCTCAGATCACCCCGCAATAGGTCCGCCCTTGTCATCGAGATAAGCAATGCGGATCATGTTGGTTGCACCCGGCGAGCCAAGCGGCACCCCAGCCGTAATCAGGATTCCCTCGCCGGCTTTGGCAAATCCTCCCTCGAATGCGATCCGGCAGGCTTTGGCAACCATGTCTGACAGGTTCTGCGGATCATTCGTCAAGATCGACTGGATCCCCCACACGCACGCCATCCGCCGCGCGGTCTCGGGCACCGGCGTCAGTCCGATCACTGGCAGGCCTGGACGTTCGCGTGCGACGCGCAACGCGGTCGACCCGGTCGCCGTGTAGCAAAAGATCGCCGCCAGATCGACGGTCTGCCCAACGGCCCGCACAGCAGCTGCAATCGCACCCGGTCCCGAAGCCACGGGTTCCGTCTTCGTCGCATGCACGATCGCGTCGTAGCTCGGGTCGGCTTCGACCTCTATGGCAATCCGGTCCATCATGGCAATCGCTTCGGTCGGATACTGCCCAACGGCCGACTCAGCCGACAGCATCACCGCATCCGCGCCATCGAACACGGCGGTTGCAACGTCCGAAACCTCAGCGCGCGTCGGCACCGGCGACGAGATCATGCTCTCTAGCATTTGCGTCGCAACCACCACCGGCTTACCCGCTGCACGGCTCATGCGGGTGATCTGCTTTTGCAGGCCCGGCACCTTCTCGACCGGCATTTCGACGCCAAGATCGCCGCGGGCGACCATCACCCCATCTGATGCCGCAATCACCGCAGCAAGGTCCGTTATCGCCGACGGCTTCTCGATCTTCGACATGATCGCCGACCGGCCTGCAACGCGCTTTTGCACGTCCGCCACATCTTCCCCGCGCTGCACGAACGATAGCGCAATCCAATCGACCCCAAGCTCAAGCCCATAGGCGAGATCAGCCTCGTCCTTCTCGGTCAGCGGCCCAACCGCCAGCATCGTATCCGGCAGACTGATGCCCTTTCGCGACGCCAGCGCACCGCCAACCACGACCCGCGCCGCAATCCGGCCGGCCTTGTTCTCAAGCACCTGCATCCGGATCTTGCCGTCGTCGAGCAGCAGAAAGTGCCCCCCTTCAACCGCGTCGAAAATCTGCGGATGCGGCAGGAACACGCGATCCGATGAGCCAGCGGCTTCCGTGCGGTCAAAACAGAACGTCTCGCCCTCCTTGACGAACACGCGCCCGCCAGTGAACTCGCCAAGCCGGAACTTCGGCCCTTGCAGATCGTACAAAATCCCAATCGGATGCCGGTTCTTATGCTCACAGAAACGGACTGCGGCGTGAAGATCGCGCGCCATGTCGTGGCTGGAATGGCTCATGTTGATGCGGAACATATCGACACCGGTATGAACGAGCTTGTCGAGCATCTCCGGGCTGGAGGAGGCAGGTCCCAGCGTCGCAACGATCTTGACCTTACGATTGCGTCTCATGCCATGCCCACCTTGCGTAATTTGAGATTGAAGACCGGTGAATACCACTTTCCGCGCGTGGCAACACCGCTACATGTCTATCACTTGGTCTTTCCGCTCGCGTCGTCGGGATCGGTCAGGCGGATGGTCCATTCCTTGGCTTCGCCCGTGTCAACTTCGAAAAAGCCAGAGCGGTTGTGCCCGCGCTTGGGGCAATCCTGCACGCCGCGAATGGCAAAAGATTTGTTGCTCGTGCACATGAAGTTGGTGCCGGTCCACTCGCCGCCGCGATCGTAGTCGACGGCATGCACATAAAGGAAACGGCTCGGCACGGCGCCCTTGAGCAGGGTCTCGCATGTCTGCGATGCGATATTCCACCAACCCTCGGTCGCCCACCCTTGCGGATCCTGATAGCCGATGGAAACGCCCACCCGGCTCGCCGTCGCATTGCATAGCTTAAGTTCGGCCCGTGCCGCCGTCGCGGATGCGGTCAGTGCGAGAGCAAGGCAAACGGCGGAAGCGGCGTAGTGGTTGGTCAAGCGGAACTCTCTGGAGTCATCGTGCGTGCGGTCACGGATCGACCAGAATCACGCGGAAATCGTTGACGTTGGTCTGAGTCGGTCCGCACAAGATTAGGCCATCGACCTGCCGGAAGAAAGCGGTTGAATTGTTGTTGGCAAGGAAGGTGGCAGGATTGAGGTCCGCAGCCGTTGCCCTGACCAGCGTCGAGGGTAGCACAAAGGCTCCCGCCGGGTCGCTCGCACTGCCAGCTCCGCCATCGGTGCCATCCGTGTCGCCCGCGAGCGCTGCAATTCCGGGCGACCCGCCCAGCGTCGCGACGAGGCTGAGCGCATATTCCTGATTGGGACCGCCAGCTCCGTTGCCGCGCACGGTGACCGTTAGTTCCCCGCCTGACATGATGGCAACCCGTTCGCCGATCTTGAGGTAAGCCAGCGCCATCTTGCCGTGTTCGGCCGCCACGTCGCGCGCCTCGCCTTCGAGGCTGTCGCCCAGCATCTCAACCCGGTAACCGGCAGCTGTCGCCAAAGCGCCCGCTGCATTGATCGAAGCTTGAGGGGCGGCAACAATGATGTAAGTCGATTGCGCGAGACGCGGATCGCCAAGCTTGATGGTTTCGTTCGCCGGGTCGTTAAGCGCTGCAGCAATGTCCGGTTCCGGTGTGATGCCCCACTTCGCCAGCACCTCCCGCGCATCCGCCAGCGTCGAGCGGTCGCCGACCGTCGGCCCGGACCCGATCTCGTCGGGGTGATCGCCCGGCACGTCTGAAATCGCGAGCGTCAGCAACCGCGCCGGATATGCCGCTGCCGCCAGCTTCCCGCCCTTGATCCGCGACAGGTGCTTGCGCACGCAATTCATTTGCGAAATCGGCGCACCCGAGCGCAGCAACTGCTTGGTGAGCCGCTGCTTGGCCTCAAACGTCACCCCCGCGACCGGCGCCGCCCACAGCGCCGAAGCGCCCCCCGATAGCAGCACGAGCACCAGATCGTCAGGTCCGGCAGCCTTTGCAGCCTCAATCGCCCGCGCCGCGCCCGAAATGGAGTTGGCGTCCGGCACCGGATGCCCGGCCTCGATGATGTCAATGAACGTCGTCGGCAGCCCAAATCCATGCCGTGTTGTTACAAACCCGCCCACATGGCTCTGTTGGCCGTTGGCGAGGTAGTGGGCTTCCGTCGCCTGCACCATCGCAGCCGACGCCTTGCCAGCTCCGATAACAATGAGCCGTCCGCCCTTGGGCACTTGCGGCAAATGCGGCGGCACGCATGACCGGGGATGCGCCGTCGACCATGCCGCCGTGTAAAGCGACATCAACAGGGCGCGCATCTTGTCTTCGCAAGGAGCATCATTCGAGGCAGAGGTGCGGATGATCGACATCGAGAGCCTTTAGAAGGGAAGCTTATCCTTTGGTAGGATATCCATTGCGGGAACTGGCCGCGCCGTCAAGCGGTCCAGAGCCCTTGCCGGCCAGCATAAGCCCAGTCCATATACGGATATGGATGTTTGTCTTCGGGTCCCACCCGCAACGATTGAATGCCGGCAAACCGAAGCGGTCACCGTCGTGGGCGGCAACGCTGCGTGCGGCGTCGTCGTGCTGTGCGATCACGCAACCAATCATTGTCCGTCCGAATACGGCACGTTGGGCTTGAACCCGGCCGAACTCGAACGCCACATCGCCTACGATATCGGAGCGCAGGCCGTCACGCGCGGCCTTGCCGCCCGCCTCGGTGCACCTGCCGTCCTATCCAGCTTTTCCCGCCTCCTGATCGACCCCAATCGCGGTGACGACGATCCCACCTTGATTATGCGCATTGCCGACGGCGCCGTCATTGCCGGCAACCGCCACCTCGACGCTGCCGAACGCTCCCGCCGCATCAACCGCTTCTACGCGCCCTATCACAGCGCCATAGCCCGTGTTCTCGATGCCTGCCTCGATACCGGAACGGTGCCCATCATCATCTCGATGCACAGCTTTACGCCTGTCTGGAACGGCATTCCCCGGCCCTGGCACGCCGGCATCTTGTGGGACACAGACCCACGCCTCGCCCTGCCCTTTCTCGACGCCTTGCGGGCCGATCCGGCCCTGGTCGTTGGTGATAACGAACCCTACACCGGCATCCTCAAGGGCGACACGATGTGGAAGCATGCGACGCAGAGGGGCCTCGCCGCCGCCCTGGTCGAGGTTCGTCAAGACCTGATTGCAACGGCCCAGGGCCAGGACAGTTGGAGCGAGCGCTTGGCGTGCATCGTAGACTCAATCCTCGCCGCTCCCGCTCACAGCGCGTCTCTCAGGCGCGTCGAGCATTACGGCTCCCATAGCGATACCCAACCCATCAATCCAATCACTCAAGGATTATCATGACCGGTTCCTCACCAGATATAACGCCCGCAACGGCCACCGAACTCGAAGCCGCCGTCTTCCGCCGCCTCGTCGCCCACCTTCGCACCCGCGCCGACGCCCAGAACATCGACATGATGAACCTGGCGGGCTTCTGCCGGAACTGCCTCGCCAACTGGTATCAGGACGCCGCCAAGGAGAACGGTATCGCGATCACCAAAGACGCCGCCCGCGAGCTGATTTACGGGATGCCCTATGACGAGTGGCGCGCCTTGAACCAGCGCGAAGCCACGCCGGAACAAAAGGCCGCATACGAAGTTAATAAGCCCAAGCACGACTGAGCAAAGCGACGGGCTGCCACGTGTTCTTACGTTCTCTGATTAAGAGTCTGTCCGGAAGAGAGCTTTGCGATTTCAACGAGTTGATTTTTCGTCAGCCCGCCAGAAGAAGCCCGAAGGCCGTAGCCTCCGCTACGGACAAGGGGTTCGACGCCGCGGATGACAAAAAGGAACCATTGAAATCATGAAGAAACTTTCCGGACAGACTCCAAGACCTGCGTCGATGGAGAACCCAATGAACATGCTCTCGCGCATCGCGATTCTGGCAGCGCTGATGATTGCCCCAACGTGTCGGTTGATGGCGCAGGAGGAGCCGAACCGGGGTATGGAGTTCTACCTGGAGCACTGTGCAAGCTGCCATGGTTCGGATGTGGTAAACTTCATCAGCAGTAGCATGAAGCTCTCGACCACCGGCAGCGTCCAAACCAGCAAGGGTAAGCCTGTGCTGGAATTCCTGACCACCCACGGTCCCGCCGATGATCGCGATCGCCGCGAGATGGATGGGTTCTTTGCGCAGACCTTAGCCAAATCGCCGCAATCGCAATAACGCCAAACCGGTGAAAATTTCACAATTGATCCACAGCTTTCAAAAAGCTCTGGATCAATTGCCCACCACCCTTGCTGAGCAGCACCTGCATCTCTAGTGTTCCGGTTCTGACATTTGCTTCCCGGTTCGGCTAGGTTTTGAGCAAATGTTAGAACCATAAGGAACACTAGCAAGTCTATGATTCTAGTGTAGCTTTAGCACCTGACGTTTGGTTCTGAGACTAGCCGCTCGCGGGTACCAAACGTCAGGTGCGCTACACTAGCGTCGTGCTCAATTCAACTCAGTGAGGAATTCCATGAGCACACTTCCATCGGCGGCACAGGACCAGTTGCGCCAACTCGTGGAGCAGATCGAGCGTCTAGAGCAAGACAAGAAGGCTCTCTCCGACGACATCCGCGACAAATACCTGGAAGCCAAAGCCGTCGGCTTCGACGTCAAAGCCCTGCGCACCATCGTGCGGATGCGCAAGAAGTCCAAGACCGAGCGCGAAGAAGAAGAATCGATCCTCGACGTCTACCTGCACGCGCTGGGCATGCTGCTCGATACCGGCGTCGCCAGCCACTACGACCAAACCGAAAACGAAATGCGCGACGCCGCCGAGTAGGTCCGCAGCGTATTGATTCCCCTCCCCCTTTGCGGGGAGGGGTTAGGGG
>JBEBJA010000145.1:0-19212 GCA_040080145.1 Hyphomicrobiaceae bacterium
CTCGGCTGGCTTTGCAGAAGAGCCCCCTCACCCCAACCCTCTCCCCAGGGGGAGAGGGGGCCACCGTTTCGCTATGTTAGCGCCTGTGCGCCTGCGCGGCCATGACGGAGCGAGTGGGATATGCGCGTGTATTGACGCGCATATCCCATTCGAAGGCCTGATTAGCACGTTCGGCGTCATGCCCGAATGACGGGCAGGCTGCGCGAATTTACTGCAGACGCTGGCAGTGACGGCGGGCGTTCAGCGCGCTATAGGTCAGTGCTGCACAACTTACGAGAGACTGGACACGATGGGCAAGCCGACGGGATTTATGGAATTTGAGCGTCACGACCGCGCATATGAGCCGGTTGAGAAGCGCACGAAGGATTTCAAAGAGTTTGTGATTCCGCTGGCCGATGGCGAGCTGAAAAACCAGGCGGCGCGCTGCATGAACTGCGGGATTCCGTTTTGTCACAACGGCTGCCCGATCAACAACCAGATCCCGGACTGGAACGATCTCGTCTATTCGGGCGACTGGAAAGAGGCGGCGGCGAACCTGCATTCGACGAACAACTTCCCCGAAGTGACGGGCCGCATCTGCCCGGCGCCGTGCGAAGCCGCCTGCACGCTCAACATCGACGACAAGCCGGTGACAATCAAGACAATCGAAGCTGCCATTGCCGACCGCGCGTGGACCGAAGGCTGGATCAAGCCGCAGCCGGCGTCGCACAAGACCGGCAAGCGCGTCGCGATCATCGGCTCGGGACCTGCTGGGTTGGCAGCCGCCCAGCAGCTGGGCCGGGCTGGTCATGACGTGCATGTGTTCGAACGCAACGCCTATCCGGGCGGCTTGCTGCGCTATGGTATTCCCGACTTCAAAATGGAAAAGACGCTCATCGAGCGCCGCGTCACGCAGATGGAAGGCGAAGGCGTCACGTTCCATTGCAACACGACGATCGGGACGGGCGGCCGTCCGGTCGCTGAACTGGTGCGTGAATTCGACAGCGTGCTGTTTGCGAGCGGCGCGGAAAAGCCGCGCGATCTGACCGTGCCTGGACGTGCGCTCGGCGGCATCCATTTCGCAATGGATTTCCTGCCGCAGCAGAACCGCCGCGTTTCGGGAGAGCCGCTGTCCAATCAGGCGACCGGCGAAGTTGCCAAGGGCCGCCATGTGGTTGTCATCGGCGGCGGCGATACGGGCTCGGATTGCATCGGCACAAGCATCCGTCAAGGTGCTGCGAGCGTCACGCAGCTTGAAATCATGTCGATGCCGCCGGACAAGGAAAACAAGGATCTGACGTGGCCGAACTGGCCGCTGAAAATGCGCACCTCGTCCAGTCAGGCGGAAGGTGCCCAGCGCGACTTCTCCGTTAACACCAAGCGCTTCGACGGCAAAGACGGCCGCGTCACCAAGCTCGTGTGCGTCAAGGTCGACGCGACGTTCAAGGAAATTCCAGGCAGCGAATTCGAGATCAAGGCCGATCTGGTGCTGCTTGCGATGGGCTTTGTGTCGCCAATCACCGACGGGCTCGGGCTCGATGTCGACGCGCGCGGCAACGTAAAGGCCGACGACAAGGCCTATGCGACCAGCCAGAAGAACGTGTACGTTGCCGGAGACATGCGGCGCGGGCAGTCGCTCGTCGTCTGGGCGATCCGCGAGGGGCGTCAGGCGGCACATGCCATCGACAAGGCGCTGATGGGCAAGACGACGCTGCCGCGTTGAATTGCTGGTGTGACGATGGTTTGACGAGACGGCCTGCAGTGCGGGCCGTTTCTGTTTGCAGATTACCACCCTCGTCGGCGTATGTGGCACGAAGCCGATGGGCTATCCGCCCCTCGGGCACCCCGACCAGGGTCTTAGACCCTGGACCCGCGCCTAATATATTGGCAACTGGAAAAGGCCCTGCCGCGTGTATGCCGTTTTGACCATCGCTGTCGCGTTCGTGGCGTCGTCCGTGGGGACGCGCGTGCTGATTGATTGGCTTGCGGCGCGTCAGGTGGTTGCGGTTGAAAATGATCGTACGATGCATGCGGGGCCGGTGCCGCAAGGCGGCGGCCGGGCGGTGATTGCGGCGGCGGTTGGGACAGCGCTCGTGATGTGGCCATGGCCCGACTGGTATGTGGTCTTGGTGCCGGGGGCAGCGGGGCTTGCGGTGATGTCGGCGATCAACGACCGGCGGAATATTCCGTTTGGGTGGCGTCTTGGGGCGCATCTTGGAGCGGCGGCAGCGTTGCTGTGGCTGATCCCAAGCCAGACAGCTATCTTCGGCGGTCTACTGCCGTTCTGGATCGACCGGGCCCTTGCGTTGCTGGCGCTCGGATGGTTCATCAATCTTTATAACTTCATGGACGGCATCGACGGCCTGGCGGGTGTTGAGACGATGGCGATTGCCGGGGGCGCGCTTTTGGTGGCGTGGCGCGCCGGCGTGGCTTTGCCGCTCGATGGACTGGCGCTTGCTGTGCTGGGCGCGAGTGCCGGATTTCTCGTGTGGAATTGGCACAAGGCACGGATTTTTCTGGGCGACGTGGGCTCGATCCCGCTGGGTTTTTTGATGAGCGGGCTGTTGTTGTATGTCGCAACGCAAGTGTCGCTGGCTGCGGCGGTGATCCTGCCGCTGTACTATTTGACCGACGCGACGCTGACCCTGGCCAGACGGCTCAGTCGCCGCGAGAAGGTCTGGGAGCCGCACCGGACCCATGCCTATCAGCGGGCAGCGCGGACGGCGGGATCGCATTCGGCAGTGGCCGTGCGGGTTGGCGGCTGCAATCTCGTGTTGATTGGCGCCGCTGTGGTGGCGGTTGCATCGCCGATGGCGGGACTAGCCGTGGCCGCTGTCAGCGTGGCGGCGCTGATGTGGACGCTTGAGCGCATGGCCAGTGACGGGGCGGACAGTCAGCCTGCGGCTGCGCGACTGCGGCGCTGAGATATGGGCGGTTCCGCTTACTGGCATGATATGTGAAGCGCTGCGAACGGATTATGCTGCCGACATCCAGACCAGGACGATAATGCTCCTTCGCCAGACCCTGTTGTATCTGCCAGCCCAAGTGCTCGGCCCGATTTTTCAGCTGATCTCGGCGTTTGCCTGGACGCATTATCTTGCACCCGCCGAAATGGGGTCGTTTGCGCTCATCAGTGCCGCACAGGAACTAGCGTTCGCCGGGGCGCTGATGTGGTTTTCAATGTATACCGTGCGGTACTTCGACAGCGAGGCAGATGCAGACCGCAAGGCGGAGTTTCACGCAACCGAGTTGGCGGTGCTGATTGGGTCATCGCTTGCGATGGGCCTCGCGCTGATTGTCATTCCGCTGGGGCAGGGCGGACGCCTTGGAGGGGCGCTGCTGGCGGCGGCGCTGGCGTTCGTGATTTCGCGGTCGCTTGTTTCATATCTGGCGGACCGGGTGCGCGCCGAGGGCGACACGCTGGCGTACACGGTGTTGCAGACGGCGGGGCCGGTGCTGGGGTTCTTCGTTGCGCTGGCGATGGTGGCGGTGCTGCCGCCGACGGCCGCGACCGTGCTGACCGGATATGCGATTGCGCAGATCGCATCGCTTGGGTTTGCGGCGTTCCGGTTGCGGTTCAGCCGGCGGCCTCATGATGGGGCTTGGCATATCGTTAAGGGCGCGATGGTCTACGGATTGCCGCTGTTTTTTGGCGGGCTGCTGGTGTGGGTTGCCAACAACGGGGTGCGGTTTCTGGTCGAGTGGCGCGAGGGCGTTGCGGCGGTCGGGCTGATCACGGTCGGGTGGGCGCTTGGGCTGCGGGCCGCAGCGTTTGCGTCGATGCTGACGACGGCGGCGGCGTTTCCGCTGGCGGTCAAGAAGTCACGCGAGGAGGGTATGGCAGCAGGTCAGGCACAACTCGTCAATAACGGCGTGCTGCTGATTGCGGCTTTGGCGCCGGCGATCGCCGGGTTGTACGTCATCGGCCGGCCGCTGATCGACCTCATCATCGCGGCACCGTATCGCGAGATCACCACGCAGATTCTGCCGATGGCGCTGGTGACGGGGGCGCTGCGGAATGTGCGCATTCATTTCGCGAACCAGGTGTTCCTGCTGCACGAGAAGCCGATGGTGCCGGTGCTGAACGACGGGATTGATGCGGCTCTGACGCTCGTGTTCGGCGGGGTCGGGCTGTGGCTCGGCGGATTGCCGGGATGCGTGATGGGGGTCATGATCGGGTCCATCGTGACGCTTGCGACCGGGTTTGCCGCTGCGTGGCATTGGCACGCCTTCACGTTTCCCGTCGCCGATGTGTTGCGGATTGGGACAGCGACGGTTGCGATGGCGATGATGGTTGCGCGCCTCGACACGCGGGCGGCGACGCTTTCAATCGCATACGCCATATTTATTGGCGGTGTCGTTTACGCGGTGGTGCTGGCCGCGCTGTATCCCATTGCCGCTGCCAAAGCGGCGAGCCTTTTGCAAAGCGCGCTGGCGAAGGCCCAGGTCGGCGCGTGGCTCGCTGCCCGTCTCAAGCGTTCCTAACCAAAGAAGCGTCCTCATGACCTATCGCCTGTGCGTCATTCATTCGTTCGATCCTCGCGGCACCAAAGTCGGCGGGCTCGAAACCTTCATCCGCGACATGATCAAGTTCCTGCCGGACGATTTTACGTTCCTGATGATCGGGATCGACGGGACGGGCGATCTGGAACTGGGCAAGGTGGTGCGCCGGGAAGTCTTTGGGCGGCCGTACGAGTTCTTGCCGGTGCTGCATTACCCGGACGCTAAGGCGCACGAGGCGGCCAGGACGCTGGGCGACAGCATCAATCTGCAGCTCATGGCTGGGTTGCTCAAGTATTTGCCCGCCGTGCGCCGCACGCTCAAAGCGCAACCAACAAGCGTCGATCTGCAGCGCGTGGAGTTCGCGTCGCTGGTGCGTGCGCTCGGGATCCCGTTCACGCAGATGCTGCACGGCGAGGGCGCGCCCAAGTTGGGGATGGACAGCCTGCTCAAGAGCTACCGCTATCTGCATAATCTCAACGAACACATCGCGGTGATGGCGTGCGACAAGTTCTTGTGCGTCAACCCGATCATCACCGAACGCATCCGCGCGACCTATCCGCGTCAGGCGCACAAGATCGAGACGCTGACGACGTGGGTCGACACGGCGCGGTTTTCGCCAAAGCCGTTTCCAATGGATGACGGGTTCCGCGTGGCGTTCGCTGGACGGCTCGACTTGTTCAAACGTCCGCCGCTGATGTTCAAGACGATTGCCGCGCTGCGTAACCGGCTGGGCGACGGGGTTCAGTTCCATTACATGGGGACCAGCGATGTGCGGCGGTTCGAGGAGTTCGCGGCGATTGAAAGTAATGCGGTGCTGCACGGGTACTGCTCGGCGGAACGGGTGGCGGAGGTTCATGCCTCGTGTCATGCCGGGATTTTGACGTCGGAATTCGAGGGGATGCCGTTCTCGGTGCTGGAGACGCTGGCGTGCGGGCGGCCCATGGGGGCGGTCAATCTTCCGCAGCTTGAGGCGGTCATTAAAGAGGGCGTGTCGGGGACGCAGATCACGCGCTCGACGGACGAGGACGAGATGTCGGAGCGGCTTGCCGATGCGTTCGTTGCGATCCGGGACAAGATGCGGGCGGGCGTCATCACGCCGGACGGGGTTGCAGCGCAAATCGCCGACTTCACGCCGCAGGTGCAGCTCGCCAAGTGCTATGCGAACCATCGCGGGTTGCAGGACAAGAAGTATGGTCGGGCGAAGGTGGCGGCGGCTTGAAGTGGGCGCAATACACTGCGCTATTACGCCCTACGGGATTTTGTTGCTGCCGCCCCTCACGCTCGTTTTTGCTGCCGCCCCCCGCCTTCGCGGGGGCAGGCTCCTAACCCTCTCCCCGTTGCGAAGAGCAACGGGGAGAGGGGATAAGAAAGTTATCCCCGCACGTTGGAGGCGATCCTATTCTGGCGGTGTCTTGTTGCGACGAGGGGTGCCGATCCGGAGGCGATCCTGTTGGTGGCGGCAAGATGCAAGTCGGGTGTGCCATACGCAATGGACGGCCCCGAGGCTCGCCGCACCCGCCTGGGTGAAACTCCCAGGTCAGCGACTGTTAAATGCTGCGGGTACGCCATAAATCTTGCTGGAGCAGCGCCACAAGTGCTCTCTACCCCCTACGGACGACCCGCGCGCTTGACGCGCTGCTCCTCCCCTCAATTTGTGATGAACGCATAGACGTTCGTTTTTGGTTGTATAACCCTCGCATTAGCCATGCCTTCGGATTTGTTGGAGGCTTGCCCTTGGTGCTGCCTTATCGGATAACCGGATTGCGCTGTGTTTGTGGGCTTGGAGACACGATGACCGTTCAGACGCCGATTGAGACGCCGCTGCTGCTCGTCGAGCGGCCAGAGCCTGCGATTGCACTCATCACCTTGAACCGGCCGCAGACGCGCAATGCGCTGTCACGAGCGATGATGACGGCGCTGTCGGAAGCGCTAGCCGCAGCAGGTGGCGACCCGGACGTTGCGGCGATTGTGCTGGCCGCGAATGGTCCTGCGTTTTGCGCGGGCCACGACCTCAAGGAATTGACCGCGCACCGGGTGGACAAGGACGCGGGCGCTGCATTCTATGCGGCGACCATGACCCAGTGCGCCGGGCTGATGCAGTCCATCGTTGCGTGCCCGAAGCCCGTGATTGCCGCCGTCGAGGGAATAGCGACAGCCGCTGGCTGCCAGCTTGTAGCGACGTGCGATCTGGCGGTTGCGGCCGATACGGCGACGTTCTCCACACCGGGCGTCAACATTGGACTGTTCTGCTCAACACCGATGGTGGCGCTCACGCGGAACATTTCGCGCAAGCGGGTCATGGAGATGCTACTGCTGGGCGAGGCGCTGTCGGCATCAGACGCTGCCGATTTCGGGCTTGTGAACCGGGTTGCTGCGGCGGGCCAAGTTCGCGAGGCGGCGCTTGGTTTTGCGCGAACGATTGCGGCGAAATCGAAGGTCACGGTGTCGATCGGCAAGGCGGCGTTTTATGCGCAGGTGGATCAGCCGCTCGACGAAGCCTACGCGTATGCCGCCGAAATCATGACCAAAAACATGCTGCACGCCGACGCGCGTGAAGGTATCGGAGCGTTCTTGGATAAGCGCAAGCCCAAGTGGAGCGGGTGTTGATACTGCTTCAGGCTTCGGCAAGAGACATGAGCACGATGAACCACGACAGCTATCCGGACTCGTATATCGCGTCGATCCTCAGCACCGTTGCGACCTTTGCGTTCGTCGGCGCCAGCCCGAATACAAGCCGGCCGAGTTACTTTGCGATGAAGTACCTGATTGCCAAAGGATACACAGTCATTCCCGTCAATCCAGGGCATGGCGGTGAAACGATCCTCGATCAGCGGGTTTACGCCAGACTTGAGGACGTGACGGAACCAGTCGACGTTGTTGACGTGTTCCGCAACTCGGCGGCGGCGCTTGAGATCACGCGGTCGGGAATTGCGCTCAAGGACAGGCTCGGGATCAAGGCGGTTTGGATGCAGATTGGCGTCGTCAACGACGAGGCCGCGCGGGAAGCCGAAGCGGCAGGGCTGCAGGTCGTGATGAACCGCTGCCCCAAGATCGAGTATGGGCGGCTATCGGGAGAAATCGGCTGGATGGGGTTCAACACCGGGTCGATTTCGTCCAAGCGGCCATTACTAGCACCAGGCGGCGTTCAGCGCCATGTCATCGGCAAAGGTTAAGCGATCCGGGGCAAGGTACATTTCAACGAATCCATAGAGTCGGAAAGCCCGGATTGCCGATGCTGATAACTTTGATGCTCGATGTTTCGCGCTTGTGGCGCTGGCACCTGATCTTGATTGAACAGTTGGCGGTGACGCCGGGCACGCGCGTGGCGGTTGTGTTTTCGCCGGTTCAGCGCCCAGTCGAGACGGCTGTCAGTCTTGCGCTGATGCTGGAAGCCACGCTGTCGAAGCGGCCGGGTCCACAGCCGTTCGACGCAATGAAAGCGGGCGATTTCGACACGTGGTTTTCCGAGACGACGCCGGTTTGCGATCTCGTCATAGATCTGGCATCGCTGGAGCTGGCGGACGATCCTCATGCCCGCACGCTCATTCCGCTCTACAATGGGGTTCCCGGCGGCTCGGCATTCTGGTCGGCGGTACTTGAGGGGGCCGCGCCGTTCCTCAGCCTCCATGACAGTACCTACGGCGTGCTTGGTATCGGGCAGCCGGCCATCGAAAGCCCGCATGCGCTGGCACTCAGTGCTGCCGGGGTCGTCACGCGCTTGATGAGCGGTTTGATCGCTGCGGCTCGTGATCCAGCGCCGAAATCAGGCGTTCCACACCTGGCGGACTATGGCGCGCGAGCTCCTGGCTTGACGATGCCAGCGGTTCAGCTGATGGGCCGGAAAGTCGCCAGCAAGGCCAAGCGGCTGATCGACAGGCAGCTGGCGGCCGCGCCTCAGTGGGCTGTCGCGTGGCGCATGAGGGAGGCGCGATTTGATCCGCTGACAGGGGGGGAACTGTCGCTGGCGGATTACCAGCTGCTGGCCGACGATGGGCAGCGGTATTACGCCGATCCGTTCGCGGTCGCGCGCGGCGGCGAAGTGGATGTGTTCGTGGAAGAATTGCCGTATGCGACCGGACGCGGGATCATCTCGATGTTTACGGTGCGGGCAGATGGGACGGCGACGACGCCGCGGCCTGTCTTGGATGTGGCGCACCATTTATCGTACCCGCAGGTAATTTCACGGGACGGCGCTCATTGGATGCTGCCGGAGTGTCATGCGAGCGGCGGGCTGACGCTGTATCGTGCCGTCCGGTATCCCGATCAGTGGGAGCCGGTCGCGCGGCTGATCGACGAGCCGGTTCACGATGCGACGTTCTTTGAGCATGGCGGCAAGCTGTGGATCGCGGCGAATGCGCAGGGGCCTGCAAGCTCGCGGTGGGGATCGAGCTGGGACAGTTTGAGCCTCTATTGCGCGGATAAGCTGCTGGGGCCTTGGACGGCGCATGCTGGCAATCCGGTCCTGATCGACGCGGCGCGGGCGCGGCCAGCGGGTGAGACGTTCGTCGCGGGCGGCACGTTGTACCGGCCGGTGCAGGATTGCAGCGCGGGGTATGGCGCGGCGCTTGGCCTTGCCCAGGTGACCCGGCTCGACGACGGGGGCTTTACGCAGGAGGTCGTGGGACGGTTGTCGTTTGCGACAGGATCGGGTGTGCTTGGACCGCACACTTTGAACCGGGCCGCGTGTGCTGGCGGCCAGTTCGAGGCTATCGACCTTTTCGCACCCAAGCGGCTGTTGGAACGTGCCAGTTATCCCCGGCCCGCGACAGGGTCGTAAGGTGTGCCAGGTGTTGGGCTGATGGCGTCGGGCTGCCCGAACAAGCCCCCCCCCCCACGCAGCCGGTGAACAAGCGATGGCTTTCTATGACATACCGCCCTGGATCGCAGATTTGATTGCGCCGCCTGCGCACTTTCTTGCCGCCGCAGAAGGAGCCTCGTGAGCGCGCTTGCCCTACCGCTTGCAATCATGAGACAGATGCGATGTTTCCTCCTGACAGGATATCCCATGCTGTCCGACGATGTATTTCGCGCGCAACTCTCGACGACCTTTGCCGATCTTCTGCGTACAGCGGAGCGGTTCACCGATGTCGCGGATCTTGGTCAAGCGCAAACGCGCGAGTTCGTGCGGCTGTCAATGATGCCGCATGCGCGCGGGGCGTGCGCCGTCGAGATCATGCTGCGGGCAGATCAGCACTACGACATCGCCATCGGGACCGAATTCTACGAGGACTGCCGTATTCAGAGGTTCGAGACGTTCGTACCGCTGATTGAGGCCATCGCCCAGGGCGACGTCATACAGCGGCGGCACGTCTCCGCCATTACTGGCACCGAGCGCTCCATTGAAACGCTGGTTCAGCTGCCAGGCGGCGATGTCTGGCGCAAGGGGCACGACTACACCGTCGCCTTGGCGATCCCCGACGACGGTACGTTGTTCGACGACCGGCGCTATGTGGCTTACCGGCGATAAACGGCCCGGCCAATGATTGGGATTTTGTATCCCAGCAGGCGCCACGACGAAAGTCGTAAAAATATATACAATTGCCCTTGTATTGTTCATTATTCGGCGTATCTTTTAATCAGGTTCATTTTCAAGCACCTTGGATTGCACTCACGAATACTGAATTTGTGGCGTTTTCTTCCCGGGTGAATGAAGTGTGCATTCTCATATCGCAGGAGGTCGCTATGGCACGTGCGTTTTCCTTGAAAGAACACCATAGCTGGGAGGATTGGCTGGGTGTTGGATTAGGTGCAATCCTCCTGGTGTCGCCGTGGTTGTTCGCCGGAGCTACGGACCCGGTGGTTACCGTGAGCGCCGTCTTCTTGGGCATCCTGGTGATGGTGCTCGCGACCATGGAATTTCTTGACCGCCAATACTGGGAAGAAACCCTGGAAATGGCGGCTGGCATTTGGGTGATGGCTTGCCCGTTCATGTATGGATACATGGGCAGCATGCTTGGCTACACCCACCTCGCCGTCGGCGGTGTCGTCGCCGCACTCGCAATCCTCGAGCTCTTACAGCCCCATACCCCGCCGACAACGGCGTGAGTTCGGACTTTGACTATTCAGATGGGGTTAGGCCGTTTAGCCGGGTCTGACCCTTTGTGATTTAATCAGGATTTATTTTGTCCGCGCGTTTCGCATTGCCTTTAGAATTGTGGCGACTTTGCTGTCGCCGGCCATTAGCGCCTTATATTGCGGCGAGCCGCGCGAAACAATGGCAATGCGACCTTGTTCGTCGTGGTGGATACCCCAGCCATAGCGTTTGGGAAGTGGCGAAGCGCGCATACAGGGATGGGGTTTGGCAAACAGTTCAGCGTGGATTTGTTTGCCGTGTTGTTTCAAGTCCGCTGGCGTCATGCCGAGGCGGGTGACGTGAACGACGAACAACAATTCGTCGCGCGTGTACTTGTAGGGGTGCTTGCTGAGTAGTTCGTATTCCAGAACGGCAACGGAGGGCTTATCACCGCGCACGGGCGGAATGAGGCCTTCGGCTTCCGGGCAATCGTCTGCGGCTTCGATGAAGGTGTTAGTATAGGACATGGTCAGGCAGCCGCTGTTGCAAAGCGTTTAATGGCAACGATTTCGCTGCCAGTCGCCTTAATGCGGGCGGCGGCTTCTGGGAGGGGTTCGGTCGAGACCGACATCTGGTGGGCGTTGGCGTGCAGCATCATGATGGCGTCGCTCATGACGCCGACATGGCCCTTCCAGAAGATCAGGTCGCCGCGTCGAAGACCCCGTTCCAGGTCTTGGGGAATGTCGGCAGATTCGCCCAGTTCGGCTTGCTGCATATCGGTGTCGCGAGGCGCTTGGACGCCACAGGCGCCGAGCGCTAGCTGGATGAGACCCGAGCAGTCCAGGCCGATGCGGGTCCGGCCGCCCCAAAGGT
Organism: Hyphomicrobiaceae bacterium; assembly: GCA_040080145.1. Taxonomy (GTDB): domain Bacteria; phylum Pseudomonadota; class Alphaproteobacteria; order Rhizobiales; family Hyphomicrobiaceae; genus JANXVY01. The sequence continues at coordinate 11,369 of JBEBJA010000145.1, forward strand.
AGGGCGTGCCAAGGAAGCGTTCGGCGACCTCGACGAAATCGCGATCACGCCAGCCTAATTCGGCGACGTGACGGGCAATGATGAAGCCTCCGCTGGCGATCTGGTAGAAGCGGTCCACGGTTCCAGCGACTGTAAGGCTTGCGTTGAGGCTCAAATGCATCAGCGGGGGAGATTTGATTTCGGGCGTCGCGTAGACGAACGTGCCGAGGGCTTTGACGCGATGGGTCGGGACCTGGACATCGCGGGTCAGCGTGTCGGCTGGCAGGTAGCCCATGTAGCCATCGGTTTCGAGCTGGACCCAAGCCCAGCCATCGGCGACATCATAGACGGTCACGGATTCGCCGAACAGGGCTTCGGTTTCAAGGGCTGCGGCCGGCAGCGGGATTTTGCGAAGCGGTACGACAGGCCGGGCGATCTGGGCCGGGGTTCCGGTCACATAACGGGCGGCTTCGACTTGACCGCGCAGATGTTGGGCCGCGAGGTCGGGCCGATAGGGATGGCGGCGAGGGTCCAATTGGGGGGCGGAATTTGGGGAGGGCGCGGCTGTTGCGTCATGCGCGGACCTCCCGCGACAGCACGTCGAATACGGCACGCGCCGTTTGGGGTTCACCGCCTTTGGGGCCAAGCGGGCGGGCGGCTGGACGCCAGCCGTAGAGGTCGAAGTGGGCGAAGCGGCCCGCGCGTTTAACAAACCGGCGCAGGAACAGGGCCGCGATGATCGCGCCGGAGAACGGGCTTTCGGAGACGTTGTTCATGTCGGCGACTTCGCTGTCGAGGTTGCGCTCATAGCCGTTCCAGAACGGCATCCGCCAGACCGGATCGCCGATGGCGCGGCCACGGGCAACAACTTCGCTCGCGAGGGTTTCGTCGTCAGTGAAAAACGCAGGCAGGTCGGGGCCGAGGGCGACGCGGGCGGCACCCGTCAGGGTCGAGAACGTGAACAGGCTGCTGGGGCTTTCCTCGTCCGCCAAGGCGAGAGCGTCGGCAAGGACGAGCCGACCTTCGGCGTCGGTGTTGCCGATTTCGATTGTCTGACCAAGGCGGCTCTTGATAACGTCGCTGGGGCGGAAGGCATTGCCGCTGACGGCGTTTTCGGCTGCTGGAATCAGCACGCGCAGTCGGACAGGAAGCCTTTGCCCCATAATCATATGGGCGAGCGTCAGGGCGGTGGCCGATCCGCCCATGTCCTTTTTCATCAGCAGCATCGCCGACGACGGTTTGAGGTCGAGACCGCCGGTATCGAAGACGATGCCTTTGCCGACGAGGGTGACTTTCGGGGCGTCCGGATTGCCCCACGTCAGGTCGATCAGGCGGGGAGCGCGAGGGCTGGCTCGGCCGACGGCGTGGATCAGCGGGAAGTTCTGGGTCAGCAGATCATCACCGGCGATGACGTTGACGCTGGCACCGTGGCGCAGGGCCAATTCGCGGGTGGCGTTTTCGATGTCGTCGGGGCCCATGTCGTTGGCGGGGGTGTTTATGAGGTCGCGGCCAAGCCAGACAGCTTCGATCTGGTTCAGGACGCGGGCGCGGTCAACGCCTGCTGGCCAGCTTAACCGTGAGGGCGCAAGGCCCGCCGCCGATTTGTAGCGGTGAAAGCGGTAGGACCCGAGGCCCCAGGCGAGGGCTGCGAGTTCGGCGTGCTCGGGGGCGGTTTCGAGGGTGTAATTGCCAGATGGCAGCGATTGGGCGAGCTGGCCAAGCAGCAATTCCGAAGGGCCGCAGGGCTCGCCTGCGTTGCCATTGCCGAGGCCAAACGCAACGCCGGCCAGTTCGCCGCCAGGACCGGTGCGCAGTGCCTGCTTTTTGGCCGCGGAGTTGAACTTGACGCTGTCCAGCCAGCGCCGCGTGACCTCATCGTCGTGGGTGGCAATCCCGTCGCGGCACAGCCTGACCGGCGTGCCATGCGCCTCATCTTGGAATACGACATCTGGATGAAGCAAAATCGGGGTTGGCTCATTCGAATTCATGGTAGACGCGGTGTCCTATGGGTTTGTACGCCGTGGACCTTAGAGTCTGACCGGACTCTTAGCTCTGCGGGAAACAATCAGTTACAACACACGAAGCCCAGTGATGACGCAATAGGGGACTGCAGATGGCACCTGCGAGCTATAAACTGGTTATCGGCAACAAAATGTGGTCGTCGTGGTCGTTGCGCCCCTGGTTGCTGATGCGCCATTTCGGGATAGCGTTCGAGGAGGCGCCTATCCGCCTGCGGTCCCCCGATACTGCGGTGCAGATTAAAGCCTATTCGCCCTCAGGAAAGGTCCCTGCGCTGATCGCCGGTGATTTGACGGTTTGGGATACGCTCGCCATCATAGAGTATCTGGCTGAAGCTTACCCCAAGCTGACAATCTGGCCTTCGGACGGGGCGGCACGCGCAATTGCCCGCTCGGTCAGCGCCGAGATGCATTCAGGCTTCGTGGCGTTGCGGCAGAATTGCCCGATGGACTTCACGGCGCGCGGTTTAAGGCCGCTGGACGAGGCAGCTATTGCGGGCGACGTGGCCCGGATTGCCGAGATCTGGCACATCTGCCGCAAGACGTACGGTCTGGCTGGGCCGTTCCTGTTTGGCGAATTTTCGGCAGCGGATGCGATGTATGCGCCGGTCGTGTCGCGGTTTGTGAGTTACGATGTGAACCTGGCCCAATCTAGATCGGCCCTATCTGGCGACGACGGTGTTGCCGCCGCCTACATCGACACGATGATGGCTCTGCCCGGCATGGCCGCCTGGGGCAAAGCGGCCGCTTGGGAAGGGGCTAGCTTGTGACAATCGGCCTGACCGGACGGCGGTCAGACCGTATTGCATTCATCAGGGTGACATCCCTTTCAGGGGCGGCTGACCAGGGGCTGCGCTGGTAACGGTCGAAACGGTCATCTCATCGCGCCAGGCAGCGTCTTGAGCGGCTGGCTTGAAGGCTGCGCCGGCCTTGGCCGACGCTTTCGAAACGGGAACTGCCGCCGCAGGCTTATCCATTTTCACCATGCGCCGCAGAACGTCGTTGTCGGCTGCCGCGCTGGTCGCGCTCATCTCTTGCGATGCGACCGTCTTTGACTCGTCGAATTTGCCCTGCAGACCCAGTACGAGCGCCAGATTCTGACGGCTCTTGGCATTGCCGCCCTTTGCCTCGATCCGCCGCAGGATGTCTTCGGCCTTGCCAGCCTCGCCGGCCATTGCATAGGCCATCGCAAGATTATTCATCACCGACGTTTGCTCTTGCGACAGCATCAAAGCCCGTTCGTAGAGCGGGATGGCTTCCGCGTACTTGCCTTCTTTTGCGCTGATCGTGCCGCGCGCCGAAATCACGCGCCAGTCTGGTGATGCCGGGTCATCTGCAATCGCCAGCATTTGCTTGGCCACGCTGATCTGGTCGAGTTCGAGCGCCAGACGGCCATACTCGGAGGCGAGCTTTTTGTCGCTGCCATGCACCGAGGCTGCCTGCTGAATGACGGCAAGGGCCTGCTGGCGTTCGCCCATCGCTTTCAGGTTCTTGGCATAGCTGATCGCTGCTTCGAGATTATTGGGGTGCTCTTTGAATTTTTTGCCCCAGTATTCGGTGGCTTTTTCAAGCTCGGTCTTGGGCACAGCCGAGGCCTGCTCAGCCTGGGCTACGTCTTCGGCCTGCGGCTTTGGTTTGCCGTCCAACAGCGAGGTCTGAAGCGCATCGCCATCTGACGCGCACGCACCCAGCAATAGACTTGCCGTCACACAGGCGAAGACGGTCAATGATTTTACAGACGGGAATGCAGCAGCACGCGCCATGGAACCCTCGTTGCGAGATCGGTAGACGCACACACATTCGTGGCGTCATCTTGCGGGACACGGGTCAATAAAGACTTAACTGAACTTCGTTTTTTCCGTCCGGGTCGCGTCTGCGGGGCCATAGAGCGGGCACAGAAAGGCGGCCGTTTGGGAGGACGGCTGGCAAGTTGCGCTTTGCAATCGGTGTTTAGTTCCAGCCCAGCGTGACGATGACGGCGGGGGAGAGAATGGCGATGAACAGCACGGGCAGGAAAAAGATGATCATCGGGACGGTCAGCTTGGGCGGCAGTGCGGCAGCCTTCTGCTCGGCTTTTGACATACGGATGTCGCGGTTTTCCTTGGCCATGACGCGCAAGGCTTGACCGACCGGCGTGCCATACCGCTCGGCCTGGACGAGTGCCGTACAGACCGACTTCACGCCTTCGAGGCCGGTCCGCTTGGCAAGGTTTTCAAAGGCCATCCGGCGATCAGGCAGATACGACAGCTCTGCTGTGGTCAAACTCAGTTCTTCGGCGAGTTCGACGGACTGCACTGTGATTTCGCGGGAGACCTTACCGAACGCTGCTTCCACCGACATCCCGGATTGGACGCAGATCAGCAGCATGTCGAGGCTGTCGGGGAAGGCCTGCTCAATCGACAGCTTGCGCTTGCCAGCGATGTTTTCGATGAACACGTTCGGCATGTAGAAACCAAGGAAGCCTGCCCCTGCTGCCATCAGGACCTTGATCATCGGCGGATAGTCGAGGTCCAAGACGATGAACATATAAAACAGCGCGATCAGGAAGATCGCGGGCGGCATGATGACCCGGAAGGCCATGAATGTCATCACCGGCCCTTCGCCGCGATAGCCGGCCGACTTCAGCTTCTGGCGGAGTTCTTCACTGTCGAGCTTGGATTTCAAATCCAGCGCATCGACGATCTGCTGGACATAGCCTTTGGGTGCTTGGCGCAGGCGGGTGTTACTGCCGTTGCGTTCAGCGATTGCCATTTCAGCCAGACGGGCGGACCGCAACTTGTCACGCTCGACGGCCATCACGCGCATGCGCTGCGTAACCCGGTCGCGCTCTAAGAGGGGAAGCGCAAATGTCAGGATGGTTGCCAACGAACAGATGGCTGCCAAGATGGTAATCAGGAACTCTGGTCCCATAATTGTACTGGCAAAGTCACTCATGATCGTATTCCCGCAAGGAGCTTAGTATTTGAAGTTGATCATTTTACGCATCATGGCGCAGCCAAGTGCCATCCAGCCGGCACCGAACAGGATCAGCATATTGCCAACCTTGGTATCCATCATCGGCCTCAGGTAATCTGGCGACGTAATCATGATAAGCGACACGACGGCGATGGGCAGAGAGCCCAGCACCATCGCGGAGGCCATGGCTTCGGCAGAGAGCGCTTTCACCTTGAGCTTCATGCCGAAGCGATCGCGCAGAACCTGAGAGAGGTTGCCGAGTGCTTCCGACAAATTACCGCCGGACGTCTGCGAAATCGCGATCACGATAGCGAGGAACTTCACTTCCGGCAGCGGCATGCGAACTACGAGGCGGTCGAGCGCTTCGGGGAGCGTGACGCCCATCCGCTGCTGGTCGACGACTTCCTTGAACTCGCTGGCGAGTGGCTCTGGGCTTTCGCGGGCGATGATGCCGAGGCACTCGTTCAAGGGCAGGCCGGTCTTGACGCCGCGAACAACGACGTCGATTGCGTTGGCGAGGTTGGCGGTAAATTTGGTCTGGCGGCGCTTGATGAGATAGTTCAGAATCCAGCCAGGAAATCCCATGGCCCCGACGAACCCTGCCACGAGTGCGATGCCAGGTGCAATTCCGGCCATGGATGCGGGCGCTGAAAAGAAGGCTGCCACGGCGATCACGCCGCCCAGCACAATGCTGCATATCCCGTAGGTCTTTGCATCCATTTCGAGACCGGCCTGCTGAAGCCTTGTCCGCAGGCTGGCCTTTTCGTTCTTCTTTTTGCGGATATCGATTTCTTTCAGCGTCTCGGTCACAGCCTTTTTGCGGCTCGCCGTGACGTCGGCAGCACTTCGGGCCGCGACCTTTTTCGACCGCGACGTGGTCGCCGTCTGGATGCGCTGCGTCACCTCTTCACCGGCGACGTAGGGATAGATGATGATCAGAAGCACCGCCGAGATGGCGAACGCGACAAGGCCCCAGAAGACCAGATCGAATGTTTGAGCGTCAAGCATTTTGGTCTCCAACCGGATTTCCGTTGGCGTCGCGGGCTTCGGCGGAGGCTAGGGCTTCGGCCAGACGGCCTTCTTCGTTGTAGTATTCGGCGCGATCCCAGAAGCGCGGGCGCGCGATGCCCGTCGAGCGGTGGCGGCCGAGGATTTTGTCGTTGGCATCCTGACCGGTGATGTCGAACACGATGATGTTCTGCAGCGTGATGACTTCGCCTTCCATGCCGCACACTTCGGTGATGTGCGTGATCTTACGAGAGCCGTCGCGGAGACGCGACGCCTGGATGATGACGTCAACGGAGCCTGCGATCATTTCGCGGATCGTTTTGACGGGCAGCGCGTAGCCGCCCATCATGATCATGCTCTCAAGACGGCTGATGGCTTCGCGCGGCGAGTTGGCGTGGAGCGTTCCCATGGAGCCGTCGTGGCCGGTGTTCATAGCCTGAAGCAAGTCAAAGGCTTCAGGGCCGCGGACTTCCCCGACGATGATGCGTTCGGGGCGCATACGCAGACAGTTCTTGATGAGATCGCGCATCTTGATCTCGCCTTCGCCTTCCAGGTTAGGCGGGCGCGTTTCGAGACGCACGACGTGGGGCTGCTGGAGCTGCAGTTCGGCAGAGTCCTCGCAGGTGATAATGCGCTCTTCCATGTCGATGGAGCCGGTCATACAGTTGAGCAGCGTCGTCTTGCCCGAACCGGTACCGCCGGAGATGAGGATGTTGCAGCGGACGCGGCCGATGATTTCGAGGATCGTTTTGGCGGCGGGGCTGATCGAGCCGAACTTCACGAGCTGTTCGAGCTTGAGGCGGTCTTTCTTGAACTTTCGGATGGTGAGCGCGGGGCCGTCGATGGCGAGCGGGGGCGCTATGACGTTGACGCGCGAGCCGTCGGGAAGACGCGCGTCGCAGATCGGGCTCGATTCATCGACGCGGCGGCCGACCTGGCTCACGATGCGCTGGCAGATGTTCATCAATTGCTGATTGTCGGCGAAGCGGACGCCGGTCTGCTGAACCTTGCCGTTGACTTCGATGTAGGTCATTCCGGCACCGTTGACCATGATGTCGGCGATGTCGTCGCGGGCAAGCAGTGGTTCCAGCGGGCCGTAGCCGAGAACGTCATTGCAGATGTCTTCGAGCAGTTCTTCCTGCTCGGCGATCGACATCACCACGTTTTTGATCTGAATGATTTCGCTGACGATGTCGCGAATTTCTTCGCGAGCAGCAGCACCGTCCAGTTTGGCGAGCTGCGTCAAATCGATGGTGTCGATCAGCGCGTTGAAGACGGTGGTCTTCACATCGTAGTATTCTTCAGAATGGCGGCGCTTGGTCTCGGCGACTTCGGCGCGCGTTTGCGGTGCTGGGGCTGCTGCTGCGGGAGTCTTGGATGCCGCTTGCTTCATTGGCGCAGGCGCCGTCTTGCCACCGCCTGACAAAGCCGGAGCTGGGAGTTTTGGAGCTGTTGGCTCACCTGTACGCCGTCCGAACATGCAATCACTCCCTGGATGTCTTAGTGATGTCTGCCGCACGAAAGAGTGATGGAGAATGGCTTTCTTCCCGCGCGGTCAACGCGTTGAACTCAAACATTCGCACACGGTAGTGAACAAGCCGTTTCATTAACCAACAATCTGCTGGATTTGGTCTCTTGTTTGCAAAACCTTCCGCCGAAGATGGCGGACGGTTTTGAGTCCGGCGCTTGCGCCGGCGCCTCTTCGGCGCTTCGGCCAAAAGAATGGCCGCTTCGCTGGTTTGCAAAACCTTCCGCCGAAGATGGCGGACGGTTTTGAGTCCGACGCTTGCGCCGGCGCCTCTTCGGCGCTTCGGCCAAAAGAATGGCCGCTTCGCTGGTTTGCAAAACCTTCCGCCGAAGATGGCGGACGGTTTTGAGCCCGGC
>JBEBJA010000138.1:0-4396 GCA_040080145.1 Hyphomicrobiaceae bacterium
GTTTCAGAGGAGATGCGCCGCAGCCACCGCCGCCTCCCCCATCGTCCGGCGCATCTCCTCTGAAACACCCGGCGCCGGTGCCTCCTCGATCACCTTCTGATGCCGCCGCTGCAACGAACAGTCCCGCTCAAACAGCGACACCGCATTGCCATGCCCATCGGCAAACACCTGAATCTCGATGTGCCGCGCCTTGGTGATGAACGTCTCAATCAACACCCCGCCATCACCAAAACTCGCCTTTGCCTCTCGCGACGCCGTCTCCAGCGCCGCCGCCAATTGCGCTGGCGTATCGACCCGTCGCATCCCCTTGCCGCCGCCACCCGCAGCGGCCTTGACCAGCACCGGATACCCGATCTCCCGCGCCTGCGCCGCCAGCACTTTCGCGTCCGCGCTACCCCCGTGATACCCAGGTACCACCGGCACGCCCGCCTTCTGCATCAGCGCCTTCGCGGCATCCTTCAGCCCCATACCCCGCATCGCACGCGCCGGTGGCCCGATGAACACCATCCCCGCCGCCTCGCACGCCTCGACGAACTCCGCCTTCTCGCTCAAGAACCCATAGCCGGGATGGATCGCCTCCGCCCCGGCCCGCTTGGCAGCCTCCACGATTGCCTCTATCCGCAGATAGCTCTCGCTCGCAGCCGCAGGCCCGATCCGGTACGCCTCATCCGCCATCAACACATGCTGCGCCCGCGCGTCCGCATCCGAATAAACCGCAACGCACCAGATCCCGAGCCTCCGCGCCGTCCGCATGACCCGGCAGGCGATCTCCCCGCGATTGGCAATCAGGATGGTCTTGAACATACCGTGCGCCTCGACTGCCGGCTACATGCGGAAAAGTCCGAACTGCGTCTCAGGGATCGGCGCATTCAGCGTCGCCGCCAGCGACAGCGCCAGCACCTCCCGCGTCGTGCGCGGGTCAACAATCCCGTCGTCCCACAACCGCGCCGACGCATACAAGGGTCGCGCCTGCGTCTCAAACTGCGCGATGACCGGTCGCTTAAATTCCGCCTCCTCGTCCGCACTCCAAACCCCGCCGCTCCGCTCAATCGTGCTCCGCTTCACCGACGCCAGCACCCCCGCCGCCTGCTCGCCGCCCATCACCGAGATCCGCGCATTCGGCCACGTCCACAAAAACCGCGGCCCGAACGCCCGCCCGCACATCCCGTAGTTCCCCGCCCCGAACGACCCGCCAATCAGCACCGTCACCTTCGGCACCTTCGCGGTTGCCACCGCCGTCACGAGCTTCGCACCATCCTTGGTAATTCCCGCCGCCTCGTATTTCCGCCCCACCATAAATCCCGTGATGTTCTGCAGGAACACCAGCGGTATCCGCCGCTTGCACACCAGCTCGATAAAATGCGTCCCCTTCAGCGCGCTTTCTGAATACAGCACCCCGTTGTTGGCAATGATCCCGACCGGAATGCCGTGAATATGCGCAAACCCCGTGACGAGCGTCGTCCCATACCGCGCCTTGAACTCATCCAATCGCGACCCATCCACGATCCGCGCAATCACCTCCCGCACGTCGTACGGCGTCCGCGTCTCAGACGGCACGATCCCCAGCAACTCCTCTGGGTCATACGCAGGAGCCTCAACCGCAGCCAATCGAACCTCCGCCCGCCTCGGCCCATCCAGCGCCGCCACCGCATCCCGCGCCAACTCAAGCGCATGTGCGTCGTCGTTCGCCAGATAATCCACCACCCCCGACAGCCGCGTATGAACGTCCGCCCCGCCGAGATCCTGCGCGCTGACGATCTCCCCCGTCGCCGCCTGCACCAGCGGCGGCCCCGCCAGAAAGATCGTCCCGTGGCCCTTGACGATGATCGACACGTCCGACATCGCCGGCACGTACGCCCCGCCCGCCGTACACGACCCCATCACCACGGCAATCTGCGCAATCCCGGCCGCCGACATATTCGCCTGATTGAAAAAGATCCGCCCGAAATGATCGCGGTCTGGAAACACCTCATCCTGGCTCGGCAAGTTCGCACCGCCCGAGTCAACGAGCGCGATACACGGCAGCCGGTTCTCGAACGCAATCTCCTGCGCCCGCAGATGCTTCTTCACCGACAACGGAAAATACGTCCCGCCCTTCACCGTCGCATCGTTGCAGAGCACCATGCACGGCCGCCCGTGGATCTGCCCAATCCCGCCGATCACGCCCGCCCCCGGCGCCTCGTTGCCATAAAGCCCCTGCGCTGCAAACTGGCCGATCTCCAGAAACGGCGATCCGGGATCAATCAACCGCTGCACCCGGTCACGCGGCGCAATCTTCCCCCGCGACAGATGCCGCGCCAGCGCCGCCGCACCCCCACCCGCAATGGCCCGCTCAGCCGCAACCCGCACCTCATCCAGCGCCGCCCGCATCGAAACCGAGTTCGCCGCAAACACCTCACTGCGCGTCGAAACCTGAGACTTGATCACCGCCATCAAGCCGTCTCCACAAATAGGTCGCGCCCGATCAGCATCCGGCGGATCTCGCTCGTTCCCGCGCCGATCTCATACAGCTTGGCGTCCCGCAGCAGCCGCCCCGTGGCGTAATCGTTGATGTACCCATTCCCACCCAGCAGTTGGATCGCGTCCAGTGCAATCAGTGTCGCCTTCTCCGCCGCATACAGAATGCATCCTGCCGCATCCTTCCGGCTCGCCTCCCCCCGGTCGCACGCCGCCGCCACCGCATACACGTACGCCCGGCAGGCATTGGCCGTCGTATACATGTCGGCGAGCTTCCCCTGCACGAGCTGGAACTCGCCGATCGGCCGTCCGAACTGCGCCCGCTCATGCACGTACGCAACCACGATATCCAACGCCGCCGCCATAATGCCAACCGGACCACCAGCTAGCACCACCCGCTCGAAATCGAGCCCCGACATCAACACTTCGACGCCCTTGCCCACAGCGCCCAGCACATTCTCTCCCGGCACCTCACACCCGGCAAACACCAGCTCACACGTGTTCGACCCGCGCATCCCCAGCTTGTCCAGCTTCGGCGACGTTGCAAACCCGGCAAATCCCTTCTCGACTAGAAACGCCGTAATCCCCCGCGCCCCGCCCGTCGGATCGGTCTTCGCATAGACCACGAGCACATCCGCATCCGGCCCGTTGGTGATCCACATCTTGGTCCCGTTGAGCACGTAGCCATCGCCACGCTTGTCCGCCCGCAGCGCCATCGACACCACATCCGACCCGGCGCCCGCTTCCGACATCGCCAGCGCACCAATCGACGTTCCCGCAATCAGCCCCGGCAGATACCGCTCCTTCTGCGCCGCCGTCCCATGCCGGTTGATCTGATTGACGCATAAATTGGAATGCGCGCCATACGACAACGCGACCGACGCCGACGCCCGGCTGATCTCCTCCATGGCGACGCAATGCGCCAGATACCCCATCCCCGCCCCGCCATACTCCGGCGACGCCGTAATCCCCAGCACGCCCAGCGCGCCCAGTTCACGCCACAGATCATTCGGAAACGCATTGTCCCGGTCGATGACAGCCGCACGTGGCGCAATCCTCGCCTGCGAAAACCCCCGCACGCTATCCCGCAAGGCTTCTATTTCATCGGGCAGACCAAACCTCAACCCGCTCGTGAACATCGCCAGCCTCCTGCAGCACCCCACGGATTGGACAGGAGATTTCAGCCAAAAACAATGTGCAGCGCATAACATTTACATTGCACTGCAAGCAGACAGCGTTTGACTTGACCGGCCGCAACATATGACCCCATTCTAACCCTATGCTCTTCTCTCAGCGAACCGCTTACTCACAGAGGACCGGGCTCACATGGCACACCAAAATCCGCAGCAAACCCAACGCGGCTGGGAAGACTGGTTCGGCATACTCCTAGGGCTCGTCATCGTGTTCGCACCTTGGGTTGTCGAGGAAACCTCTAACCAGCGCGCCGTCATCAATGCCGCCTGCGCGGGCGCCGCCATTTTGATGCTCTGCGAACTCGACTTGGTGCAGATGCGCCGCTGGCCGGAAGTCGGCCTGCTCGCACTTGGCGTCTGGGTTGCCATGTCACCTTTCGTCTTCGGCTACAGCGCCAGCGGCAGCCTCCGCCTCTGGCATATGATCGCTGGCATCGCCGTCGCCCTCTTGGCCGTCAACGAACTCCGCCAGCAACTCGACACCTCACGCTAGTTTCTCTGAAAACCAGCACGCGATACCCAATTTTCGTCATGCCCACGAAGGCCGCCACCCACGACAACCATCGACCGGGCAGGGATTAGTATTCGAGAACTCTAGGATCGAAATCTCCCCATGCCCCTCGCGATCACGTCCACCGCCTTCATCCACGACGGCGAAATCCCAACGAAATACACCTGCGAGGGCGACGACATCTCCCCGCAACTCGCTTGGTCCGGCGTTCCTCCCGGTACCAAGAGCCTTGTCC
>JBEBJA010000115.1:0-4369 GCA_040080145.1 Hyphomicrobiaceae bacterium
CCCCTAACCCCTCCCCGCAGGGGGGAGGGGAATCGCGTGCGGCGTGGATGTTGGTAACTTGCCGCAGCCCCTCACCCTCGCTTTGCCGCAGCCCCTCACCCTCGCCCTCTCCCCGTAAGGGACGGGGAGAGGGAACCAATCGTTTGAAGCGGCGAGTGAGGACTTCGCGCATCATGGCGTAGTCGTCGCCGGGCGTTGTCTCGGCCCACTTGATGTTGAACTTGCGGTACTGGTTTTTGACGAAGCCTTCGGGGCCGGCGACGATCATCGCGCCGACGGCATTGGTGCCCGAGATGTGGCTGTTGTCATAAACCTCAACGCGACGGGGCGTCCGGGAAAGACCGAAGCGTTCGGCCACGCCTTCGAGCAGGCGAGCTTGCGAAGATGTTTCGGCGAGTTTGCGGCCCAGCGCTTCGCGGGCGTTGGTCAGGGCGTGGGCGACGAGGCCGGTTTTGGTGCCGCGTTCGGGGACCCGGATTTCGACTTTGCGGCTGGCTTTGATGGAGAGCGCTTCGGCGAGGAGTGCTTGGCTCGGCACCTCGTGGGAGAGCAGGATCAGGCGCGGGACGGGCTTGTCGTCGTAGAACTGAGCGATGAAGCTATCGAGCACCTCCTCGACGGGGAGCGAGCGGTCGGCTTTGGGGTAGTAGGCACGATTGCCCCAGTTCTGGCCGGTGCGGAAGAAGAAGACCTGAATGCAGGTCTGGCCACCATCTTGATAGGCGGCGAAAACGTCGGCTTCCTCGACGCCGTCGGGGTTGATCGACTGGTCGGCAGTGACGTGGGCAAGCGCCCATAGCCGGTTGCGGTACATGGCGGCGCGCTCGAACTCAAGCTGATCGGCGGCGTCCGTCATCATGACCTTGTACATGTCGCGCACATTCTGGCTTTCGCCGCGCAGAAAGCGGACGGCCTCATCCACGAGTTTTGCGTATTCTTCAGGCGCGATCTGCTTGGTGCAGGGGGCCGAACAGCGCTTGATCTGGTGGAGCATGCACGGGCGTGTCACGGTTTCGAACACGCTGTCGGAGCACGTTCGCAAAAGGAAAGCGCGCTGGAGCACGTTGATGGTGCGGTTGACGGCACCAGCGGACGCAAACGGGCCGAAGTAGTCGCCTTTCGTGGTGCGGGCGCCGCGATGTTTGGTCAACTGGGGCGCGCGGTGGTCGCGGGTGATGACGATATAGGGAAACGATTTGTCATCGCGCAGCAGCACGTTGTAGCGCGGGCGGAAGCGCTTGATGAGGTTGGCTTCGAGCAGGAGGGCTTCGGCCTCGGTCGCGACGGTGACGAACTCCATGCTCGCGGTCGAGGCGATCATGCGGGCGATGCGATTGGTGTGGGCACCGGTGCGGACGTAGTTGCCGACACGGGCTTTGAGCGAGCGCGCCTTGCCGACGTAGATGACGTCGCCTGAGAGGTCGATCATGCGGTAGACGCCGGGGGAACTCGTTAAGTGCTTGAGGTAGCCGGAAATGACCGCTGCGCCGGTGGGGCGATCGGGGGGCGGTTCGGGCTGGTCGGGTGCTGGTGCTGGTGCGTCGCCGGTCATAGTGAAGGTATTGGGGCGTGTCGGGCTGTGAGGTCAAGCGCTGTGCGACGCGAGGGGGCTGTGACTCGGGGCTATCGCCCCGGACCCCATTCGGGGGATGTATCCCCCGAAGCCCCCTCTATTTTTGTGACGAGGTGAACACGCACAGCAGGATCGCTGCCCGACTGCTCCCCCCACCCCTCCCCGCAAAGGAGACGGGGAAGGTAAGGGGGGGAGCGCAGAGAGGCCTACTTGTTGGGGGCGAGAGGTTTGACGCCTTCGGTGAAGGCGGAGCAGACCGAGGACGTGCTGTCGGGCGACAGCATGAAGCGGGTTTCGCCGGGCTTAAAGGCCGATTCGCATGCCTGCATCGCACGGTAGAAGCGGGCGAATTCGGGGTCGCGGCCGTAGGCTTCGGCGAAGATGCGGTTACGTTCGCCTTCGCCCTCGCCGCGTGCGATGTCGGACGCTTTGGTGGCTTCGGCACGGATGATCGTCACTTCACGGTCGGCGTTAGCGGTCACGCGATTCTTTTCGGCGTCGCCCTGCGCGCGCAGCTCGGTCGCGACACGTTCGCGGTCGGCGGTCATGCGCAAGAACACGCTTTTCGAGATTGTCGGGTGGAGGTTGGCGCGCTTCAAGCGAACGTCGACGACTTCGACGCCATAGTCTTTGCCTTCGGTGTTCACCGTCAGGGCGATCTGCTTCATCAGGCTTTCGCGCTTGTCTTTGACGACCTCGGACAGACGCGCGGTGTTGACCACGTTGCGGATGGTCGATTCAACGACCGGCCCCATGACCTTCACGATGTTCGCCTGCGTGCGGACGTTTTGATAGAACTTCAGCGGGTCGGTGATGCGATAGCGGGTATAAGCGTCGATCACGAGGCGCTGCTGGTCATTGGTTGTGACTTCGAGCTCGGTGGTGTCGAGGTCGAGGATGCGCTTGTCGAAGTAGTCGACCGTGTCGAGGATGGGGGCTTTCCACTTCAAGCCCGGCTGCTGAATCACGGTTTTGGGCTCGCCGAACCGCAGCACGATGGCCTGCTGTGTCTGGTGGACGATGAAGGCCGACGAATAGAGGGCACCGGCGGCGAGGCCGAGCAGGATCAAAAGAAATCCGAGAAATGTCCGCATATCAGTTTGCTCCCTCGGTCTTCTTTTTCGTCAGTTCGCCAAGCGGCAGGTAGGGCACGACGCCCTGGCCACTCTTGGAGTCGATGATGATCTTGTCGGAACCACCCAGCACGCGCTCCATCGTTTCCAGATAGAGCCGCTGACGGGTCACGTCGGGGGATTTCTTGTATTCCTCAAAGACCTTGAGGAAGCGTGCGGCTTGGCCTTGTGCTTCGGCAATTGTCTGGTCGCGGTAGCCCTGTGCGTTGGCTTTGATGCGGTCGGCATCGCCCTTGGCGACCGGGACGACCTGCTCGGCGTATTTCTGGGCTTCCTTGATCTTGGTCTCGCGGTCCTGAGCAGCTGCCTGGACTTCGCGGAAGGCCGAGATGACCTCCTGCGGCGGGTCGACTTCCTTCAGCTGGACTTGGTCGATCTTGATGCCGGCACCGTAACCGTCGAGGATTTCCTGCATCCGCTTCTGGACCGACTTCTGGACGTCGGTACGGGCTTCGGTGAGCAGGGCGAGGAGCGGGGTTTGGCCAACGACTTCGCGCATGACGCTTTCGCCGACTTCGCGGACGGTATTTTCCTGCAACGCAATGTTGAACAGATACTTCTGCACCTGATCGAGCTTGATGCGCCAGTACACGGCAAAGCGGACATCGACGATGTTTTCATCGCCGGTCAGCATCATCGTACTGTCGCCGCGGTTCGACGAGCCGGTCGTCGTGCGGGTGCCGATGTCCATGATGCGCTGGTCGGTGACCTTGATCACCCGTACTTCGTCGATGGGGGGCGGCATGCGGAAATGAAGGCCGGCCGGTTCCTGGCGCTGGAACTCGCCGAAGCGCATGACGACGCCGAATTCGTCGGCGTTGACGCGGAAGAAGAACAGGTTCCACGCGATTAGTGCGACGCCAAATGCAGCCGCGAGCAGGAGGATGGGGCCGGGCAAGCCGCCGCCGTCCATGACCTGCTTCATCTTATCCTGGCTGCGCTTGAGCATATCTTCAAGGTCAGGGGGCTGATTGCTGCCGCCTTGGCCCCACGGACCGCCGCCTCCACCGCCGCCGCTACCGCCGCTCTTCCAGCCGCCGCCGCCGCCGCCAGATCCGCCTTGATTGTTCCAGGGCATGCCGTTCAAAACCTCTTTGCTGGGAGTGCTATCAAAATCCGCGAGTGCGGCTTTGCTCTTGATCTACTGTCGTATAGGGCAGCACCTCGCGGCACGCAAACGACGGTTGAGAAATTGGTATAGGGCTCTTTGCTTTCAAGAGTTCCGACCTGAAGGAGGTCTGAACTCTTGAGTCCGGCGCTCGCGCCGGCGCCTCTTCGGCGCTTCGGCCAGCATAGGGCTGGCCGCGAGAATCTTTCCGACTTGGTTTGAAACAAGACCAACCAACACACTGTTTCCCCGGACGGCCCTTCACTTGCCGATCCGGGGTCTTTACCAATCGGCGAGGGGTAAAGGTCCCGGATCTGCGTGCGCAAGTGGGCGCACTTGTCCGGGAAATCAGTGGGGAAGCGCAGCTAGATCCGATCCAGGGTGATAAGGGTGGCGGGGTCGTCGTCTTTCTTGCTCCTCTTCGGCGCTTCGGCCAGCAAGGGCTGGCCGCGAGAGTCTTTCCGACTTGGTTTGAAACAAGACCAACCAACACACTGTTTCCCCGGACGGCCCTTCACTTGCCGATCCGGGGTCTTTACCAATCGGCGAGGGGT
This sequence comes from Hyphomicrobiaceae bacterium, assembly GCA_040080145.1. Lineage (GTDB taxonomy): Bacteria > Pseudomonadota > Alphaproteobacteria > Rhizobiales > Hyphomicrobiaceae > JANXVY01. Next base: position 4,369 of record JBEBJA010000115.1, read on the forward strand.
A
>JBEBJA010000112.1:0-18755 GCA_040080145.1 Hyphomicrobiaceae bacterium
CCAGGGTCAACGACCCTGGTCGGGGTGTTCGAGGGGCGGAGAGCCCCTCGACTTCGGGCCGCGAACTCAAACAACTGAAATGGAAACGATGAAGAAAATATCGACCGTGGGTTTGAGTCTTTGGATGAGCGCGGGGGTGGCGGCGGCGCAGGGCGTGCCGGTCATCGACCTATCGTCGATTGCACAGCAGATTCAGCAACTGGAGCAGATGCGCAGTCAATTGACGGCGCTCAATCAGCAGATCTCGCAGGCCCAGCAGATGTTCGCGTCGGTCAACCAGCTGACCAACATGGGCGACATTGCCACCGCTCTCAACAACCCGGCGATCCGGCGCGTGCTGCCGGCGGATTTCGCAAGCGTCGAACGCGCGTTGATGGGAACGGGGAATGGTGCGTTCGGCACGAATGCCGATGCGCAGCGCTCGGCCAACGAAGTCTACACCCGTCCCGGCGACGACTTCTACGCCAGCGAAGTGAGGCGCACGCAGGGCGCGAATGCCGGGGCCACCTCGGTGGGCCAAGGGATGTACGAGGCGGCATCGGCGCGCATCGATGGTCTGGAGCAGCTGCGTCAACAAATTGGCCAGGCCGACAGCGCGGCAGCGAAGGCCGACCTGGGAAACCGGATCGCGGTTGAGACGGCGATGCTCAACACCGACATGCTGCGCATGCAGGCCGTGGCCATGGTCCAGAAAGCGCAAATCCAGGTCCAGGAACAGCGCGCGAAAGAGCGTTACGACCAGCTGGTGGACGAAGGCATTCAAAGCCTCGGCGGCGGCACACCAGCCAGTAGCCCCTCTCAATAACTCCCCTCCTTTTTGAAAGAAGCGTTTCATGGCCGCTGGAAAAGCGCAGGTCTTTGCTGACCTTAATGCCCAACTGCTTGCGCCGATCAGTTCGTACGTCGACACGGCGGTGTCCAATGTGCAGAGCGCGATCGATGCGCCGCTGAAGGCTGGCATCGTTCTCTACATTATGTGGTTTGGCTGGCAGCTGATGGTGGGTGCCACCCCGATAGCGATGGCGGAAATCGTCAAGCGCGCGCTCCGCATTGGCGTGATTTTGACGCTGTGCCTGAGTGGTGGCAGCGACGGCGGCTATTCGAAATACGTCAAGACGCCGCTGCTCACGGACATCCCCAATCAGATGTCCGCGATGGTCGTAAAGGACAAGTTCACGGACAGCAACGGCGCGGCCTTCGACACCATCGTCAACAACGCCGCCAAATCGGCCGCCACTATGCGGCAGGCGTCCAGCGGATGGTCGGTCAGCGCCGCGATCGGCGCGCAGGTCCAATCGCTGCTGCTGGAACTCGCCGCCTATGTCACGGCAGCCGTCGGCTTCTACTACGTCATGTACGCGAGGATCGTGCTCGGCATGCTGCTCTCCCTGGGGCCGATATTCATCGCGATGGCGCTGTTCGATACGACCCGCCGGTTCTTCGACGGCTGGCTCTCGCAGTGCGCCAACTTCATCATTCTCCAAATCCTGATCGCCACCGTGTGCTCGGTGATGATGACGATGCTGACGACGGTTCTCGGCGGTACGTTCGGGCCGGAGCAGCCCGGCGCGATGGCGGCGGCACTGGTGACGTGCCTCGTGATGGTGATGATCTTCACCCAGTTGCCGGTGATCTCTCACGCGCTGGCCCAAGGTGGTGCGTCGCTCGGGCTATCGAGCGTGGCGGGTTTCACCTCCGTGCGGAATCTCGTCTCGAACCGGGCCGGCGATGCAGTCGCGAGTGCTGGCAATAGCGCGCGGGAAGCGCGGGCCGGCACCGGCGCATTCAAGGCGGCGGGTCCCAACAAGACATGGGGCAACTACGTGCTCTCGCGCGGTCCAACGGACGCGCGCGGCCCCTTCCGGGATCACCGGAACTACGACGGGCGTTCGCGTTCATCGTCCAACGGCAGCTCCCCAAACACGGACAACGGGGCTCCCGGTGGCAACACCTACACCGAACAGAATTCAGAACAGAAGCCATGACGCTTCATGGATTCAAGAGAGGGCGATCAAATGAAAAAACTGATGTTGGCACTGGCGCTGTGCTGCGGACTGGGCGGGTGCGGCGGGCTGCGAATGCCGCCGCTGGCGAGCTGCGACGGGGCCGAACGGCGGCCCCTCAATGCTGGACTTTGGAAATCACAGAATCGCGCAGACCTCGCTGCAGCATCGTCGAAATGCTGACGCGCACCTCACACCAGAAAGGATGAAAGCTCATGGCAAACGCCGTTAAGGCCGATGGATTGGCCGACTATATCAAGGATTCACGATCATTCGATCAGGACCGCGTGCTAGCCTCCGATCGCTCAAAACGGGTGGCATGGACAATCGCCGGGGTGTCCTGCGTCCTCGCCTGCTGCGGAGCACTCGGCGTGGCCGCGCTCGCCCCGTTCAAGACCGTGGTGCCGCTCGTGTTCCGCGTCGACAACGCCACCGGCATTGTCGAGACGGTGTCGACGGTTACCGAGACCAGCGGCACGCAGAATGAAGCGGTCACTAAGTTCTTCTCAGCCGCCTATGTGCGGGCCCGTGAAGGGTTCGTGGCCAGCGAAGCCAAGCTGAGTTTTCGCGCGGCGGCGTTGATGTCGTCGCCCAGCGAGCAGCAGCGGCTGGAGGCAGCCAACAAGCTGACCAATCCAGACGCCCCGCAGCTGCTCTACGGCAAGTCTGCGACCTCGAAAATCAACATCAAATCGATCTCGCTACTCACCAAGGAAGTGGCCTCGGTCCGATACGCCAAGGTCGTCACGCGCGGCGAAGACGTGCGCACGACGCACTGGGTCGCGACGCTGACGTTCGCCTACCTGCCCGCGACCATGGACGACGCGGACCGGCTGATCAATCCGCTGGGCTTTTCAGTGTCCGACTATCACGCCGACCCGGAGACCATGCAATGACACCAGCAAACCGACTTTTATTGAGCGGGGGGATGGCCTTTGTGGCCTGGTGCTCTCCGAGCCTCGCCGCGCAAGATCCTGTCGCGGGCAACCTCGACAGCCGCATCCGGTTCATTGATTATGCGCCCTACCAAGTCACGCGGGTGGCTGGCGCACTCTGGTCCTCGACCCAGATCGAGTTCTCCGCCGACGAAGACATTCAGCATGTCGGGATTGGCAATGCGATCGCCTGGGACGTCGCCGTCAAAGGCAATCTGATCTTTTTGAAACCACGCGAACTGCAAGGTCCAACGAACCTGCATGTGGTGACGAAGCGTCCCGACGGATCGCAGCGCAGTTATCAGCTCGAAATCGTGGCGATGTCGAAGGAGTTTTTGGCCTCCCACCGGGAACTGACGCCGTTCTACTTCGTCAAGTTCCGCTATCCCGCTGACGAGGCGGCGAAAGCCAAGACGGCGGCCGCTTTGAAAGCGGACGCGGAAGCCGCAACGCGGGCTGAGCGGGTATTGTCCGCCGAGGACCTGAGTGGACCCAAGAGCTACGCCTATTCGGCCCAGGGCGACGCGCCGTTCTTGCCGTCGGGAGTGTCCGACAACGGCAAGCTGACGACGTTCGAGTTTCCCGACAACATCGAGGTTCCGGCGATCTTCCTGGCACTGGCCGATGGCAGCGAAACACTGGTGGCGAAGTCGGTCAAAGGCCACAGCGTCGTCATCCACGCGACTAACGCCAAGTTCGTGCTGCGACGCGGCTTCGAAGCGATCTGCGTGTTCAACGAACGCTACGTGCCGGGCGGGACCGATCCTGGAACCAACACGGTCTCGAGCGATGTCTCGCGGGTCGTCAAAACGCCGGCCTCGATCAAAGCCTCCAAAGGCTTCGGTCCGGTAATCGTCACGCCGTCGTTGCCGCCGGTCGCGCTGGCCCCGGCTCAGCCCGCGCCGACGGCGCCGCTGTTCGTCCCCGGCGGCACATTGAGCGGCCTTAGCCAACAGAATGGGAATGGAAAACCATGAGCGACAAATCCAACGATCTGCGGTCAGGCGAGCGCGCGGGCCATTCCGAAGCCCAAGCCTCTCCCCGGTCATCGCTGCTCAAGGCGGCGGGCGTCCTGGGCACCGGCGCAGTGGCAGCCCTCGTGCTGTTCGGCTTTGCCGGGAAGCCGAAGGAGAAGACTGTCGACAAAACCACCATGCGGGCGACGGCGACTTATCAGGAAGCGCCCGAGCGGCCAATACGGGCGGTCATGAAGACGGACCGTGTTGCCGATCTGGGAACGGTCGGGACGGTCGTGGAGGCGCGTGTTGCGGTGGCGAGCTCTCCGCCAATCCCGCCACCCCCACCGACGCAGGCAGAGCTGTTGATGGACAGCGCGCGTCGCGCGCCGGTCATTGCTTTCACAAAGGGCCTCGGCAGTGGGAGCAGCGACGTTCGGGGTGCCGTGGGGTTCCAGCCCCCGCAGGACACCGAGGATAAAGGGGCGTTCGAGCGCCGCCTCCAAGGGCCAAAGCTCGGCGGCGTCCGCGCGGGCCTGATTGGCAATCGCGACATGGTCATCGCTATGGGGACGTCGATCCCCTGCACGCTCGAAACGGCGCTACAAAGCGATCAGCCCGGCTTTACGTCGTGCGTCATTGACCGGGATGTGTTGAGCGACAACGGCCATGTCGTGCTGCTCGAAAAGGGCACCCAGGTCGTCGGCGAATACCGTGGTGGCCTGAAGCAAGGCCAGGCGCGTCTGCATGTGTTGTGGAGCCGGGCCAAGACGCCAACGGGCGTCGTCATCGAGCTCGCCTCGGCGGCGACCGATCAGCTCGGGCGAGCGGGCTTTGGCGGCTACGTCGACAATCACTTCATGGAGCGGTTCGGGTCGGCAATCCTTTTGTCGGTTGTCTCCGACCTGACCAAGATTGGCGGCCAAGCGATCACGGCGCAGTCGGGTTACAGCGCCAACGGTACCGCGAATACCGGCAAGGATGCTGCTTCCATCGCGGTCGAACAAACCGCCGCGATGGCTCCCACGCTGCACAAGCATCAAGGGGAGTTGGTCTCGATCTTCGTGTCCCGCGATCTCGATTTCTCATCGGTCTATGCGCTGAAAATGGTGAAGGACCGGACGCGGGCTTTGGCACCGGTCCAGCAGGGTTGGCAGCCACTACGGCCCGCCACCAGCAGCTTGAAGGATTGAGGCCATGGATGGCGGAACTCCTTTGGGAATGAACGGCGCACTGCGCGGCCAGCTTGAACCGTTGTCGGCGATCCTGGCGCGTCCCGACGTGTTCGAAGTCGTAGTGAACAAGCCCGGCGAAGTGTGGGTCGAGACGGCGGCGGGCTGGCAGGTGTTGGTCTTGCCCGAACTCACTTACACAGCGTTGGAGCGGATTGCGGTCACAACCGCGAATGCGTCGGGGCAATTCGTCGACGCGACGAAGCCGTTGCTGTCGGCGACGTTGCCGGGTGGCGAGCGGATCCAGATCGTGATGCCGCCGGCCACATCGGCCGGGATCATCTCGGTGACAATCCGCAAGGCCTCAACCACGACGATGACCCTCGTCGAGCTGGAGCGTGGCGGCCTGTTCAGTGAGATTGCGTCGCCGCTCCTGCGAGACGGCGGCACCATCGAAGATTATGACTTGGCGGAACTGTTGCGCACTCAGAAGACAGCATTGTTTTTGTACCAGTGCGTGCTGGCGCGTAAAAACATGATCATCGCTGGCGCGACCGGGTCGGGCAAAACCACGCTGTCGAAAGCGTTGATCCGCCTTGTTCCGCCCAATGAGCGAATCGTGACGATCGAAGACACGCCCGAGCTGGTCGTGCCCCACAAGAACTATGTGAGGCTGCTGTATTCCAAGGGTGCGCAGAACGGAACTCAAATCGGCGCGAAAGAGCTTTTGGAAGCCTCGCTTCGCATGCGTCCCGACCGGATCATCATGGGCGAAATCCGCGACGGGGTGGCGTTCGATTTCTTGCGCAACGTCAATTCGGGTCATCCCGGATCAATCACAACGGTCCACGCCAATTCGTGCGCGCTGGCGTTTGAGCAGTTGACCTTGCTGGTCAAGGAATCCCAGACCGGCCGCGATCTCGAACGCAGCGACATTCGCCAGCTGCTCGAACAGCTCGTCGACGTCGTCGTGCAGTGCAAGCGCGTCGGCGGCAAATTCCGCGTCACCGAAATCTGGTTCGGCCCGGACGAAGAGCGGCTGCGGACCGGCGTCTAATTCCCACGCGTTCAAGCGGACTGAAATGATGGTGATCCAGCCCCTGCCAGGGCCGGACCACCGGAACATACCTAACCTTCTGGATGGAGACCAAAATGATCAAGCATGTGAGACGACTGGCGAGCACCGTGAGTGCCATCGCCATCCTAACAGGGTCTGGTGCGATGTGCGCCACGGCTCTCGTCACGTCAACAAGCGCAATTGCACAAACAGCACTGAACGGTGTCGCCACGAACGGGCCGAACGCACCTGTCGCGTCCGACAGCTCGGCAACGGCGGTCGGCACCGGCGCGAATGCCGGTTATATCTCGCCCAGCAATGATACGGCTATTGGTGCAAATGCGTCGGCATCTGGGATTGGTTCGACAGCGATCGGCGGCGCGTCAACGGCCAACAGCAACGGCGCCACCGCGCTTGGCGTGGGGACGCATGCCAGTGGGCTCAGCGCGACGGCGATCGGGTTTGGCGCCAGCACCAACGCGACGAATGCGGTTGCAGTGGGCGAAAATGCCATCGCCCAAACCGGCACAAGCACGATTGCGGTCGGGGGCAATGCGTTCGCCAGCGGGACCGGTGCCGTCGCGGTCGGGGGAAGTTCGCATGCGACAGGCGCTTTATCAGTGGCTACCGGTCTGTCAGCTACGGCATCGGGCACAGGGGCGGTTGCGATCGGCGTGAGCGCCCAGTCGAGTGGTGAGAGGTCCATTGCCATCGGCCAAAGCGCGACGGTAACTGGATCGAATTCGGTTGCGCTTGGGGCATCCTCCACCGCGAGCGTCGCCAATACCGTCTCAATTGGGTCGGCGTCCCAGACGCGCTCAATCTCAAACATGACGGCAGGCGTCAGCGTGACCGACGGCGTCAATGTTTCCCAGCTGACGCCGTTGGCAACAGCTCTTGGAACATCCGTCGATCCAGCAACCGGCGCGGTCGCGCCGGCCAGCTTTGTCGTCAACGGTACCAGCTACACCACCGTTCAGGCGGCGTTGGCGGCGGCCTCGGCGGGGGACGGTCCCAATCTCGTGACACAGCCGGCGAGCTGCACGCCACCTCCGGGCGGCGCATGTCTGCCGCCGATGGCGTCCTCCAGCCCGATCCTTGTCGGCGCGAGCACGGGGGGAACGTCGATCAACGTGACCGGCACTGACGGAACGCGAACCCTGACCGGGGTGTCGGCGGGCAGCGTATCGGCGGCCTCCACAGACGCCGTCAATGGATCGCAGCTCAACGCGACGAACCAAGCGGTGACCGCAAATACCGCAAGCATCGCGGCTACGGACGCGACGGTGGCCGCGCAAGGCGGGCAGATCGCGGCACAGGGGATTGCGATCACAGGCCTGCAAACCGGCCTCGTCGCGACCAACCAAACGGTTGCTGCGCAGGGCACCACAATCTCAGGCCTTGCGACCGGACTTGCGACGACCAATCAGACTGTCGCAACGCATGGCCTACAGATCGCGTCGCTTCAGACGGGCCTGGCTGCGACAGACACCCAGCTCGCCGCGACGACGGCCACGGCCAACGGGGCGGTTCAGCGCTCGGGCGACACCATGACCGGGACCCTGAACATGGGAGGCAACGCCGTAACGGGTGTTCGGTCCGGTGCATTGACAACCACCTCGACCGATGCCGTCAACGGATCGCAGCTCAATGCCACCAACGGCAACGTCGCCGGTTTGGCGGCGACGGTCACGACGCAGGGCGGGCAGATCAGCAACCTGACGACGGCAATCACGGCGGGCACCATTGGGATCGTGCAGCAGGCCAGCGGACCCGACGGTGATATTGCCGTTGGCGGTCAAACGGGTGGAACGCGGGTTAGTCTCGCTGGCACAACGGGATCGCGAACCGTGACCGGTGTGCAGGCGGGTGCGCTGACGGCAATCTCGACCGAGGCCGTGAACGGGTCGCAACTCTACGCCACCAACCAGCGCGTCACGACACTTGAGACGGCGGTGACGCAATTCCAGACCGAAGCTGCGGACATCGGTGCTTTGAAAGGGCAGATGAACGACGCCTTCAAGCAGATCGATAAGGTACGGGGCGGCGTGGCGATCGCGCTGGCGACCAGCGGCTTCGCGCTCGAAGCGGGCAAGACCTTCGGGCTTGGCATGAACGTCGGGTTTTACGGCGGCCAACAGGCGTTGGCGGTGCAGGGCGCGGCGCGACTGGATCGCACCTGGTCAGTCAACGGCGGAGTTGGCCTCGCGTCGAACGGCGGCACGCCCGGCGGGCGGATTGGCCTCAGCGCGCAGTGGTAGCGCCCAAGGACGGGGCGCCTTGCCGGTGCCTCGTCGCTAATCCCAATTCGCAATTCAAGAAAAGGCTCGACGATGAAAAACACGAAAGCAAACGGACTTCGCATGGTGATGATAGCGGGCCTGGCAATGTTCGCAACGGCAGCGTCTGCCCAGACATTGCCGACAGCGTCAACTCTGCCGGTCCCGGCTCCAGAACGGTTGCTGACGATGATCCGCGCGAACGTCCTCGCGGTCGGGCAGGCCAATGAGGCTGGAAATTACGAAGTCCTGCGAGCCTTGGCATCGGCGAAGTTCCGGGCTCTGAATTCGCAAGACGGATTGGCGAAGACATTTGCGGCGGTCCGCGCTCTTCATCTCGACGTCTCACCAGTCGTTGTGACGACGCCGGTTCTGACCGATCCACCTTCGATCACGACGGAGGGCTATCTTCGAATTTACGGCGCGTTTCCGACGAGCCCGATCGAGGTGCCATTCGGGATGCTGTTTGAAGTCGAAGGCGGCACCTGGAAGCTCAACGCAATCAGCATGGGCGCGCGGCCAGCGGCGAAAGTCGCCGATGCGACGATGCCATTGCTGGAACCTGTGGCGGCGGCCCCCGTCAAGTCCGAGGCAAAGTCAGAGAAGAAGTCCGATTCCAAGAAGAAGTGAGGGAGTTATCGTCGTTGGTTCGTTGGGCGCGGTGTTGGGAAACACCGCGCCTTTTTTTGCACCCGTCATCATCCGGCCTGTGGTTCAACAATCCCGCTCTCGATCCAAGCGGTAACGGCACGCTCTTGCTCGACCGGCGAGGCGGTTGCCGGGATCAGCTCGCAGATCGTGGGCGGCTTCCACGACGGCTCGCCAGCGAGAACGAGGGCAACCCCCTGGGGCAAGGTTCGAATGCTGCGTTGAGACCGTGGGGCGATCAGCGCGCGGGCGCGGTGGACCTCAAGCATATGGCGGCGTCCGGCTGGGGAGCGCCGGGAACAGACTGAGCTGGCGGCGCTTCGTTTCAACCTTGCGCCAGGACGGATCGCGCGCGGCGGCGTCGAGCCGTTGCCGGATGACGGCGGCGGGACCGCCTTGCATCCGCAGAGTGCGGGTGCCGATTTCAATCCGGCTGCCGATCTGCGGGCACAGGTCGGCGTTAGGACCGATCACGCGGACTTCGATCAGGTCGCCGGTCGGATCGGGTGTCCAATAGTGGCGCTTGCGGCGGTGCTTGTAGGTGTACCGCAAGCGCAGGATGATCCCTTCCCAGACAAGTCGGATCGTCACGGTGGTCTTGATCGCAAGAGGGTGCGCTGGCTTCATCGGATCAATCCTCCGTGAGGGTGAGGATCGTCAGCACGGGTTCGGCGTCGTCGCCGGGGCCGCAGAAACATTTGAGCGTCGTCAGGCGCGGTCGCGTTCCGCGCCCGCCGCGCGGCACCGCGTAGAACTGGAACTCGACACGGGAATTGGTATCGTTGCGCCGCGACCGCGTGACCGTGCGCAATTTGACGGCCAGCATGTGGACCACATCCCACGCCCGGCCCGCTTCGTCCTGGTAGGTTTGGCGCTTGGTGTCGTCCTCGGTCCAGCCGATCCAGGCTTCCCACGCGGCGCGGGTGATCGCGACCGGGAACCGCAACCCGGCCTCCTGACCGATGGTCGAAAGATCGATCAGCACGCCGTCGGCCAACGCGTCGGCGCGGCTGTAACAACTGATCAGGGTGGCGTCTGCGAACGGATGGGCTTCGGGCATGGCAGGGCACTCTCTGAAATCGAGCAAACGGCGGATGGGTGGGTGCAGAGGGGTTTAGGCGTAACTGCTTTCGTACAGCGGGCGGCCTTCCCATGGCGTCAGGCCGCAATGGTCCATGGCGATCCGGTGGCCAAACACGCGCTTGGTGAGGACCTCAGGCGGTGTTGTGAACTGGTCGGGGCAGGGGATCACGTAGCCCGACATATCGCCGGTCGACTTGGTCGGCATCAATCCAACGCGCTGGATCTTCACGGTCGCCGTTCCGACAAGTGCAACGACCTGCCACGCCTCCACGTTGGTTTGATCGTAGCCCCAAGAGCCCGTCAGCACTTGACCCACGACCAGCCGGTTGTTGGGCTTGTTTTGGTCGCGCGTCTTGGCCTTCAATTCGACCGATAGGCGGCGGCTTTCGAAGAAGCGCCGCACCTCGGCTTCGCGTGCCGCTGGCGATTTGCAGTAAATGTGCAAATCTGGCTTTTGGCGTTTTGCGCAGAAGGCCGTTACGCTATAAAGCGTGCGGCCACGAACGACATCATCATGGATATAGGCGATAGCATCGCTGGCCTTATCGCTGACTTTGGTGCTTTTCTTCGGGATATAACTTTCGCGGGTCGGCTTGAAACGTCGCATCACTGAATACTCGGACAATTGGCGGGAACTGCAAACTAGCGGCTGAAATCCATCATCATCAATTCTTCGCAGCCGTAGACCGTGGGCGCGTCGCAGCTTTCACAATCGTAGCCCTGGGCGTCCGGCGCGATGGCGTCAGCCTCGGCCCTACAGGCATAGGTCAGGATCATCGGTCGAACGGGACCGGCGGCGGCACAGCGCTTCGATGCGCGCCGAGGTGACGGAAGGGTGCCAGACGGCGGGACTGCACATGTTCAAAGCCCCGCACTGACGGCGTTTTGATGCGCGATCGCCACGGTTTTGATTTCCGTGATCCGCGACAGAACGCGCTTGTGCTGAGCTTCGCAGATCGTCGCCGTAACGCGTGTCGGTGTCGTCGTTTCGACATTTGCGCGATAGTCCGTAAAGAGAATTGTCTCGCGTGTGCCGGGTCCGATAATGCGAAACGCGGTGGCACTCGTTACGAGCTTTCCAGAATTGTTGCGGCTCGTGGTAACAATAAGTACTGTTTTGTCAAAGAGCGGAATTTCGTCTTCCGATTGCCAGCCGTCGCGCAGGCACTTCGTTGTCACGGTCATAATGTACGCTTTCACTTGAGAGGCCGTTTCGATATAAAAACGATAGCACGTACGGAGAACAACAGCAATTAAAGACGACAGAATTTGCGAAACAAATAGCCCGCACCAATTTGAATTAGGCGGAAGGATATTTAGAATAGACTGTTCGCGGCCTGCATTTGGCAATTCTGTGCGTTTTGCTGGTCTTGCCTCCCTTGACGGACTTTTTGAGAGGCTCTGCCCCGCGCGCAATCTCGCGCGTATTGGCCCTGCCTGATCGTCGACCCGCGTTCTTGGGCGCGACCGCCTGTGACCCGGCCCGCGTCCTCGGGCCGGTGCACTTAACAGGAAAGAAACTTGGAAACGACGCCGCGCGCATCTTCGCGCGGCTCTCTCTACTGGCGCAGGCTAAGCAGCGAATCGCCAGCCTTCGACGTCGTGTCTGACAAATGGACTCTTCCTAAGTCATGATCCCTGTTCGACCCGCCGGGGGCGATTTGGACGATCCCCGTCCGACGCCCAAAGCGACCCACGGCGCGCAAGGCGAAGTCATCGCCCTTTGCACTTGGGCGACCGGAGCACAGCGAAGGAGCGGGGCCCTTGCCCCGCTTGACGAGGCGAGCACCGTGGTACTGCTTTCGACGTCCTGCCCGGCAGCTTGAGTGAATACTTCGCGCTCACCGCGTCAGGTCGCCCACCCGCAGGGCGCAGACCGCCTTCGGGCTGCGTCGGCGTGGGAGCACAGCGACCCGCCGATGTCGAGCCGACCCGACCCCTTGGGAGGGTGACGCCCAAATCCGCATTTGCGCCAGGAGACATCGGCAACGGAGCGATCATCGCATGCGACTCCAGCCTCCGCGTTTAGCCAGATGAGAACCTGCTACGAGCCAAACCCGCCCGCATCCTCGGGCGTGGCTGCCCGCTCCGGCCCGCGTTCTCGGGACCGGTGGCCTGTAGGAAATTACCGCCGTAGTGACTGGCTGGGACTCGTCAGTGCGGAGAAAGCCGTACGTGATCGACTTGTCTGCCCCAGTCGGCGAATTCCGATAGACTGACGCATTGGCCCGATAGCTTCCTTGGGGTTCGTGTCGCGACGGGCCAGGAGCGCCACAAGCTAAGGGCGGATCATCAGACAACATGTGCTTTTTGTGATCGCCATCCGCGAGTCCGCAACCCAGATTTTGCTGCCGCGCAAACGCGATCGCGCGAATTAACTGTAGGAACGCTCAGGCTTGGAGGTTCATCGAGCGCCGCCGCTCTCATGGACGTTGGATCGCTTCCGGTCGAGGTTGACCTATAGCTGTCATCGACACCTCGTAACGCTGGATGCATCGCCGCGTCGGCTTGTCAAAAAAGCAGACGCACTCGGATGGCATGATCGCCAAAACGCTATGCAGAATACTAAGTGGGTAGCACATCGGCGGATACCGTGTTGCGATGCGTCGAAAAACTTAGACAGGCTCTAATATCCTCCGGTTGGAAGTGCTTGCCCCCTCGGGCAACATCCAGCCTTTAATCAACGCGTAGACAGCGGGAATGACAATCAAAGTCAGCAGCGTGGAAGACACCATTCCGCCAATCATCGGCACCGCAATTCGCTGCATGACTTCAGACCCGGTGCCGGTGCTCCATAGGATCGGGAGCAAGCCAGCCATGATGGCGACGACGGTCATCATCTTGGGCCGCACACGTTCGACGGCCCCGATCATGATCGCATCCGATAGGTCCGCGCGCGTGAACGACCGGCCGCTAGCACGGCAACGGTCTTTCACGTCCTTGACCGCATGATCGAGGTAGATGAGCATGATGACGCCAGTTTCGGCAGCGACGCCCGCCAACGCGATGAACCCGACGGCAACAGCAACCGAAAAATTAAATCCAAGCCACCAGATAAACCACAGGCCACCAACGAGCGCGAACGGCAACGACAGCATCACGATGAGCGTCTCGGTCATCCGTTGAAAGTTCAGATAGAGCAGCAGGAAGATTATCATGAGTGTGATCGGCACGACGATCTTCAAGCGTGCCTCAGCCCGCTCCAGATATTCAAACTGCCCGCTCCAGATGAGATAGGTGCCCGTTGGTAGCTTGACCTCAGCGTTGACGGTTTTGCGGGCGTCCGCAATGTAACCGCCCAAATCGCGATCCCTGATGTCGACGAAGATGTAGGTCGCGAGCTTTGCGTTCTCTGTACGAATGCTGGTCGCGCCCCTAGTCAACTTAATGTCGGCCACCTCTCCTAAAGGAACGGTACCCCCGCCCGGCAGCGAGACCAGGACATCCTTTGCAATGGCCTGGGGATCAGATCGCAGATCGCGTGGATAGCGGATGGCGACGGTGTAGCGCTCGCGCCCTTCGACGGTCGTCGTAATGGGTTCGGCTCCGAGTGCCATCGCAACTACGTCCTGCGCGTCGGAGACCATCAAGCCGTAGCGAGCTAACCGGTCACGGTTCGGGATGATTTCGAGATAGTAGCCGCCAACAACGCGCTCTGCGTACGCACTCGATGTGCCGCGCACTCGCTTCAGCACCGCTTCGACATCGCGCGCCACCTGTTCCATTTGGTTGAGGTCGGTGCCGATGACCTTAACGCCAACGGGTGTACGGATGCCCGTCGACAGCATGTCGATGCGGGCCTTGATCGGTTGCGTCCAGGCGTTGGAAACGCCTGGAAATTGCAGTGAGCGATCCATTTCCTGCGTCAGGCTTTCGGTTGTGATACCGGGACGCCATTGGTCCTTTGGTTTCAAGTTGATGATCGTCTCAAACATTTCCGTTGGTGCCGGATCGGTCGCGGTCAGAGCACGACCCGCTTTGCCATAGACCGAAGCCACTTCGGGAAACGAGCGAATGATGCGGTCTTGGGTTTGCAGAAGTTCGGCAGATTTCGTGATCGAAAGTCCCGGTAATGTCGTCGGCATATAAAGTAGCGTGCCCTCGTCAAGGGTCGGCATGAATTCGCTGCCAATCTTGGTCACGGGCCAGAACGACACTCCAATTACGAGCACTGCTAAAGCGATCGTCAGCATCTTCGCATTCAGCACGGCGCGGATGACCGGGCGGTAGATAGCGATAAGCGCCCGATTGAGCGGGTTCTTGGCCTCCGGGACAATTTTCCCACGCACGAATAGGACCATGAGCGCCGGCACGAGCGTCACCGATAGGATCGCCGCCGCCGCCATCGCAAACGTCTTCGTGAAAGCTAGCGGCCCGAACAGTCGCCCTTCCTGCGATTCCAACGTGAAGATCGGCAGGAACGAAACCGTGATGATCAATAGCGAAAAGAACAACGCAGGTCCGACTTCGCTCGCCGCTTCGATCAGGATTTCCGTTCGCGGTTTGCCCGGCGCAGCTCGTTCGAGATGCTTGTGCGCATTCTCGATCATGACAATCGCCGCATCGATCATTGCCCCGATGGCGATAGCAATACCGCCCAGGCTCATAATGTTCGAGCCGACGCCCAGCAACTTCATTGCTGTGAATGCCATCAAGATGCCAACCGGCAGCATCAGGATCGCAACGAGCGCGCTGCGAACGTGCAGCAGGAACGCAATGCACACGAGCGCAACGACGATGCTCTCTTCAATGAGTGTCGACTTGAGTGTCGTAATGGCACGCTGAATGAGCTCCGAGCGGTCGTAGACCGGGATGATCTCAGTGCCAGCGGGTAACGAAGGCGCGATGTCTTTTAGGCGAGCCTTGACGTTATCGATGACGGTGAGCGCGTTAGCCCCCGAGCGCTGCAATGCAATGCCACTCGCAACCTCACCCTCGCCGTTAAGCTCAGTGATCCCGCGCCGCTCGTCGCCTGTCAGCTCAATTCGCGCGACATCTTTGAGCAGAACCGGCGTGCCGCCATCGACCTTGACGACGATGCGCTCCAGGTCTGCAATGCCTTTGAGATACCCTCTGCCGCGAACCATGAATTCGTGCTCGGAGAGTTCCAGCGTGCGTCCGCCTGTATCCATGTTGTTGCCACGGATGACATCGCGGATTTTGGCAAGGGTAACGCCCAGCGATCGCAATCGACCGGGATCGACCACGACACTATACTGTTTGACCTGGCCGCCGACGCTCGCGACTTCGGCGACGCCTTCCGCTTTCGATAGTCCAAAGCGAATATCCCAGTCTTGTAGGGAACGGAGTGCGGCGAGCGATTGGTCTTTGCCCATGACGGCATATTGGTAGACCCAGCCGACGCCGCTCGCGTCGGGTCCAAGCGTAGGTGTTACGCCAGATGGCAGTCGTTTGTTTGCGGTGTTAAGATATTCGAGCACACGCGAACGCGCCCAGTATATGTCGGTCCCATCTTCAAATATTATGTAGACGAACGAGACGCCGAAGAACGAGAAGCCGCGCACAACCTTAGAACGCGGCACCGTGAGCATCGATGTCGTCAGCGGATAAGTAACCTGATCTTCGACGACTTGCGGAGCCTGCCCCGGGTACTCCGTGTAGACGATAACTTGGGTGTCGGACAAATCGGGGATGGCGTCGAGCGGCAGCGTCCGCACCGCCCAAATCCCAGCGACAACGGCAAAGGCCGTCGTGATCAGCACCAGTACGATGTTGCGGGCCGACCAAGTAATGATGCGCGCAATCATCGGGCTATTTCCTTGCTGGGAAGACCGGTCAACCCCTTTAGCGCCGACTGTAGATTGCTCTCGCTGTCGATCAGGAACAGGCCATTGACGACGACCTTGTCGCCCTCAGCAATTCCCGACATAACCTCGACCATTCCATCGCCGGAGCGGCCCGCCCTCACTTCGCGCGACTCGTACCGGCCTTCTCCTGAGTTCAACAAAACGGTCTGACGATTGCCGCTGTCGATGACGGCACTCGATGGCACGACGAGAACGGCATCGCCGCCACCCGTTGCGATTTCGACGTCGGTGTACATGTCGGGCAGCAAAGCAAGATCGGGATTGGCAAGTTCAATGCGGACTCGCGCTGTGCGGGTTTCCTTCATCAGGTGTGGGATAATCAGGGCGACTTCGCCGGTGAAGGTCCGTCCAGGGTGAGCACGCGTCATCACGCTCACTTTTTGTCCGATGCGAAGTGCCGTCAGGTCGCCTTCGGGAACATCGGCATTGACCCAAACCATCGAATGATCAGCAATCTTGAACGCGACGTCCCCGGCCTTGAAGGCTTGGCCCTCGACAATGTTGCGCTCCAGGACAACGCCGTCCATCGGTGCGCGTACGGTGAGGGTATCTGGCACACGCCGCTCGCGCTTAATCTGCTCGATGAACTCGTCGGGAACGCCCATGTTGCGCAGCCGGCGAGCGGCGCCAATTGCACTTCCACTTTCACCCTTGAATGTTCGCAG
Source organism: Hyphomicrobiaceae bacterium (assembly GCA_040080145.1). Classification (GTDB taxonomy): domain Bacteria; phylum Pseudomonadota; class Alphaproteobacteria; order Rhizobiales; family Hyphomicrobiaceae; genus JANXVY01. The sequence continues at coordinate 16,627 of JBEBJA010000112.1, forward strand.
GTCGAACTTCTCGTCGCTTTTGTAGCCAGCCCCTTGTTCGACGATGAGCCGCGAACCTTGGCTCAGCAGCTCCTGCCCGAACACTGTAACGAGCGGATCGCCCTTCTTAATGTGCTGTCCGGTTGTGATCGGCTCCATCCGCTCAACAAATCCATCGAAGCGCGGTGCAATGACGGAGATACGACGTTCGTCAAACTGCACCACCCCTGGAACCTTAATCGTTCGGGTGGACGGCATTCTCCGGACGACAGTCGTCTCGACACCAGCTCGCTGTATCTTGGCCGGTGAGAGTTTGATGGTGTTGCCGTCCTCGCCGTCGCCCTCGAAAACCGGGATGTAGTCCATCCCCATTGAATCCTTCTTCGGCGTCGGCGATGTATCGGGCAGCCCCATCGGGTTGCGATAGAACTTCACCTTGCCGCTGCTCGACGCAACGGGTGGCTTTGGCTGTTGGAAATCGCTTTCCTCATCCTCGTAAACGGGTTGGTAGTCCCGGCCGTCGGATGTCTTCTTTGGACCAGCGGAGAAGTCGGGCTCCCCGCCGGGAGCTTTCCAGTAAAGGATCTTACGTTCGGCAGCCGATGCCGAAGTTGATGGCATCAAGCGTGTTGCATCGACGTGCAACAACGGCTCGCCACGGCTAAACCGGTAGACGCTAGTCGCGCTCGCGAGGACCGCCGCAATGGCGATCCCCGCACCCATTAGCTTTGCCATGGCGCTCAGTCCTTGGCGTTGAAGACGACGGTGCCTTCAATGGTGTCGGCTTCGCCCGGCACCTTTGCCTTGATCATCAGGCCCCACTTACCAGCCATCGTGAAGTCGGCTTTGAAGCGATAAACGCCAGGCTCGGTTGAAGGCTGAGCCACGTGCTTGGCTTCCATTTCCGCCATCGCATTAGGTGCCATATCGAGCCGAGTGCGGAACAGAACTGCTCCTTCGACCGGCTTACCCGTCACCTTGTTGACGAGCCTGACCGCAACTTCAGCGCCATCAGCGTTTTTGACGTCAACGGCCACCGGTTGGAATTCGAAGTCCTTGGCGCCGGCCAAAGCCGAAGTCATCGTGAACGCGGCGAAGCAAGCAACCGCTGCCGGCGTGGCGGCGCGGGAAAAAATTCTAGTCATGCGTCAATCTCCAGATGTCATGAACCTCGCGCCGGCCAAACGGCAGACGCAATCGCAACCACGGCATGGACCGTGGTCGAACCAATTCCTTGGAACGGTAAGTTCAGACGATGGGAGGTCGCAGAAGAGGTGGGACGAATCGATCACCCAGTGGGGTTGTCGGGACTTGCTCTACAACGTTCGCCCACACGAGAAAGGCGGGTATATCGTGAGCAGTTATAGTCGCGACGGCCTGCGCGCATTTGGCAAGGCAAGCAAGCGCACTTTGGCAGTCGTTCGCAGGACAGTGAGGCTTCGGCTTTTGCGCATGGTGGCACGGCATTGAGCCAGTGGATCCCTTATGCGACGCTGACATTGAACGGCTGTCAGTCATTTTGGCGTGAACGAGCGAAGGCGCAATCAGCGACGCGACGACGATCGCGACCGTCGCAATAATTCCCACAATCAGCCTTCGCATCCGGTCTACCATGCTATTCATGTGCCATGAGCAGGCTTTTCCAGCAAGTTACATCATAGGAAGGTCGGTTCCATAAGACCCTACATGATGAATGCCATTACACCACATGCTCCGGCGCCAGCTTGCAGGTCGTGATTTCGCTGGTTTCGATTTGAATAGTCGGATGAGCAATTTTAAAGCGATGTTCCAATTCGTGCGCCAATTCGATGAGGAAGTCGTCACCAGGATATCCCTTGGGCATCACGAGGTGAGCGGTGAGTGCAATCTCGGTCGTGCTCATCGCCCAGATGTGAAGATCGTGCAACGCCAGCACGCCCGGTCGTTCCTCTAAATATTTCTGAACCGCCTCAGCATCGATGCCCGGCGGTACAGCGTTCAGCGACATCGCCAAGCTGTCGCGCAGCAGGCTCCAGGTGCCCCACACAATTACGGCCACGATCACCAAGCTAACCAAAGGGTCAAGCCATAGCCAACCGGTGTAGAGGATCACGAGGCCAGCCAGAACCACGCCTGCTGACACCATTGCATCCGCTGCCATGTGAAGGAAA
>JBEBJA010000073.1:0-18692 GCA_040080145.1 Hyphomicrobiaceae bacterium
CTTCGGGAGCAAGGGGTCGGGAGTTCGAATCTCCCCGCTCCGACCAACAAAATCGACAGTCTTACCAAGTCAGTTGGCTGCCCTGTTTGCGGTGCCTCTCATTTTGGCATCAACGTGCGTGCGACAAGACGGGTTCAGCACCAGAGACAAGTCGGGTACGCTAAAACTCTGTTAAGGACATTCGCTGCGACGGCCTAAACCTTATACCAACCCGCATAAGTACTGACTTATGCGGGTTGGTATCCGCGCGTGGGGTTGGTGGGGCGGCCACGCGCAAAGCAAAGAGAATACCAGCCCGCAGTCTGCGAAACGAAGAGTCAAGACTTCTGCGGGCTGGTATTAGTGTCGCAGCTGGTAAGACTGCTTGCAGGTCCGGTGCCTTGGATTTAACACATTCAGAAATGTGCAGGCGTTTTAACAGTTCTGGACGGATGACAGGCAATTGGCTATGCCAATTGCTGATCTTGTTTGTCGTGCTAAAAGCGCTCGTGCCGGTCGGCTACATGCCCGATCTGAGTGGCGGACTGGCGGCGTCACCGCTCGTTATCTGCTCTGTGTCTGGCACCACGACAATGACGCTCGACGAGACCGGCAACCCGTTGGGCGAACAGCATCGCGCGCAGCCGGACGAAATGTGCCCCTTCGGCGCGATCAGCGATCAACAACTCCTCACCCACGACCAGCCAAGGCTCCCCGCGCCCGAATTTGCAACGGTCTTCGTAACGGCTGCGACGCGGGCAATATTGCCACCCGTGCGTGCCGGTCCTGTTCTCGGGTCGCGCGCACCACCATCAAACCCTGACTGCTGACCCATCCACGTTGGGCGCTTTTTCGCGCCCGTTTCAGCTCGATCAGGGGACAACCCATGTCATATGCTATTTATCGGCGCGGCTTTGCCGTCGCCTCCGCTTCCGTTATGTCCATCGCTGCGTTCGTCGCCGTGACTGGCAAAGCCCACGCCCAGCAGCCGCAAGCTTCCAGCAAATCTATCCCGATCCCACCGGTCGTCGTGGAACAGGCCAAACCCAAGCCGATCATAGCACCTGCTGCCAATAAAGCGGTGCCCAAAACCGTCACGACCCAGTCCACACCACCTGCCAAAGCCAAGCCGCAAGCAAGCCCAGTTGCGGCCAACAAACCAGCACCACTACCACCAGCAGAGCCAACGCTCGACGCATCCAGCGACGGGACCCAGTCCGCTACTACAGGCGTCGGCACGACCGGCCTTGCGGTCCCTCTGTCGAGTTTCAGCGTCGGCAATGAGGCCCTCGCCGCACAACGGGTTGTAACGAGCGATACCGCGTCACTCCTCAAGAACGCGCCCGGCGTCAGCATCTATCAGACCGGCGGCGTTGCCGGACTTCCCGTCATCAACGGCTTGGCCGATGATCGCATCAACATTCTCGTGTCGGGCATGCCAATCACATCGGCATGCGCCAACCATATGAACCCGGCGCTGTCCTACACCGACCCAGCAAACGTCGGCTCCATCGAAGTCATCAGCGGTGCAGCACCCGTCAGCAAAGGCGGCGACAACATCGCAGGCACGATCATCGTCGAACCCAAGGCCACACAGTTCGCGACCGGCACACAAGGCGTACGCAGGTCGGCAAGCCTCTCAACCTTCTATCGCAGCAACAGCCAAGCCTTCGGCGGCTCGGTGTCGGCGGAAGCAGCGACGCAGAATTTCTCCATGCGCTATGACGGAGCAACGGTTTCGGCCGGAAACTACCATCAAGGCAACGGCGGTCCTGAAGTCAAATCGACCGAATACGAAGCGCGCAATCATGCCGTGACGCTTACGGGCAAACTTGGCGATGGCGATCTGCTCACCGTCCAGGCCGGCCTCCAGCACATCCCATCGCAGGGGTTTGTCAATCAGCGCATGGACATGGTCGACAACAGCGCGCAGTTCGCAAATGTGCGTTATCAGGGACACTTCGGCTGGGGCCTGCTCGACGCTCGTGCCTATTTCCAGCACACAAGCCACGAAATGAATTTCCTCGACGACAAAAAATACAACAAGGTAGCCCCCTATCGGGACATGCCGATGCTGACCGAGGGCAGGGACGCTGGCTACGCGCTGAAAGCCGAAATTCCCATTTCAGGAACTGATCTCGTCCGGCTGGGCAACGAACTTCAGCACCAAGGCCTCAACGACTGGTGGACCCCAACGACTGCAGGCGTCAGCATGATGGGCCCCAACAACTACATTACGCTCAACGACGCCACGCGCGATCGTGTCGGGACATTCATCGAATGGGAGAAAAAGTGGAGTTCGGCCTGGACGACGCTGTTGGGCGCCCGTCACGATATCGTGTGGATGGATACAGGCAACGTCCAGGGCTACAACAACGTGGTTGGCGGAATGGCAGGCGTCTACGCCGTCGACGCGGCGGCATTCAACGCACGCGAACACGCTCGCACAGACTCAAACTTTGGCATGTCGGCGATGGCGCGCTATGAGCCCACGAGCAACAGCGCCATCGAAGCAAGTTACGCGATGAAATCGCGCGCGCCCAACCTGTATGAGCGCTACACGTGGAGCAAGGTCGATAGCACCGCCGACAACGCCCAGATGGCGATGAACATGTTTGGATGGTTTGGCGACGGCAATGGCTACACTGGCAACCTCGACCTGAAGTCAGAAACCGCCCATACCGCAAGCGTCACGCTGGCTCTGCACGATGGGGCCAGCAAGAACTGGGGCCTCAAAGTGACGCCCTACTACACCTACGTCAACGACTACATCGGCGTTCGCAGGCTCCCCTACACCAATGCGGGCGTGCTCGGCGGCTCCATCGGCCACCCAGGATTTGTGAACCTGCAATTCGTCAACCACGATGCCGAACTGTATGGCGCCAATGTTTCGGGTGCGATGCCACTGTTTTCCCAAAGCACGTTTGGCCGTTTTGCGCTGACCGGCGGCCTCAACTATGTCCACGGTGAAAATGCCGATACCGGCGTCAGCCTCTATCACATGATGCCGTTGCACGGACGCCTGGCGCTCACGCACAAGCTCGGCAACTGGACCAACGCAGTTGAGTTCGAAGCTGTTGGCGGGAAAAACAACGTCGACACGGTACGTAACGAACTGACGACGTCGGCTTATACTCAGGTCAATCTGCACTCGAGTTACGAACTGGGCAGATTCCGCTTCGACGCCGGCGTCACCAACCTATTTGACACCTACTACGAGAACCCGATGGGCGGACACTATATCGAGCCGACCATGCCTGGACACATTGGCGGCGTAACGGCGAAGGGCAATGTCCCTGGAATGGGCCGTTCGTTCAACACCGGCATCACGGTCAAGTTCTGATGGACTTCGCCGAGGGCGGAATTCACAGTTCCGCCCTCTCGCGCATTTGCATGAATGGCGGAAGGATTGTCATGACCAGATTGCTGCAGATGGTCTTAAGCGCGATCATTGTTGCATCCAGCCTGTCTGGCACCAGCAAGGCGCAAGCCGAAGCCATCGGCTTCGAAGACGCACAACTCTTGGCGGCGTTGGAAAACTCGTATTGGATCGGCTCTGACCCGCCAAAGCGCAAGCACGTCTATGTGCTTGTCGCGCCCTGGTGCCCCATCTGCCGTCAGCAGCACAAAGCACTGACCGCCAAAGATCTTACCGGCAAGGCCGCCGAAATCGAATTCCGCTTTATCCTAACCGCACCCAAAACTCCGGCGGAGCGCGACCAATTGGGCCGCGTAACAGCTGCCAGATCTGCATCGGCGTTGGAGGCGATCTATCAAGCCCCTGCAAGGCAATCGGTGGCGGCCCCGCTCACCGCGGCGGAGCTTTTTGCCAGCGGCTATAATGATGCGCTGTGGGCCGCCATAAATCCGGCACTCCAAAAGCGAACGCCGCAAACGATCGGATTCCCGGCATTCGTTTACGCGAGCGGCGGCAAAGCCAAGGTTGTCGTCGGAGACCTAGGTGACAAGGACACACTTGCATCTGCCGTCGACGAACGCGCAAGCGCAACCCCAGCATTTAACGCACCATCCCCGCTTGCTGTACCGGTAGTGCTAAAGGCCATCGAACCAAAACCGAAGTTCGCCAAAGCCGATGGCGTGACGGTCTATCTGGCCCCTCACCCAAAGGCGACCAAACTGGCCACTGCCAAAGCTGGCGCGGGCTTCCTCGCCAAGTCGACCGTCGAGAGCGAGGGCGAGACTTGGTACGTCTTCCAGTACTTCGCCAACGGCCCGCCGTCCGCCTATGGCCGCGTCTCCGACTTCCGCTGAACGACGGATGCACTGGTGCTCGACCTAAGGGACGGCATAAGGAGCATGTCGCAATCAATTCAGGGCCCAGACATAAGCAGCGGTCGCGGCGATGCCGAGCGCGGTACGGACTGCGTGGAGGCGCGCCCATTTTTCGATCATCAAACGGGTGTCGTGATTGGAGTGCTTCCGGGAAAAGTGTGAGCGGTTTTCCCGAAAGAAGCACGACAAAACATAGAGCTAGGGTCCGTCTGTGATTCCATCAAAACCGGACGGACCCTAGCGGCGGCGTCTGCATCCTCATGACCGAGCCCGAGCAAACAACTGCCCTGCCAGTCCTGGCCCTCACCGACCTGTGGGGCGTAGCTGGCCGTCTCGCGGCCCACCTGGAAAAACTCAGCATCACAACGCCGCTCCAGCTGCGCGATGCTGAACCGCAGCTGGTCCGCCAGCATTTGGGTGTGACCTGCCCCCGCAGCCATGGTACAGGGCGACCTGTGGACGGCTGCCGATAACTCTGCTCGCCAACAGCTGATGGAAGCCATGGATGCCATCAACCGCCGATCCGGGCGCTTGAGATTGCGCGAAATTTTGTAAGCTCCAGCGACGATGAGTGGCCGCAATATTTTGAGAGCTTGCGCAGGGACCGGCGTTTGTCTGGTGCCGTCAGGGAAATGAATTCGCTTCTGGACCAAAGTGAACATCGTCTTGTGGCCATTCAAGCGCTCAAGCGGATCGGACTTTGGTCAGATGCCATCGCCTGATAGCGGTGCCTGCGCCGCGCGGCGGTTAAGCAGCCTTAAACTCTGCACCCACGGTCGCCGATCCGGCTCGGCCGATCAAGCGCGTTGCTTTCTCAGCCAGAACCTAACGGATCTGTTAAGTCCCGATTTCGAATACAACAGAATGACGGGCGGTGTGCCCGTACTGATCGGAGGCCCATATCGTCAATCGATGTGCACCCGCTGGTAAAATTTCAGGCAATGGCCCGGTCCACATGTGCGAGGATACGGCGGGCTTGACCCAAGGTTTGCATTTCTCTGCATGACGCTGGAACATGTCGACAATGTACGGGTCGGGAGCGGCGACCTGACGTAATTCGAACGGTTCTGCTGAGCTGCCGGTGATCTCGCAAAACACGTTCGTTCGCGGTCCGCCGTCGAAAACATCGACCAAGACATAACGCGTCTTCAGGACCGGGATCATCTCGTCCGGAAAGGAACTTGCCGGCGGCCCGTCAGGCGCGGCTGAAGTTATTGCGATCCTCATCTGCTCATGGTCGACGGCGCCCGAAGGAACGAAGCGGGTCGAGTAGCTATTGCCGTCGACCGAAAGGACATGAAAGCCTTTCGGGGTCCCGTCGCGGCTATCGGACTGGGGAATGCCGCGATGGTCCGGCGCCCCGCTCCACCAACTGCCGCACGCCGCAGTCAGGATGTGATGATGGTGCAGCTCATTTCCGGGATAGCCATGATCGCGACCCAAGTAATGATGCTCGGTCGTGTGCGAATGCCCCGCAAGACTGACGTTGCGCGGGTGATTCCCCAACAGTTCCAGTAGCTTCTTTCGGTCGGTCGTGTTGTCCTGCTCGCTTTCGGGATCTTCGAAGTTCACGAGCGGAATATGGGTGGACAGCACCACAAGGTCATCGTGTGCGACGTGCCTTAGTATGTTCTCCACGAACGCCAATTGCCGCTCTCCGATGCGCCCCCTGTAGGCGCGCCCGTCCGGCTGCCGGCTCCCGCTTGGCAGGTATTCGACGTTATTCAAGATAATGAATGTCGCTCGCCCATGTTGAAAGGCGTAGTGAGTGGGACCTAGCTCGCGCTTCCAGGTCTCGAACGCAAAACGCTCGTCGGTTGTGTCGAGGTTCATGTCGTGATTGCCCGGGCAATGATGCCAAGTGATCCCCGTGGCTTTGAGCATCCGGCGGTAGCGGGGTAACAGCGAAAGGTCGTCCCCCATCACGTCGCCATGATTGATGGCAAAGGCGGCATTCGTCCCGAGAAGACTATTCAAGGTCTCGTCGCGCACGAAGTCGAGTTCCATGGCATTTCCCGGCTGCATATCGGCCAGCAGCAGGACGTCGAACCGGCTGTCTTCCACGCGCCGCCTCAGCGGAAAATCAATCGATAAGGGCAACAGACCGGTAGGAGCTACACCGCCAAATCGAAGCTGGACCTCGGCCGGTGTGCCATTGGGCTGATGGAGATAGAAAAAGCTGGGGCAGCCATCGCAAGCAGGTGCCGACCAGTTAGAAGGCTTCACCACAAATACATGGTCGCCGCTACGAACCGGCAGACTCCAGGATCCATCGTGACTGGTCAAAACGACGTCGCGGCCGTTCGACACCATGACGCCGGGGACGCCGGGATCACCCTCTTGCCGGTGACCAACGCCAGACCGGTCTTCGAAAACACAACCTTGGGCGACGGCCCCCGTTGTCTCAGCGGCAGCCGGTGACGATCGTGACAGCAGTCCCGAAGTCAGGGTGGAAGCCGTACCGATCAAAACGTCACGCCTGGTGACACCAAAGCCCTTCGATTGGCGCTGTCGCATCATATCCTCAATCACCGTGAGGCCCACGATGTCCGTGCCTTACGCGTGATTCACGACACCGTGCTAAAGCTTCAGTGACTGTTGGATGACGAAGGTTTGGTGAGATGTTGCTTCAAGGAAATCGGGCCCGGTCGAACAGAGAGACGGCCAACGACGGCGGCTGCGAACTCCAATGCTTCAGTAGTTGCGGCTCCAGCAGAGGGGCATGCATCCGGATGCCCTTCTGCAAGCCTCTAAGGAAGGTTGTCGATCCACGCGTCCAGCCTTTCTGAATGGCATTATTGTAAAATTGCTCAGATGACATACCGGACGCCAGATACATCGGGTCCACCGGCTTAAGCAGAGTCTGCAAATTGACGGGCTTTATTGTCCAATCGGGGCACGTATTCGCCAGTATTGCGCTGACGGCAGTCATGGCACTTCTATGGCCACCGCCAGCGTCAAAATAGAACAATTCGATAACGCGTCGGGGGGCTGCGAGATTTCCAGTCATGTAATCGAAAGCCTGATGCCACGCGCGCGGGCTGGACAGCAACGATTAGCCTGACGCCAAACGAGGTACAAAGCCGAAGATTTGCTATGTGAATACATGCGAAATTCGCATTTCAGGATTATGACGCTCGGATTTCGTGGCGCCACAAAACTGGCAAACTACTTAAATCGGCAAAGTCAGTAGTTGATCGTCTTTCTCGAGACCAAAGCGACGTCTCCGCACCGGCGTCTTCGATCGAGGCAAAACGGTGCATAGGTCCCCGCTTCCGCCCGCTGCCCAAGTGGCCCACCGCCCTATATGCATGGGCCAAGCTCGCTACCAGCAGCCAACTCCGCCGCCGCCGCCGTTCGTGCCCCATCCTGGCTGCGCGGACTTTGCCGGCGTCCCGCCACCGCCTCCACTCGACACCTTGGCCGGCGCCCTCCGCTCCACTGTCCGGCCACCACCCGACGGATTCGACGATGACGGCCACTCGCTGGCTGTCGTCACCGGCGCGGATACCGGCTCCGGCTTGCACTTTAAACCCCGGTCGACAGACAACTTCAGAGTTCCGATCATCCGCTGCTGAATGCCCTCCTCATCGAGTGTCGCGTTCGCCTCCGTGTTGTAGCGCCGGATCGCCAGTCGCGACTGAGACCCCCACTTTCCATCCGGCGTTTCACTCAGACGGCATCGCGACCTGAAGAGTTCGCCTCATCAAGTTAGTGAAGTCGCCACCTGGCAGCAGCATACACGGTCATCACCTCGATGCCGGGCACTTATGACCGCAGTTGGGTGCCTGCGGGATCAAGTCCAGGGCCGTCATGGAACTGACATGTGGCGTCTTTAATAAATCTCATTTTACAGAGCCTTTGGCCAGTAGTCGGGCAAATCATCGCCATGATGGACCGCTGCCTGAGGCTGGGTGCCCAATTGCGTTTGGAGGCCCAGTGCCAGTAGCCTTGAAAGATCCCACTGTCGTGCCGAAACCAGCCGTCGACGTGACTATCGTCATGCCATGCCTCAATGAGGCTACATGCTTGCCCGTCTGCATTGCCAATGCGCGCGAGGCACTTGATATGATGCACCGGGAATTCGGACTGACCGGAGAGATCGTTGTTGCCGACAACGGCAGCACAGACGGCAGTCAAGCCGTCGCCACGAGTTTGGGCGCACGCTGTGTCCCAGTGTCCCGGCGCGGCTATGGTGCGGCACTTTCTGGCGGCATGAGCGCAGCGTCGGGCCGCTATCTGGTCATGGGGGACGCCGACGGCTCGTATGACTTCCGCAATGCCGTTGCCATGGTCGCGGCGCTGATCGAGGGCGCCGACCTATGTATGGGATCGCGGTTCATGGGAGGTATCGAGCCGGGCGCAATGCCCTGGAAAAACCGGTACATCGGGAACCCCATTCTGACCGGCATTCTCAATATCCTGTTCCGGCCCGGCATTGGTGATGCACATTGTGGACTGAGGGCCTTGACGCGCAACTGTTTCGACAAGATCCAGTTGTCTGGTGAAGGCATGGAGTTTGCCAGCGAAATAGTCATCAAGGCGGCGCTGAAAGGCTGCAGGATCACCGAGGTTCCAGCGACGCTTTCGCGCGACCTTCGCGACCGGCCGCCGCATCTACGCCCTTGGCGGGACGGCTGGCGGCACCTGCGTTACCTCCTGATGCTTAGTCCTGTCTGGCTGTTTGGCATTCCTGGGCTGGTGCTGGCCGTCTTGTCGCTGGCTATCTTGGGCATGGCCGAATTGGCGGTGCTTCAGGGGGCCTCGCATGCGTCTATCTTTGGTAACTACTGGGTCATCTTGGCAGGCGGACTTTTGACCATTAGCCACTCGGCGGGCTTGCTCGCTGTGGCAACCAGTCTCTATGGCATCCGTCAGGGCTACCGCCGTCACAGCGCCCGGTCGCAAATTTTTGCGAAATGGATCTCGCTGGAGATGATGTTGATACTGGGCGTGTGTTGCGTTCTTGCAGGTTTGGGCGTTCTCGGTGCGATCTTTAGCTACTGGTCGGCGCACCGGTTTGAGCCGATAGGGAATGTACTTCCGGCTGTGCTTGGGACCTCGCTTGTTGTGATTGGCGCGCAAAACGTGCTTGGCGGATTTTTATTCGCAATCGTCAATGGAAACGACGCAGACTTCAAAAAACCATCGCCGGGGCTTGTGCTAACGGCTCCGGTGCCGGACAGCGCCTGGCAGCCTGACGCGTCAAGCGAGGCCGCGTGATGGGGACAGGGAGCGACGGGCGCGTCAGCACTCTAAAGGTATTGTTGGCTTCCGCCTATTTCGACACCCACCGTGGCGGTATCGAGATGGTCGCTGGCAAACTGGCGCGGGAACTTCAGCAACGGGGTGCGGTTGTTACGTGGCTCGCCACCGATGCGACCGCTCCTTCCGTCTTGCAAGTGAGTGAGACCTTTACGCCGAAATCGATACCGGCCTGGAACATTACAGAGCGCCGGCTTGGCATTCCCTTTCCCGTGCCCGGGGCTGCGGCGATTGCTGCGATCTGGCGCGCAGTGCGGAAGGCCGACGCCGTGCTTTTGCATGACAGCCTCTACCCCAGCAATGTCGCCGTCATGCTCGCTGCCCGGTGGTACCGCAAGCCTGTTGTACTGGTGCAGCACATCGCCGCCGTTCCCTACGCGAACCCGCTACTGAGGGGGTTGATGCAGACAGCCAATCTCCTGATCGCCCGGCCCATGCTAGGCGCTGCCGATCAGGTGGTGTTTATAAGTCAAACGGTGGCTGGCCATTTTTCAAACGTGCAATTCAAAGCGAAGCCCCGGTTGATCTTCAATGGCGTCGACACGGAACTCTTCCGGTTGCCGAATGCCGGGTTTGACAAGGCCCGCGTGAAAGCCTCACTAGGATTGTCTGGCGGGCGGCCTCTCGTGGTGTTCGTGGGCCGTTTCGTTGAAAAGAAGGGGCTGCACATTATCGAACGCATTGCGTGCCAGCGTCCCGATGTAGACTTCGCGCTCGCGGGGTGGGGTCCGATTGATCCGCGCTCGTGGCGCCTTTCAAATGTTCATGTGTTTTCAGATCTACACGCTGCGGCGCTTGTGCCGCTCTATCAATCGGGCGACGTATTCGTGCTGCCGTCGGTTGGCGAAGGGCTACCCCTCGTGATGCAGGAAGCGCTGGCCTGCGGCCTGCCGGTGATTTGCGGGAGCGAGACCGCGCTTGCCGATCCGGCTGCGAAGGCCTTCATCGAAGGCGTCGCCATCGATCTCTCGTCACCGGACCAAACGGCTGGATCATTTGCTGCAGCCATCGACCGTGTGCTAGCCGGGGAAGCAGCCTTGCCGGATGCGGCGATGGCGCGGAATGCCTACGCGAGCAACCATTACAGTTGGAAAGTGGCCGCAATGGACTATCTCGCGATCATGCGAAGCCTTGTTGCGAGCCAACTTGCCGCTGCTGGCGGCTCAACTCAACCGGCGCGTCAGGATCGCGCATGACCATCATTGCAGATCGGGAAGTGCAAGTGTCCAACATTACGCAGGCTGCTGAGACATTCGAGCAGCGCCGGCGGTTGCGTCCGCGGCTTTGGGACACCGATTGGCTCGTGCTGCGCGGCATGCGGGCCGAGATCGAAACGCTTGCAAGCCGCATCTGCGCTCCTGGCAAGACGGTCCTCGATTTTGGCTGCGGAGCAAAGCCCTATGCGCCGCTGTTTACGAGCCGTGGCTGCACTTACAACGGCGCCGATCTAGGCGGCGTAGCCGATATCGCGATCCGGGCCGGCGGCACGCTCGATGCCCCTGACGGTAGCAAGGATCTGGTCGTTTCATTTCAAGTCCTCGAACATGTCCGTGACCTCGACACGTATCTCAATGAGGCGCGCCGTGTCCTAACCGGCGATGGGCTATTGCTTTTGTCGACACATGGGACTTGGCTTTATCATCCTCATCCAGAAGACCACCGGCGCTGGACACGCGAGGGGCTCATTGGCGACCTTGGCGCGCGCGGGTTCGATGTGACCGATTGCATTGCAGTGACCGGCCCCCTCGCCTGGACAACGATGATCCGCTTGACGTGCATCGCCGTTGCGGTGCGGCGCGTTCCCGTCATCGGCAACGCTCTGGCCAACGCGGTAGCCGTGGTCATGAACCTCAAGGCCGCTCTTGAAGATAAGATGACACCAGCGTGGGTAACGAAGGATAATGCGTGCGTTTACGTAACCCTGTCGCGGGTTAAAGGGGCGGCGAACCGATGAACACCCTCAGTCTCCCGGTGCGCTTTGCCCTCACGGGCCTCATTTGCGCGGCGGCTCACAACGTCATCGTCATCGCTGCGGACCGGTGGCATATCCACTATGCGCTCGCGTGCATCGCGTCCTATGCCCTGGTCGTGGTGCTGGGCTTTGCCTTGCACGTAAGGTTCACCTTCCAGCAGCAACCGAGCTTGGCTTCGTTTTGGCGCTACGCCATAAGCATGGCCGCCAACTATCCCATAACGCTCGTACTTCTGTTTCTGCTTTGCGACGTTGCGGGCTGGCCGGTTGCGGTTGCGGCCCCCGTGGCCACGGTGGCTATGATTGCCTGGAATTTTTGCGCTAGCCGGTGGGCGATTGTTCGCACAACTGGCGGGACCGCCGCAACATCGAGGCCGCTATGACACTGCACGAAGCGAAGATCGCTTTGCCGCTCACGCTTCAAACCGTGCAAGGTTTGATGAGCCGGCACATTCCGCTCTACCGGACTCACGCGCCCACCTATCAGCTTATGCTGCTGCAATCGTTGCGCGGGATGTGGAACCCTGCTCACAAACGGGTTCTGGACGTGGGTGGGGGAACGGGGATCATTGCTCAGGCTATTAGCGATCTGTTCGGCGTTGGGTACGTCACGTCGGTGGATGTGGAAGATCGCTTCTTGAAGACGCTCGACATTGAAACGCGCGTGTATGATGGAACGGCATTTCCGTTTGACGACGCCTCGTTTGACTGCGTGACTTTGAGCAACGTGATGCATCATGTTCCGCCCCTGGCGCGCCCCGGCCTCATGCGGGAATGTGCCCGCGTCACCGGCGGCGGGCCGATCTACATCAAAGATCACGTTGCAGCCTCGCGCCTGGACCATGTCCGGCTGTTCGTGCTCGATGCGCTCGGGAATGTTCCGTTCGGGGGTATGGTCAAGGCGAGCTATCTGTCGGACAGCGATTGGCAAAGGCTGGCTGGCGACTGCGGCTACCGTATCGATAGCAGGACAAGCGGTGTCTATCGTGCCGGCGCTTTCGAACGGGTTTTCCCTAACGGACTCGAGACCACGATGCGCTTGGTTCGCCCTTAGCCTTGGGCGGAGCGCAAGGCGCGGCACTCCTTGCTTTCGATTATCGACCGCAGAGCCTGAAGGCGGGAGTAGTCTGAATGGCGCTTCGGATCCTCTTCTACTATCCCATACCTTGCAGCATCTTGGCCGGTAAATATCGACACGTTGAACCGGGTGCACAAACTCCGGACCAGTCCTTCGTTGAGGTTGCCAATGTCAAAAATCAAAGGACGCTCACGCAGATAGGGATCGTTCCTCACGAGATCGATTCCATAGTAGATGGCGATCGTGTCGACGACGACCGCGTCCGCTTTCGACAGCGTGATGGCTTTGTGGGCGCGGGCATAGGGCGCGATCTGATTGCGCATTTGCAGAGCGTGGACGGGCAGCAAAATCAACACCGCAGCGGCTGTGATCGCGGCGGCAATGCCCCAAGCTTTTGAGCGTCCAACCTCGCTGTCTCCCGTGGTTAGGCTGAGCCAGCCCAACGCTCCTAGTAGTGCCGCATTTCCAATCAGGCCGTGAACGTACCGGTATCCCCAGCCGATATCCTGATAGGGGAGCAGAATGAACATGGCGGCGAGAGTCAGGAGGATGCCGCCAGCCAGTGCCCGCAGGATGCCGCACGAAGTCCAGGCGAGCGCCATGCCAGGCACTAGCAATACCAGCAGCAACGGATTTTGCCACGCTGCGAAGCGGAGCAGGTTCTGCACAATCGTCTCGATCCCGAACACGGTGAAATTAGACAGCATTGCGGTGACACGCGTCAGAAGGTACGACGACCCCATTGCGCTCGCTGCCTCAGGGGCGATCCCGCTGCTCGCGAGCAGCAACTGCCAATACAAGATCCAGAACACCCCGATTGCGGCGTATGCCGCCACGTAGAACGTCCCCAGTTTCCAGCGGCGGTCGATCAAAAGCTGGAGGAGAAATGGTGCCACAAAGAGGGGGTGGAAGATAACTTGATGCAGGCCCGTCGCGAGGAACCCGACAGCGGTGGCACAGACATGACTTGAAGCGCTATTGCGCAGGAACAGCCACAGCCAAATCAGATTGCAAGTGAGATGAGCACTCATGGCGTACGGCGTCATCGCCATGAACAGAAACTGCGACGAAGAAGCAACGAGCAAAACCGCAACGATCCATGCGTCGCGCCGTTGAGGCCAGATTCGGCGGGCAATTCCTAGAAGGGCAAGAAGAGCCGCGACCGCCAGAATGGCATTGCTGAGCATCGCGGGAAATGCAAACTCCAGCACGGCATGAATGGCGGCGTTAACGGGGAGATAAGATGAGACCCAGGCGACATCGCCAGGAACCGGGAGCCTGAATTCTGGCTGAAGCGACGGCACAAACGGCTTCCATTCAGGAGCTATGGATGCAATCAGGTGCCCGCTGGCGATGATCTTGGCGTCGAATTGCGCCATGGCTTCGTCGCGCGTGAGGGCAAAGTCGAAAGCGACGAGTTTGGTGCCAAGCGCGACGACGAGGCCGGCCGTCATGATCGGGACGGCGAAGGAGAGCGGCTGCGTGGGATTCACGTTTTGAAGTGCCCATCGCGTCCATGCGGTTGGCACCCCCCATGTGGCGAGCACAAGCAGCAGCACGGAGGTAAAGAGCAAGACCGGCACGTCCTGCGTCTGCATCAAAATGCGAGTCAACGGGAACGAGGGTGTGAGCTCGAACTGCTCGATCACTATGGTGGCGATCAGGGCAAGCGCCACCCCGGTCAACACACGGCGGAAACGCCAATCGGGGTGTCCCGATTGACCGCTTGGCCTTGTCGCACCTGGAGCCTCATCTGCTAGCGCCGAGGCGGCGCCGCCCCCGTCCCTTCCACCCGTCATACCGGCTCGCTTGTTCTGCTATTGGTCGTGTCCGTTCATTTGGACGGCACGTCGTGAGGCTTGATCAAGAAAATGGCTAAACCGTCCACAGGTTGGTTGCTGGGGCACCCTTCATTTTCGATTTAATTCCGATACCGGATGTTCTGACCGAAGGATCGGCGCGGCTCCGCCGTGCGCCAGCTCAAATACGGATGTTTGGCCAAGTATGCATTGTAAAAGCGCGGATCATGAGTAATTTCGTGACCGAGCCATGCCGGGCGCTGGAAGTCCTGGCGAACATCTTCTAGTTCAACCTCAGCAATAACAAGTCCAGAATTTGGACCTTCGAACACGTCGATTTCCCAAAGGAGCCCCTTGAAGGGTACCAAGTATCTCGATTTAGCTATGATGGAACCATCCCGTTGCGCGAAAAGTTCTTCGGCGTCAGCAACTGGGATGGGATATTCATACTCATTCCGTTCAATTCCCGGTGCCGGCGTTTTAATCGTTAGGGTCGCTGCCTCGTGGCCGTCGATCCTAACACGGATACTAATATGCTCGTTTTTCATTAGATAGGCTTGTCGTAATCGGTGCACCTTCACCGTGTCTGCCCGCCACGTGTCGTCTAAGACACAAAATTTACGCTCTATCTCCAGCGGCATTACTCGCCCCACCTATGCTAAACGAACATGCTGTTTGCCTCGGCGGCACTCAGGCGACTTGCGCTATCACTCATAGTTGCACGCTTTCAGACTCGGACCAAAGCCCTATCCGCCCGATATGCATCAAACGCCAATCGAAGATGATCTGGTTGCTCAAGGAGCGAGTTAATTTCCATGACCGCCATCGATAGCTGTCGATTCCGACGCAAGCGATCAAAAAATTCCGGGCATTCGACATCGCCAGCGTGAACTAAAGCTCCGGGCAATTTGAAGAGCACGCTTGGTCGCCGTGTCTTCCATGTACGAACGCCTTGGACTTGGCCCAGCTTGATCAAGAACAATCCTATTGACACCTGTCGCTTCATTCAAGCGGATTGGTGCCGCTCATATCGCAACGGCAAAGTTTGTCGCACCCTAAACGCCTTCTCTCAGATCACAACATGATGCCCGCCATTGATGCGTGATAATCTTTATGCTGGCAACTTTTTACGCCAGCGGTGGATCTCGGCAAGCAGGTCCTTGGGCTTCCTGTGCTCGATCGGGACAGCACCCGCATAGATGGTGCCATGGCCGCCGTCGATGGAGATGATATCGCCTTCGCTGACGAGGGCGTCACCGAAGCGGCAGGAGCGTAGCGACGGATCGATCGTCAGGTCTTGGCAACCGACGAGGCAGACTTTGCCGAGCTGACGGGCGACGACCGCAGCGTGCGATGTCCGCGCGCCAAACCGGGTTATCAAGCCTCCCGATTGCGATATCGCGGCGATATCGGCGGTCTCGGCATGCTCCCGGACCAGGATGATGGGTTTCCCGTGGCTCTTCACCTCAGCGATACGCGCCGGATCGAGGACAACCACACCGGCGACGACGCCGGCGCTTGCGGGAACTCCCTTGGCGATTGGATGTTGCGACGGCGCGGGCATCAACTCCGTCGTTTCGATCTTATCGATGTCGACGTGTTCTAGTTGGGTAAGGGCCACCTGCGGACTTATGAGGCCTTCGGCAACGAGGTCGTGGGCGATGCGCAACGCGGCGAGCGGCGTGCGCTTGCCCAAGCGCCACTGAAGCATGAAGAGGCGACCGTCTTCAACCGTGAACTCGAAATCCTGCATGTCCCCGAATGCTTGCTCAAGCACCTCGCGATGGGTGAGCAAGGCTGCGTAGGCGGCCGGAGCGCGGCGTTCCAGTTCGCTGGCGCCAAAGGCATTACGGCGGCCGGCGACGACGTCTTCGCCTTGAGCGTTGGGCAGGTAGTCGACGTAGCGGGCGTTTGAGCCATCCGCCGGGTTGAGGGTAAAGCCGACTCCGGACCCGGAAGCTGGACCGGCATTGCCGAACACCATGGCCTGGACCGTGACGGCAGTTCCGGAGTTATCGTCGAGGCCGTTGAGGCGGCGATAGCTCTTAGCGCGGTCGCTCGACCAGGATTTGAGCACGGCTTCAATGGTCGCCATGAGCTGACGGATCGGGTCTTCGCGGAAGGCCTTACCGGTTGCGACTTCGTAGTGCGCCAGGGTGGCGGACGCGATTTCGTGCAAGGCATCGGTATCGAGCTGGTGGGGGTAGCTCAGTTGATCGCGGCGGAGACGCTCGGCGACGATGGCTTCGAACGGCTCCAGCGGAGCGCCATGAACGACCTGCGCGAACGGCTCCAGCAACCGGCGCCGGCAATCGAAGGCGAGCCGGGGGTTGCCCGTCAGGCGTACCAATCCCGGGATGGCATCCTGCGACAAGCCGACGTTCAACACCGTTTCCATCATGCCAGGCATGGAGACCGCAGCACCGGAGCGAACCGAAACGAGAAGGGGTGTTTGGCGTCCCCGAAGTGGCGGCCCATCAAATTTCCGACGCGGTCGAGCTGTGCTTCGAGCACGTCCTCGAGGCCATCCAGCGCATGGCGGCCGTGCTCGAGATAGTTGCGGCAAACTTGGGTGCCGAGCACGAACCCCGGCGGGACGGGGAGGCCGTACTGGGCCATGACCATGAGATTATAGGCCTTCGAGCCGGCTGCCTCCTTGGACGGTAAGCCTGAGGCCGCGCCATCAAAGGGGATCGGATAGACCGGCAAGCGGGTGGCTGCACGTCCGTGCAATTTGTGGCTCACGCGAGCACCTCTTCCATAAGTGCCCCGACTCGATTGCCGGAGGCTGAAGTTTGCCATCCGGGCGGCGCGGGCTGTGCGCTCGGCAGGCAGCAGGCAGCAGGCAGCAGGCAGCAGGCGGCAGGCGGCAGGCGGCAGGCGGCAGGCGGCAGACAGGCGATCATCGTGTCGAGGCTGGACATCACGGCGGCAAGAATGCGTTCGGCTTGCGGAATGCGATATTAGCTTGCGGCATGTCTGGAAGCGCCCGTCACAGTGCTGTCGAATTCGGCGTCCGCGATTCGGCTCGCCAATCGTTCAGCCTTCAGATCCTGGGCCGGAATGACAGGCCGGTCGGCATTCGCGCGCGCCATCTGCAGCAGAGCGAAATAGTATTTGATCTGGTCGTTTGCCGTCAGCGATTGAGCGATCTGCTCGGGCAGCAACAGATCGGCATCACCCAGGACGGCAATAATTTGATTCTGTGATACCACGGGGCCTCTCGACCCTCCCGATGAGACTTCGTACGGCACTGGAGCAAAAGCCCCGGCGTCAGCGCTGAAGGACGTACGTGCCGGGCGCTGGCTCAAGGGGCGGCAAGCCCATCGCCGGTGCTCCCATCGCGGGGACGGGGCGGCTGCCCGAACTATGCGCCGAAAGCCAGCCTTCCCACGACGGCCACCAAGATCCCTGCTGGAGTGCCGACTTGGCAAGCCAGCTGTCGGGATCGGCGTAGCGGTCGCTGGGGCGGCGCGTTCCAGAGCGGAAGCGGCGGCGGGCATGACCGGGTTCCGAGACGATGCCAGCGTTATGTCCGCCGTTGGTCAGGACGAACGTCAGCTCATTGTCGGTGAACAGGCTCAGCTTATAGACCGAACGCCAGGGCGCGATGTGGTCGTTCTCGGTCGCCACCAGAAACACTGGGACCTTGATGTCTTTCAAGGCGACGACGCGGCCATCAACCGCGAACCGGCCGCTGGTCAAACGGTTTTCCAAGAACAGGCTGCGCAGATACTCGGAGTGCATGCGTGCCGGCATGCGGGTCGGGTCGGAGTTCCACGCAGCCATGTCATTGACGGTATCGCGTTCGCCCAGCACGTATTCGCGGATCACCTTCGACCAGATCAAGTCATTCGACCGCAGCATCTTGAAGGCGCCTGCCATCTGCTTGGCGTCGAGCACCCCTTGCTCCCACATCAGGTCTTCAAGGAAAGCGACCTGGCTCTCGTCGACGAACAGCATCAGCTCACCGGCCTCGCTGAAGTCGGTCTGCGCGGCGAGCAGCGTCAGCGACTTCAGGCGGTCGTCGCCATCCCGCGACATGGCGGCAGCCGAGATCGCGGCGATGGTGCCGCCTAGGCAATAGCCGGCCAGGTGAGACTTGGCCCCCGGCATGATTTTGCCGACGGCATCGAGTGCCGCCATGACGCCGTGGGCGCGATAATCGTCGAACGAGCGGTCGTGATCGGCTTTCGTGGGGTTGGTCCACGAGATCATAAACACCGTATGGCCGCGTTCGACGAGATAGCGCACGAGCGAGTTTTCAGGCCGCAGATCGAGAATGTAATATTTCATGATCCAGGCG
>JBEBJA010000010.1:0-18515 GCA_040080145.1 Hyphomicrobiaceae bacterium
GGGCGGAGCCACAGCCGGGGCGGTTTTCGGGGGCGGGCCATGCTGCTGGTTCCTCGGGCGCTGAGCGTTTCGGCTGGACTGTGCTGGCCGCAAGCATAGATGCGACCGCCGATTCCGTCACGAAGTACTGCCCGCCCACCGATTCCGCCGCGAGCCTGCCCTGGCGGACGTAGCGAGCGAGCGTGCGCGCCGTCACTCGTCCGCCGCGAAAGAACGTCTCCGCCGCTTCGCGCAGGCTGTAGCGTGGCGCGGTGGTCATGCGGGCCTCACATAGCGGTAGGATTTCGAGCTGCTGTCGTAGCTGTAGCGGTATCCCAGCCTGCGCATGATCGCTGCCTGCGTGCGCCACCACAGGCCACGGATGCGGCTTGGCACGGACCACCGCCAGAAACTGTAGATCCGCCGTGGGCGCTGCCGGATCCAGCGCATCGCGAAATCGCGGCGCGTCATCCGGCGCGGGTGCAGCACGCCAGCGGCATCGCGCACCCAATGCAGCTCTGGGCCTTCGAGGTGTTCATCGACGTATTCGCAGTGGCACTCGATCAGCTCGCGCGGGCCGATCATGCAATAGCCAAGCGCCTCGATGCTGTCGGCCAAGTCTTCGCACCGCTCGCAGCGGTAGCAGGTTTCCGCCGCGCGCTCGCAGCGCTCGGACTCGCTATCCCAGCCGTTGCGGGCCGCCCAAGCGTCATAGGCCTGTTCGAGATGTTTGAATTCGGCGTCGCTAAGGTCTTCGTCGCTGTCGTCGGGGTTGGCCGGGCAGGGTTCGGTTGGATTAAAGACCTCCATGGCGCAGATCGCCTGTGCCTTGAGTCCGGCTGGCAGCGGTGCGTCGCATTCGCAGCATGCCTCGCCTGCCGGCGGAACCGCGTGGCGGGCTGGCTCCCACCAGCGGTCGTAATCTGACTTATCAAAGTCGCCGCATGAGCATGATAGCCCCATCACGCGGCCTCCGTGGCTGGGGTGAGTGTGCAGATCACGGTGTAGCCTTTCGTTCGATAATTCCGGCGAGGACGCCGATGGCGCAGATCAGGAGGGTGAGGGCGTCGGCGATGACTTCATCGCCAGACGCTGGCCACCAGTTGCCGCCGAAATAGCTTCTGGCGCTCATCGCCTGGACGGCCGCGAGGACATAGATCAAGAGGTGCATGGGGCCTCGGCGAACAATGAAAGTTGGTCTGGTTCGGCCTTGGCTGGGCGTTGCCATATCCTGAATGTTTTCATGAATTCAGTGTGTTCTTCGCGGCTGTAGACGGTCTTGATCTCGAAGCCGTCAGCAATGTATCCGCCGCAGAACTTTGCCACTTCGCGCTTGTGGGCAGCTGCGATTTTTGGTGAGACGGCGCGGCCGCATGTAGCCTCGTCGAGAGAGGCAGCCATCACGCCGCACCACATGCCATTCTTGTGCGAGATGTGCGCCCATGGTTTATGATCGGTGGTCATGGCCGCTCCTAGCTCTGGGGTGGGCTGACGCGGCGCCAGGTGCGGACCGGCGGATCGCCGTCTGCATCGGACGCAACGAGGGCGGTGTATTGGGGATGCTGACTGGGGCCGCCGCCGGTCCATCTGTCGAAATCTGGATGGTAAGCGGTGTATTCAATCGCTTTCATCAGCCAGTCGTATTCGCAATACGTGATGATGCACCCGGCCAAGATCAGCGCGACATTGTTCGCGTCTTTGGCTATGGCCTGATCGGTCAAGTAAAACCTTCCGACCCGGCCCTCATCGACCATCTGTTGCGGGCTCATGCGCTGGGCGCTCCTGAGGGCTGGCGCACTTCCGCGCCGGGGAAGGTGTCGAGGATGTCGCCGGTGACGCTGTCGGCCAGCATGGCTTGGCGGTCCTCGGCGGCGCGCGCGGCCTTTGCCTGATCAGCTATGCGCCGGATGTGCTCGGCGGCGATCCAGTCTGCGTTGTCGATCGCGAAATTGACGATGCGGCGCAGCTGGTTGCACTCTTCAGTCTTGGCGAGCACCTGTTCGGCGGTCATGCTGCCCCGGCCCGTCATGGCCATCCGGTCATGGTACATCTTCACGCGATCCAGCAGGATGCGTTCGTGCTTTTTCTTGAGGTGCGCCAGCGCGTCCGGCGTCTGCGGTTTGGTGTCGATGCTCATGTCGCCTCCCGCAGCAGGCCGGAGCGTTCGTAGGCGGCGGAGAGCAGGGCTTTGACGTTGCTGGGTTTGCCGAAGCGCATCACGATCTTGCGCTTGCTCGGCTCGCCCCGCCCGGCTTCGATTTCGGCGCGGATGTAGGCCAGGATCTGCGCTTGGCGGTTGGAGATGTCGCGCAGATTGGGCGGCGGCTTGCACGGGGAGCGGCGATCCATGATCTTGGTCATGCGGGCACCTCGTCCAGGCTGGCGGCTTCTGACGGTTCGTCTTCCTCCTCCTCAGCATCGTGCGCCGTCAGGTATTCGTCGATTTCCAGCAGCCGGTCTTCGATGACGCGCGGGTTTTCCTCGTCCGGGTCAAGCGTGGCAACCACGAACCCAGCCTGATTCCGGGCGGCGTCGCGCAAGTCGTCCTGCAGGTAGGGCGGAAGATCGGCGAAGCCCGCGCCGTTGTCGTAGCGTTGGTGATCGAGCAGGCTGCCGAAACTCGCCCACAGGGCAGAGGCCATGGCCTCGATCATATCTTCGGACATGGGCAGCGGCGCGTTGAGGGCTGCTTGTGAGTTGATCCCCATGTCAGGCCCCCGCCACGAGACGGAAATCGGCCATCACTTCGCGGGCGAAGATGTGCCGCGTGGGCACGCTGCCGCCGCCGATGACGCCGCCGGTCGCGACGTAGATCACGCCGTCGACGCGGATGGCGCGCGGCATGGCCTCGCCGGTCAGAGGCGAGACGACGCCGTGGCGGACGTAGCCCTCGCCCCGCAGCTCGATAGGGAATTCTGGCCGCTTGGTGGTTGTTTCCGTGTCGTTGCACATGGTCTGTCAGCCTTTCTTAGTTTTGCGCGCTGGGCGCTTGCGTTTTGGTTTGGCTCATGAGTGCACCGCCTCGGCGCGCTCCTTCATGTCAGCCAGGGCTACATCGTTGGCTTCATAGAACCGCACAGGACTGATCGGGCTGCCGCTGGCGGCATGGATCAGCAACGCCGCCAGTTCGGTGTTGTGGAATTTTTCAAGCGCATAGCCTGCGTCGCCCGCAAGGTGGACGGCCCAGCCAGCCCGGCAATGTGTGGTCCCGCATGAGTGCCATGATCCCATCTCCAATGCGTTGGGCTGGGATGCCGCCGCATAGATGGCAGCATCGATATTCGCGACCAAAGGAACAGGCGGTGCACCTCTAATGCCTGGTGCAAGTCCGTTCTTGCTGGAGCAGCCGGAGCAGTCGGAGCAGTCGGAGCAGTCGGAGCAGTCGGAGCAGCCGGAGCAGTCGGAGCAGTCGGAGCAGCGGGAGCAGCGGTAGCAGCCGGAGCAGTCGGAGCAGCGGTAGCAGCCGGAGCAGTCGGAGCAGCGGTAGCAGCCGGAGCAGTCGGAGCAGTCGGAGCAGCGGTAGCAGCCGGAGCAGTCGGAGCAGCGGGAGCAGCCGGAGCAGTCGGAGCAGCGGGAGCAGCCGGAGCAGTCGGAGCAGCGGGAGCAGCGGTAGCAGCCGGAGCAGTCGGAGCAGCGGGAGCAGCCGGAGCAGTCGGAGCAGCGGGAGCAGCGGTAGCAGTCGGAGCAGCGGGAGCAGCCGGAGCAGTCGGAGCAGCGGGAGCAGCGGGAGCAGTCGGAGCAGCGGGAGCAATTCTTGAGGCTATCCAGTGCGTGCTGGGCCTCTTCGAGGCTGCCCCAATAAGCGACCGAGCAGCGGTTGCCGTTGTCGTCCTTCACCCATTCTTCGGGTGGTGTTGCCGTGTCGGTCGTCATGGTTATCCCCTCAGGTGTTGAAATGAGCTACGCCGCAGACCCGGCAGACGCACCGGGTTTGGGCTGGATTGAACAAGTTCAGTTCGCGTCGCACCCCGCGATGACCGCGCCACCAGCACTTGAAGCGGTTCCACGTCATCGGGCGGCCTTTCGGGGTTTGCGTTTTGGTTTGGCTTTGCGCGCGGTGCGCTGGGCCGGTTTGGGTTTGGCGGCTTCGCGCAGCAGGGCGGCGTCAAGCACGGGCAGCAGAGCGCGGGCCTCGCTGCGCATCATCGGCGTAATTTTCACCCAGTCGCGGTCGGCGCGCCTGATCCAGTCCGCCGCCTGCTGGGCGGTGACTGCCAGCGTTGGTGGTGGAGGCGGCGGCTTTGCTTTGGGTGCGGCGGCAAGTTGGGCGACGCTGGCCGCGTCCATCGCCGCCGCGATGGCGTCATCCTCGGCGCGGCTCATTGGGCGGCGTCCATCTTGCGAGCCTGCGCCGCTGCGTCCCAGTCATTCATGTCGGCGCGCTCGGTTTCGCCGGCGAGCAGGCCGCGCGAAAACGCCTCTTGGGCGCGCTCGCTCATGCCCATTTTGGCCAGCGCTTGGGCGGAGCGTTCGATGATGGCAAGAATCGCGTCGCGGAAGGTGATGTCAGGCATGGCCGGTCTCCGTGCTGGTTGTGAAAAGGTTGCGCGGACGGCGCGTTTCGCAAACGCCGCCCGCGCGCAGTCAGGTTCGCGCGTACCCCAACGCGGCCTGACCGATGGGAAGCAGGTGGACGGCACGGCCCTCGATGTCGTGGGACCGGCGCAGCAGCCAGCCGCCGCGCCAGAGCGCGCTGGCGGTGTGATCGAACGGCACGCCATCGCGGCATGCATGCCACCCGCGCAGCTTTTCCAGCCCCTGCTCCAGGCCGGTCATGGGCAGCTGATCGTTGTCTGGCTGTAAGGATTCGGTGGGCGTGGCGGTCATGGCGGGATGTCCGGCGGGTGTGGTGGGATGGGGTGGGACGCAACGCAACGGGTGATTTGTGTTGCGCTGAAAGTTGCAGAATTTGCAACTCAATACAAGCGGAAAATGCAACTGACGAAACGGCAGGGATCGGATTTACTGCTCATCTGGCGGGATGAGGGGATGCGATGCGCTTGTTTTTGTTGGCCGCTTGGCTTGCGCTGGGCGCGGTTGCCGCACATGCAGATAATCTGAGCCCGGCGGGCTTTTGGCAGCACCCCACCAATGGCTCCGTCGTCGAGACCTATCCCTGCGGCGCTGGCGTCTGGGAAACGGCGTTGTGCATGCGGATCATCACCGTGTCAGATGCGCAGACGAGCGACACCATGAATCCTGACAAAGATTTGCGGCGCCGCGACATTACCGGCCTGATGATACTTGCCGGTGCCGAGCCAACCGCACCACTCAAATGGAAGGGCGGCCTGTACAATCGCGGTGACGGCAAGACCTACGCCGTGAAGATCACGGTCAAGCCTGGAACGCTCGACGTGACGGAGCCCTGCGCGTTTGGGACGTGCCGCACGGTTGCGTGGAAGCGTCTGGAAAACTTCAAACTGCCGTTCGGCCTGGGTCCGCCGCCGCCTCTATCGCCGCCCGTGGTACACGAAAAGAAGATCGAGCCGCGGCCGGCGGCCGTCGCAAAGCCAGCCCCGCCGCCCCAGCCCATGTTCCCACCGGCGCGCCGCATGCCTAGCCATCCAGCGCCCGTCATCGTCACGGGCGATGCCGCCAAGTGTAAGCCTTTGAAAAAGGCGGTTTGCGAGCTGACGGCGGGGTGTGCCTGGGCCAAAGGAACGGCTGAGCATCATGGCCAGTGCGCGGCAATCAAGCGCTAGAAATACCGTTGCACCGCTTCGCGCACCACGCCAACGATGTGCGCGTCTTCTTTGTCCATGTCGATGGCTGGCAGGTTCATGACCGATGAATTGGTGATGAGCAGAGCGGGTGGCACGAACAGCCGGAAGAGGCTGACAGCCTTGGTTGGGCTTCCTGGTGGGTGGTAGAGCACGCGAACGGCCTGCAGCGGCTGGACGGCACGGCAAACCGTGGCGGCGTCGCTGACGCGCACGATGATGCCGCGCGGAAAGCCTGCGCGATCCAAGGCGTCCGTGTCGATGGTGTAGGGATAGAGATTATCTGCGCTGAGCGCCTGCCCGAACTTGTCGTCGAGCCCGGCGATGTAGGGCACCATTTCGTCCGAGAACCCAAAACCTGAGCCGTCTTCGATGTTGCCCGCCAGCTCATCAAGCGTAATGCCGAGCACCCTCGCGATGCGCCGCCCAACGGCCACTGTCAGCTCTGTTTTGCCGTTTTCCAACCGTGACACCTGATACTTCGTCAAGCCGACGCGGTCCCCAAGCTCCTCTTGGTTCAGGTGCATCAAATTGCGAAAATGACTGATCTGGTTGGCGGGCATACCGCCTTTTTGCAGACTCGGTCCAGATACGCAGTGGCAAATATCACACCTTGCTGTTGACAGTAATTGCAAATATTGCAATTCATGGCCTAGTCATTGGATTTGGACCAGGTCACGATGCAGCTAGCAGACTACCTTGTGCGCAAGAGCATGAACCAAACGATGTTCGCGGAAAAACTCAACGCGAGCGAGTCGACGGTTTCGCGCGTGCTGAAGGGATTGGGGTGCAGCCGGAATATGGCAACGCGGATCGAGAAGGCGACGGACGGCGACGTCTCGCGCGCCGAAGTGCTCGCCGCGCAGCGCGATAGTCCAAAACTTGACGGTGAGCCAGACCGCAGGGTCGTGGGATGAGTTGGTGTGCGTCTCCGGCATGGTGCCGGTCAACAACAGGGGATGAGAATGGACGACGGGAAAGTGGACGGCGTGAAAGTTGAAAGCGGGCAGGTAACGGGCGAGGCTGGCCTGGAAGCGTCTGACGGCAAGATCATCGGCACGGCTGGAACGGCGACGCTGGGCGAGGCGAAGGTATCGGAACCGCACACGGCGGCCCGCGAGTTGGTCGGCAAGTGGTTTACCGGTTCGCTGGGCGGATCGTTGATGCCGGACTATTCACAATCCGAGCTGCGCCGCCGCGATGCGTTGAAGCTGGCAATCGACGAATTGAATTTGGCTCAGACCCTGCCAGCCGATGTCATCGGTTGCGCCAGCGCGTTTGCAGCGTTCATCGCCGGGCCGGTGGCTGAGGCCTAACGGATGAATACGGGGCAGGTGATCAGGATTTGCGACCGCTCTCGGCTGCCTGGGCTGCCTGCAACAGGCGCGCAGCCATTTGGCGGGCCAGGGCTGGTTTCAGCTGAACCAGGATCGGCCGCGTTCCCCTGGATTGCTCGTCGTCTCGCGGGATCAAGGTTAGCTCTACGCCGCTATGCACGGGCACGGCTTTGGTCTCTTGCACTTCGAGTATGCCAAATGGCGGAGGCCCTGGAAGATTAGCGTGGCGTTGGTTGTGTTGGTTGCTCACGGCTTGGGTTCCTTTCGTTTGCTTGGAAACCAACGGATAGCCCGAGTCGTGAGCGGTCGTTCAGTTGCGTTGCGTCCCCAGCTTTTCTTTGTGCGGTCTGAGTGCTCCCGGCCACCGCCGGTCGCATCAACCGCACGGGGCCTTAGCGCTGGGCAGACGGGCCGGGCGGCGTGCGCACGGAGCTGACCGCGGCATGAGCCCTGCGGTTTGGTGATCTCCCGTCTGTCCTGCGGTGCGGCTGTTGAGAGCCAGTTGTGCCCGCCTCATGGGCGTTTTCTCCCTCGACCTTCGGGGCTTGGTGTTGCGTGCCCTGATTTTCGGGTTTTGGAGCGCGTGAGTTGTAGCGGTCCCGTTGTGGCTGCGTTGTGTTCCAGTTGCGTCAGCTTTTTGAAACGACGAGGGACATCGCATGTCAATTTTAGAACCGGTCGCGATGGTGCTGGCGGAGGCCCGTGCGCTGTTCGCGTGGCGCGTCATGACCATCGTGCGCAACCTGCGCGCCTATGCGGCGACGCACGAGGTCACGGTGGACGGACGAGTCTACGCCAGCACGCGCAAGCCCATCGACCACATGATCGACCACGCCAGCGACAGCTTCGCCGACGAGGTCGATATGGACGGCTTTGCGGCTTGGCTGCGCGGGCACGGCATCGCCGACGTGTCGAAGGCTGGCATTCTCGCGCTGTACTGGGAATACGCCCAGATCAGCGGGCGGCGGATGGCGTCGGAGCGGTCGGTGTTCAATACGCTGGACGCGTCGGGCATCCAGAAATACCGGCCCCATCTGATCATCGACGGCCGCAACAAGAAGCCGACGCGGTACCGCGTGCTGCCGGCGCGTCCAAAGCAGACCGCTGCGCCGCCCGGCAAGACGTACCGCACAATTGCGGACGTGTCGGCTGGCCTGATGCAAGAGGCCGCGTAACGCGCCGCCGCGTGCGGCTGGCCGAGTGAGTTGAGGGGGTAAGCGTACCTGTTGAAATGACGCGCTGGGCGGTCTGTTCCGGCGTCGAGGAACTGCGCGCGCTTGACGAGCACGGCACGAAGGGGACGACGTGAGCATACGGGTGATGACATTGGTGTGGGACACACCCTTTCCGAACGTGCCGGCCAAGATGGTCGCGCTGAAGCTGGCCGACTGCGCCAACGATGACGGCTCCTCGATTTATCCATCCGTTCCGACCGTCGAGCGCGCCACCGGCTGTTCGGCCTCGACGATCCGCAAATGGCTGGTGGCGATGCAGCACTGCGGCCTGCTGAGCGTGATCGAGCACAGCCACGGCGGCGCGCACAAGGATACGACGGTCCGCGCCTTCGACATGGGGATGCTGCGGGCGCTGTCAGAGGGCCGTCTGGAGCTGCGCGAAGACGAGATCGAAAAGCCCAGCGAAAAGGACGCCGCCAAGCGTGTCAAAGTGACGGTGTTCGCAGTTGCAGCGCCGGCCCCGGTGGAGGCCCTGACCCCTCCGTCAGCCGGAGGGGTCGAAGATGGGACCCCTCCGTCAGCCGGAGGCCACCCCTCCGTCAGCCGGAGGCCACCCCTCCGGGAGCCGGAGGCCACCCCTCCGGCTGACGGACCCAACCCTTCACTTACCCGTCAGGGAACCGTCACTAACCCACCCCCTGCCCCCAGCTTGTCCACAACTGGCGAACAGGGTGGGGGGGAAGAAATCTCTTCGAGCTTGAAAAGTGAAGGGGCTCTCCGGCGGGAGCTAGCGGCGGTAGCGAAACCAAAACCGATTGGATGGGCGTACGGCTGGACGCAGACAGCCCGCGACGAGGTCGAGGCCACCCGTTGGTCGAACAACGATGCCACGGCGCTGGTGGCCGATGTGTTCATCGACTCGGTACGCGAGTTGCGCGGCCCGGCCCCTGGCCCCCAGCCGGATGCCTACGTCCGCGAACTGGCCGCCGCGCTGCGCCACTTCGACCGGGCCACGCTGGCGGCGCTGGCTGAGCACCAGATCAAACATCGCGGCACCAAGCTCGACAGCGTGCCCAACCTTGTGCGGATCGCCAAGGCTGGCTTTGCCGCCGCCGCACCCGCTGCGGCGAACCCGGCCCCCGCCGTGGTCCAGATCAGCCGGACCAAGAACCCCGCCGCCGTCGCGGCCTGGATTGCCTACGCCGCCAGCCCGCAGGGCCGCACCGACCCGAAAACGCGCCGCCTGGGGCAATTCCTCGAACAGCACGGCGCCTGGGGCGTCCCCACCGAATTCCCGCCAGCCACCGCCAGCACCGGAGCCGCGCCATGATCGCTGTTGCCCGCACCGAACCCGCCGCCGATCGCGCGCTCGATGCCGCGGACGCCATGCTGGCGCTGTTCGACAATGCGGTCGAAACGCTGCGCGCCGCAGGCCTTGAACCGCAGATGCGCGCCCGGCTGGCCCGCCTGCTGCCGGACGCGGTGGCACCGGTCAGCTCAGAAGCCCACGCCCTGGCGATCCAGGCCGCGCTGGACCGTATCACCGCCGCCCACCGGCCTTCCCTGCCCGCGCCGCAACCTGCCCCGCCACCGCTCGATGGGCTGGCGCTGGCGGGCGTGCTGTCGGAGCTGCGCGCCCATCCCCGCACGGTCGCCAGCGACCGCGCCCGCGCCACCATCCAGACCCTTCTTGCTGCCACCACCAACCGGAGATCATGACCATGACGATCAACATCACGCCAGACCTGTCGCGCATCCCCAACCTCGCCGAACGCCAGGAAGCCGAGCGGCTGTTCCTCGCGGAATCGGCCTCCGAGACGGCGCTTGCAAACATTGAAAACGCCGTACTGGAGGCGTCGCCAGAGGTCCAGGCCGCCAAGGCCGCCAATAACGCGGCTGGCGAGGCGTACGGTGCGCATCCGCTCACCCTGATGTCGAATTACTGCAACGGCGACAACATCGCCCGCTGCGCCCTGTCTGGCATGCCGCTGATCGATGGCGACGACGTGCTCGAATGCTCCGAGACCGGCCAGCAGGTCCTGCGCTGCCTGGTTCTCGCGCCGGTGCCAGCCGAAGCGGACAAGGCTGGCGACGACGAAACCGAAGACGCCGCCGAATAACCCCAAACCCCAGCCAAGGACCCGCCGCCATGAGCAAGCACAAAAACCGCGCCAAACGCACCCCCGGCATCCCTGCCGCCGCCACATCCGCCGCCGAGCCGCTGCACGACGGCACCATCCGCTTCGTCGACGAGCAGGGCCGCGTCGACCACATGAAATACTGGCACGGCCCGGAAGGCGCATACGTCGCCAACGCCGCCGCATCGCTGGAGGGCTGAGGGTATGGCGGGGCAAGACATTGGCAGCAATGCCGCGGCTGAACTGAAACGCCGCGTCGACCGCCGCGTGGAAAAGCTCGACGTGATCGCCGAGCACATGGACGAGCTCAAAGAGATGAAGGCCGAGGACAAGTCGGACGGCTTCACCGAGGCGGCGATCATGGACAGCGTCAAGCTGCGCCGGGCGGATGCCGACAAGGTGCTCGCCACGCTGACGCTGGAAGCGGAAAAGGACGTGTATCGCCGCGCCAACGGCATCCCGACCGACCTCGACGCCGCGTCTGCTGCCGCCAGCGCCGAAGCGCAGTCCGTGCCGGACCCCAAGGCCAAGCGCGGCAAACGGGAGGCGTACCGTGATTGATTGGCACGAGGCAGCGATGGCGTGCGGCGAGGCGCTTGCGGTTTGGACGGCCTGTCGTCTGTTCGCGGGGTGGTTATGAACCGAGCCCGCACGCCCAAGGCCGACGGCTACAGCGCCGATGCGCCGCGCGCCTACATCTTTGCCCTCGCCGAGCCTGACTTCACGCCCATCGAAGCGCCGACCCGCCAGCGCTACGAGATTGGCGAAGACGGCCGTGGCTGGCTGCAGACCACAACCCGCCTGCGGAGCAAGCCATGACCAGCGCCACCACGATGCCTGGCCCGATGCCTGGCTTTCAGCCGCTTGACACGCTGGTGACGGGTAGATCGGTTGTCGAGTTCCAACTGCGTGATGGCAGCGTCGTTGCAGGCTGGATGATCATGTATTCGTCGGGTCGCGTGTATGTGCTCAGGGCTGGAACGCGCTTGGAATACCTGCACCCCGTCGCGTGGCGTCCGCTTTCCCTCCCCATCGCCCAAAGGAACGCCGCATGACCTTTGAAAAACGCGCCATCGTGTCTGTGTGCGAGCGGCTGGTGCGGCTCAACGCGCGGCCGCCGCTGTACCACGACGCGATGACGCCGGTGCAGTTGCGCCGCCGTCTCGCCCGCGTCGAGCGCTGGCTCGGCGGCCTGGGCCGCTGCGTCATCCAGGAGCAGTTTCGCGCGCCCCACCCCATCCAGCCCGATAAACGCTACCGCAAAGGCATGATCGCATGACGGCTGAGCCAGAAAAGACGAAGCAAGCCGCCATCGCCGACGCCGAAAACCGGCTTGAGACGATCCTCGCCCCCGGTCACACGCAATTCATCACGATCCGGGCCGATACGCTCCGGGTCCTGGTCGCAGCGACGAAGCAGCTTGTCGTGGAAGGTGGGGCATGACCGCCACCTGGTACGCGCTCCCGGAGCGGATGCCGGTCAACGTCGCGGTGCGGGTGCGCTGGGCGGGATGGGAGGGCGAGGCGGTGTATTTTCGCGCCAAGCCGTCAGACCGTCCGGCGTGGCTGGCACGGGTGCGCGCCGGCAAGGGCTACACGTTCCATCCTCTGCCGACGGACGCGATGCGCCGCTATGGCTGCGGCAGCGAACCGGACGCGATGCAGCCGCTGGGGGATGCCCCGCACGCGCTGGGCGCGCCGCTGCCGGTCCATCCCCACCACACGCTGCGCATGGGCAGCATCGGCGGCGTGGCGTTCGACGCGACGGCAGCGGCTGAGGAAATGCAGGCCGACCGCGACCGCCGCGACCCGGACGCGACCGCGCTGGAAGCGTTGCCATGGTGGCGCGAGCCGTCGGAGGTGACCTATTCGCCGCGCGGCCAGATCGGCGAGCGCGAGGCCGAGGGCCGGGTCATGCGGGCGCTGTACTTTCTCGGCGGCACGGAGCAGCCGCGTGCGGGCCGGACCAACGCCGCTGTGCTGGCCGATCTCAAGCACGCCTTCGACCTCGCAACCCGGCAAGACGCGACCGCCAGCTATGTGCCGCGGCTGAACACGACGCTGCGCGACAGTCCGGCCAACCTGCTGACGGCGATGGAGTGGTTTTGCGAGCTGCAGTTGATCAGCGATCTGGCGTGGAAGCAGGCCTACGCCTTGAAACAACGCGCGCACAACATCCCGGTTTCGTTCGTCATGATTGCGCTGGAAATCGGCGTCGATGGCCGGGACGGCGCACAAAAGGCCTACACGCGCGGAATTGCCCGCATCGCCGCCATCGCCAACACCGGCACCCCCAGCCTCGACCGTATCCGCACCCGCACCAAGGAAGGAAACCGCGCCTATGCTCTCACGCGATGACATGGATCTCTGCGACAGCCCGATGGGTGCGCCTCCTGGGCCGCGCAACTGCACCGTCGAATACGTCGACGAAACGCCGCGCCGCGCCCGCCGCACCGACGACGAGATCAAAATCGAGGCCGCGCTCGATCACCACTGGGTGACGCTGCTGTCGGTCGAAAGGCCCGCACAGCGGTTTTTGGGCGACAATCGCGGCATGCTTCCGGTCTGGGTTGAAAGTAACGCCGACTGGCGGCAGTCCGGCGTCGCGTTCGACCGCCAGCAGCCGGTGTTGCGTGCGGTCCGGCTGGTCGTGATGGGGGTCAAAACGGTCGTGCGCGCCAACGCGCTCAAATCAGCGCTGGACGAGGCGATGCACGGCCGCGAACTGGCCGACGACGCCGATCCGCTGCGCCACCGGTTCCGCAACGGCATCGACTTCGGCGACATCGACGTGTGGTGGACGCCGTTGCTGCAAGATGCGCTGGGCCGCTGCGAACAGACCGCACAGGCCTTCGACCTCGTCAGCCGCGCCGAGCACGACCGCATGATGGCCGCCATCATCGCCGACGCCAACCAGCGCCGCGCCGCCGACGCCGCCCGCTTCGCCGCCAAGGTCAAGGCGGTGCGGCGATGAACGAAGACAAAAAGCGGATCCTCGAAAAACTCAAGCGGCTCATGTCGATGACGACTGAGGCCGGGGCGTCTGAGCAGGAGGCGATGCTGGCAGCTGAAAAGGCTGCCGCGCTGATGGCCGAGCACAACATCAGCTACCGGTCTGTGGCCGACATCGAGGCTGAGGACTTTTCCGACGACAAGCGGCCCTGGTGCAAGGGCTGGAAGGGCCGCAAGTCGCACCGTCTGCCGCCGTTGCCGCCGGTCAATATGCTGCTGTTCGACATTTCGGCGCTGTGCGGCGTCGAGAACTGGTATTCGCGCGCGACCGGCGATCTGGCTTACTTCGGCGCTCCGCAAGACACCGCCGTTGCACACTACCTGACCGAAATCATCAACCGTGCCATGCTGCGCGAGTGGAAGGCCTTTAGCGCCAAGCGGCTCAAAGCCAGCCGCGCCTCGTTCATGCAAGGCATGGCGCTGCGCCTCAGCAAGCGGTTGAGCGACATGGCTGAGCAAACCCGCGTGGCACAAGCCACAGCAACTGGCACTGACATGGTGTTGGTCAAGGATGCGCTCGTCAAGTCGCGGTTCAAGGCCGCCAATCCAGACCTGCAAGAGGCCTCCAAACCGCGCAAGCCAGATGATCCTATGGCCGTTTGGTCAGGCTACAAGGCCGGTGACAACGTCGCGCTGAGCAAGGGGCTGAACGAGGCGTCTGGCGTCACGCTGATCGGCGGTGGCGCATGATCCTCGCCAGTCAGCGCCGGATTGGGGCGTTCCGCATGCGAACGCCCAAGAAGGCCAAGAAATCCGCCGCCGACAAGCGCCCTGGCATGAGCCGCACGCACTGCGAGGCCATCCGGCTGCTGCCGTGCTGCTGTTGCGGGCGCATGCCGGGAGGAACCATCCATCACCTCAAGCAGGGCACCGGCGAGCGCGGCGCGGGCATGCGCGCGAGCGACAAATGGGGCGTGCCGCTGTGCGCGCCCGAACACGAAGACCTGGAACGCCAGGGCAGCCGCAACGAGATGGCTTGGTTTGCCGCGCGCGGCATCGCCAGCACGCTCGACCTCGCCGTCGCGCTGTGGACCGCCTCGCCCGACACCGCCCGCATGACCAAAATCGTGATCCAACACCGGGGAAAGAGATGAGCCAATCCGCATTGAAAAGCAGGCCAGACACCAGCAAGCGCATGTCTGATGCCGATATTGCGCGCGCTAGAAAGTTGCTGGATAGCGGCATGACGCAGCGCGCCTTTGCCAACGCACTGGGGTACAATATTTCCTCGATCCAAACGCGATTCAGCCCCAAGAAGGAAGCCGCTGCGCCGCTTGTTCTGGAGCTTGACCCGGCGCAGAAAAAGCAGCTGATCGCTGCCGCCGCGCGCTACAATCGCGAACCAACCGAACTCGCGACGTCCATCCTGTCCATCGTCATCGCCGACGACCTGTTCGCGGCGGTGATCGGATGACTCATAATTCCGGGCGAAGGACTACACCAGCAGCATTCGATCCACCGCACTCCAGCGCGAAGGAGTGCGGCCCGGCTGGGAAGGCAGATGCCGCCTATTCAGGGGCAGAAGGTCCATCTCCGTGCAACTCGGCGCGCCCGGAACCACCGCCCAACACGCCAAGCGCCAAGGGCGATCCGCCCTATGACGAAACGGAACGTCAACGGCGTGATCGGATGAGTGATCGTCGCAACACGAAGCCTGGGATAGGATACCGGCATTCCATGCACGGCTACAACGGCCCGGCTCCAACCGGCAAGCGCACGCGCCTGTCGGACAGCGTCGAACACATCGATGACGGCGAAGACACGATTTATGTCAAAATCCCGGCTGGCAACTTCGTGCTGATCTTGCTGGCCGTGTTCCTGCTCGCGCGGTGCACGCCATGATCCTGGCCATGGTGCTCGAAGCGGCGGTGATGTGGGCGCTGCGTTGGGCGTTCTCGCCTGCGGTGGCAAAACCGGACATGCCCGCCAGCAACGACAATGCGCCCATGGCCGATTTCGACCGCGTACGCGATGAACTCGACGTGATCGCGGACCTGATGGAACAGGGGCGGAACCGCGACGCCTACGACGAACTTGACCGGTTGTGCATGCTCATGGACGGCCACGACGAAGCCGCACGAACCGACGCGCGATGGGTGCGTGAACAGCAAAGGAAATTGGCATGACCGTAAGCACCATCCCAGATGACATCGTCGTTGAGGAATGTTCGCCTGGGCTCTACGTCGCCAGCAGCGCCAGCCATCCTGGAATCACCGTCCATGGCCGTACGATGACCGAAATCGGCGAGCGCTGGCTGGTTGCGGCTGGTGCCACCAAAGCTGTGCAGGAAACCCGCAAGCCACGTGGCGGGCTGGCGGTGATGGCGGATACCATGACCGCCAAGCAGATCGACGCCGAGGCCGATCCGGTCAAACGGCTGCACCTCAAGCTGGGCTACTTCCCCACGCCGCCATGGGCCACGCGGGCGCTGCTCGAACACGTCATCCCGGACGCGTCCGGCATGGCCTGGGAGCCAGCGTGCGGGGCTGGGCATATGGCGGCGGTGCTGCGCGAGCGGTTCGCCACCGTGTTTGCCAGTGATGTGCACGTCTACGGCGGCGAGGCAGGGATGGAGATCGGCTCGTTCACCGGAACCGGACTCGACGTCGTGCGCACGCCGCCGGGCGGCGTCGACTGGATCATCACCAATCCGCCGTTCACGCTGGCGCTGGAGTTCGTCGAGCGCGCCATGGCCGAAGCCCGCCAGGGCGTGGCCGTGCTGGTCCGCACCGCGTGGCTTGAGGGGGTGGACCGCTATGAGCGGGTGTTTCGCGACACCCCTCCAGCCATCGTCGCCCCGTTCGTGGAGCGCGTGCCGATGACGCTCGGCCGCTGGGACCCCGCCGCCGACACCGCCACGGCCTATGCGTGGATTGTGTGGAAGCGGCAACGCCAATGGAAATTTGACGACCGTGGCAATCGTACCCAATCGGATTGGGACACCAAAACCCGCATGCAGTGGATCCCGCCCGGCTGCCGCGACCGCCTCACCAAACCCGATGACGCCGCGCGGTTTGCAGGTGGCGGTGATGGTGACGGCGGCATGTTCGGCGAGAAAGTGGCTTAGCAAAAACGCGGCTGCGTCAGAATGTCGCGATTTGCGGCCGTCAGGCCGCGCAAATCCCCGCCGTTGCTGCTGGGACGCGTGTCCAGGCCAGGGCCGTAACACCCCATTTCGGCTTCCACCTCGAAAAAACCGCGATTTTGTTTGTCGACATGTAAGGCGATTCACGGCATGAAATCTGCCATGCTCACACGAGAGCTGTAAAAACCCGGCAACGCCATCCAGCGAGCGCCGGGTTTTCGCGTTACAGGCCTCCCCGGTTGATCCGGCAAGCGCACGCTAACCCGCATCCCTGCACCAGCGCGCTTTCGTCCGCGAAGACACCGGTTGCCTGCCTGAGATGCGCAGCCTTAATTGTGATCGCCAGCTTGAATTGAGGCGAAATTATGATGCGCGCATGTGGTGCGGTCATGATTATGTTGGGGATTGAGACCGATACGTCTCGATTGTGATGCCAAGCAGCGACGATTGTGATGCGAGCATGGTGCGAACGGTCACAATTCAACAGTGAAATCATAAGATTAAGATGGCAACATCCGCCCCGTTGTTCAAGCGGCCACAATCGGCAGCGCGCGGATGGGGTGGGCCAGCTCGCGGCGTGATGCCTGCCTCAAATCTGGCCACAGTCTATGACCCGCGCCGTGGCTCGTCGGCGGAGCGCGGGTACGGGCATCGCTGGCGCGTCTACCGGCTGGGCTTCCTGGCCGAGCAGCCATTGTGCGTGCGGTGCCTCGCGGCTGGGCAGACCACGGCGGCCAACATCGTCGACCACATCGAGCCGCATAAGGGCTGCGAGCGGCTGTTCTGGGACGCTTTGAACCATCAGGCGCTGTGCAGGACGTGCCATGACCGCAAGACGGTGATGGAGGATGGCGGTCTGCGGCCTGGGCGCGTTAACTGGCATCCGGCATGGCTGCAGCCGAGCGAGGCCGTGTTGACCATCGTGTGTGGTGCGCCTGGCAGCGGTAAGAGCACGTATGTCGCGCGTCATGCAGGCGCTGGTGATGTGGTGATCGATGTCGATGTGATCGGCTCGGCCCTATGCGGGACAAGACTCCATGACTGGGACAAGCGCCGCCTGATCGAAGTCGGGCGCGAGCGGAACCGGCAGTTGATGGCGCTGGCTGAGCCGGACATGCGCGGACGGCGTGCGTGGTTCATTGTGTCGGAGCCTCAGGCAGAGCAGCGCGAGTGGTGGCATGTGATGCTGCAGCCAGAGCAGATTGTGGTGTGCGAGACGCCGGCCAGCATGTGCATTGCGCGCATCAATGGCGATGCCGAGCGCCCGCGCACGTCAGGCAAGATCATCGAACAATGGTGGCGCACCTACCGCCGCCGCCCCACCGACGTGGTCGTCCACCCATGACCCCAGGGGGGCATCTCTTTTTATTTCCCACCGTCCACCTTGACCGCACACCTAACATCAAATTTCACGGCGGGGGTTTGGGTGGGTGTTTTTGCCATCGAACGAAAATCGAACAGAGGAATCATGACGGGGCCTCCCGCATGTAAAAATCTATGCGTGGACCCACCAGAAAACCTGCTGAAAAGGACTTAAAGCTCGGCAACCCATCCAAGCGCAACCGCCGCGCCCTGGAAGCCGCCGCCGCCCCGTCCCAAGCCGATACAACCCACACCGACGCCGCCCCATCCCATGCCATCATCGCCGCCCCGTC
This sequence comes from Hyphomicrobiaceae bacterium, assembly GCA_040080145.1. Classification (GTDB taxonomy): domain Bacteria; phylum Pseudomonadota; class Alphaproteobacteria; order Rhizobiales; family Hyphomicrobiaceae; genus JANXVY01. The sequence continues at coordinate 18,101 of JBEBJA010000010.1, forward strand.
CTACCTGACCCCCGGCGTCCGCGAGGTCTGGGACGCCTACATTGCCACCGCCATCGGCCAGTCCATCGTCAAATCCGGCGACCTTCCCGCGCTGGAACGCTACTGCACCTACGTCTGGGAATGGCGCATCCACACCGCCGCCCTCCACGATAAACGCCGAAAATCCGGCCTCCGCACCACCGAAACCGTGAAACGCGAGCGCTACGGCGAGGTCACCAAGGTCCGCGTCGAGTTCCAGCTTCGCGCCCAGCTCGAAGACAAAATCCGCGCGCTCGAAATCCAGTTCGGCGCAACCCCGTCCGCTCGCGCCGCCGTCATGGGCAAGCTCGCCGAGATCCGCGACGCCTCCCGCCCGCCGATGGCGCAAGCCCCCGGCGCATCGAAAGCCACGCCAGCCACGCACTCAGCCCCGCCG
>JBEBJA010000209.1:0-18428 GCA_040080145.1 Hyphomicrobiaceae bacterium
GGCTCCGTCCGCCGCACGATCAACCGAGACAGCGTGTCGAGCGCGACCTTGAAATACCCATGCAACGCCACCTCGTGCATCTTGTACAGCGAGCGGTACATGATCTTGGCAAATAGCCCCTCAAAGAACAGCGACCGCCCGCCGATGAAACCCATCATCGTGCCGACCGTCGAGTAATGCCCAAGCGACACCAGCGACCCGAAATCGCGATAGGTGAAGTTCCGCAACGTCTCCCCTTTGAGCCGCAGCGCAACCTGCGTCATCATGTGATCGGCTTGCTGATGCGCCGCCTGCGCCCGTGGCGGGATCGGCATCTGCTCGCCCTCGGGCACCAGATAAGCGCAATCGCCCATCGCAAAAATATTGGGATCGCGCGTCGTCTGCAGCGTTGGTTTGACGACCAGCTGATTGGACCGGCTCACCTCCAGCCCGTCGAGCTTGGCGAGCACGTCCGGCCCTTTGACCCCAGCCGCCCAGATCACAAGTTCTGAATCGATAAACGACCCGTCCTTCAACCGAACGCCTTCGTTGGTCACTTCAGTCACCCGCGCATTCATCCGCAGATCGACGTTGAGTTCACGCAACCGCGACGCGACCGCCGCTGACATGCGCTCCGGCAACGCTGGGAGGATCCGGTCCGCCGCGTCCAGCAGCGAAATCTGAATGTCCTTGTCGGGGTCGATATTGTCCATCCCATACGCGACAACGCCGCGCGCCGTCCGGTGCAACTCCGCCGACAACTCGGTCCCCGTCGCCCCCGCGCCCACAATCGTCACATGCAATTGCCCAGGCCGGATCGGCGTATCCTGCGTGTGCGCGTTGAGGCACGCATTCACCAGTCGCCGGTTGAACCGCTCCGCCTGCTCGGCGGTATCGAGCGTGATGGCAAACTCGGCAACACCTGGCGTTCCAAAGTCGTTCGACACCGACCCGACCGCAATAATCAGCATGTCATACGTGAACGACCGTACCGGCGTAATCGGCCGCCCCTCGTCGTCATACGTCGCCGCCAGATGCACCTGCCGCGCCGCCCGCTCGATCCCGGTCAACTCGCCAAACCGGTACGTAAACCCATGCCAGTGCGCCTGCGCGAGGTAATCCAGCTGATGCCGGTCGATGTCCATGCTGCCCGCCGCAATCTCGTGCAGCAGCGGCTTCCAAACATGTGTCCGCGAACGGTCGATCAGCGTGATATCCGCCGTTTTCCAGCGCCCGTACCTGTTGCCAAGCCGCGTCGCAAGCTCAAGCCCGCCCGCCCCGCCGCCAACCACAATGATATGAGGCCGCTTGCCAAGCCGTGGCAAAACCGCTGCGATTTCCGCGTCCGTGGGAGACTGCTGCATCGTGCAAAATCCTAGCAAAAAATCCAAGGCGCGCCGGGGCAAGCGCAAAGCCTTACCAGCCCTACATTCAACCAAAGTCTGATGGATTCAAGCCCATACTGCCCAAACGCAACCTTTGGCCACACGCCCTTGCCACTTCCTTCTCCCGGTACGGGAGAAGGTGCCCTTAATGCCAAACCGCATAGGTACTGACTTGTGCGGTTTGGCATCCGCGCGTGGGGTTGCCTCGCCGCAGGCGATCTTTCAGATCGACGCGGCGTCGATGCGAAGCATCGCGGGGCGATGACGCGCAAAGCAAAGAGAATACCAGCCCGCAGACTGAGAAACGACGAGTCAAAACTTCTGCGGGCTGGTATAAGGGGCGGATGAGGGACTTCGAACTTCCGCAAACACCTAGCGTGCAACAAGTCTCACTTCCCCCTCTCCCCCTGGGGAGAGGGTCGGGGTGAGGGGCCTGAGTACAAAGTGACGCTCAACTCCGGATCTCGCCCCCGGTCGCCTTCTTGACGCCCTCGACGATCCGCCCGCTCACCGCCTCGATGTCCTTGTCCGTCAGCGTGGCACCCCCCGGCGACAGCGTCACCTCGATCGCGAGCGACTTCTTGCCCTCGGCTGCCAAACTCCCCCCTTCGAACACGTCGAACACGGTCACATTGGAAATCAGCGCTTTATCCGCCGCCGTCGCTGCCTTGATCACATCGCCCGCCGCAACCTTGGCATCGAGCACGAACGCAAAATCGCGCTTCACCGGCAACAGATCAGACAGCACCAGCGCAGGTTTCGTCCGGCTCTTGCGCTTGTCGGCAGGCAGCGCCTCGAAGAACACCTCGAACGCCGAAACCGGCCCGGACAAATCCATCGCCTTGGCGACCTCGGGATGAATCTCGCCAAACGTCGCGAGCGTCACCTTCGGCCCGAGCTTCACCACGCCCGACCGCCCCGGATGATACCAAGCCGGAGCTTCCCGCACGATCTGCGCCTTGGCTGGATCAAAGCCCAGCGCAGCGAGCACCGCGAACACATCCGCCTTCACATCGAACACGCCCACCGCATCTGCTTTCCCGTCCCAGTGCCGCCCGCTACCCTTAAGCTGCATCGTCCCGGTCCGCACTCCGCACGCGCTCTGATACTGATCCTCCAGCGCATCGCCGCGATACGCCTGTCCCAACTCGAATAGCGCCACGTCGGCAAGCCCGCGATTGCGGTTGCGCGCCGCAGCGCCGAGCAACCCCGGCAACAGCGACGGCCGCATGCTCGACAGTTCGCCCGACATCGGGTTGGCCAATTCGAGCGCGTCACTCCCGCCGCCAAACAGCACCGCATCCTTGCGCGCAATGAACGAATACGTCACCGCCTCGATGAACCCGCGCGCCGCCAATTCGCGGCGCGCTTTGCGCGCCCGCTTCTGCCGCTCGGTCAACACCGGCTTGGCGATGCCCTCCCGCCCCGGCAACGGCGTCGGCGGAATCCGGTCCAGCCCCGCGATCCGCACCACTTCCTCGATCAAATCCGCCGAGCCATGAATATCCGGCCGCCACGTCGGGGCAATCACCGTCACCGCCCCCTTTGCCGCGCCCTTGCCATCAAGTGTGCAGCCCAGCGCCTCCAGGATCGTCTTGATCTCAATGTCCTTGAGCTTCACACCGGTCAACTTTTCGACCCGCGAAAAATCAAACGAAATCGCCCGCGGCTCGACGGGAGGCTTGCCCGCCAGTTTGTGCTTACTGGGCGTTCCCCCGCATAGCTTCACGATCATATCGGTCGCCTGATCGAGCCCCGGCATCACCGACGCTGGATCAATCCCGCGCTCGAAGCGATAGCGCGCATCGCTCATGATCTGAACCTTTCGCCCGGTCGCCGCCGTCCGCACGGAATCGAAATACGCGCTCTCGATAAACACCGTCGTGGTCGCATCCGTCGAACCGGACGCCTCTCCGCCCATGATGCCGCCAAGCCCCAGCACGCCGTCGTCATCGGCGATCACGCACATCGTTTCGTCGACCGCATACTCCTTGCCGTCGAGCGCCACAAACTTCTCGCCCGCATCCCCCAGGCGCGCCCGGATCGCACCCTTGAGCTTGCTTACATCATAAACATGCAGCGGCCGCCCGCGATCCAACGAAATATAATTCGTGACATCGACCAGCGCATTGATGGGCCGCAGTCCAACGGCCTTCAACCGCGCCTGCAGCCATGCCGGCGACGGCCCATTCTTCACGCCCGAAACAGCCCGCCCCGCAAACGCTGGACACGCGCTCGCCGTCTCCTTGGAAAACTCCAACTTGATCGCAACCGGGCACTCCGTCTTGCCCTCGACCGCGCCGAGCTTCGGCTCCGGCTTGAGCTTGCCGATCCCGCACGCCGCCAGATCCCGCGCGATCCCGCGCACGCCCGTGCAGTCCGGCCGGTTCGGCGTCAGCTTCACTTCGAGCACCGGGTCCGACAACCCCGCCACGTCGGCATACCGCTCACCAACCTTGCCTGCCCAAGCCGGGTCCAGCTCCATGATCCCCGACGCTTCGCCCGCCAGTTCCAGCTCCGCTGACGAACACAGCATCCCGTTGGAGACGACCCCGCGCACCGGCTTCTTTTCCAGCGTCACCTTGAGCCCGGGTACATACGTGCCCAACGGCGCAAACACCGTCACAAGCCCGACCCGCGCATTCGGCGCCCCGCAAACCACTTCAAGCAGCGGCTTGCCCTTGGCCACCTCGACCTGACACACCTGCAACCGGTCCGCATTGGGATGCCGCGCCGCCTCGACAATCCGCGCAACCGTAAACGCCCCCAGCGTTTTCCCCGCGTCCTCGATTCCCTCAACCTCAAGCCCAATCGCCGACAGCTTCTGCTCGATCACCTCAAGCGAAGCGTCCGTATCCAAATGGTCCTTGAGCCAGGAAAGCGTGAATTTCATATGCAGGGTCTCTTAATTCCCTCCCCCTTGCGGGGAGAGTTAGGGTGGGGGTCGACAGGCCATCATTGCGCCGTGTGTACCCCCAATGGCACCGCACGCCAAGAGCCATACAGGAGCATCTGGCCCCCTCCACTGCTTCCCCGGAACTTGATGCGCCCCATCGCAACAAATATCCGGGGCCTTTCCCCTCTTCAAATCCAGCCCCCGCCTTCGTCATGGCCGCGGAGGCGGCCACCGACGACAACTCTCAACGAGTCAGGGCAGGCCAGCAATATCGCAGCAGTTGCCCAAGAGCCTTACTTTGTCACCGACGCTGCTGAAAGCCATCGTGGATGGCCGCCTGCGCGGCCAGGACGAAAAAGGGGAGGTGATTGAAATCACCTCCCCATCGTTCCTGGCAATTTTGTCCCTGTTCAAGCCTTCGCAAACGTCGGGTCCAGCTCGCCCTTTGCATACCGCTTGGCCATATCGGCGGGCGTAGCGATCTTCTTGATCTTGCTCGCCTGACCGGCGGTGTTGAACTCGGTCAACCGCTGCTTGCACAGCTTGGTCATCGCTTCCATCGCGGGTTTCAGATACTTGCGCGGATCGAACTCACCGGGATTCTCCGACAGAATCTTACGAATCTGGCCGGTCATCGCCATGCGGTTGTCGGTGTCGATGTTGATCTTGCGCACGCCGTGCTTGATGCCGCGCTGAATTTCCTCAACCGGCACGCCCCACGTCTGAGGCATCTTCCCGCCGTACTGATTGATGATGTCCTGCAGATCCTGCGGCACCGACGACGAGCCATGCATCACGAGATGCATGTTCGGCAACTTCTTGTGAATTTCCTCAATGACGTTCATCGCCAAAATCGCGCCGTCCGGCTTGCGCGTGAACTTGTAGGCGCCGTGCGACGTCCCCATCGCAATCGCCAGCGCGTCGATCTTGGTCGCGGCGACGAACTTCACCGCTTCGTCCGGGTTGGTCAGCAACTGGTCATGCGACAGCTTACCCTCGAACCCGTGACCGTCTTCCTTCTCGCCCTCGCCCGACTCGAGCGAACCAAGCACTCCCAACTCGCCCTCGACCGAAATCCCGCCCAGATGCGCCATATCCGTGACCATCTTCGTCACACCGACATTGTAATCCCAATCCGCCGGCGTCTTGCCGTCGGCCTTGAGCGACCCATCCATCATCACCGACGTGAACCCAGCCTGGATCGCCGTCATGCAGGTCGCAGCCTCGTTGCCGTGATCGAGATGCACGCACACCGGAATGTGCGGATAGATCTCCGTCACCGCGTCCATCATGTGCTTCAGCATGACGTCGTTGGCATAGCTGCGCGCCCCACGCGACGCCTGGATAATCACCGGCGAATCGGTCGCGTTCGCCGCTTCCATGATCGCCAGCGCCTGCTCCATGTTGTTGATATTAAACGCTGGAACGCCATAGCTCTGCTCGGCTGCATGGTCAAGGAGCTGACGAAGTGTAATGCGGGCCATGATTGACTGCTCGTTGGGTAAGAGTTGTTATTTCGTTTTCCAGAGAATGGCGACGATAATGCCCAGAAACCCCAGCATCATCTGCCACATCGATGGCAAGTTCGTCGTCCGCTCGGCAATCCGTGAAACATCGCCGCGCAAATGACCAAACTCCGTCGCCTTCGGCATCTGGGACAATTGGCCTTTTATCTCGGCAACCTCAGTCGCTTTGGCCATCTGCCCTTCGATCGTGTCGAGCTTCGACAACTTGGCGTCGATACTCGCAAACTGCTGCTCTAGCCTCGAAACGCGATTTTCCATGTCAGGATCCTCAGGTCCACCGGACGATCCGGACGGAGATCGGCTAGCAGAAAGGTCCATTTTTACCACATTAGTCATTGGCTCGGAACTTTCTCACTAGCTAACAACTCCAGCACGAACTGGCGGATAAATCCGCACCTTGCGCATGCAAGTGACACCGTCCTGACGCCACCCACATGCATAGGGTAGTCCCGAACCATTCTAAAAAGTTGCAGCTGAGATATTTGTTCTTTGGACGACTTTTCAACAAGTGTCACGGCGTCGTGCTTACATACAGGACAATCCAGATTCGCATGCTTTGCGATCAGGAGATCAATGATCTCCTGATCGCTTAACGCTTTCAAATTACTGGACACTCAGCGTCTCCGACTAAATCTCTAAATCAGCTTGCCCATCACCACCGCCGTGTCGAGCATGCGATTGGAGAAACCCCATTCGTTGTCGTACCACGTGAGAATGCGCACTAGCTTGCCATCGACGACGGCGGTCTGCGTCGAGTCGAAGTTCGACGACGCCGGCGAGTGATTGAAGTCGATCGAAACCAGTTCCTCCGTCACGTAGTCGAGCACGCCCTTCATCGGGCCTTCAGCCGCATGCTTCAACGCAGCATTGATCTCTGCAGCCGTCGTTTCGCGGCCCGGGATAAAGCACAGATCGACCACCGAAACATTCGGCGTCGGCACGCGGATTGAGGTGCCGTCGAGCTTACCCTTGAGTTCCGGCAGCACAAGGCCCACGGCTGCGGCAGCGCCCGTCGTCGTCGGGATCATCGACTGAGCGGCCGCACGCGCGCGGCGCATGTCCTTGTGGACTTGGTCGAGAATGCGCTGGTCGTTGGTGTAGGCGTGGATCGTGGTCATGAATCCAGACTCGATGCCGCACAGATCATTGATGACCTTAGCGACAGGCGCCAGACAGTTCGTCGTGCATGAAGCATTCGAAACGATCAGATGATCCTTCGTCAGTTTGTCGTGGTTGACGCCGTACACAACTGTAAGGTCGGCACCCTTTGAGGGAGCTGACACGAGAACGCGCTTGGCGCCCGCCTCGAGGTGAACGATTGCCTTGTCCTTGTCAGTGAAGATACCCGTGCATTCCATCACGATATCAATGCCGAGGTCCTTCCACGGCAGCTTCTTTGGGTCTTTCTCAGCCAGCACCTTGATGGGGTAGCCAAGTCCAACGTCCAGCATGTCACCCTCGACCTGAACCTTGCCGGGGAAAGTGCCGTGAATGCTATCGTACTTGAACAGATGAGCGTTATCTTTGGGGCTTGCGAGATCGTTGATTGCGACGACCTTCACGTCGGTCCGCTTGGACTCGGCCAGCGCGCGCAAGACGTTGCGGCCAATACGCCCAAAACCCGAGATCGCGACGTTCACGGTCATACCAATATTCTCCAGCTGTCGATTGTGATAAGAGTGGTGATGTGGGCGTAATAATGCACGTTTGAGCCGTGGTGCCCGTGCCACACCGTCACGCCCACCACATTGCCCCTACGACGGACGCCAACACCTCTAAGATTCCGGGCGCATTAACAAAACCAGCGCCTCGACTGTCAATCCGTCATAATGACTTTGCCTAACAGGACACCAAGGTTGTCCCGCCTTTTGATGCATATGAAGAGCCTCTCGCATTGACGCTTTGCAACGCAGCCCTCTAGTCTCCCCCGCAAGAGTGGATTCGGCTGCCACATCGCCTGCAAAATCACCCGTTAGGGTTTAGCATGGCTACAGAAAGGCAAATTGGGCCAATGGCCGAAAGCAATATGAGCAAACCCCGTCCCAGCACCAAAGCGGTACCGCCGCGAATCAGCACCCCAGCCCCGTCTGCGGCCAAACCCGTGCGCCGCGATGCCCCCAAAAAAGCCGAAGAGAGCACCGAAAAGGGCCTTGAATCCGCGATCAAACGCCTCGAAGCGAGCGTCGCCGACCTGAAGCGCGAACGCGATTCCCTCGCCACCGAGCTTGCCGCCGCCAAAACCGAGATCGCATCCCTTGACGACGCGCGCAAAGCCGCCGTCGACCGCATCGACTGGGTCATTGACACATTGAACACCGTTCTGCAGGATAATTCCTAAGGGGTACGCTACGGCATGGGCCAGGTCGCCATAACGCTGATGGGCAGAAGCTATCGCTTCGTGTGCGGCGATGGCGAAGAGGCTCGCATCAAGACCCTCGGCGACTATGTCGGTATCAAGGTCGACCAGCTCAGCCGCGACATGGGCCGCACCGCCGACGACCGCATCCTCGTCATGGCAGCCCTCATGCTCGCCGACGAACTCTTCGAAGCCCGCGATATAACCGCCAGCGGCGCACCGGCAACGGCCCCCAGCCGCCCGCGCAAGCCAAACGCCGCCTAACGAGCGCTGGCTAAACCGGGGACGAACCACCTTCGCCCTTGGAATCACGCCCCCGAACGACTACGTTCGAGTCGCTGCGGGGCGCGTTAGGCGCATATATGACCCGGGGGCCTATAAGATCCGCTAGGGTGCTGTCCCTGCCTTGAGCCCTGGTTCTTGGCACACGGTGCCCACCTACCATGTAGGGACCACGCGGGCTCATTGCTCCGACGGCCTTCGCGGCACTTTCTTTGCCTCACGCGCTGTGGCGCTCCGGCGGGGCGGCGCTTGCGCCGGGTCGCCTTGCTCCCACCCGGCTATGCCGGGCTAGAGTGCTTCCGGAAAAGCATGCCCCCGCGAAGGCGGGGGTGGGAACCGGTTTTCCGATAAGAAGCACGACCAAGCAAAGACTTAGGGTCCATCTCTGATTCCATCAAAGTCGGACGGACCCTAAGGGAACGGCCATTATCTTGGCAGTCCCCCCCTTTAAACGGCCTGTCCCGCCGACCACCCGCTCGACCACGCCCACTGGAAGTTGTAGCCGCCGAGCCAGCCGGTCACATCGACCGCTTCCCCGATGGCATACAGCCCGCAACCATTCGCGGCCGCCATCGTCTTTGACGACAGATCGCGCGTATCGATCCCGCCGCACGTCACTTCGGCTTTCGCATACCCCTCGGTGCCCACCGGCTGATACGGCCATGCCTGCATCCGCGCGACAAACGCCATCAACGTCTTATCGGGAATATTCGCCATCTCGCTGACCGGCAGATACCCCGCGAGCACCTGCGCCAGTCGCGCCGGAACCACTTCAGCCAGCACCGTCTGCGGCATCGACTTCGCCCGCGACCGCTTACGCTCAATCAACAACGCCGCAACGTCACCCCCTGCCGTCAAATCGAGCGATATCTGCTCACCAGGGCGCCAATAGGATGAAATCTGCAAGATCGCCGGACCCGACAACCCGCGATGCGTGAACAGGATATTCTCGCGGAACCGCTGCTTCTCAAACGATACGATCGCCTCCAGCGCCACCCCCGCCAGCGAAACCTCAAATTCGCTCGAAACGTCAGCCGTGAACGGCACCAGCCCCGGCCGCGTCGCCGTCACTCGCAAGCCGAACTGCCGGGCCAGATCGTAACTGAACCCGGTCGCCCCCATCTTGGGGATCGACAGCCCGCCCGTCGCCAGCACCAGCGACAGCGCGGTGAAGGTCCCCCGGTTCGTCTCCACGCGAAACTCATCCCCGCGCGAAACCGCGGTCACCGTCTCGCTCAACCGGATGTCGACGTTCCCACGCGCGCATTCGTCCAGCAGCATCGCCACCACCGCCCGCGCCGACCCATCGCAGAACAATTGGCCCAGCGTCTTCTCGTGATAAGCAATTTTATGCCGCTCAATCAGCGCAATAAAGTCCGCCGCCGTATACCGCCCAAGCGCCGATTTGCAAAAATGCGGATTGTCCGAAATGAACCGGCTGGGCACGCAATCGAGATTGGTAAAGTTGCAGCGCCCACCCCCCGAAATCAGGATTTTCGACCCCACCTGATCGGCGTGCTCAAGCAGCAAAACCCGCCGCCCGCGCTGCCCCGCCGTCAGCGCACACATCAACCCCGCCGCCCCCGCGCCCAGGATCACAACATCAAAAGCTTCCTCGCGCACGGTCACAGACCAAACCTCTTACTTGGCCCGAAGGGCATGGGAGAAACGGGCCCCGCGGCAGCCGCTCCGCACGAAACGTCAGGCCACAAGTTGCAACACCGGCGGCTCCACCTGGCCCACTGTTTTCCCGGAATTTGGCGTGCCACTTTGCACGTCAAATATCCGGGACCTTTACCTCTGCGTGACCGATAAAGACCCCGGATCGGCAAGTGCAGGGCCGTCCGGGGAAGCAATGGAGGGCTGGCGTATGTACTTTGAAGTGGCGACGCGACGGTATAGCGAGGCGTCCCTGAACTCGATTCAGTGGTGATTGCGCGCCGTCTAATTATTAAACCTAAAATGCAAAACGTCCCCGTCCTTCACCACGTATTCCTTGCCTTCGAGCCGGAACTTGCCGGCTTCCTTGCAGCCCGCCTCGCCCTTGTTCTCGATGTAGTCGGCGCACGCGATAGTTTCGGCGCGAATGAAGCCCTTTTCGAAATCCGTGTGGATGACGGCCGCAGCTTGCGGAGCTTTGGTGCCGCGAATGATGGTCCAGGCGCGCGCTTCCTTAGGCCCGATTGTGAAATACGTCACCAGGTCGAGCAGCGAGTAGCCTGCTCGGATCAACCGGTTCAAGCCCGGCTCTTCCAAGCCCATTTCCTTGAGAAACTCCATCCGGTCCGCCTCGGGCAAACCGGCGAACTCCGCCTCGATCTTGGCTGAGATCACAACTGACTGCGCGCCTTCCTTCTTGGCAAATTCCGCCACCCGCGCCGAAAACGCATTGCCGTTGGCAGCCGACGCTTCCTCGACGTTGCATACATAAACGACCGGCTTCGACGTCAACAGCTGCAAGCCCTTGAACACCGGCACTTCGTCTTCGGTCATGCTCGAAAGCACGGTCCGCGCCGGATTGCCCTCGCGCAGCGCGGGCAGCACCTTCTCGATCACGCCGAGCAGCAGCTTGGCTTCCTTGTCCCCGCCGCGCGCCTTCTTCTCATTCGCCGTTGCCCGCTTTTCCAGGCTCTCCAGATCGGCCAGCATCAATTCGGTCTCGACCGTTTCGGCATCCGCCAGCGGGTCAATCTTGTTTTCGACGTGCGTGATGTCATCGTCTTCAAAGCAGCGCAGCACGTAGGCGACCGCATCCACTTCGCGGATATGCGACAGGAACTTGTTGCCCAAGCCTTCGCCCTTCGACGCCCCGCGCACGAGTCCTGCGATATCGACGAACGTCAACCGCGTCGGAATGATCTGCCCGCTCTTGGCAATCGTCGCGAGCTTTTCCAGCCGCTCATCGGGCACGCCGACTTCGCCCACGTTGGGCTCGATGGTGCAGAACGGATAGTTCGCCGCCTCCGCCTGCGCCGTCTGTGTCAGCGCGTTGAACAGAGTGGACTTACCGACATTCGGCAGCCCGACAATCCCGCATTTAAAGCCCATGTGCAAAGTCCTCGATTGAATTCTTGAGTCGTAAAAAGAAGGGGGCTTCGGGGTCTCCCCGAACGGGTCATAGGGCGGTAGCCCTATACGCGCAGCGCGTCTTAACGCCCTAACCGTCCTTCTTGCCTGCGATCCACTTGCGCAAATTCTCAGCGAGCGCCGTCTTCTGCTTGGACGCCCGTTCCCCCGCGGGATGCCCGCCTGTCTTTGGCGCAACCTTCGGCTCGGACTTCTCCGGCTTAGGCTTCTCTGGCATAGGCTTGGCCTCGGGTTCCGCCTGCGTTGCCCGCGATACCTGCGTCATGAACAATTCGGGCTTGCCAACCAGGAGCGCCCCACCTGCCTCAGCTATCGCATTCAGCAACGGCTCCAACCAGGCCATCTCGACCTTGGCGAAATCGTGCAGCACATAGCCCGAAACCGCATCCTTGTGCCCGGGATGACCGATACCGATCCGCACCCGCGTGTAATCATTGCCCAGATGCGCCGAAATCGACCGCAACCCGTTGTGCCCGGAATTACCGCCGCCGACCTTGGCCTTGACGCGCCCCGGCTCAAGATCGAGCTCGTCGTGAAACACCACGACATCGCCGATCTCGAGTTTCAAGAACCGCATCGCCTCGCCGACAGAACGCCCGCTCTCGTTCATGTACGTGTCGGGCTTGAGCAGCAGCGCGCGCTCGCCATTGATCTCGCCATCGCAGGCATGGCCCTGGAACCGCTTCTTCCACGGCGAAAAGCGGTGCCGCGCAGCCAGCCGTTCGACCGCCATGAACCCGACATTGTGCCGGTGACGGGCATACTTGTCGCCAGGATTACCCAATCCAACCAAGAGCTTCATGAGAGGCCTTATCAGTCGCAGCCATTATGCCAGCAAACCAAAGCCAGCAAACCTCGCGGCTTGCTGGCTTCGATGTCGCAAATCGCCGTTAAGCGCAACCTTACTTCTTCTTGGCAGCAGGAGCCGCAGCAGGCTTGGCACCAGCAGCAGGCTTGGCACCAGCAGCGGGCTTCGCGCCGGCAGCAGGCGCCGCAGCCTTGGCACCACCAGCAGGCGCCGCAGCCTTCGCAGCCGCCACAGGCGCCGCACCAGCAGCAGCCGCCGCAGCTTCTTCCTGCTTCACAGCGCCGGCAATCGTTGCAATCGTGAAGTCGCGGCCTTTGATGACGGACGACACGCCAGCCGGCATCGTGATTGCCGAAACGTGGATCGAACGGCCGATTTCAAGGCCGGTCAGATCAATTTCGAAGAACGCGGGAATGTGGTCATACGGGCACGTCACTTCGACTTCATGACGCACGACGTTGAGTACGCCACCGCGCTTCAGGCCGGGCGACAGCAGTTCGTTGATGAAGCGCACGGCAACGCCGACGCGGATCAGACCATCTTTGCCGACGCGCAGGAAATCCACATGCAGCGGCAGATCGCGCACCGGATCGACCTGAAGGTCGCGGGGAATGACGCGGTTATGGACGCCGTCCACATCGAGGTCGAACACCGTCGAGGTGAAATGGCCCTTGAGAAACTGGCGCCAGAGATCGTTATAGTCGAGGTTGATAGTCTGCGGGGTCTGGTTGTCACCGTAGATGACGCCCGGAACTTTCCCTTCACGGCGTGCTTGACGTGCGGCCCCCTTGCCGGCACGTGCACGGACCGTGGCTTTGAGAGCGGTAGATTGCTGAGCCATGGTATTTTCCAAATCAAAAAGGGCCCGGAGACGGCCCAACTTGCTGCGTCACGGCCTCCAAGGGTGCCGGGCAGATCAAAAGCGGAGTGCTTAAGAAGCGCCGTCTATAGCCGCAATCACCACCGCCGATCAAGCACAAACCGGCTGAGCGGCCATCCAGCACCCGCATAGACTATGGCAAACCTGAGACGAATGCCGCTCAGTTTACAATAATTTCCTGATTGACCAACCCTGAGGACCATGCGCAAAGCTGCGCGAGATGAAGCATTCATGACAGTGATGTGACGGGTCGATGACAGTTGCGGGCGTAGAGTTCCGGTCACGGGCGCGTGCACGCATCTTCGCTGCATCTGGCGAACTGTCGACGCTCGCCGTCTGGGGCTTGGCGGCACTCATTGCCGTCCCCCTCGGCTACTATCATTACAACTACGAAGGCCTGTGGGAATGGGACTTCTTCGCCGTTTCGATTACCACCGGCCTGATCGCGTTCGTCACCCTCATTTCACGCCGCATCCTCTTTTCAACCGCACTCGTTACGACGATTGCAACCCTGATCGTTGTTGCGTCCGAGATTAAACGGCAATTCATCGACATGATCCTCCACGCCTATGACGTGGTGTTCTATCTGACGTCTTGGTCGACACTCAGCTTCCTCTGGGTCGATCACAAGAAGCCCTTGCTCGGCCTGATCGCAGCGTTCCTGGCCATCGCCGGCATGGCCTACCTCCTTTTCCGTTACGACAGCTCCCGCGTGAAGCGCAGCGCCAGCGCCACCGTCGCCGTCCTGTGCGCCATAACCACCTACGGCATTGTCGCCTCGCAGAAGGGTGACCGCGCCCACACCCTGTTTTATTGGGACAGTCTCTATTTGTCCTCGTTCTACGCCTCGTGGTCAGAGACGATCGAGACGCTATTGCGCGGCCAGCTTCTCGAAGCCCACGCGAACCAGAGCAAACCCGCCTTTAAAGTCCCGACCGATTGCACGCCGGGCGAGCGGGCACCCCACATTATCCTGATCCATCAGGAAAGCGTCGTGCCGCCGTCGCATTTTCCAACGCTTGGCTACGACACCAGCCTTGACCCCTTTTTCAAATCCTACGACGGCAAGCTCCACAAGCTGCGCGTCGAAACCTACGGTGGCGCATCCTGGCTGACGGAATTCTCGGTCCTCGCTGGCGTTTCGACGTTCTCGTTCGGCAACATGCGCACCTTCGTGCAGTCCCTGATGCAGGGCAAAATCCGCGAAACCCTGCCTCAGACGCTCGCCCGCTGCGGCTACCGCAACTCGCTGTTTTATCCTGTCCCCAAGGACTTCGTATCGAGCGGTCGCTTCTATAACGCCATTGGCATCAACGAAATTTTCGACTTCAAGGGCCAGAAAGCCAAACGCTATAATGAGCGTGACAGCTTTTACTATGGCAACGCCCTGAACCACATGGACCAGCAGCTAGCCGCATCCTCCGGCCCGCTGTTCACCTACATTATAACCGCCGCAACACACCTGCCCTATGTCGACACCTATGAACCTCACGTCGATGTCCCGGGCGGCAAACCCGGCACCGACCGCGAAATGAACGAGTACCTGCGCCGGCTGGCCATGGCCAAGATGGACTATGACGGCTTCCGCGCCGATCTCAAGCGCCGCTTTCCGGGCGAAAAGTTCCTGATCGTCCAGTACGGCGACCACCAGCCGATCGCCACCCGCACCCTGCTCGGCTACGATCAGGCAACAATCGCCGAAAACGTCCAGCTCACGCCGGAAAGCCCAGGCTTCCTCACCTATTACGCGGTCGAAGGCATCAATTTCGATCCCGCGCCGTTGCCGCTGCAGAAAACCGTCGACGTACCCTACCTGAGCACCATTCTGCTCCAATCGGCCCACCTTCCATTGACGGAAAGCTACCAGGAACGCGCCCGGCTCATGAGGGTGTGTGATGGCAAATACTACACATGCCGCATGAAATCGGAAATCCTGAGCTTTCATCGCCGCCTTATGGATTCCGGGATAGTCGACGCGCGCTGACGCGATCAAATGCGCTATTTGGAATATTAGAACCGGTGATGTAATACCTTCTTCACACGTTCGTCGGATGGCGGCACACGCACCTGACGTCACCCGTCAATCCGGTGCGGCTTAGCCAACACTTGAGGTCACGACATCCCTCGGGCATGGTTGCGCGCCTTTCACGGCTTGAATCCCTCTTGAAATCTAAAGGTTACGTTTTGGCCAAGCGACCACGCTCCACAGACGATGCGCCGACAGGCAACACGGACGGCAAGAAGCGCGCGTCGCTCAAGCCCTTGATGTCGCTGGTCCCTTACCTGCGCCGCTACCCGTGGGCCATGTCGGGCGGACTGCTCGCGCTGATTGTATCAGCCGTTGCGATGCTCGCCGTTCCCTTCGTCGTGCGCGGCATGATCGACCAAGGCTTTTCCGGCTCCAACGGCCACGTGATCGACCGCTGGTTCCAGGCCCTGATCATCTTCGGCGCGGTCCTCGCCTTAGCATCGTCCTCGCGGGTCTACATCGTCAACTGGATGGGCGAGCGCGTCATCGCCGACCTGCGCGCAGATGTTTTCCGTCACGTCACGACGCTCGGCCCTGCCTTCTTCGAAAAGACCCACTCGGGCGAGGTCATGAGCCGCCTGACGGCCGATACCACCCAGCTCAAGGCCGTCTGCGGCACCACACTGAGCCAGGCCCTGCGCAATGCCATCATGCTGATCGGCGCACTCATCATGATGGTCGCGACCAGCCCCAAACTGGCCGGTCTGACGTTGCTCGCCATTCCGGTAATCGTCCTGCCGCTGGTCATCTATGGCCGCGCCGTCCAAAAGCTGTCGCGACGCGCCCAGGATACCCTTGCAGAAGCCTCCGCCTACGCGAGCGAAAACCTCACCGCCGTCCGCACCATGCAGGCCTTCGCCCATGAAGGCGTTGTCGCTGATCGCTTCGGCGTTGCCGTGGAGCGCTCGTTCGACGCCGCCCGGGATCGCCTCAAAGCCCGAGCCGGTTTGACCGGCCTTGCCATTTTCATGACCGTCGCAAGCATCACTGGAGTGCTCTGGTATGGCGCATCATCGGTCGTCAAAGGCGACATCACCGCCGGTACGCTATCGCAATTCCTACTATACGCGCTGTTTGCCGCCGGCGCCCTCGCCGAACTGGCCGAAGTCTGGAGCGAAATCAGCTCCGCCGCAGGCTCCGCTGAACGCCTGACCGAACTGCTGGCCGTCAAACCGGAGATCGTATCGCCTGTAAAACCAGTGCCGCTTCCTGTGCCAGCACGCGGTGAACTGGAGTTCCGCGACGTCAGTTTCGTCTACCCCACAAGGCCCAACTTCAGCGCGCTCGCTGGCATTTCGTTCAAGATCGCACCCGGCGAAACCGTCGCCCTCGTCGGCCCGTCCGGCGCTGGCAAAACCACCGTATTCAATCTCGCGTTGCGGTTCTATGATCCTGCAAGCGGCCAGATCCTGCTCGACGGCGTGCCCCTGAACCAAGCCAACGTCGCAGCCATCCGCTCCCGTATCTCGCTCGTCCCGCAGGATGTGGCCCTGTTTGCCGACACCGTCGCCGAAAACATCCGCTACGGCACCCAGAGCGCCTCCATCGAAGACATTGCCAAGGCCGCCAACGCCGCCCAGGCCGCCGAGTTCATCGAAGCCCTCCCTCAAGGCTACGAAACCCGTCTGGGCGAACGCGGCGTGCAGCTTTCCGGCGGCCAGCGGCAGCGCTTGGCCATCGCCCGCGCAATCCTCAAGAACGCCCCCATCCTGTTGCTCGACGAAGCAACCAGCGCGCTCGATGCCGAAAACGAACGCTTGGTCCAGCGCGCGCTTGAAAGCGTCATGAAAACCCGCACGACCATCGTCATCGCTCATCGACTGGCAACCGTGCAGAAAGCCGACCGCATCTTGGTTCTCGACCAGGGCCGCATCATCGAAGAGGGCAAGCACGCCGACCTCGTGCGCCGCAACGGTGCCTACGCCCGCCTCGCCTCCCTCCAGTTCGTCAAGGAAGCCGCCGAATAATGGGGCTCACTTGGCCCCCTGTTCACTATTTTGCTGATCGGCAAAAGGAATGTCGCTGCAATAACTTCCGCTCGCGAGCGACCGATGTTATGTCTACCCAAGTGTTCCAGTAACGAGTGGGTATTCCGTCATGTCGATGACGCTCCTTGAGCAGATGAAATCGTCTGTCACGCCGCAATTTGTCGGCTATGCCGCCAAACTTCTGGGCGAGACGCCAGCCAACATTGAAAAGGCGGTCGCTCTTGCCCTCCCGGCAATTCTGTCGGGCACCGCGTCGGCATCCCACGTCGCATCCGGGCAGACCGGCCAATCGGTCGTATCTCGGCTCGTCTCCGACCCCGTCAACGACGGTACACTGCTGCACCGCCTCCCCGCGCTCTACCAGGGCACGATGACCGCAGCTCCGATTTATCGGCTCGGGGCACAACTCCTCCAAGCGATCTTCGGCTCCAAACTCGGCAAAGTGACCCAGACAATCGCCGCCCTGTCCGGCGTCAAACCAGCGTCCGCCGCCCTTCTCGTCAACACACTGGCCCCCCACGTCCTCTCGATTCTGGGCAAGCGCCACCGCATGAGCGGCGAGGCAACCGCCACCGGCCTCGCCCACCTGTTCGATGCCGAACATGCAGCGCTCGCCGCCGCCGTCCCCGCAGCATTGAGCCAGCTGATCGGCACCCCCGTTTCCGCCAACGCGACCGCAGCAGCCTCCATGAAGTCCGCCGCAAAGCCAGCCGCCACGGCCACGGCATCCATCAAACCAGCAGCCGCAAAAGCGGTCTCCACGGTCGTCGCCTCACAAACCGTCGCCAAATCCGTCGAACACCGGCCAACCGTGACCAAGCAAAGCTACAAGTGGTCGTCTTGGCTGCCGGTTCTGACCATGTATGGCTTAGGCGCTGGCGGTCTAGCGCTCCTCCTCACATCGCAGACCGATGTCCCCTCGCCAAACCCTGTCACGGGCGTCAAGGCCGTGCAGGTCTCCCCAACGCCCGGTCCTGCTCCAGTTCCAGCGGTAACCGCCCCCACCAAAGCCGCCGAAGTTGCCAAACCTGCAGCGCCAGCCGCAACACCCGCAGCAACCACCCCGGCCAAAACCGCCGAAATCGCCAAACCTGCAGCGCCAGCCGCAACACCCGCAGCATCCGCCCCGGCCAAAACCGCCGAAATCGCCAAACCTGCAGCGCCAGCCGCAACACCCGCAGCATCCGCCCCGGCCAAAACTGCCGAAGTCGC
>JBEBJA010000204.1:0-18261 GCA_040080145.1 Hyphomicrobiaceae bacterium
CACCCCTCATCTGCCCTTCGGGCATCTTCTCCCCAGGGGGAGAAGAAAGTAAGGGCTTATTTTAGCGCGTATGCGCGAAGGCGGCCACCCACGACATCTATCGATGCCGGCAAGAGCAAGAAATTCGTTACATCTAAGGACGTTGGCAGTTTTTGCTCCAGTCTTGCTGAAGCTTGTCGTGGGTGGCCGCCTTCGCGGCCATGACGTTAGTTTAAGTTCACTGCCCTACTCGGGCAGGGGAGTATTGTGACCCGGCGCGAGCGCCGCCCGGCCGGAGCGCCTCGGCGCGTGACGCAATTCATCCCCCCCTTAAGCGATGCGCCAGCGTCGCGGGGAACGAACGTGACCCGGCGCGAGCGCCGCCCGGCCGGAGCGCCTCGGCGCGTGAAGCAATTCATCCCCCCCTTAAGCGATGCGCCAGCGTCGCGGGGAACGAACGTGACCCGGCGCGAGCGCCGCCCCGCCGGAGCGCTTCGGCGCGTGAGGCCAAAAAGGAGAAATCTCATCACAAATCACCATCGCGGCGAGGTCGAGGCCATCCTCGATGGACGCCCCTACAACCTGTGCCTCACCCTCGGCGCGCTCGCCGAACTCGAAGCTACGTTTGGCGACGAGAACATGCTGGCGCTTGCCCAACGCTTTGAGGGCGGCAAGCTCTCGGCGCGCGATTGCGTCCGCATCATCGGCGCAGGTCTGCGCGGGGCTGGCCACGACATCACCGACGAAGCCGTCGCCCGCATGCAAGCCCAAAACGGCATCCCCGGCTTCATCGACATCGTCGCCCGCCTGCTCATCGCCACGTTCGGATCTTCCCCGTCTCCCCGCACTTCACGCGGCGACGGCCCCCCACAGGCGGGAGTTAGTTCCCCTCCCCCCTGCGGGGAGGGGTTAGGGGTGGGGGTAGTTCGAGAAGTGGGCGTGCTAACGCGCGCGGGTCGAGTTGAACTAAGCTTCGCCGAGGTGCCCGCACCCGTCCCTTTCCCTGGTCCGAAGTGATGGCGCTGGGCCTCGGCATCCTTCGGTTGGACTCGCGCGCCTTCTGGTCTCTGACGCCACGCGAATTTGCCGCTGCCGCCCGTGCCGTCATCGGCCCCGCCGTAAGTCGCGCAGACCGTCCTCGCCGCACTGACCTCGAAGCGCTCATGGCCAGCTTCCCCGACACATAGGACCCGCATGGAAAACGCCCCGCTTGAAACCTGGACCGTCGCCATCGACGCCGACACGTCCGGCCTGCAAGACCAGCTCAAGAACGTCCAGCTCTCGGGCAAGCAATTGTCCTCAGCCTTGAGCACCGCTTTCGACGGCCTCGCCTTCAAGGGCCGGAGCCTCAACGACGTGTTCTCGACGCTCGCCCTCAGTCTATCGAAAATGACACTCCAAGCCGCCTTCAAGCCTTTGCAAGATGGCCTCAGCGGAGCCATCTCCAGCCTCCTGTCCGGCGGCAGCCCATCGGCCTTCGCCAACGGCGGCGTGTTCCAAGGCGGCATGCCGGTGCCCTTCGCCAGCGGCGGCGTCATCCAAAGCCCGATTGCCTTTCCGCTCGGCGGCGGCCAGACTGGCATCGCCGGTGAACGCGGCGCGGAAGCCATTGTCCCCCTCGCCCGCGGTGCGGATGGCCGCCTCGGCATCGCCTCGTCCGGCGGCGGTTCCGGCACAACCATCACCTTCAACGTCCAAGCGACCGACGCCGACAGCTTCGCCCGCAGCGAAACCCAACTCGCCGCCATGCTCTCCCGCGCCGTAGCGCTGGGCCAACGCAATCTGTGATGCCCCGACGCGCCAGCGTCGAGGGGAGCGAATGCGACCCGGCGCGAGCGCCGCCCCATCGGAGGTTGCCCGAGCGCAGCGAGGATCAGCAACCGTGAGATACAAAAGCGCGCCATGCTCTCCCGCGCCGTAGCGCTGGGCCAACTCTACTTATGAATCTTCAGTCTCAAAAAGAGGGGAGTTCGAGGGGTCACCCCTCGAGCGGGTTAAGGGCGGCAGCCCTTATCGCGCAGCGACCCGGCACACCCAGCGAGTCGAGCCCCCCCATGATCTTCCACGAAATCCGCTTTCCAACTGCCATCTCGCGCGGCTCGCAAGGCGGCCCTGAGCGCCGCACCGATGTTGTGACCCTCGGCTCGGGCTTTGAGGAACGCAACGCGCGCTGGGGCGATAGCCGCCGGTCCTACAACGCGGGCTACGGCGTCAAATCCATCGACGACCTCCACGCCGTGATCGCCTTCTTCGAAGAGCGCCGCGGCCGGCTCACCGGATTCAGGTGGCGCGACCACGCCGACCACAAATCCTGCCCGCCCTCCCAAACGCCTTCCGTCACCGACCAAGCCATTGCCACTGGCGACGGTGTCCGCTCAACATTCCAGCTCACCAAAACCTACGGCTCCACCTTCTCGCCCTGGACCCGCACCATCGCCAAACCCGTCGCGGGCACAGTACTCGTTGCCGTCGCAGGGGTCCCGCAACCACCGGCAAACTTTACGGTCGACGCCACCTCCGGCTTGATCACCTTCCAGCCCACTCACATCCCGCCAGCCGGAGCCGCCATCACGGCAGGCTTCGAGTTCGACGTCCCGGTCCGCTTCGACACGGACAAGCTCGACATCTCGCTCCAAGGCTTCACCCACGGCGCGATCCCCCACATCCCCCTGATCGAGATCCGGCTGTGAGCATCACTCCGCAGGAGCGAGCGCCGGATAAGCCCCTTGCGGGGGGGGATTGGATGATGGCCCCCAAATCGAGTTGAACACCGAGTTCCACTTCGACGAGACGACTGTCCCAAACCCAGCCGCCGCCTGCGTTATCGCTGTATCGAGCGCGACTGCGATTGCAGGACCTTGATTGGCCGCAACCTGGCGAAGGTCCATGGACCGGAAGCCCGGTGACATAAGAGCCGCGCGCAGCATGACGAGGGCATCGAATATGTGTGCTTCGATACGTGGCCGACCAATCGTCGATGAAAGCGTGAACCGAATCGCCGTTGGCAATGCGTCAAACGTGAACCCTGCCAATTGATGGAGCCGGTCGTTCGATGTCAGATCATCGACAGTCTTGATGTTATTCCGATCAAGCATAACCACAATTTCGTGGGCGATGCTGTCCGCTATTTTGCGCGTGACGGAGTCCTGATCCGGTCCGTTGGCGAGCTGCGAACTCTCTTTGGCCGCTTCCTGTGCAGGTGCCGCCGCCATTCTGCTCTGCACGATCGGGGGTGAATGTGGAACCGGTGAACGAGGGTTTATCTTCTCCATCCGTAATGACGCAGGCGTTGGACGGCCGACGGCGGGATCGGCAGTCGTAGCCTCCTTCTTCGCCGTGTGCGCTCCGTCGATGAGTGGCCGCGCCGCCGAATAATACCCTGTGATCCCGGTCCGTGCTGGCTGCTCTTGGCGCGTTGCGCCACTACCAATTGCCGGCTCTGACTGCGTTGTTTCGGTTCGCGCCGATTTCGGCAGCAGCCCCTCAATCTC
This sequence comes from Hyphomicrobiaceae bacterium, assembly GCA_040080145.1. Taxonomy (GTDB): domain Bacteria; phylum Pseudomonadota; class Alphaproteobacteria; order Rhizobiales; family Hyphomicrobiaceae; genus JANXVY01. The sequence continues at coordinate 3,471 of JBEBJA010000204.1, forward strand.
GGCAGCGCGGTACCAGCACGGTAATCCGGATTTCCAGATGAAATCGTTTTCATCCAGTAGTCCGTTTTTTGCTGCAAAGGCCAGTTCCACGCCTGATAACGGACCGGCGCGTTGACCATGGCGATCAACAAGCCAAACCCGCTCCGAATGCGGATCAGGCGGCTCTGCAACCGCAAAATAGTTCAAAGAATAGTGGGACACAACGCAGCCCCGAAAAAATCAGCCCTGCGGCACTCTATCCATTAATTTGAATACTGAAAAGAGCCTTCGCGCGGTGGCTGGCTTCCCGCGCTGATTGGTTCGGTCTGCGTTGATGCGTGCGCACTGAAAGGTGTCCGATGAAATCCCTCTCCCCCGCGTTCGCCGCTCATCTCGCATCCGGCGCGACCACGCTGTGCTGGTGCTGGCGTCTCACCCGCCGTGACGGCACCAGGCTCGGCTTCACCGACCACGACCGCACCTTGACCTTCGACACAACCACGTTCGAAGCCGCCTCTGGCTTCACCGCGAGCGAGATCAAGGATACCATCGGCCTCAGCGTCGACAACCTCGAAGTCACCAGCGCCATCACGTCCGACGCCCTCGCCGAACCCGACCTCGCCGCGGGCCTTTACGACGACGCTGCCGTTGAAATCTTCCGCGTCAACTGGGCAGACCCAAGCCAGCGCGTCCTGATGCGCTCCGGCTCACTGGGCGAAGTCCGCCGCTCTGGCATTGCGTTCTCTGCCGAAGTGCGCGGCCTCGCGCACTACCTCCAGCAGCCCAAAGGCCGCCTGTATCAGTACACCTGCGACGCCGACCTGGGCGACGCCCGGTGTGCCATCGACCGTACCGCGCCAGCCTATCGCGGCCTCGGCACGGTTCTCACCGTCGCCAGCGCGCGTTCCTTCACCGCTTCAGGCCTGACCGCCTATGCGTCCGATTGGTTCACGCGCGGGCTCTTGACTTTCACCTCGGGAGCCGCCGCCGCCCAAGCCATCGAAGTCAAAGCCCACACCGTCAGCCCTTCCAACGTCGTCACCATCGAACTCTGGTCCCCCGCCCGTCTCCCGCTGATTTCTGGCCAAACCTTCACCATCACCGCCGGCTGCGACAAGCACCTCACCACCTGCGCCTCCAAGTTCGCCAACGCCGTCAACTTCCGCGGCTTCCCCCACATCCCCGGCAACGACTTCATGCTCTCCGGCCCCTGACCTCCCTCTCCCCGTCCTTAACGGGGAGAGAGGGTTGGGAGCCTGCCCCCGCGAAGGCGGGGGTGAGGGGCGGCCGCGCGATCTAAGCGCGTTCCAATGGCCATCGAAAGTCAATACCCATGCTCCCCCATCACACCGCCCCCATCGTCGCCCTCGCGCGGCGCTGGATCGGCACGCCCTATCATCATCAGGCGAGCGTCCGCGGCATCGGCTGCGATTGCCTCGGCCTCGTGCGCGGCGTCTATCGCGACGCAACCGGACGTGACCCAGAAGCCCCGCCCGCCTACTCCCGCGATTGGGCCGAAGCGCGCGGGCAAGAAACGATGCTCGACGCCGCCGCCCGCCACCTGACGGCCGTCCCCCTCGAACATGCCCGTCCCGGCCACGTCCTCATCTTCCGCCTGCGCACTGATACCATCGCCAAGCACGCCGCGATCCTCGCCACAGAGGCGACCATGATCCACGCCATCGAAGGCGCGGACGCTTGCGAAGTCACCTTCTCCCCCTGGTGGCGCCGCCGCGTCGCCGCCGTCTTCGCCTTCCCACCGCTCTGATTCCCCTCCCCCTTGCGGGGAGGGGTTAGGGGTGGGGGGCGACGCACCCACCGTCTTAAGTGCTGTTGAATTTTGACGCTCACAAGGTTCCCCGCATGGCCACACTCGCCCTCGCCGCCGTCGGTGCCGCCGTCGGCAGCACGCTGCTCCCCTCCGGCATCGCCGTCCTCGGCGCAACGCTGACGGGTGCGGCCATCGGCACCCAGATCGGCGCACTCGCCGGCTCCTACATCGACCAAGCCCTGTTCGGCGCATCCGGCGGTTCCAAGCAAGTCCAAGGCCCGCGCCTGTCCGACCTCCACGTCACCGCCTCCACCGAAGGTGCAGCGATCCCCCGCGTCTATGGCCGTGTCCGCAGCGGTGGCCAGGTCATCTGGGCGACGGACTTCGAGGAAGAGACCGTCACTCAGGATGCGAGCGGCGGCGGCAAAGGCATCGGCGGCGGAGATGGCGCAACCCAAACGACCTATCGTTACTACGCCAACTTCGCCGTCGCGTTGGCCGAAGGTGAGATCGCCAGCATCGGGCGCGTCTGGGCCAACGGCCAGGAAATCGACCTGTCGCAGCTGACTTACCGCCTCTACACCGGCGCGCCCGATCAACCTGCCGACACCCTCATCCAGGCCCGCGAAGGCGCGGCCAACACGCCAGCCTTCCGCGACACCGCCTACATCGTCTTTGAGCGTCTCCCGCTCGCAGCCTACGGCAATCACCTCCCGCAGCTCTCGTTTGAAATCTACCGCGCCATCGAACCGTTCGCCGCTCAAATCGAGGGCGTCGTCGTTATCCCGGGCTCCGGCGAATTCGTCTACGCCACGACGCCCGTCACGCTCACCACCGGCTATGGCACCTCCACGTCTGAAAACGTCCACACCCGCCAGGGCAGCACCGACTGGTCCGTCTCCATGGACCAGCTCCAATCGACGCTCCCCAACGCCAACGCCGTCTCGCTCATCGTCTCCTGGTTTGGCACCGACCTGCGCGCAGACCACTGCCAGATCGTCCCCGGCGTCGAGCGCCGCGACAAACTCACCAGCCCCGATCAATGGTCCGTTGCAGGCGTTGACCGCACGACCGCCTACGTCGTCAGCCAGCGCGAAGGCCGCGCGGCCTACGGCGGCACACCCTCCGATGCGACCGTCATCTCAGCCATCCGTGACCTGATCGCTCGCGGTAAATCCGTCACCCTGACACCGTTCATCTTGATGGACGTGCCCGGCGCCAACACCCTCCCCAATCCTTACGGCGGCGCATCCCAGCCAGCATACCCCTGGCGCGGCCGCATCACGGTTTTCCCCGCTCCCGGCCAACCGTCCTCGCCCGACAAAACCGCCGCTGCTGCAACCCAGCTTGCGGCCTTCATCGGCACAGCCACGCCGGCTGAATTCGCGCTCTCAGGCGACACCGTTATCTATTCCGGCTCCGCCGAATGGTCGTTCCGCCGCATGGTCCTCCACCAGGCCATGCTCGCCAAAGCCGCCGGCGGCGTCGCGGCCTTCGTCATCGGCACCGAACTGCGCGGCCTTACAACAGTGCGCGCCGCATCAAACACCTACCCCTTCGTCACTGCCCTTGTAGCCCTTGCCGCCGACGTGAAAACCATCCTGGGCCCAACCGTCAAAGTCACCTACGCCGCCGACTGGTCCGAATACTTCGGCCATCATCCCGCAGACGGCTCGAACGACGTGACCTTCCATCTCGACCCGCTCTGGTCCTCCCCCCACATCGACGCCATCGGCCTTGACGTGTACTGGCCCCTGTCCGACTGGCGCGACGGCCACACGCACCGCGACGCTATCGCTGGAACCCGCCAGATCTACGACCTCGCCTATCTGAAGCGGAACGTCACCAGTGGCGAAGGCTTCGACTGGTACTACGCCTCGGACACGGACCGCGACGCCCAACTCCGCGCCCCCATCACCGACGGTCTGGGCAAACCCTGGACCTATCGCTACAAAGACATCCGCTCCTGGTGGCTCAACGCCCATTACAACCGCACTGGGGGCATCGAAAGCCCAACGCCCACCGCCTGGATCCCGCAATCTAAACCGTTTTGGTTCATGGAAATCGGCTGCGCCGCCGCCGACAAAGCGTCAAACCAGCCCAACGTCTTCGTCGACCCCAAAAGCTCCGAAACCGCCCTCCCCTACTTTTCGCGCGGGCTCCGCGACGACCTGATCCAACGCCGCTACCTCCGCGCCCTCATCGAAGCCTTCGACCCGTCGGCACCCGGTTACGTATCCGGCACCAATCCGCTCTCGACATTGACCGGCCAGCCCATGGTCGCCCTCGACCATATCCACGTCTACGCCTGGGACGCGCGCCCTTTCCCGGCCTTCCCCGCCAACACCGAGCTGTGGGGCGACGGCGAAAATTGGCACCTCGGTCACTGGCTCAATGGCCGTCTCGCCAGCGCGCCCCTCTCCGAAACCGTCGCCGCGATCCTCGACGACTACGGCTTCTCCCAATACGACGTGACCGGTCTCTCGGGCACCGTGACCGGCTACGCCATCGACCGCATCATGTCCGCACGCGAAGCGCTTAGCGCCTTCGAACTTGCGTTTTTCATCGACACCGTCGAAAGCAGCGGCAAACTCAGCTTCCGCCAGCGCGGCGCATCGGCTCCCATCCTCGCAGTGGGCCCCGATCAACTCGTCGAAACCAAACCCAGCCAAGCCCTCATCAGTCTCACACGTGGCCAGGAAACCGAACTTCCCGCTATCGCCAAAATCCGCTACCTCGCGGGTGCCGGTGACTACCGCCAGGCCGTCGCTGAAAGCCGCCGCCTGACGGGTGCATCGGGCCGCGTCTCCCAAGCAGACCTCGCCATCGTCATGGACGCCGATCAGGCGAGTGCCATCACCGATAGCTGGCTGTTCGAAGCCTGGGCGGCCCGCGAACGCGCAGCCTTTATGCTCCCGCCCTCGTCGTTAGCACTCGAACCCGGCGACATCGTCTCAATCGAAATAGGCCCCGACAGCCGCACGTTCCGCTTAACCGAAATCGGCGAACACGGCACCCGCGAAATCCAGGCCCGCAGCATTGACGTCGAGGTCTACGGCGCAACCTCGGCCAAAGTCCGCCCGCCCCGTGCAGGCGATCCCGTCACCGCGGGCCAACCCGTACTGGCCTTCCTTGATCTCCCCCTCCTGCGCGGCGACGAAAACCCGCTGACGGGCTACATCGCCGCCTTCCAATCCCCCTGGCCAGGCGGCGTCGCCGTCTACTCCTCGCCCGAACAATCGGGCTTCCGCCTCAAAGCCATCGCCCCCACTCCGGCAACGATGGGCCAAACGCTCAGCGATCTCCCCGCCGGTCCAACCGCGCGCTGGGACAACGCCACGCAGCTGCAAGTCCTCATCGGCACCGGCACGCTCACGTCCGCCTCTAAAATCCAGGTCCTTGCCGGTGCCAACATCGCAGCCGTTCAAACTCCATCGGGCGATTGGGAAGTCCTCCAATTCACCACAGCGACCCTGACCGCCCCCAATACCTACGTATTATCCGGCCTCCTGCGCGGCCAAGCCGGAACCGATGCCACCTTCGGCCCGGCGATCCCCGCAGCTAGCCCCTTCGTCCTGCTCAACTCAGCCGTCACACCCCTGGCCCTCACCAGCGCCGAAACCCGCTTGCCACTCAACTGGCGCTACGGCCCCTCATCACGCGGTATCGGCGACGCCACGTTCGCCACCGCAACACACACCTTCCAGGCGCTCGCCCTCCGCCCCTTGTCGCCGGTCCACCCCAAGGCCCAACGTGCCACCAATGGCGACCTCACCCTCACCTGGATTCGCCGCACCCGCATCAGTGGCGACAGCTGGGAACTCCCCGACGTCCCCGTCAGCGAAGACTCCGAACGCTACGAGGCTGACATCCTCTCAGGCGCGACCGTCAAACGCACCCTCGTGCTCACCAGCCCAACCCTCACCTACACCGCCGCCGATCAAATCGCCGACTTCGGCGCCCTCCAATCCACCCTCACAATCCGCCTCGCCCAACTCTCTAGCTCCTACGGCCACGGCACCCCCCTCACGGTGACTGTCTGACTTCTCCCTCTCCCCGTCCTCTAACGGGGTGAGGGGCGGCAGCAGCAAAGAGTGTGAGGGGCCGCCTCCAATTTCCCCTCCCCCTTGCGAGGAGGGGGCAGAGTTGGGGGTAGCCACAAATTCCGCCCCTTCAATTTCGTCATCACGTGCGCACTACAGCGCTCTTCACGGTGCAGTGCAGACGCGGGACCGAGGAGCCCTGTATGCCATCCAAAGATCCAAATTTCTCAAATCCCCAAAACCAACCCGCCTGGCTTGCCCCCGCCTGGGCCGAACTCGGCCAGCGTGAAACGCCCGGCGCCTCCGCCAATCCCCGCATCCGTGACCTTCACGCCGACGCCCGCCATGCCGAAACCAAGAGCGACGAAATCCCCTGGTGCGCCGCCTACGTCAGCGCCTGCCTTGAGCGCTCCAACATCCTCTCGACCCGCTCCCTGCGCGCCCGCGACTACCTCGCCTGGGGCACAGCCCTCGACACCCCCCGCTTCGGTGCCATCGCCGTCCTCTCGCGCGACCCGGACCCCAATGCCGGCCACGTTGCATTTTTCATTGACCAAACCGCTGACCACCTCATCCTTCTCGGCGGCAATCAATCGAATGCCGTCACCGTCCAAGCCTTCCCGAAATCCCGCCTGCTTTCGCTGCGCTGGCCTGAGGTAGGCGCAACCCCAGTGCCAGCGTCCAAACCACAGGCCGCCACCACCCCCAATCTCCTTTTCGAGGCCGCCTTGACGCACGTCCTCGAAATGGAGGGCGGCTACACCAACGACCCAGCCGACCCAGGCGGCCCCACCAACTTCGGCATCACCCTCGCCGATTACGCCGGCTTCATAAGAACGCCCGTCACTGCTGCCAGTCGCGACGCCCTGATCTACGCCCTCCAGCACATCCCCGTCGCCGATGCCCGCGCCATCTACCTCAACGGCTATTGGCTCCCATCCGGCGGCCCGCAGCTTCCGCCAGCCCTTGCCGTGTTCCACTTCGATACCGCCGTCAATATGGGCACAGGCACCGCAATCCGCATGCTCCAGACCGCGCTCGATTGCCAAATCGACGGCGAACTCGGCCCGCAAACCATCGCCGCCGCTGCCAGCGCCGATCCAGCCATTGTCCTCGCCACCTACGCCGATCTACGCCGCCGCCGCTACCGAACGCTTTCGGGTTTCCCCCGCTTTGGCCGCGGCTGGCTTTCGCGCGTCGATACAACCCTCAGCCGCGCCTTAGCGCTCATCACCAAAGGAAATACCGCCATGACCACTGAATCGGTGTCATCCGCCCCCGCCGCCACCGAACCCAAATGGTGGGGCCAATCGCTCACCATTTGGGGCGCGATCATTACCGGCCTCGCCGCCGTCCTGCCAGCCGTCGGCCCAGCCTTCGGCTTCAACGTCTCACCAGCCACCGTCCATACCGCCGCCGACCAGATCATGGGCATCGCCCAAGCCGCCATGGGCCTCGCCGGCACCCTCGCCGCCATCTACGGCCGCACCCGCGCCATCCAACCCTTGATCCAACGCACCGTCACTCTCAAAGTCTAACCCGCGTACTTGTCAGGGAATACCGCCCCCTCAGTTCGTCATCCCGGCGAAGGCCGGGACCCATGCAACCATCAATAACGCACTGTGATTATTTGCAAAAATGGTGAAATGTTTTCATTCAGCAGCCAGCCAAGTCAGCCCCTCGCCCCTCCATTCACGCGCGGTTCAGGCAATTGGGCTATGGTCTAATCGACCGTTTGGGCACATTCATGATCTTCTCTGTACGTTTTTCGCTATTTCTCCTGGGTCTGACCTGGGCGTCGTTTGCGGCATTGGCTGCAAATGACGCCTGCTTTTCCGATTGGTCGGCCGCCAGCATCCTCGTGAAGGCAGAAAGCCTCGTCCCCATTGAACAATTGACAAAAATGGCACCGTCGAAGCTCGGCGGCGAAATCATCCGTTCGACCCTGTGCGAAAGCAAAACCGGCTTCATCTACAAGCTCGTTGTCCGCACGGCCAACGGCCAGATGAAAGCCATGGAAGTCGACGCCAAACACCCGTTCGGCAAATAACAGTTGCAATCAAAGTGAGTTGCCATGTGATGGCAATCCGCCATATCGTCCGCGCCATCGTAACGAAGCCAACAGAAAGTGTCCCCCGTGCGCGTCCTTGTCGTCGAGGATGATAAAGACCTGAACCGCCAGCTCGTCACCGCGCTGACGGATGCAGGCTATGCCGTCGATGCCGCGTTCGATGGCGAAGAAGGTTACTATCTCGGCGACACCGAGCCCTACGACATGGTCGTTCTCGACATTGGCCTTCCCAAAATGGACGGCATTTCGATCCTCGAACAATGGCGCCGCTCTGAAAAGAAGATGCCCGTCATCATCCTGACCGCCCGTGACCGTTGGAGTGATAAGGTCGCCGGCATGGACGCCGGTGCCGACGATTATTTGGCCAAACCCTTCCACATGGAAGAGCTGCTCGCCCGCATCCGCGCACAGGTCCGCCGCGCCTCGGGGCATGCCAAATCCGAAATCGAATGCGGCCCCGTCCGTCTCGACACCAAGTCCGCCCGCGTCACCTGTGGTGGCCAGCAGATCAAGCTGACGTCCCACGAATATCGCCTGCTTGCCTATTTGATGCACCACAACGGCCGCGTCGTCTCCCGCACCGAATTGGTCGAGCACCTCTACGACCAGGACTTCGACCGCGACAGTAACACCATCGAAGTCTTCATCGGCCGCCTGCGCAAGAAAATCCCCGGCGACATCATCCAAACCGTGCGCGGCCTTGGCTATCGCATGAGCGATACGCCGGATGAAGCTTAACTCGCTCGCCGCCCGCCTTTTCGCCACCTCGATCGCCTGGACCCTCATCGTCCTGCCGCTCGCAGGCTGGCTGATCTATTCGCTCTACCGCGAAGACGTCCAGGTCGGCTTCGACAACAACCTCATAAAGCTTGTTGACGCCATCAACGTCGACTCAATGGCAACATACGGCAACGAACCCGTCGAACCGCCCAACCGCTACGAACCGTTGTTTGAAGTCCCTAACTCTGGCTTCTACTGGCAAATCAAACCGCTCGACTTGCCTGACGCGCGAAAGCTGGTTTCGCCCTCCCTTGCCACCGGATCAATCCCCTCCCCCTTCGAGCTGAAATTTCCAGCCGACAAGTCCGGCAAGCGCTGGCGCAACACGAACGGCCCTGACGGCAAACCCATCCGCATCGTTGAGGTCGTCAACACCGTCGGCTACGAAGCCAATACCCCGCGCTATTCGATCCTCGTTGCCGGCCCCTACGACTGGATCGAAGAACTCGTCGCCCATTTCCGCTCGCGTCTCATGATCGCGCTGGCGCTCGCGGGTCTAGGCCTTCTCGCCGTCACCATTGTCCAGATCCAATTCGGTCTCGCCCCCCTTCGCCGCATTGAGCGTGGCCTCGCAGCCGTGCGCTCTGGCGACGCGCAAAATCTGACCGGCGACTTGCCCGCCGAGATCAAACCGCTCCAGGCCGAACTGAACGCCCTCATCCGGTCCAATCACGAAATCATCGAGCGCGCCCGCACCCAGGTCGGCAATCTTGCCCACGCCCTGAAAACTCCCCTCGCCGTAATCACGAACGAAGCCGGCGACAACAAATCCGATTTCGCCGCCAAAGTTGCCGAGCAGGCAAACATCATGCGCGAACAGGTCACTCATTACCTCGACCGCGCGCGCATGGCGGCCCGCGCCAACGTCATCGGCCGTGCGACGCCAGTTGGGCCCGTCGTTCAATCGCTGAAGCGCGCGCTTGAACGCATTAATCGCGACAAGGGCGTCGCGATTGCCGTCGAATGCCCAGATGACTTGCGCTTCCAGGGCGAACAGCAAGACCTTGAAGAAATGCTTGGCAACCTGCTCGACAACGCCTGCAAATGGTCCAGGAGCGCGGTTCACTTGACGGCGGCGTCTGGTGAGGCAACCGCCACTGGACAGCGCATGCTGACCATCACCGTTGAGGACGACGGCAACGGCCTAAGCGCGGAACAACGCGCCAGAATCGGCAAACGCGGCACACGCCTGGACGAATCGACGCCCGGCACGGGTCTCGGCCTCTCCATTGTCGCTGACATTGCAACCACTTACCGTGGTGCCATGAAGCTCGACGCCTCCCCCCGCGGCGGCCTCTTGGTCCGCCTCGTTCTCCCGTCCGCTTGAAACTGATTTTCTCCCCTAACGGCCTCTATCCAGACGAACTTTTGCCCGAATCGCCCATCAATGCTGCATCTTGCTGGCAAGGGCGCTCGCGCTATATGTGCGCGCTCGCCTGTTCGTCACGGGTTTCACTTAGGATAACGAGGTTGATGATGCGCCTTCATCGTTCACTCTTGGCGGCAGCGATCGTCACATCTCTTACGCTCACTGCGTGCGCCAACAAGCAGGAGTCCGGCACCTTGGTCGGTGCGGTCGCCGGAGGTGCCATCGGCAACCAGTTCGGCAAGGGCAGCGGGAATGTGCTCGCCACCGTCGCCGGAGCCGTAGTCGGCGGCCTTGTAGGCAGCGAAATCGGCAAATCCATGGACCAGCAAGACCGCATGCTGGCCCAGCAGGCCGAACTTTCAGCCCTTGAACGCGGCCAGTCGGGCGTCTCCACGCCTTGGCGCAACCCAGAGAACGGCCGTTACGGCGAAGTCATCCCAAGCAAGCCCTACCGTCGCGGCCCCGACGATTGCCGCGATTACGCCCACACCGTTTACATTGATGGCCGTCCCCAGACCATGCGCGGCACAGCTTGCCGCAATCGCGACGGCACCTGGCGCAACGTCGCTTAATGCTCAATCCTTAGGTTGGATTAGGCGCGCGTCGCAGCGTAACCCGTAAACGTCCTTTCACATCGAATGGGAATACCCATTCCTGCGGCGCCCTCACCAGGGCGCCGCAATTTTTTTGTGCTCAGATTTGAACATCGTTTAATTCTACCGCGCCATGCCTCACGCTCAATTCGCGGCGACCTCCCGGCACCGTGACCTTGCGTAGCCTTGCTATCCACTACGCCAGATCCTATTCCACACTCGGCCCAGCCAATCGTTCGGCCGGAATGGATTAAACATGCCGCTTTGGATCAGTTTTGCTCTGCTTGCCGCAGCCGTTGCGACCCTTCTCATCCGCAACCCTCGCGGCAACGCCGCGTTGGGCACGCACAGCCCCGACCTCGATGTCTACCGCGACCAGCTCGACGAGCTTCAGTCCGATGCCGAACGCGGCGTGATCGACCCCGGCCAAGCCGCTGCCGCTCGTGCAGAAATCGCTCGCCGCCTCCTGCGGCAAGCCGCAGCCGATGCCCCCGCCGCCCATGCGGGCAAGCCCAAACACACAGTCTTCGCCGAACGGCTGCTGATGGGCTCCGTCGCCGCAGTCCCGGTCTTGGGCCTGCTGCTCTATCTCGCAGTTGGCTCGCCCGGCCTCCCCGGAAGTCCGCTCGCCGAGCGCTTGGCGAGCCCCCCCAACGCCGCCGCCCCCAATGACATGATCGCAAAAGTCGAAGCCCGCCTGCGCGAAAAGCCAGACGACGGCCAGGGCTGGGCCGTCATCGCTCCCGTCTATTTGTCCATGGGCCGCGCCCCCGACGCTGCCAACGCCTTCGCCCGCGCCATTTCCCTTCTGGGAGAATCCCCCGAGCGCCTTTTGGGCCTAGCCAAAGCCAATGTCATGGCCAACAATGGCATGGTCAATGAACCCGCCCGCAAGGCGCTTCAGCGCCTCGTCGAACAAGATCCTGAGCGAGTCGAAGCCAGATTCTGGCTCGCCGTCTACGACGAACAAAATGGCCGCCCCGACGCCGCCGCATCGGCTTATCTCGCACTCCTGTCAAGCGGCCCCGCTGATGCCCCTTGGCGCAAAGCGGTTGAAGAACGTCTAGCCGCCGTCACTGGCAAACCAGGTGCCACCCCCGCGCCCGGCGTAACGCCGCCGGTCCTCGCCCCCGCTGCATCCGGCCCAGATGGCAAGGGCCCAACACCGGCCCAATTCGTCGCCGCCGCCCAAAAGCTCGCCCCTGAAATGCGCGAGCAGATGATCGGTCGCATGGTCGCTAAAGCCACGGACGCCGTAAAGGCAAATCCACAAGACCTCGCCGCTTGGTCGCGCATCGTCACTGGCCATGCCGCACTGGGAAAACTGCCCGATGCCAAAACGGCATTGAAAGATGCCCGTCAGACGTTGTCCGGCAATGCCGCAGCGCTCACCGAACTGGACGCGCTCGCCAAAAGCCTCGAACTGAACTCCTGAATTCAAGCTAACGAAAGCCCGTCATGACCCGCAAACAACGCCGCACCGTTTTGATTGGCACCTGCGTCGCGGTCCTCGTCCTCGCCACCGGACTCGTGCTGTACGCGCTCACCGACAAGATCACCTATTTCCGCACGCCAAGTGACATCGCCGAGCAAAAGATCAAGCAGGGCCAGCGCTTCCGCCTCGGGGGTCTTGTTGAACAGGGCTCCGTCAAGCGCGGCACAAGTGCCGCCGTCGAGTTCGGCGTCACCGACACCTTGAAAACTCAGGCCGTCTCATATCAGGGCATTCTCCCCGACCTGTTTCGCGAAGGTCAAGGCGTCGTCACCGAAGGCATCCTCAACGACAAGGGCGTCTTCATCGCCGACAGCGTACTCGCCAAGCACGACGAAAACTACATGCCCCCCGACGTCGCCAAAGGCTTGAAAGAACGCGGCGTCAAACTCGGCCCCTCTGCCGAACACAAACCCGGCACTACCCCAGCCAAAGCCCCGGCAGCAGGCGCCGCCCCCGGCTCGGCCTACTGACCTTTGATTGCCAGATTCGCCTGCCTCCACAGATCGTGGTGTCTTAGAACTGCAGGTGCAGACGAAACAGGACAGTCCAATCCGCTGGTCGAACCGGCGGCGGCCAGCCGGTGCCAACCCAGAGCCCGGTCCTCGCCATGACGTGGTGCGTTGCAATGCAAGAAATCTTCCCGTCGCGGAGCTGCAGTCCGGCGTTAGCGACGGTGCTCCGGCCGTCCCTCAAAGCCGCAGACCAGTTGTGGCAACTGCTGAACCCGAACCCGGATGCAACAACGGAACGACCTCGCTGGGATCGTTCCGTTTGATAGGGATTGTCAGAAATAGTGCCTTACTTATTGTCCGCCATCAGCGGTGTAATCCGGCGGATGGCAACGCGCCGGTTGGCCTGTTCAGCCCCTTGAGCGGGAACTTTCAAATACTGCTCGCCATAACCCTGCGTGACCAGGTTCTCGGCGGGCACCCGAAAAACGCCCGTCAATATTTCAGCCACCGACTGCGCCCGCCGGTCGGAAAGCGTCAGATTGTCGACGTCTGACCCGACAGCATCGGTGTGCCCTTCAACGAGGAACACCTCGTCAGGCTTGTTTTGCAGTACGCGATCCATCACCTTGGCGACACGTTCCAGCTTTGAAAACTGTGCCGCGCTGACCTCCCAGGAACCGAACTCGAAGGTGACGGTGTCAAGGTCGAGCCGCCGCATGCGTTCGCGCAGCTCATGACTGAATCGGACTTCTTCCAGTGAATAGCGGCGTTCCAGTTTTTCGACGGGTGGCGCAGTCAGCGTCTCATAAATGTCTTCGTCTGACGCACGCTCGTAATCGACAACGTACTTCTCGCGCGGAATGCGGATTTCGGGCGGCCGCAATGCGAGCGCAACCGCGCCAACGACAAGCCCTACGCCAAGCACGGCACCGCTCTTATAGAAGCTGCGATTGTCGATGATATCGACTTCCCTGCCGCGATCATCCCGGCGATAGCGCCGGACGGTCCTGCCGCTATTGTCGACGATATTGAAGATCTGGATTCCGCCGGGCTGGACGATAATTGTGACGGTCGTGCCATCGGCACGCCTTTCAGATTTCACGTTGGTCGCATTCTTCGCAAACCGTTGCGTCTCGTCGTGCCGGATGATGGTCCGGTTGTCTTGCTTGATGATCACCCGGTTGTCGACTTCTTGAATGACGGTGCGCTTGCCGCCGTCTTCGACACGCTCAACCCGTCCCTTCTGGATGTCCTGCAGTTTTTGTGGGGCAGCACCGGCTGGCTGGAATCCTGGCTGAAACGCAGCCGGTGCCGCCGGATTTACAGGCGCAACCGGAAGCGCTGCAGCCGGGGCATTCAACACCGCAGGTTTCTGTGGCGTTGCTTGTTGCGCGGGTGTGGGAGGTGCGGCCGGGGCGGCCATCGTTGGCGCAGGCACAGCAGCAGGCGGCTGCGGCGCAGACGACTTTTCGCCGGGCACGACGGGCTTTGGACCGCTGTTGATCCCGCCGTCTGGTTTGGCCGGTGCGGCCTCTGGCTTGGTCGGAACAGCCTTCTGGCCCGTATCGGGCGCAGGCAGCGGGGCCGTCGTTGCTTTAGGCGGCACCACGACGGGCTGCTCACTCTTAGGAACAGGCGCGGGCTGCACATCAACTGGCGCCGACTTGGCCTTGTCCTTTTCAACGGGCTCCCGCTTTTCGGGCGCTGTTGACGGTGGCACTTTCTCCTGAGCGTCCTTTGGTGCAGCCGGAGCGGTTGGAGCTTTCGGCGGTGGCGCGGTCTGCGACTTGGGTGCAGGCTTTTCATCCTGCGTCTTTTTCTTGTCGGGCGCAGGACGATTTTCGCGGCCCTTGGGAGTACCGTCCTCGTTGCGTTTCGCGTTGCCCTGATCGTCCTTTGGCTTGCGATCGTCCTGCTGCTGAGGAGCTTCATTGGCCTGCGGCTCATTTTGCCGATTTTGCCGCTCTTGAGCCATAGCGGCCTCAAACGGCGTCGAGAGGGCGAACGCCCAGCCCAAAGTCACGATAAGTCGACGCTTGTGGGGCACGGTAGAACTCCAAATCTAGATTGATCGAGCCGGTAGTGCCGCAACGTCCGGCAGCTTGAGACGTGCAGACCCTGCAGTTGGGCTGCAAGGTCTGCACGCGAGCTGGCATTTCGATAAGGTCACTGAGCGTCAAAACGCCCGGTCGCCAGGAATGTTCCCGAAGGCTTTCCCCATTCCCCATCCCCCATTCC
>JBEBJA010000091.1:0-4167 GCA_040080145.1 Hyphomicrobiaceae bacterium
CCACACGATTGGCAACAAAGCCGAAGCGGCTTACCGGCGCGGAGATGCCCTCGACAAGCGGCGCAGGATCATGGAGGCGTGGGCAGACCATTGCGAGCCGCCGCGCCGTGTCGACATGCCGGTGCCATCTTGAAGTCGTGATCGGGGTCGTGCGCGACCAACCCTCCCCGTGGCCCACGTAACGACGCACCCAGTGGATGCCGTCGGCAGCTCATGATGCCAGTGGGAATGCGAAACATCGTCCTCGACGCCTCGGTCCGTCCTGCGCAATCCGAAGACGTCCATCAACTGTATGATATTGTTCATATTTTTAACAAGTTGTCCTGTTAGCCCCAAGGTTTCATTCGTGAATGGAGCCGAACACCATGGCACTGATCGAGACCAAGCCCTTGGAAGACGGCTATGTGCGGCTCGGGCGCGCGGCGCAGATCCTCGCGCGCGATCATGACGGCGCAACAACCGATGACATCATGGACGCCTTCAAGCGCGCGATATTCGCGGGCGCATTGAGCCATGACACCGGTGGTCTGCAGATGGAAATCGCCGTGCCCCGTTGCACGCTGCCACCGGTGATCGCCGGGATGAACGTGCGGCCGAAGGCGGTGTACGGCGTGAACCGCAGCACGGTCGCCAGCGTGATGCACTGCGCAGATGGCCTCCCCGGCACACGATCCGACTGGGATCGGCTGTTCGATATCGGTGGCCCCGATCACGACCCAGAACTGCCCTATCTCACGCTCGCGAACATTCCGTTCCGCGACTATCCAGAGATCGGGCGGCGCGAGATGGAGGCGCTGCTGATCTCAGACGCGCTTCTCCGCGGTTGGCGGGAAAGCCGCGGATTGCCGGACCCCGTGTCGCCACCTGAGTCTCAGCACGTCCCCGACGCCATGGGTTCGTTGCCATCACCCTTAGCGAAACCGAAAGGCCAGGGCCGTCCGCAAAAGCGGGCATGGCCACGAGTCGTTCAACTAGTGCGCCAGCTTTATCGCGAGCACCCGGAGTGGCAGAAGAAGCAGCTGGCCTTCGAGGCCTGGACCCTTGCGCGCCAGGAATTTGCCGAAGAGGACATGCCGTCGGTCGGCTCGATCCAGCGCGATATGGCGCAAATTCTCAGCAGCGACGGCCGTCCTGACAACCCGAACGGCTGATGCTATGTTCAATGCCATGACCCGGACCGAAGCCATCGCCGCGATCAACGCCAAACTCTCGTCGCTCGACGATGAGCGCGTCTTGACCGTGGCCGGCATCGTCAACGAAATCGCCGCGACCGACGAACTTCCGCGCACTCTAACCCCGCGCGAACTGGCGCTGATCATGCAGTCGAAGACAGACTTCGAGACCGGCCGGACGTATACGGTCGCCGAGTCCCGAGCCTACATCGACGAGGCCCTGGCTCGCCGTCGCGAACAGCGGGCGAAGGGATGATACCGAGGGCGGTCAAGCTCTCCAAGACCTTTAATGACCAACTGGTCGACCAGATCGATCATGGCGAGCAGCGATTTGGTCGCCGTGTTGCAGAGCAGAAGAAAGAGAAAGTGCTCGCGACGATCGAAGGCCTGCTGGCCAGAAACCCAGCCGTCAAGCGCCCGCACCCGGCGTTGGGACTCGTTATCTATCCGGTCACGGACACACCGTTCATCGTGCTCTACGATTTCACTGAGACCGAGCTGCGCGTCCACTTTATTCTACACAAGAACGCCAGCCTCGAAGACCTCGATCCGGGCGCAGCGGAGTGGTGACGCTGTACACGGCGTCCTTGATGTCCGCCGTTGAGTGTGCTGCGGTCAAAGACATATGGCCCGGGCTGGCGGCCTTTGACCCATTTCGACCTATGACGCGGGCGGAGCTTGCTTCTCCTCCCAGGGTCTGCTTACGGTAACAACGACCGTTGGTGCGGGTCAGGAAGCCACGTTCTTTTCGGAAGGAGTGAGTATGCAGCCGTGGCGGCATGCAAAGCTTACCGCGCGCCTGCGCGATGCAGATTGGCTCGATGATCTCGCAATCCACGAGTTCGTCGATTCTGCCAAGACGGCGTGCCCTGATCTCCGACATCGCATCGTTCTGCACAACAGCGATCTCGGCGTGACGTTGACTGAGAAGGCATTCCCAGGGCGTGCCGATTGCGCGAACATAGTGCGCGACCATATCCGCCAAGACCTGGGATCGATCCCTACCTTGGTTGACTGGATGGCGACGGCGCGACGGCCATTTCACGTTCGATGGCGCGAGCCGGACGACCACGATGTCACACGCGACGCCTGCGACAAACTCGGCCTGCAGGATGAAGCGCCCGTTCGCGAGGTTTTCGGAATCCTCACGGCGGCCACGCCCTTCGTGCAAGGACACGAAGCTTTCGGGCGTGCCCTTCTGATGAATAATTTCGGACCAGCGCTGGCGCGTCGTCTGCTGGGGCCGCCGCGTGTAATCCGTCAGCAAGACCGAAAGGAAGTCATCTTCGACGCATCGTGGGTGGCAGAAGGTATAATCGCAGCCAACTTCGGCCACATTCCGCACCTCAGCGACATATTGGCCCCGTTCTCCGGACAATACTGCAAATGATAGAGCTTCCCAACGCGGACCGAATTCGGCTGCATGGCCTGCTGCGAGCGGCGGCGGAACCCTGGTTCGCGGCGTCAGTCGAGCCGATTATCATCGGTTGGTACCAATGGCGGATGAGACACGCGAATGATGGGGGGAGTGGGCACTTCCGCCTGCAGTACGGTGCACGCGCTTGGTCCAGCGGCGCATACTCTTTCGGGGGCAGCCATCAGCCGATCGAGCCCAGGTATCAGGCTCAATTCGAGCAGCAGGCTATCAAGTTGAGGGAAGCCAAATGGGATCGACTGAGCGCGAGACTGTTGCAGGCGGAGCCGTCAAAAAACAAGTATGACAATCCCGAAGTGGAAATGTTCTTGCTGATTGAGAATGCCGCGTGTCACTTCGGTGTCAGGAGCAAGTCGCCGCAGCAGGAGGAGTATTTTCTCGTCACCGAAGCGGGCCTGGAGCCCGCTCCGACAGCTCCCAAGGTGTGGTTTGACGCTTGGCCCGAGCAATTCCAGCCTCCGGTGTTTCGTCCTTCCAATATGCCTTCAAACCCGAACCGCGAAAACGCGGCCGAGGTTGCACGGCATGTCAGGTGGTGGTATCAGACGCCGCTCATGCCTCCGGACGAGGCCGGTGAGCGCTTGGGTGCGCTCCTTAAAGTGCTCTTCGAGCGCCTTGCCCGCCTCGGTAAAGCCGTTGCGATTGCTACGAGCCCGCATCGCTTCAACGACGCGTGCGGCGACGACAACTGGCTTGCAGCTTTCGTCGATGGATCGCTGTGGGAAAATGGCGTCTATTTCAACAGCTCTGCCAAAACCCTTGCGAGCGCACCGCGCGCGCTCCACGAAGCCATGGGGCTGCTGCAGGAGGTATTGACGAGCGGCGTTCGTTCGAAACTCGCCGAATATCTGGGTAGCGAGGCTGCTTCTCCAGACACGCTGATCTTGTCTTCGGATGAGCGCGGCTATCTAATCGCGCTTTCTATTTCGACGGACAACGGCGGACCTGTCTACCGCCTCGATCCGGAAAGTGGGCTGCCGTCGCTCGTCGGCGTTGCCCCTAGGCTGGATTGGCGATTTGCAGAATGCGCCTCGTCAGCAGGCGGCCAACTAGCAGAGACTTCGCGCGGTGAGGTTGTTCAGTTCGTGCCTCTCCGTGAATGGATCGAAGGCCTCGGCGGCGACGAAGTACCGTTCGATCATCCTACACTGAACATAATTCAAGGGTGATCTCGGCCCGTCATCAGTGCCGGAACGCCTCTCGAAATGTGGCGATCAGCCGTTGCATGACATTCGGCTATGCACCAGAAACTGGACGAAGGTCCAAAGCACGATCAGCGGCAGGGCGATGTCCCTTCCTGGCCCATGACGTCATCGGCACCGCTTCCGCTGTCGGAAGTCCTGCTGCCCCTGCTCGCCTGCTGTAGCAGCGAGGTCACAAGACGCAGACAACACCCCGGAAGCATCGCATTCCGGCGGTAGCCCGCGATCTTAAAATGCGGAACAGGGCGTCCAATGGCGTCCGGCCCCATCCGGTCGCTGTTTGCAGAAATCATTATGCTTTTTCCCCTCCGGTTTTTCGGGCTGGATGCTGCACGCCACACCAAACCGGAGATTGAAC
>JBEBJA010000178.1:0-18112 GCA_040080145.1 Hyphomicrobiaceae bacterium
CAACTAAGCCAACTCAAACCCAAAACCCTCTCCGAAGCCGAACGCGCCCGGGTGTTCGGGCAGTAGAGTTGCCGATGACGGTTGTGGACCCAATCCGACAATGTTCTTTTTGTCCGCCTTGATGGTCTTAAATTTCAGAATCGGACGTGGTAAGGCAATCGCAAGCGCAACTATTTGGCGAGGCGGCACGAACAGATGGCCTACGAGATTCACATCCGTCGCCTTGATGGTGAGCGCGGTCGTCTGCCGATACCACTTGAGGCGTGGCTTGCAGCAGTTCAAGCCGTTCCAAACGTGCGCCTCGCGAGCGGCGATGCGGTTGCTCAGAACACGGCGACGAGCGAGGTTATCCGCATTCGTGATGTTGGCGGCAATGTTGAAGTGATTGATCCCGCGCGGCAAACATGGGATCGCGCTCTTCGTTGGAGTGCAGGCGGCTACGCCTCATTCCGTGCGCCACAAGGCTTCGAAAACTCAGACCACCCTATGCGCATAGTTGCTAGAGAACTCGCTGAGGCAGTCGGCGCGGTTGTTGTCGGCGACGAGGGCGAAACTTACCCCTGACTCCGAACCTGTCGTCTGCTTACTTATCATCAAATAGACCTCGTAAGGGCAGGGGCATTGCGCCATTCACCTAGCCCAAAGCCGAATTGCCCGTTGCCCCCGAACCGCCTCGCTGCCTCGCCGCCGTCGCAGCAATCGGCACCCTCTCAATTGTCATCCTCGGGCTTGTCCCACGGCTGTCCGGTTTAACTTGTTGCCACCTTCACTGTTTCCCCGGACGGCCCCTGCACTTGGCTGATCCGGGGTCTTTACCTGCATGGGAGTGGTAAAGATCCCGGATCTGCGTGCGCTTAAGGGCGCACTTGTCCGGGAAAACAGTGGGAGGGGAATCCGTATCCAGGCCAGCCATTCAAACCGGAAGTTCCCGAAGCTACAAACATTGTCCGGCGACGAGCAAAATCGGGAACCGGACAGCCGTGGACTTGGACCGAGGACCCATCCATCCGCGCGTTACGAGCAAAGTGGTGAGGGTCGCAGCCGCCAGCACGGAAAAAACGGATCGGTCGCGTTCGTTGAAAAATAGGTCCTCGGGCCAAGCCTGACGATGACAACCGGTGGGCTCAGGCCTTGCTCAGCCACCCCGGCAGCCGGTCCATCCCGATCATCTCATCATAGCTTGGCCGTGGCCGCACCACGGCAAACTCCGCCCCGCGCACGAGCACTTCCGGCACCAGTGGCCGCGTGTTATACGTCGACGACATCACCGCGCCATAGGCGCCCGCCGTCATGACGGCGATCAGATCGCCCGGCACGAACACCGGCAGCACGCGGTCGATGGCGAGATAATCGCCGGTCTCGCACACCGGCCCGACGATATCCTGCTGCACAGGCGCGGTCGCCGATTTGGCTTCCTCGACCGGCCAGATATCGTGATGCGCCTCATACAGTGTCGGGCGGATCAGGTCGTTCATCGCCGCATCGACAATGGTAAACGTGCGATCCGCGCCTTCCTTGGCGAAGATCACCTTGGACACCAGCACGCCCGCATTGCCAACGATCATGCGCCCCGGCTCAAGGATCAACCGCAGCCCCAGATCGCCCAGCTTCTCGCGCACGACGGCGGCGTAGTCGGCAGGCGTCGGCGGAATGTCGTTCACGCCGCGATAGGGCACGCCAAGCCCGCCGCCGATGTCGAGATGGCGGATGTTATGACCCGCCGCGCGCAGGTCGAGCACCATGGAGCGCATCAGCGCGAACGCGTCGCCAAACGGCGCAAGATCGGTGATTTGACTGCCGATGTGCATATGAATACCGGCAACGTCGATGCCCGGAAGCGTCGCCGCATGAGCATACAACTCCGGCGCATCGGCGTACGGGATGCCGAACTTGTTCTCCGACTTGCCGGTCGAGATCTTGGCGTGCGTCTTGGCATCCACGTCGGGATTGACCCGGATCGCGATCCGCGCCGTTTTCCCCAAGGAGGAGGCAACCGCGCTCAACATATCGAGTTCAGGCTCGCTCTCGACATTGAAGCCAAGGATGCCTTCACTCAAAGCGTACGCCATTTCTTCGCGGGTCTTGCCGACACCTGCAAAAATGATCTTCTCAGCGGGAGCACCAGCGGCGCGCGCCCGCCGCAACTCGCCCTCGGACACGACATCCATCCCAGCACCGAGCCGCGCGAGCGTCGCCAACACCGCCTGATTGGAGTTGGCCTTGACTGCAAAGCAGATCGTCGCGTTCAGCCCCTCGAACGCCTCGCTCAACACGCGGTAGTGCCGCTCCAGCGTGGCCGTCGAATAGCAGTAGAACGGCGTGCCGACTGTCGCGGCAAGCGCGGCAAGGCTTACGTCCTCGGCATGGAGGATGCCGTCTTTGTAATGGAAATGGTGCATGACGCTCTGTGACTGCGGAGAAAAAACGCCGACACCCTAGTCCGGGAAGGTGAGCGCCAAGCGGGACAGGCTCCAGTCTAGCGGCTTTTCGTGTCCGTCGCTAACCAAAATCGATCAGGCCGGGGTCACAGTCCCGGTACAATCGCGCGTGGCTTGCTTGCCAATCCAACGGCTCACCGTTAACTGACGAACAGGCGAATTCGGACAGATTGGAATATCGGATGCGTGTAATCCTGGGACTGACGGCTTTGGCAGGTTTGGCACTGTCGGGGTGTGGTCAGCAACTGCTCGAGTTTCAGAAGCCCGGCATATCGCAGAAGGCCAGGCTCATTGACGACGAGTTGTGCTGGAAAGAGTCCCATCGTGTTATGGCCAATTTGACCCCAGAGCAGAGGGGTGCCCCCCTTGTGGTAAACGGCGTCGTCTTAGGCGGTCCCCCCATGAGCAGCGTCGGACAAGATCCGCGCGGAACGTACTATGTGGGCGAGCACAACAAGTGCATGATTGCCAAGGGCTACGAAGTCACCTGGAAAAAATAAACGCGGTTCCAAGGTCATCCGCAGATCGAAGGGGGCCGGTAGAGCAAAGCGCTCCCCCTGAAATGCTTTCCCGTACCTGAGTTCGTAGTACCCTGGCGCAGCAAAACCGCCTTAACGCAGCAACCCGTCCAGAACGAACGCCTTATGCGGCTTGGGCTTGGCGGCGGAGTTTCCGCCAGCGTCCGTTGCGTCAGGGGCGGTGCCGTCGGCGCTTGCCCGTGCTTCGGGCGGAGCTTCGAGCGCGCCACGCACGCCACAACCCGCAACGGAGCCTGCCAACAGCAACGCTGTCAGCACGCCAGCGCGTACAAAAATGCGGGGCAAAGCCATGAGTACGGACCCAGAATAACTGTTCATCGGTAAAACCCTAGAGCGCTTCCGGGAAAAGTGTGAGCGGTTTTCCCGAAAGAAGCGCGACCAAGCAAAGAGCTAGGGTCTGTCCCTGTTTCAATCAAAGTTGGACAGACCCTAGCCTGCCTCCCGCTGGCTTTCCAGTGTCTTGATCCAGGCCTCCGCCATTTTAGCGACGTTCTGTGGCGCAGTTCCCCCATAGCTGGTCCGGCTCGACACAGAATTCTCGACCGAAAGCACCCCGAAAATGGCCTGCGTGATGCGCGGCTCGACCGATTGCATGTCGGCAAGCGACAACTGATCGAGCATCACGTCGCGCCCTTCCGCCAGCGCGACAATCCGTCCCGTCACATGATGAGCGTCCCGGAACGGCAGGCGCAACTCGCGCACCAGCCAGTCGGCGATGTCGGTCGCGGTCGAAAAGCCACGTCCTGCCGCTGCCGCCATCACGGCCGGCACCGGCTCCAGATCGAGCACCATTCCGGTCATAGCCGCCAAAGCGAGCCCGAAACTGTCGAGCGCGTCGAACGTGACCTCTTTATCCTCCTGCATGTCCTTGGAGTAGGCGAGCGGCAGGCCCTTCATGACGATGAGCAGGCTCTGGAACGCCCCGGCGATCCGCCCGACCTTGGCGCGCGACAACTCCGCAGCGTCGGGATTGCGCTTTTGCGGCATGATCGACGAGCCGGTCGTGAACTTGTCCGAGAGCTTGATGAACCCGAACTGCGGCGTCATCCAGATCACGATTTCCTCGGCAAACCGCGACAGATGCACCGCCGAGATTGCGCACGCAGCCAGTGTTTCCAGCGCGAAATCGCGATCCGACACGCCATCGAGCGAATTGGCCATCGGCCGGTCGAACCCGAGCGCCTTGGCGGTCTGATGCCGGTCGATGGGAAACGACGTGCCAGCCAGCGCCGCCGATCCAAGCGGGCTCTCGTTCAAACGCCGCCAAGCGTCCTGCATCCGGCCCCGGTCGCGCGCAAACATTTCCACATAGGCGAGTAAATGATGGCCAAATGTTACCGGCTGGGCCGGCTGCAGATGCGTAAAGCCTGGCATCACGGTCGCAGCATGCACGAGCGCCTTTGCTGCCAGCGCCTCCTGCAATCGCTTGAGGCCGCAGTCAAATCCATCCAGCCGGTCACGCACATACAGCCGGAAATCCGTTGCCACCTGATCGTTGCGCGAGCGCGCGGTGTGCAGCCGCCCTGCAGGCTCGCCAATGATCGCCTTGAGCCGGCTTTCGACGTTCATATGCACGTCTTCAAGCGAACGCTGGAACACGAACGTCCCGCCCTCGATCTCGGCCAAGACCGCATCGAGACCCTTTACGATTTCGGCCGAGTCGGCCTTCGTGATGATGCCACGGTCGGCCAGCATGGTAGCGTGCGCCTTTGATCCGGCGATATCTTGCGGTGCCAAACGCTTGTCGAACCCGATGGAGGCATTTATCTCCTCCATGATCGCAGACGGCGACGCCTGGAACCGGCCACCCCACATCGTGTTCGCCGGTTTGTTGGTCATTCGTTGTGGCTCCGCGTGAAAAAAGGAAGTCGAAGTGCCCATGAACGATACCAAGAGCAAACATCGAGGCAGCGCCAAAAGTCCAGTGAAGACGTACGCACTCGTCGCCGCGCTGTCCGGGCTCATGGGGTTTGGCGCGGTATACGCCATCCTGCGCCCTGCTGACAATTCAAAGCCTCAGTCCATGAAACCGCAGCCCACTGCGCCAGCCCCCTCCGCTGCCAATTCCTTGGCCTCTGGCGAGATGCTGACCTTCGTCTTCAAAAAGGCTCCGGAAGCCGTCCCCGCTTTCAAATTCGAAGACGGTGCAGGCACCGAAAAAACGCTCGCCGATTGGAAAGGCAAAGTCGTCTTGCTGAACCTGTGGGCGACCTGGTGTGCGCCGTGCCGCAAGGAGATGCCAGCCCTTGATCGCCTGCAAAAGGAACTCGGCGGCGACGCCTTTGAGGTCGTCGCCATCAGCGTTGATCGCCAGGGCGCACCGGCCTCCAAGAAGTTCCTCGAAGAAACCAAGACGGCCAACCTCAAGCTCTACGTCGAAAGCACCTCGCGTTCGGTCGGCACGTTAAAGGCCGCAGGTCTCCCCACCACAATCTTGATCGACAAGGAAGGCCGCGAGGTTGGCCGCCTCTCCGGCCCCGCCGAATGGGACAGCGCCGACGCCAAGCGCCTGATCCAGGCGTCTTTGAAATGATTAGCACACCGCAAACCGGAATCGGTTGGTCCACATGAGGGAAGTTCCCCGTCCGCGAACCGTCGTGATCACAGGCGCAAGTGCCGGCCTGGGTGCCGCGCTGGCCATCCGCTACGCCGCCCCAGGCCGCAAACTCATCCTGATCGCGCGTGATGCCGCCCGGCTAGAAGCCGTCGCAGCCGCCTGCCGCGAACGAAAATCAGACGTCGAACCCGTCATCGCCGACGTCACCGATGAAGCCGCAATGGCAGCGCTCATTGCCGGTTGCGACGGCAAAACCCCCATCGACCTCGTCATCGCCAATGCCGGCGTGTTCACCGGCCACGGCGATAAGCGCGCCATGGAGACCGCCGCAGAGATCGCTTGGATGAGCCGCGTCAACTTTGAAGGCGTCGTCAACGTCGTCCAGCCGGCGTTAGCGGGCATGCGCCACCGCCGCCGGGGCCATGTCGCGATCATCGGCTCGCTCGCAGCACTCCAGCCGTTGGCCGACGCCCCCGGCTACAGCGCCAGCAAGGCAGCCGCCATGGCCTACGGCGAAGCACTGCGCGAATTCCTGATCCCCGACAAGATCGTCGTCTCGCTGGTCTATCCCGGCCATATCAAGACGGCCCAGGTCGCCGATCACGTCGGAGCGTTGCCCTATGTCGTCGAACCAGACGTAGCGGCAGCCCACATCTTCCGCAGACTGGAAGCCAAAAGGTCTTTCATCGCCTTTCCCTGGCAACTCCTGTCGCTGATCCGGGCCGGACGCACGCTCCATTGGCGCGCCCGGGCGCTGGCCGGTAATGGCTTCCGCTTCCATGTCAAACGCCCCTACCCGCCATAACAAAACAGGCCAGCCCAAGGGCCAGCCTGTGAATCGTAGGGTGCAATAGCGTCAGCGTATTGCACCGCTTTTCCGCGACGTAGGCCGCTGACCCGCTCAAAGCGAGCGGAACACCGCGCCGGAAACTGAGCGTGCGCGCTCCTTGACCTGGTTGCTGTCGTTGCCCGAAAGCACGATCCACTTGCCATCCGAGGTCTGACCGGTGATCTCGCCCACGTGATGCCGCCAAACGACAATCGCGCCAACTTGCGGACCCGAAAGCGCCGAACCGCGACGGCTCCAGTTCCACGCGAGATTGTAGTCTGCACCGCCGCCGTGGCGTGTGCGCATGTACCATCCACACCAAGCGCCGGGACGCGATCCAGCACCGGCAACGCTGTCCGAACGAGACGACACCTCGCTGTCATCACGGCTGCGGCGGCGAGCAGGACGTTCGTCCGCGCTGTCGTTCGAGGTCTCGGTGGCACGTGCCTGACGGCGGCTGCGGCGCGCCGGCCGTTCGCTGGCTTGTTCGGCATCTTCCCAGAAATTCCGGGCTTCTGAGCTGCGGCGCGAACGCGCTGGGCGAGCTTGCTGTTCTTCAGACCATTCGGCCTGGTCGGCTTGAACGGCCCTCGTCCGCCGGGCTTCGGCAGGAGCCATCATAGCAAGTGAAATCAAGGCCACCCCTGCGGCCAGTAGAGACGTCTTCTTCATCGAAACACCTAACTGTCATTAACAACAGGTTGCGTTTCGACATTCAAATGAGGCGATAAGGTGTTCAGTTAACGCGACTATATGCCATGCGTCAGAACGGATTTATCGCTCATTTCTCATCCCGGATATACGGTTCAACAGTCCCTTTCAGCTTGATAGTAAGGGAATTTCCGTGCCTATCGCGCGCCTTTCCAGCAGCAACTTTAATCCATCCTTCGCTGACACAATATTCATCGACATTCGTTTTATCGACGCCATTAAAGCGCACGCCGACGTTACGCTCTAGTAATTCGGCATTATAGTGCGGACTGTCTGGATTTGTCGAAAGGCGATCGGGGAGCGAATTGGTCATTGTTCAGCCGGAGTGGTTAGAAGGGAAATAGTCGGGATTGGATGTTGGCGAATTGAGCGGTTACTGCGGGGGCAAACCACCGCCCGCGGCCGCAGTCTTGGCCCGCGCAGCGGCGTCGATCATGCCGCTCAGTTCGGCCATGTCGAGGGCCTTCTTGACGAGCTTGTCCTGAACGAAGAAGTTTGGCGTGCCGATAATTCCGAGCTTGCGGCCACGATCCTTGATGGCCTTTATATTTTCAACCAGCGCCGTGTTCGATCGGCAGGCGTCGTAGTCCGCGCGGCTCAACCCGGCCTGGGCCGCCACCGCAAAAATCGGGTCAACGCGAACTTCCTGCGAGACCCATGCCGACTGCTGGTCAAGGAACTTGCCGTAAAGACTGACATATTTGTCGGGCGCCGCGCACCGGATCGCGATGCTGGCCTGGCCCGACTGCCGCCCGATTGGGAAGTCGCGCAGGATGTAGCGCACCTTGCCGGTGTCGATGAAATCGCGCTTCAACGCCGGATAAACCTCCGTATGAAAACGCTTGCAGTGCGGGCAGGTCAGCGATCCGTACTGCACGACAGTGACCGGCGCATCGGCGCTGCCTAACGCAATTTCCGGCAGCGTGCCCGCCACAGGCGCAAGAATTTCAGCCATAGTCGGGTTCGAAATCACCTCGCGCCCGCCGGGCGTCGCGCTGCTGTGGTCGGCAAACGGATTGAACGCTGCAGCCGACGCCGACTGAGCCACCTCCTCCGGCGAGAGATTGGGCCCGCCGGACGCCGCCACCGGATCAGGGTTGGCCCCCATCCCCGATAGCGTGGGCGTAGTCCCCGTGCAGCCAGAAACGGCCAGCGAGAGTGCTGCAACCACACCAAACCGGTTCAGTAGGGCCCTCCGCATGCTTATTTCGCTCCAAGAAGCGGTTCGATCACCTTTTCGAAGTCCACCATGTTGGTGTTCCCGGAGACGCGCTTGCCATTAACAAAGAACGTCGGCGTCGAGTTGATCTGGAACTTCTCGCTGGCGCGCGTCCGCAATGCGGTCAGCTTGTCCAGAAGTACTTGATCGGTAAGGCATTTTTCGAAGGTAGCCTCTGTGAAGCCGGCCTGCTTGGCAATCTCGAACAACTTCGCCTTTGGATTCTGGACGTTGTGCCCGCCCCAAATTTCCTGAGTTGCAAACATCGTCTCGACGAAATCGAACGACTTTTCCGGCGCTATGCAACGCGCGAGCATCGCCGCCGCCGCCGCCAGATTATCGAGCGGGAACTCGCGGGTGATGAAGCGTACCTTTCCGGTGTCGATGTACTTGGCCTTGAAGGCCGGGAAAACCTTGGCCTGGAAACTTGCGCAATGCGGGCACGTCAGTGACGAGTATTCGACCACGGTAACTTTGGCGTCGGCCTGACCGATGGCGATGTCGGCCAGATCACCCGGCTTCATGAGTTCTTCGACCGAAACTTCGGGAGCAGCAGCAATGCGCTGGGCCTGCGCAACCGGCGTTGCAGCGGTTGCAACAACGAAGCTGGCGGCGATGATCGCGGCGGCGCGAACGGTCTTGGCAAGGCGGGGCAAACGAACGGGCGCGTGAAACACGGGCAAGGCTCCTGATTGGTTGAGCAGCGGAGCTAGCACGCCCCTGTCGGGGGATTAAGGCAAAAACGCTGTGAATGCCACCTGAAAGCCATTCGTCCCATACATCCCTGGGATGCGTCCCATAACCGCGCGCGGGGTTATGGGGCGGCGTCACGTTTCGCGTGCTCAAATAACAAGCGCCCAGCAAAGAGTTCAGCCCCGTCGCGCAAGCATGCCCTGCTGCATCCGCTCGAGCGCCGCCCGCAAACCATCGTCCGCAATGGCGGTGAGCATGGGATCGGGGGTCGCGGCAACGGCCGGGCGCGGCCGGGCAACCGACTGCGGCGGCATTTCCACGCGGACCTGCACGATCCGCAGATCGGCCACCGCGCGATACCCGAAATACTGGTTGATGCGGTCGATGATGAGGCCCGTCTTGTATTGCACGTCAAGCGCGCGCGCCGGATCGACGCTGAGATGCAGCGTTGCGCCCGTCCGTTGACCGGTGCGGCCACCCGCCATCTCCTGCTCGACGCTCTTTGGCCAGCGAATCCGGTCCGGGGTTGTCGTTTGCGCTAGCTGCGGCCCGACAATCTGGGCCCAGTCCGTCAACAAAGCAGCGGTGGAAAAACCGAACTTCTCAAACGCTGTCCGCGTGAGCTTGGGCACAAAAGTGCCGACCGAGCGCGCAGCGATCCGTTGTGACGGTCTGGCCGTTACCGGAACGTGAGGTGTGTGCCCGAAAGCAGGCTGGCGCTTTTTGGCAACGCTGACAGCATGTTGCACAGTTTTTTGAGGCTGAGCCATCGTAATCTACCCGGTTACCGTCCTGCGAGGTCATCGCTTACGGGTAAGATTGCAGTGATTCGGGTGCGTCTTGAGATAACGAAACGAGGCTCGCCATGACTGCTGTGTCCAGAAAGCAACGAACCCAAAAAGCTGTGCATGACGCGGCAACGCCCCTGCTCGCCTGGTACGACGCCGGGCGGCGCGAACTCCCCTGGCGCTACCCACCCGGCGAAACGGCCGATCCTTACAGGGTCTGGCTGAGCGAAATCATGCTGCAACAGACGACGGTGAAGGCCGTCGTGCCGTTCTTCGAGCGCTTCGTTGAGCGCTGGCCAGACATCGCATCGCTTGCCGCCGCCAGCGAAGACGAAGTCCTCGAACATTGGGCGGGCCTTGGCTATTACTCACGCGCCCGCAACCTCCATGCCTGCGCCCGCGTCATCGCGGCCCGTCCCGGCGGAAAGTTCCCCCGCACCGAAGCAGACCTCCTTCAGCTACCGGGCATCGGTCCCTACACAGCCGCAGCGATTGCCTCGATCGCGTTCGGCCAGCTCGCCTCCCCCGTCGATGGCAACATCGAGCGCGTCGTCGCGCGCCTGTTTGCCGTCCAAACCGAACTGCCCGCCGCCAAGGCTGAATTGCGCGTACTGGCGGCAACCTTGACCCCCGCCAGCCGTCCCGGTGATTTTGCCCAAGCCATGATGGACTTGGGCGCCACCACCTGCACGCCCAAGCGCCCGTCGTGCTTGATGTGCCCGCTCAACCGCCTGTGCAAGGCCAGCGCGATGGGCATCGCCGATGAACTCCCCCGCCGCTCTGAAAAGTCCGAACGCGCAACCCGTTACGGCATTGCCTTTCTTGCCCTGCGTGAAGACGGCAAAGTCCTCCTGCGCCGCCGCCCCGACCGTGGCCTGCTCGCCCGCATGATCGAAGTCCCCTCGTCCTCCTGGGCCGACGACGAACCCGACATTCCAACTGCCCTTCAAAGCGCACCCGTGAAAGCGGATTGGTGGCAGGTGCCGGGCACGATTGTTCACAACTTCACCCACTTCCGGCTCGAACTGACCGTGATGCGCGC
The DNA here is from genome assembly GCA_040080145.1 of Hyphomicrobiaceae bacterium. Lineage (GTDB taxonomy): Bacteria > Pseudomonadota > Alphaproteobacteria > Rhizobiales > Hyphomicrobiaceae > JANXVY01. The sequence goes on from JBEBJA010000178.1 coordinate 10,817, forward strand.
AGTGGTTCCCCAAGACAGCCAGCTCACCTTCTGGGCGGAGCAGGAACGCTGCCTCTGGGTCGCCCGTCGCGACCTCAAAACCCAGGCGCTCCCCTCCGTGATGCGCAAAATCATCGCCCACGCCCTGAAGGAAAATTGAGGAGAATCGTCAGCGAGGCTCAGCGTCTTTTGAGCCGGGTTTTGGCAGGCAGCCCAATCGCTTGGCTATATCGAGCAGCGGCGCGGCGCTCATTTGCGTGCCGGGAAATTCCGCGTCGTCCGCCAGCCACGGTTCATGCGAGCCCGCCACGTTGACTGCCACTTGCTGACCATTGACATCCAGGACAGCCTTATTGGCCATCATCCACGCTTTGCTCTCGGCATTGAAGGCCCAGGGAACGCCATCGGCCACAACCAAAACGCTCACCCGCGGCAGCGACTGCGCGCAGCCAACATAGGCGCTGCCGGCAACAAGCGGCCATCGGTTCCCTAAGTGCGACCGTTCGACGAAGCGGAAGACCGTAGAGTTCTGATCCGTCGCGTTGGAGCCAATAGTCAAGGCGCCAAGCCGCAGTGGACCCACTGGACCAGTGATTTCTTGAGGAGCAACCGGCGTCACGAAAACAATGACGGCAAGTGCGCAAAGGCACAAAAAATCGGCCTTGGCCACCGCAGTTCTCGACCTATACAACGTCATCGGATGGAAGGCATGATGCGACCGCCGGGAAAAGGAGAAGGGCGAGCGCGACGGGAAGAAGCACTCACCCTTCCAAGGTACGGGTTCGTCCAAATCGTGGAGGAAGCGTCAGAACCCGATGCGTGCCCGCAGTAACCCAGCGAAAGAGATGTACTCAATACAGGTCAAAGGTGCAGGCGTCCGTATGGTGGAACGTCGCGCGACAACTGCCAACTTCAAGTTTGCGAAGCACGACTTCCAAAAGTTCCCGTTGCTGCCAAATTTCAGGCGCGCCATGACAGCAGCGCAACTGCTTTTCGTGGACCAAAGCAGCAACGTGACGAGCCGATCGAGAAGGCACTGTGGAAAATGACGGCCAATGAAATCGTAAAGGTCTTGATTGTTGACGACCACCCAATCGTGCTTTCGGGATGCCGCGGGCTGCTATCGTCCCAAGCCGGCGTCGAAATGCTAGAAGCAGCGACCGGCGCGGAGGGGTATGACCTCTACATGTCCGAGCGCCCGAACGTCATCGTTGTCGATATAAATTTGCCGGACATGTCAGGGCTCGATCTGACCCGTCGCATCATTGCCGAAGACCCGTCGGCGCGCGTGCTGATCTTCAGCATGAATGACGATCCTGTTTTCGTAGCCGAGGCGCTAAAGTGCAACGCCAAGGGCTACGTCAGCAAAAACGGCGATCCAAACGCCATATACGAAGCGATTATGCAAGTCGCCGCTGGAGAAATATGGCTTCCGGCGCGGATGGCTGAAAAGCTCGCATTTATGAACCAATCCAACAGCGAAGCCACATTTGCCGGCCGTGAGATCGAGATCCTGCGTTTGCTGGCGAACGGAAAAACCATGTCCGAAGTCGCCGTCGCCATTGGAGTTTCCTACAAGACGACGGCGAATATCTGTACCACACTGCGCGAACGGCTCGGCGCGCGAACGGCCATCGAGATGATTACGATTGCCCTTGAGCGGAAAATAATCTGACCCGCCCCTCGCCCACCTATAAGCCGGGCGAAATCGAGCCTAACCCCGCAGCCCCTGAAGCGCTGCGATGCGGGCCTCGATCGGCGGATGGGTCGAAAACAGCGCCATGACACTTGGCGTATCGCTGATACCCGAAGCCTGGATGGACTTCGGCAACTCGCCCGGCTGGACCCGGCCGAGGTTCGCCAAGGCGCTGATCATGCTGTTGGGCTGGCCCATATACTGAGCAGCCCCCGCATCTGCACGGAATTCGCGATGGCGCGAGAACCAAGCCACGATCAACGACGCAAGCAGACCGAACACGATCTGGCACACGATGGACGTCACGAAATAGCCGATGCCCTGGCCGTTACCGTCCCGGTTGATCTGCTTGTCGACGGCGTATCCAACGATCCGCGACAAGAACACGACGAACGTGTTCACGACCCCTTGGATCAGGGTCATCGTCACCATGTCGCCGTTGGCAATGTGCGCGACTTCATGCGCCAGGACCGCCTCGATCTCTTCGTGGTTCATCGTCTCCAGCAGGCCGGTCGACACAGCTACCAGGGCCGAATTCTTGAATGCGCCGGTCGCAAAAGCGTTTGGCGCACCTTCAAACACCGCAACCTCCGGCGTCGCGATTCCAGCGCGCTCGGCCAGCTTGGCAACGGTCTGCACCAGCCAGCGTTCATCGGCATTGGAAGGTTGCGAGATAACCTGCGCCCCGGTCTGCCACTTGGCCATCGGCTTGGAGATCAGCAGCGAAATGATCGAGCCTGTAAAGCCGATAACAGCCGACAGAGCGAGCAATGCGCCAAGGTTCAGCCCGTTGGCATCGGCAATCCGCCCCAGACCGAGCACATTCACAAACACGGCAATAACGACCAAGACAGCGATGTTGGTCGCCAGGAAAAGAGCAATGCGTTTCATCGGTTCAGGTCCATTTCCCACATGCAGCAGACTTCAGGCCATTGCAGCCGGTCGTCTCCCAATGACCTTGATATAGGTGCGAACCTCACGTTTTGAAGCGCCCCCTATGCCGGAACCGCCAACACCGGGCACTGTGCTGCCGCGACCAACTGCTCCGTCGTGCTTCCGCGCAACGCATCCACAAACCCATGCCGCCCCACCGTCGGCATCACCAGCATGTCTGCATGCTTGTCGCTTGCAACCCTGAGGATCGTCTCGGCCACGGGACCAGAAACCGTCGCGACTGCGAGCGGCCGGTTAGCCCCGTCGTGGAGCGCCATCGCCCGCTCGCCCACATGTATGTAGTGAGCCTGGATTGGCATGGCCCCAAACAATCGGCCTAGCGTGTGCAACGCCATAACCGGAGATGGCGTCGCAGCGATTGGCACGACCACGGAGCGCAGACGCAACGCCCCTGTCTCATCATCCACGAACGAGCGCGCCGCCGGTCCGACCAGCAACGATGCCGTCTGCGTTTGCTGGGCAATCCCGTCCGCAATCGACCCGGCCACGAGATGGCTCAGGCCTTGCCGCCCATGGGTCGCCAGCACAATGAGATCGCATGCGTGCGTGCCCATGAATTCTGCGATGCCATCGACCGGCGAACGATGCCGGATCTCCACCTTGCGCACCCGGATTCCAAGCGTCGACGCGACGTCCTCGGCCGCAGCATGCTGCCCCAGAAGCCCCCATTTAATCAGGGCTTCGCGCACATGCGGAAACGATTGCCACCCATCCGGCGCATGCGGTGATTTGACGTGTAACAGGTTCAGCGGACAGCGCCATTCGACCGCGAGCCGCAGCGCCATCAGAAACGCCGGCGTACCCTGAGGCGAAAAATCCGTCGCATGAGCAATGCCTCTAATCATGACCGGCCCTCTCCGTCAGCGGCTTTCCATTCCCCACGGATGAAGGCGAAGCCGGCCAGCACGGCCTTGACCAAGATCAAACAGCCAAAACCTCAGGTCTTCCCCATGCAGCGGCCGAACCCCGAGTCGCACGTTCTACAACCTGCAGCGACCGCAGCCTTGGACCGTTCAGGGCGGTCGACGCGCTTGGCGCAGGCAAGGGTGGAGGCAAGGCATTTCGAGCAAAGTGCCGCTTCGGCACGGCACTTGCTCACGGAAAATCCAGCAACCTTGCGCTTTGCTGCACGCAGACATCCAGCCGCCGCATGGGAACTGCAGGTGCGGGCATAGTTGCCGCTATGCCAGCCGCACTGCGCGGCCTGTGCAGGCCTGACGCTGAACATCGCGACAATCGTTAACGCCACCAACAAAACGGCCTGGACATGCGCGCGCGATGCCAATTGCCTCTCCTCAAGTTAAGATAAACCAGCCCGCATAAGTTCTGACTTAGGCCACCCGCAACAACAACCACTCCGACTCGTCCACTGTTTTCCCGGAATTTGGCGTGCATCTTTGCACGTCAAATATCCGGGATCTTTACCCATTTTGGTTGATCGTAAAGACCCCGGATCGGCAAGTGCAGGGCCGTCCGGGGAACCAATGGACGGGGAAACGAGCGCGGGTGAGGTGGCACAACGCTCAAGCCGCCCGCTTCCCATTGATGAGGTCGATGGCAATGTTGATTGCTTTGATGCGAGCTTCCCGCGCCGCTCGGTCGGCGTCGTCGCGCGCATGATCGGGATGCCAGTTCATCCGCAACCCGTCGGCAACCTTCTTGAGCGTGCCTTCTGCGACATCGGGATTGAGTCCAAGCAGATCGAACGCCTCTGCTTTCGTCGCCGGAATCCGCGCCGGACTCCGGCCATGACCGATGCTGAGCGCGGCGCTGTCGGCGATTCTGCGCACCCGTTCGACATCGCGCATCAAGTTGCGGAACCCCGGGCTTGCCCGGTTCGCCGCTTCCTCGCTTTCCGCCGCCGTCAACTGCAATGCGGACAGCCGTTGCCGCAATTGACCCAGCTCCTGCGTGAGCACGTCGTTGAGTGGCCCCGCATTCCGCAGATCGCCCAACCGGCCCTGCGCATCGCTCAGCAGCGCGGTGACTGCTTGTGCGGCATTGGCAGCCTTGATGTCGGCGATCGGCTTGCCAGCAGGCTTGAATACCGCTGGCAACCCGGAAAGTTTCTGGCGAACGCCCGCTCCGTAGGTTTCGCCCCAGATGATGGCTCGCAACAGTGACCGCGCCGTGGTCGCCTTCACCCGCCGCGCTTGACCGGGCCACCGCCACACGAAGAGCACCGCAAGCCCGGCCATAACGGCGAGCACGCCAAGCGCGACGCCAGCAGCAAACCGTATGGATCGTGCCTGCGGATTGGCCGGTTTGGCTGCACCGGGCTCGTTGATGGCTCGTTCCATCGCGTGGGCAAAATCAAGCCGTGGCGCGATGGCGACCGTCGTCTCATCCGCGACGGGGGTAATGTCAGGCAGCGGCGACGACGTCACGAGCGTCGGCAGCAACTTGGACCGCCGTGGTGCAGCCGGTGGCGCATCCGCCGCCACAATCCGCCCGCCAGCCTCGGTCACCGGCGCGTATCCCGTCGGAACAAGCATCCGCCGGTACGGAAACGATGACTTCGGCTGATAACACACGACACTCAAGGCAACGCCGGGCTCATCAGCCCGGCTGCTGTCGGCGGTCAAGCTGCATCGTACGCTGCCGTCCCCTGTTACGGCACGCTTGGAAGGATAGGTCCGGCTTTCCGCGATAGAAAAGGCAACATCGGACCAAGCAACCCGTTTGCTGCCGCACTGAATGTCGAAATGATGAACGGCAACCGGCTGACAGCCCGCGCGTGCCCCTATCCCGCTGACGCATCCCGCCAAGTCGACGCTATCGTGACGGCCAAGCATGAGATAACGCCGCGCTTGGCTAGGCGTTGTTATTACCCGATTGCCGATTTTGGTGCAGGAATACGGCATGACCAGTACATCGCCGGCCGCATGGCTTGCCCCCGGGCCGGCGCACACTGCAGCACCAAGACCCGCCAACACCAACGGCAATGAACGGCCTGACCGGCGCCCCACGACTAACTCCCCCACTGCGCGGCGTCTCTCAGGCGTCGCAGCTTTTGAGTGCGTTGGAACAACGGCATGACTGTGGCAGGCGTGCGCTTTCTCGACAGTCCACTTTGCGCAAAGTCCGCGTCTGAGCTAGAACAACGGCGGGTAACGATGATTGCGTGGGGCATAACCATATGAAGCTGGACGCAAATGTTGGCACCCTGAAGGGTGCCGTTCCGCATCAGACGTCGTTAGGGGCCATAAATCCTCAGCCCGCAACGGGATCACCCGCAGATCCGTTCGCAACGCGCGAAAAGTTTCTGCCCGTCACCAAGGCGGCGCTTATGGATCGGCTGACCAGACCGGGCCGGTGGCCGACGGAATCTCATCGCGATGCCCGCCGCTTTTTCCGCTACCTCGACTACTGGCGTCAGCAGCGCTATGCGATGCGCCTGCTGGGCCTGATCGAAGCCTATGAACCATTCAGTCCAGACACGGACCTGTTGGTCACGCGCCACTTCGAGCCGCAGGAGCGCGCCGCCCTCCAACGCCAAGTCATGGTTGGTGCCGAAAAACTTCTGCAGCAAGCCAATTATACCCGCATCGACCCCGCGCAGGTCAACATAATCGTGACGCAAGATTCAGCCTATGGTCTTGATCTCTCAGTCGATCTGGCCGCGTTTGAAGAAATCGCGATCTATTATCGTGGCGTCTCGAACCGTAAGAACAGCCGCCGCACCATGAAGAAATTCTTCCGCAAGGAGGAATTCGACGTGCCGATTTTCCGCCGTCTGTGCGTGATCTTTAAACTGGCGTCCTTCGAAGACCGCGTTGCCAAAGTGATGAAAGACAAGGGCTGCCCCCGCGAGGAGGCCGAAAAGCATGTCAAAAAGTTGCGCGCCCAACTTCCTGCCGAGGTAAAAGAGGGCAACGTCTACATGAAGCTGTTCCGCAATATCCCGCGGACAGACATCGAGATGGTGTTTCCTAACACCCAAGTGCGCTTCCGCTTCATGGACAAGATCCGCCTCGGCGCGACCGCAGGTGGCGGGCTGGGCTTTGGCCTCTTCACCTCCGCCGGCAAGGTCGCGCTGCTGGCATCCAACCCCATCGGCGCGGCCGGCGCAGCGTTGGGCTTGGGCGGCGTCGCGTTCCGTCAAGCCATGAGCTTCGTCAATCAAAAGCAGCGATACATGGTGGTGATGGCACAGAACTTATACTTCCTCTCCATGGCCGATAACGGCAGCGTCATCGTCGAACTCGCCGCCCGCGCTGCCGAAGAAGACATCAAGGAAGAATGGCTGCTGTACGCGATCCTGGCCAAGACCCAAGCCAGCCGTTCCGACCTGCCAGCGATCGACCATGCCATTGAAAACTTCGTGATGGACGAGTTCGGCCTTGCCGTAAACTTCGATGTCGAGGATGCGCTCCAGCGTCTCGTCGCCAGCGGCATCGTGACCGAAGACGCCAACGGCGCGTTTACCACGCTGCCGCCCAAGGAAGCGGCAAATTTCATTGATGCCCAGTGGGATATCTTGCTCGACAGGCTACCCGATCCCGGACACAGCGCCGGCGATGAAGCCACTAGCGCGGACGGCGTCGTGGGTTAGGTCCCGCGCCTAGCACTCACGCGCTAACGTCATCCCGGCCTCCGCCCATACGCGCTAAAATAAGCCCTTACTTTCTTCTCCCCCTGGGGAGAAGATGCCCGAAGGGCAGATG
>JBEBJA010000059.1:0-18022 GCA_040080145.1 Hyphomicrobiaceae bacterium
GGAGTGGGCGTGACAGGCTGTGGCGCGGGTGGCGCGACGGTAACGGGTGCTGGTTCGACCGGTGTTTCAAACGGCTTGGCTTCGGCCGTCTGCGGGAATGGCTTCAAGAAGTCGAGGGTTGAGGCCGATATGATGGGGGCTACCGGGAGCGAATCCACCTGGGCCGGTGCGGGTGGAACCGGGTCAGCCTGCCGCGCGGATGGCATCAGGAAATCAAGCGTCGCCGCCGAAATGCCAGCGGGCTTGGCTGCGCTTTCGAGCGGCGCGTAGCGAGGCAGAGTTGCGGTAATGGATGGCTGAACGCTTTGGGCGGAGGGTTGGTCCGCGGGTGCCGTGAACGGCATCGAGGATGCGATGACCACTGGCTCCGGCCGGCTTGGCGGGGGCGCGACGGCTGGCATTGCAGTTGCGGCCGGCACCGGGGCGGCTGGGGGTGCTGCTTGTTGGTGTGGCGCCTGCGCGGCTTGTTGAGGTGTCGCCTGCGCTTCGGGTACAAAATTGAACGGGCGGCCGGCCGGCAAGGGGCGCTGTTCCATCGAGGGCATAGCCGCGATCACGACGGGCGCTGCGCGCGGGCCTTCTGGCAGCCATGCCGGAATGGCCGCAGCATGAGACGGGATGGATTGCGGCGGGAAGGACGGCGAGGTGTCGAACGATGCCGGGGCCTGTAATGGCTGGGATGTGCGAAGTTCGGTCAAGCGGGTGTTGGGAGGATAGAGCGACGATTGAGGTTGGGGAAGCCGCGACGACTCGCTGCCAGGAGGCGCTGGCGGGGCAGGAATAGCGGTTCGGCCCGACAGCAGGTCAGCGGCAGCGCTATCAAGTGGGAATGGCCGCGATCCGACCGGCGAGGCCGCGATAACAGTGGGCGCGGGCTTTCCTGCCGGTGCAGGTTGACCAACGGGTCGGCGAGGGGCAGGAGGCGCATCGGCCAGCATATCGCCGAGGTCATCGTCCATGACAGACCGTAGCGGACGCGATGGAAACGGCTTGTTCGCCTGGGGGCTGTCGCCGGGGACCACGCTGCCTGGACCGAAGACATCGTTGAGGCGGGCCGTCAACGACGGCTGTGCGGCGGCGGGGAACTGGGGTTGCACGTCTCTGGGATGTGCGGGCGCAAATCCAGCGGGCGACAATTGTGGAAGCGGTAACGCCGGTGCGGCGCTGGGCGCTGGATCGTCGGCGATGATTTTGCGGATCGAAGCGAGGATGTCCTCCATGCTCGGCTCTTCAGCCGCTTCCCGTCGGTTCATGACTTAGCCTTCGCTGTCGCGTTGCATCCATTCGATGGTCTGCCGATTCGTGAGCATCTGTCACGTGCTGGCTGGTACCACTGGGAAAAATCGTTACGTCCCGTCAAAGGCGGGGATGTGGCAAATTATGCCAGCAAATGGGCGTTCGCCAAATTATTTCATTGATTCGTGTTCTTCGCCATGGGTGCGCCATGCATCCAAGTGTTCCCGGCGGCCATCGGCGTGAGTGATGTCGAGGCCCCACCATTTGCGGCGGACTTCGAAGTAATGCTCCTCGACGTCGTAGATTTCCTTCGATGCGCCGAGTTCCTGCATGTTGAGGCGGCCGATGGCCTGTAGCAGGGTATAGTCGTTGACGATGACGTTGCGGCGGGTGGTGACGAGGTTGACCTGGGCGTTGAGGTAGGCCTGTTCGGCGTTGAGGACGTCGAGCTTGGTGCGCTGGCCGACCTTTTCTTCTTCGCGGACGCCGGCAAGGGCGATGCGGTTTGATTCAACGGCAGTCTTGTCGGACGACAACTGGGCGCGAGCCGCCTGCTGCTGCGACCATGCGGCAACGGCGGCGTTCTGTGCCTCGGTTTTGGCGCGCTGAATGTCCTGCAGGGCGGCAACCTGTGTGTGTTTGGCCTGACGGACGCGCGAATAGACGATTCCTTGCTCATAGATTGGAACGGTGAGCTGGCCGGTGACGGTGGCGACGCGCGATTCCTCGATAGATTTGGAGGGCTCGAACGTATCGTTATAGGTTCCCTGGACGCTCAGCGTGGGGAGGAGTTCGCCGCGAATCAGCTCGACATTGAAGCGGGCGGCTTGCTCGTTGTAGAGCGCGGCGACAACGGGCGGGGATTCCTGTGTCGAGATGCCGACGGCGTCGTTGAGGTTCTTGGGCAGCATTCTTGACAGCGGCTTGGGTTCCGTCAGGTTCGACGGGGGATGGCCAATGAAGCGCTCGTAGGTGGCGCGGCTGGTCTTGAGGTTGGCCTTGGCAAGCTCGATTGCAGACACGGCAGCGGCAAGGGTCGCTTCGGCCTGGGCTACGTCGGTGCGCGTGACCTCGCCGACGCGGAACTGATCCTGGGTCGATCGCAAAGTATCGGCGAGGACCTTCTGGTTGTTTTCGCGAAGTTTAAGAATGGCTTGGTCGCGAACAGTGTCCATGAAGGCGGTAACCGCACCGATGAGGATCACTTGTTCGGTGTTGCGGAGGGTTTCGCGTTCGGCACGTACCTGCGCTTCGGCGACGTTGACGCCATTGATCGAGCGAAAACCACGAAAAATCGGCTGCGTGATGGTCAGTCCGACGGACTTGGGATGAGTCGTGCCGTTGCCTGGGTTACTTGGTCTGGTTTGCTGGTTCTCGTAGGCAACCGAACCGTTACCGGTGATGATCGGGCGGAACTGGCCATGGGCCTGGGATACGTTTTCGTCAGTGGCACGCGAACGGGCGCGCTCGGCATCAAGCTGCGGATTGTATTGATAGGCAGAGCCAAGCGCGCCTTGTAGCGTTTCGGCATGGCTTGGCAGGCCCCAGGCAGCGCACAGCGCAAACGCACTTACGGCCAAGCCGATCAGGCGGTCCGCTTGGCGGAGCCTAAGCGGTGACAAGCTTGTTGCATCGATCATACTGCGAACTTCCTAGTCGCCTCGTGAGATCCGCGATTAAGGCGAGGTGACGTATGTGGACCCTGAGCGACTATGAACTGATTCTCTATGGTCATTTAACCGGCATGTCGACCAGTCGCGTACGTTCGTTGGCCGTCCGTGGCGCAAACTCCACACTCCCCGTGCATCTTGCAGCCGCTGGCGTCGCGTGACGGCAACACGTCCCGGTCAGGAAGAGCTAAAACGTGAACGCGGCGGCGCGTTCGAAGCCCGGCAGGGGGGTAATGGCGGCCTCGAATGCGGTGAATTGACCGAAGGTTGAACCCTGGCGGAGCCAGACGGTCGCACGGCCAACGCCGGCGTCGTTGAGGACTGCGACAAGGCGTCCGCCGGGCTTCAAGAGCGATAGCAGGCTGTCGGGACGGTCGAAAACGGCACCTTCGAGGACGATGACGTCGAACTCGCCTTGTGCGGGCGCTGCCGTATCGAGTGCGCCGGAGACAACGGTGACGTTCTTCTCCGTTTCGAGGGCGGCGATGGCTGCAATGGCGAGGGTGCTATCGTTTTCAATGGCGACGACGGACGACGCGAGGCGGGCCAGAACGGCGGCACCGTAGCCGCGACCGGTACCGGCGTCGAGGACGCGGTCGGTGGGTTCGACGTTCGCGAGCTGGATCAGCTTTGCCAGCGTGCGCGGGCTCAGCATGCGGCGGGCGGGGCCGCGATGGCTGGCGTCGTAGAGCGAGATCGATTCATCCATGTAGGCGAGGGCAGCAAGGGAGGGCGGCACGAAGCGTTCGCGCGGCAGGTCGGCCATGGCGCGCATGATGCGGCGGTCGGTGACGTCGCTGGGCCGGATCTGGCTTTCAACCATATTTGTACGTTGCAGCGCGCAGTCGATCATGGCGATACCTCTAAGCGGTAGATTTGGGTCGCGGGATTTCGTTTGTTTTATGGATTGTCGTGTGGACGATCATACCGCTGGGGTCAATCCCACGCCACTGCGTACCTTGGACGTATGTTGTAATACCAGCCCGCAAAATTTTGACTCTCTATTCGACGGTCTGCGTGCTGGTATTCTCTTGGCTTTGCGCGTGGCCGCCCCACCAACCCCACAAGCATATACCGGCCCGCATAAGTACTGACTTATGCGGGCCGGTATATGCTTGTGCAGCGCAATGGATCGTGTTATGCGCCCTCTTCTGTTGAATTTGCGACCCGTTCGCTTCACAGATCAACCACCGACATCACCGGCGGTTTGAAGAGTTGGCCTCGTGGCGGAGTGGTGACGTAGCGGACTGCAAATCCGCGCACCCCGGTTCGATTCCGGGCGAGGCCTCCACCACTTTTATCTTCTTGAAATGACAAGACAATTGCGGCAAGCGTCCCCCGATTGTGGAGATGGGCACAGATCCGTTTACCAGGCAGGATGGGGCGCGTGCTGCCCTCTATTTCTGCAACACGTACGTACCGGGGGCGTCGCAGAGTGCGGGCAGGCCTTTGGCTGGTGCTCCCATGGATGGTGGCGGAACCTTTTTACCCGAGCGGCTGGCGAGCCACGACGACCATTGCGGCCACCAGGAGCCCTGGGTGCGCGGCGCTGTGGCAGCCCATCCGTCCGGGTCGCTGTAATTTTCGCCGAGCGGTTTGGTCGCGACCTGATAGCTGCGGCCTTTGTGTTCCAGATCGGACACGATGCCGGCGTTATGCCCGCCTGTGGTCAGCAGGAACGTCACTTGGGTGTCCGTCAGAAGGTGGATTTTGTAGACCGACCGCCACGGCGCGACGTGGTCATGCGTGGTGCCAACCGCGAAGATTGGTACGCGGATGTCTGACAAGGCAACCGGCTTGCCCCCGGCCAGGAAGCGGCCTTCGGCCAGGTCGTTGTCGAGGAACAGCCGCCGCAAGTATTCCGAGTGCATTTTGTAGGGCATGCGAGTCGCGTCGGCATTCCAGGCCATCAGATCGGACAATGGCGCGCGCTCACCCATCATGTATTCGTGCAGCATGTGTGACCAGACGAGGTCATTGGAGCGCAGAAGCTGGAAGGCGCCCGACATTTGCTTGGTGTCTAAGAAGCCCTTTGCCCACATCATATCGTCGAGGAATGACAACTGGCTTTCGTTGATGAAAAGCATCAGTTCGCCAGCTTCATGGAAGTCGGTTTGGGCTGCAAACAAGGTCATCGAGCCAAGGCGCATGTCGCCGTCGCGCGCCATGGCGGAGGCGGCAGCTGATAGCAGTGTGCCGCCGATGCAATAGCCAACCGCATGGATAGGCTTGTCGCGGACGATCTTTTCGACTGCATCTACGGCTGCCATGACGCCAAGCAGCCGATAGTCCTCCATGCCGAGATCCCGGTCTTGCTGGTCCGGATTTTTCCACGAAACCATGAATACGGTGAAGCCTTGACCCGTCAGGTAACTGACGAGCGAGTTGTGCGGCGACAGATCGAGAATGTAGTATTTCATGATCCAGGCAGGGACGATCAGGACCGGCTCGGGATGGACCGTGGCCGTCGTTGGCTCATACTGGATCAACTCGATGAGGTGGTTGCGGTAGACGACTTTGCCGGGGGTCGCTGCGACGTCTTGCCCGACCTTGAACGCCTCGGCGCCGGGCGGAGATTTGCCGGATGTCGTCAGCTCCAAGTCCTGGGCAAAGTTTTGCGCGCCGCGGACGAAGTTCATGCCGGCTTGTTCAAGGGTCTTTTGTTGCAGTTCCGGGTTGGTCAAAAGGAAGTTCGATGGCGCAACCATGTCGAGGATCTGGCGGGCCGCGAACTCGACGACGTTCTCATGCTGCTTGGTGACGCCCCGTACGCCGATGGTGGCGTTGTGCCACCACTGCTGCTGGAGCAGGAAATTCTGATAGTAGAAATTGTATGGCCATTTCTGCCAGGCTTCGCCCGCAAACCTGCGGTCCTGCGGCAGTGGCTCGATGCAAGGGCCGGCGGTTCCGGCGGCTGTTGCCGGGTTTGCCAGCTGGCCGCCCAGGCGCAAGGTTTTGCGGAGCGCCTTATCGACGAGCTGCATGCGCTTGCCGGGCGACATCGCCAAGTGAGTGGCCCAGTCCACGTAAGCAGCGGTCAGGGCTGCGGGAGACAACCCGCCGGTGTAGCGCGCGGCGGCGGCGTGCAACGTGCGGTCGAGGGCATCGCCGAAGGCTTCCGTTTCAGACGGTGGATCGCATTCGCGGTTGGCGGGAGCGACGAGAGGTTGGTGGGGGGGCTTGACCGGTGCCGTTGTTTGCGCTGGGGCTGGCGGGCTGACGAGGGTCAGGTTGCTTTGTTTGAAATTCGAATTCGACATGCCGGTTTTTCCGCCTAACTTATCGCAGGTGCCAGAATTTCTATCAGGTGCGGACAGCTATCTGTCGCCCAGGGGCGCCCTACCCAACCCCACGCGGATACCAAACCGCATTCATGCGGTTTGGTATAACAAGTCTGCGGTCGCAGTCATTGAGCTGCGTCAGCAGGTGCAGCAGCTATGATGTTGTGGCGCGCGGCGTCAAAAATGGGCACCCTCGGATTCTACTCAAACAGGACCGCCGTGGCGTGATACCCCGCTTTGGGATCGGGCCTGATCCGGCAACCGTCAGATTGCAGCCCGCTGGACCGGTGGCTTTGGGGATGAGTGTATCTGCCGGGCCGCTTTGCTGCGCGTATCCCCGCTTTCGTTGAGTTGTTAAGCGCTATTTGGGGGGTAGTCGATGCGCTGCTGCGTGAATCCCGTTAGCGTTTCGTTGTCGTAACAACGGGGCGTTCCATTATGCCGGCTGCAGCTTTGCGCCAACCTTCATTCAGCGAGCCCGATCTCATGCACAAAGCCCATGAGGTTTTGGAACGGGTGTTTGGGTACAAATCGTTCCGGTTGCATCAGGCGGCGATCATCGAGACGGTGATCAACGGCGGGGATTGTCTCGCTTTGATGCCGACGGGGGGCGGAAAGTCGCTGTGTTATCAGATCCCGTCGCTGGTGCGCGAGGGCACGGGTATCGTGGTGTCGCCGCTGATCGCGCTGATGCAGGATCAGGTGGATGCGCTCAAGGAAGCGGGCGTGCGGGCGGCGTTCCTCAATTCGACGCTCAGCCGCCAGGAGCAGGATGCTGTTGAATGGGAGCTTGTGGGGGGCAAGCTCGACCTGCTGTACGTCGCGCCGGAGCGGCTGGTGCAGGATCGGATGCTCGGCTTGCTGAGCCGTGCCAAGATCGCGCTGTTTGCCATCGACGAAGCGCACTGCGTGTCGCAATGGGGGCATGATTTCAGGCCGGAGTACCGGCAACTGCGGATCTTGGCGGAGCGGTTTCCGACCATTCCCCGCATTGCGCTGACGGCGACGGCGGACGAGCGGACGCGCGAAGAGATTGCGACCGAGTTGAGCCTTGCTGGTGCGCACCGGTTCGTGGCGAGTTTCGATAGGCCTAACATCCGCTACACGATTTCGGAGGCGGGCGGGAGCAGCGCGCGCGATAAGCTCTGGCAGTTCATTGCGAGCGAGCATCCCAGCGACAGCGGCATCGTCTATTGCCTGTCGCGCAAGGCGGTCGAGGAGACGGCGGCGTGGCTGACGGGCAAGGGCAAGCGGGCGATGGCCTATCATGCCGGGTTGCCAGCCGACGTCAGGCGGACTGTGCAGCAGCGGTTTCTGGCCGAGGACAATCTCGTCATCGTCGCGACGATTGCGTTCGGGATGGGGATCGACAAGCCGGACGTGCGGTTCGTGGCGCATCTCAATTTGCCCAAGTCAATCGAGGCTTATTATCAGGAGACGGGACGCGCGGGGCGCGATGGCGAGGCGGCGGATGCGTGGATGGCATATGGCCTCCAGGATCTCATTCAGTTGCGGCAGTGGATCGCGCAGTCGGAGGGCAGCGAGGAATTCAAGAAGGTTCAGCGGCAAAAGCTCGATGCGCTGATCGGGCTCGGCGAAATGGTCAATTGCCGGCGGCAGGCGCTGCTCGCGTATTTCGGCGAGATCAGCCACGAGCCGTGCGGGAATTGCGACAACTGCCTCAATCCGCCGGTGACGATCGACGGGACGGAGCTCGCGCGCAAGGCGCTGTCGGCGGTGTACCGCACCGGGCAGCGGTTCGGCGTCGGGTATGTGACTGACGTGCTGATGGGCAAGGCCGAGGAGCGGATCATCCGCAATAGTCACGATCAGCTCGCGGTGTTCGGGATCGGCAAGGATCAGGACCAGAATACCTGGCGCGGGGTGTTCCGGCAGCTGACGGCAGCGGGGCACTTACAGGGCGATACGGAAGGGCATGGGACGCTGGCGCTGACGGATCTCGCGCGGCCGCTGTTGCGGGGCGAGACGACATTCCGGATGCGCGAGGCGGTCAAGGGGAGCGGGAAGGCACCCAAGGGACGGCGTCCGCCGGTGGTGCTGGGCAAGGGCGATGGGGCGGATCAATCGCTGTTTGCGATTTTGCGGGTGGTACGTTCGCGGCTGTCGCAGGATGCAAAGGTGCCGCCGTATGTGATCTGTCATGACCGGACGCTGGTGGAGCTGGCGCAGAAGCGGCCGGGGACGCTAGCGGAGTTGCAGAATATCATCGGGCTTGGGGCGAGCAAGATCAGCAAGTATGGGCAGACGTTTTTGGACGCGCTGGCACCGCATCGGGGGGATGGGGGTGGTTCGGCCAAGCCTGCGCCGGTGGCTGAGGCGGCCGCCCGGGCAGAGCCGGAAGCGAAGGCTGCGAACGGGTTGTCGAAGACGGTCAACGCCAGTCTCGATATGCGGGCGGCGGGGTTGAGCGTCGATGATATTGCGGAAAAGCGCGGATTTACGGCTAGCACGATCCTGGGGCATTTTGCGGAAGCCATCGAAGCCGGGCACCTGGAGGCGCGTGATTGCGTCGACCTTGAGGAGGCGGAGATCGACGAGGTGCTGGCGGCGTTCGAGGAACACGGCACGCTAGAGAGCGGGAAACTCGGGCCGGTACATGCCGCGTTCGAGGGGCGGTATTCTTACGGCGTGCTGAAGTGTCTGCTGGCGGAGCTTGTTTGAGCCCTGTCTCTGAGGACAGATCGCAAAACAACTGCATCGTGATCCGTGGACGTTGAGTTGGCACTTGCGCACAGTCCTTTCACCGTCTCCCACTGTTTCCCCGGACGGCCCTGCGCTTGGCCGATCCGGGGTCTTTACAGTTCTCAGCGAGGTAAAGATCCCGGATATTTCGCGCGCGAAGATGCGCGCCAAATTCCGGGAAATCAGTCGTAAATGTGTTGCGGTTATTTTGCGGCGCGGCCTTAGCAGGAGTGTGGCCGTCGATCTGGACGCGACTTTAGTGGATGGCAGGCGCGCAGTACCCCCACCCCTAACCCCTCCCCGCAAGGGGGAGGGGGGGTTTTCAGCAGCATGCTGCGCGACGCGATTACTGGAGGCTTGTCATGTCTGCAATAACGCGCCGGCGGGCGCTGGGGTTGATGGCTGCGGGAGCGGCGTGTTTGCGCACGCCGGGGATGGCACGCGCGCAAGAGTTGGAGAGCATCCGAAGGGTCCGTTCGCTGGGTGAAATCGCGGCGCAGCGCGGGATTTTGTTTGGGACTTCGATTGACCTGGATACCTTGGGGCTGCCGGTGCAGGCCGAGCTGTACCGTCATCATGCGCGGATCCTGACGGTCGATAATGCGATGAAGTTCGGGATGCTGCGGCCGCAGGAAGGACCGGCGAACTTCGAGGCGGCCGACCGGTTGGTGGCGTTTGCGGCCGAGAATAAGATTCCGCTGCGCGGGCATTGTCTGGCCTGGAACGACTGGGTGCCGGATTGGGTCGCGAAGCTGTCCACAGAGCGGGCGATCTACTGGTTCGACAGGCATATCGACGAGGTCGTGGGGCGCTATGCCGGGCGGTTGCATTCCTGGGATGCCGTCAACGAGCCGCTGTTTCCGTTGCACCGCATTCGTGGCGGCTATCGCAGCGGTCCGTGGTTTGCGGCGATGGGTAAGGACTACATCGTGCGGGCGCTCAAACGGGCGAG
Source organism: Hyphomicrobiaceae bacterium (assembly GCA_040080145.1). Classification (GTDB taxonomy): domain Bacteria; phylum Pseudomonadota; class Alphaproteobacteria; order Rhizobiales; family Hyphomicrobiaceae; genus JANXVY01. Next base: position 9,843 of record JBEBJA010000059.1, read on the forward strand.
TGCTGCCGATCCGCTGGGGAAATACGTCATCAACGAGGCCGGGCCGGAGTGGGAGAATCCGTGGGGGCCGGTCGCGCCGTATCGTGAGGGGCTGCTGCGTATCATCAAGGACGTTCAGGACGCAGGCGTCAGGCTCGATGCGGTTGGATTGGAGTGTCACTGGTTCCCGCAGTTCACGTTCGATGCTGCGCGGTTTACCGATTATCTCCACCAGCTTGCCGCAACGGGGGTGTCGATTTATCTGACGGAGATTGATGTCAACGACAGCGCATTGCGGGGAAGCCAGGACGCGCGCGATGCTGAGGTTGGGGAGCGGTTCGCGGCGCTGATTACGGCGGCGCTCAAGGAGCCGAAGGTCGAGGCTATCCAGACGTGGCAACTGTCAGACAATGCGAGCTGGCTGCAGGGAGAGCCTAAACTCTGGGGACCGTCCGGTCGGCGTCCCCGGCCGCTTCCGTTCGACAAGGATTGTCAGCCCAAGGCTGCCTATCACGCCATCGCCAAGGCGTTGAGTGTGTGATGTCCGTCCTTTATGCGCTGGCGGGTGCGTCTGGTGGCTGGTTGGGGCGCATCAGGATCGTCAACAGCAACACGAAGATCGACATGGCCGGGGATTTCGACGACAGGCTGATTGAGGTCAGTGCGACGGCGAGGAAGTGGAGGATGACGAGACCCGTGCCGGGACGCAGCGAGGATTTGAGGTAGGTGAGGAACAGGGCGAACGGGGGAAAGAACAAGACGGTGCAAAGCAGGCCGTAGTTCAAGATGAAAGCAATGACGAAGCTCTCGATGCCGTATTCAAGGCCATGTAGCCGGACCCACGTCATCAGCATGTTGGTGTCGGGGCCAAAGATCAGGTCGTAGGCCGACAGATAGCGGAACAGGGCGAACATCTCGATGCGCGTTCCGGCGCTGCCGTCGTCGTCAAACAGGCGGTTGGTCAAGGTGTCGAATGCGCCCATGTCGAAGGCAACGGCGAGCCCGAAGGCGGCCAGCGGAAGTATGACGATTCCAGCCAGCACTGAGCGGATTTCGAATTCGGCCCCGGCCAAGATGGCGAGGAAGCGACGAAAGCCGAGGTAGCCGAGGGCTGCCAGTGTTGCAGCCGTTGCTGCGCGGCCACCGAACGGGATGAGGCTTGCCAGCGCGACGAGGAAGCAGATGGGCCGGAGTGCATTGGGCAGGTCGCGTGCGCCGCCTTGGACCAGCATGACGATATACGTCCCCATCAGCATGGCGTTGGCGAGTGGATGACCCATAAGGGCGGTTGAGCGCGGCTCGTCCAACAGGTCTTCGCCGTTGACGACCAGCGGTGTTAGGCGGAAACCGGCGACCAGCTCATAAAAGCCAAGTGCTGCGTTGATGAAGATCAGTGCGTGGATCAGCAGCGCGAGCGTATGGGCGATGCGCTCGTCAGCCTCGTGCAACACGATAAAGATGAGGGCCGCGCCGATGAAGGTCTCGATGAAGATCGTGACCGGCAGCTTCAGGATCGTCGCAGCATAGACGATCATGAACAGGTTGGCCGCAAAGTACGCGAGCAGCGGCTGGTGACGACCGAGGATTTCGATGAGGCCCGTCAGCGGATTGCCGTACTGGACCGCCATCATGAGCAGGACGAGGCCTGCGGCAAGCGTTGCCGGGTGGAACTTTTCCAGCGGACTGCCGCCGGTGTCGAAGTACTGCCAGCCGAACATGTAAAGGGCGAGCGGGGAGACGGCCAGCAACGATACGACGATGAACGCCCGGCCGGCTGACATGAGTGTGCCGAAAGTGGACGGTGCTTCGTTGTTGATCGCGGCTGATGCCTGCATTTTCGCTTTCCGTGGCCGTGTCATGCTGATTAGCAGCAAGGTTCGTGCCGTGGCTGGGCGCTCCGCGCTTGGGCTGCCGCCCAAACCCGCTTGGGGGAAAGCATTCCCCCAAACCCCCTTCTTTTTTATGACTTCAGAAATCTAGAGCGGATTTGGTTGGCGAGGGCTTCGGTCTGGGAGGTCCAGGGGGCGGAGTTTGAGACCACAAGGTTGGCCTGCGAGCGCAGGATCACGCCGTCGTCCAGGATGCGCAGGCCGTTGTCCTTCAAGGTGGCCCCGGTCGAGGTGATGTCGACGATCAGGTCGGCAGTGCCGGCGGCGGGGGTGCCTTCGGTCGCGCCGAGGCTTTCCACGATGCGGTAATCGGTGACGCCGTTGGCCGCGAAGAAGCGGCGGGTGATGTTGATGTATTTGGTGGCGACGCGCATGGAGCGGCCATGGTGGCGGCGGAACGGAAGCGCCATTGTGTCGAGGTCGGCCATGGTGGCGACGTCGATCCAGAAATCGGGCACGGCGATGACGACGTCGGCGTGGCCGAAGCCCAGCTTGCTCGTGAACTCGACCTTGGCGTCCGCGTCGGGGATGTGTTCGCGCAGCAGGTCTTCGCCGGTGACGCCGAAGTGGACAGCGCCCGATTTGATATGCGAGGCGATTTCGGACGCCGAGACGAAGGCAACCTCGATTTCGGGCAGTTCGTCGAATGCGCCACGATAGCCGCGCGCGTTGCCGGTCTTGCGCAGCGTTAAGCCGTGCTTGGCCAGGACTTCGGTCGTTTGTTCCATCAGGCGGCCCTTGGAGGGCACGGCGAAGATCAATTTGTCTGTGCTCATTTCGCGCGTGCCTCGATGGCGGCCAACAGGCGTTCGGTATGGATGGCGGCACCGACGGCTGGCACGTCGTGCGGGCTTCCGGCGAGGCGCATCAGGCCGTCGTAACGGCCACCGCCCGCGACCGGGCTGAGGAGGGGCTGGCCGGGTGCGCCGATCTCGAACACGAAGCCGGTGTAGTATTCAAGGGAGCGGCCGAATTCGCCGGAGAAGGTGGCGGCGTTCAGGTCGAGGCCGTGGGCGGTGAAGCGGTCCAGGCGCGCGTTGAATTTGGCGAGCGGGGCGGCAAGGTCGATGTTTGCGCTCTTGGCCAGCGCGGCGACGGCGGGGGCGGCTTGTTGGCAGGGGACGTTGATCGCCACATAGGCCTCGATCAGGGCCTTCGCCGATGGGGCCAGCGGTGGGCTACGGCTGTCTTCGATCACAGAGAGGATGCTTTCGGTGACTTCGCGCACGGACCGCGCGCCGAACGTCTCCTTGTTCTGTGCGTCGAGGTGGGCCGAGACGATAGCGTCGCCCGTGCCGGGGGCTGCGGCGCGCAGTTCCTGGACCAAGCGTGGTGGGAGCGCCTTCATCAGGCCCGCCGGGTCTTGTGTCAGGCGCTTGAGTTCGGCGCGGAAGGCTTGCGGTCGCCAGAACTGGGCCTGGAGACGGTGACGCCAGCGTTGCGGCATGTCGACGGCGTCGAGCAGGGCACGCATGAGGGCGAGATCGCCGAAGCGGAGGTGGAGCGCCTGGCGGGCGAGGCTTGCTGCTTCCAGCGCTGCAATCATGGTCGCAAGCGTTTCGGCTTCGGCTTCGATCGGGTCGGGGCAGCCGATGGACTCGATGCCGGCCTGGCGGAATTCGCGCGGGTGGGCGGCGGCGTTAACGTCGGCTGGCTGATAGCGGAAGGCCGCGCCGTTGTAGCAGTATTTGGCGGGCGTCGCAGGGTCGGCGACGCGCTCCAAGTGCAGGCGGCAGGTGGGGACGGTCAGGTCGGGGCGCAGGCACAACTCGCGGCCTTCCTGGTCGGTGAAGACATACGTGCGGGCGCGCAACGCTTCGCCGATGCCGTCGAGGAACACACCGGCGGGCTGGATGATGGCGGGCGCGACCGCCTCGTGGCCCGCGCGCGTGAACACACCCATGATGCGGGTGGCCTGGGCCTCCAAGGCTTCGAACTGGCGGGCGGTTTCAGCGGTCATTTCAGATTGTCATCCCGGCCAAGCGGACCCTAACGCAGGACTGGATAATATCCCGCTCTAAACCCAAACCAACGTCATGGCCGCGCAGGCGGCCACCCACGGCAATTCTCATCAGCTGCAGAGCCATAAGTTTATAGTGCTGTGACATGGCAAGACATTTTATCTCTGTTCGGTGGATGGCTGTCGTGGGTGGCCGCCTTCGCGGCCATGACGAAACTAGGTGGAGTCGGGGCCCAAGCAACTGCGAATGGATTGCCGAACGGTGCCAAAATTCTGTCCTGACTGGGTCCCGGCCTACGCCGGGATGACGAAACTGAGAGGGCGAACCTAGGTGAGGGATTTAGCTGTACAGTGCCAGTATTTTGCGGACTTCGGCGACGAGGTCGGATTCTTTGATGGTGTGTTGCGCGGGGCGGGCGGCTTTCCATTCTTTGTTGTCCTTGATGGCGGCGGCGGCCTTTTCGCCTTCGATCAAGTCTTTGAGGACGAGTTCGCCTTTTTCGCGTTCGTTGCTGCCCTGGATGACGACGACGGCCGCGCCGCGCTTGTCGGCGTATTTCATCTGCGGCTTCATGCCGGCGGTGCCTAAGTACATTTCGGCGCGGATGCCGGCGTTGCGTAGTGTTTGTGCGAGCGCCTGATAGCTCGGCAGTTCGCCTTTATCCATGACGAGCACGACGACGGGGCCAAGCGTTGGTTTGGCTTGGTTCTTGTTGAGGAGGGCGAGGGCCGCCGCGAGACGCGAGACGCCGATGGAGAAGCCGGTCGCTGGCACCTTCTGGCCGGTGAAGCGGGCGACGAGATCATCATAGCGTCCGCCGCCGCCGACCGAGCCGAAGCGGACGGGGTGGCCGTGCTCGTCGTTGACGGTGAAGGTCAGTTCGGCCTCGAATACGGGGCCGGTGTAGTATTCGAGGCCGCGGACGACGGTCTGGTCGATCTTGATGCGGGTTTCGTCGTAGCCTGCGGCGGTCAACAGGCGCTCGATTGCGGTCAGGTCGTCGAGAGCCTTTTGATAGGTTGCGTTTGGGTCGACGGCATCGAGAACGGGCTTCGACAGGAATCCGAGGACGCGCTCAATGTCAGCGGCGGGAAGATCTGCGCCTTTGGTGAAGTCGCCGGATTCGTCCTTGCGGCCAGCGCCGAGGAGCAGCTTCACGCCGTCCAGGCCAAGGCGGTCGAGTTTGTCCATGGCGCGCAGCACAATCAGCTTGCGGGCGGCATTTTCCGGGCCGGTCATGCCGATCTGTTCGAGGATGCCGTCGAGCAGGCCGCGATGTGAGACTTTAACGAGGTAGTCGCCGCGATTGATGCCGAGGGCTTCCAGCGTATCGGCGGCGAGCATGCACATTTCGGCGTCGGCGGCGATGTTGTCGGTGCCGACGGTGTCGGCGTCGAACTGGGTGAACTGGCGGTAGCGGCCGGGGCCGGGCTTTTCGTTGCGGTAGACCGAGCCGGTGGCATAGCGGCGGTAGGGCTTGGGCAGGCGGTCGAAGTTGGCCGCGACGTAGCGGGCGAGCGGGGCGGTCAGGTCATAGCGCAGGCTCATCCATTGTTCGTCTTCGTCCTGGAGCGAAAACACGCCGGCGTTGGGGCGGTCCTGGTCGGGCAGGAATTTGCCGAGGGCGTCGGTGTATTCAAACACTGGGGTTTCGAGCGGTTCAAAGCCGTAGCGCTCGTAGACGCTGCGGATGGTGGCGATCATCGTTTCAAGCTGGCGCAACTCCGCGGCCTCGATGTCGCGGAAGCCTTTGGCGACGCGGGCTTGCGGGCGGTTGGTGTCAGGCGTTTTGGGGTCGTGTTTCGACATGAAAATTGTGTTCGCGCACCCTGCGGGCGCTGCGTCCTCAGTTTGATTGAATGCGGCTTATAGACGGGATGTGCGCGCAGGGCAAAGTGGTGCGTTTGCGCGGGCGGAAAGTTGTTGGGTTACGGATGCAAGGGCAACCTAACCCAACCTACGACCGCAGTGAGCCGAGGCGGGTTTTGAGGGTGCGGACGGTTGAGACAAGGCGCTCGTTTTGGCGCAGGCGGTCTTTGAGGCGCAAGGTGGTAACGGTGGGGGTTCCGCGCCAGGATATGGGGACGACGAGATCGGCGAGGGGAATGGGCTCGGTACCGAAGCTGCGTTTGAAGGCGTAGTCGCCAATGCCCATGTCGAAGGTCTTGACGCCCAGGGCGTGGAGGTGGCGCATCGCTTCGATGACGATCAGGCGGCCCGGCGAGACATGGCGCCAGGCGTCGCCGCCATTGGCGGTGCGCAGTAGCGTGAAAGTGCCGTTGTGGACGATGCCCATCAAGGCGGCGATAATTTTGCCATCAACGGTCAGGGTGAAGACGTGGCCGAGGTCTGGGCCGGCGTTGAGGACATCGCGGTAGAATGCGCCATATTGCGGGGCGCCGAGTTCGTAGAGGCTGCCTTTATCGGCGTGGCGTTCGGCTTGCTGCTGTTCGAGGGCGGCGAAGGCGTTGCTGATTTCGGCTGGGGTTTGGGCGCGCTGGAACGACCTTTGGCCTTCGGAGTTCAGCACGCGGAAACAGCGCTCGACTTCCTTGCGGAATTTCTTGCCGCGTGAGCGAATGAAGTCATCGACCGTGTCGATGATGGTCAAGGAGTTGCCGGACATGCGCGAAGGGCGCGCGGTGGGGTGGCGGCTGAAGGGACAAGTTGCCGTCATGCGTTCCAGCGCCAGGATGTCCACATCTTGGCAGGCGGGTTTGATGAGGGCGAGGAGAGCCGCGTTGCCCATGGTCGTATCACCAAGAACGGCGTTGTAGTCGCTGACCCCGCAGTCGGCGAATTTGGCGACGGTCAGGTGGCCGTGTTTGTACGTGTAGAGCGGGACGAGGCCGAGCAATCGGCCGGATTCGGTGTGGATGGCGAGGCCGAGCGGCTGGCCGGTCGCGGGGACGAGGTGGCGATAGATGGCGCTGAGCCACGTTGCCGTTTGAAATCCGGTTTCGCCTTCGGCGCCAAGCTCCTCGATGGCGGCGAGGATGGCGGTGGCCGTGTCCAGCCGCTCAACCTTAAGCGACGCCAGAACCGCTGCGTCCTTGCCGTGACCCGTTAAACCGTACGGGAGGAGTTCGTGGCTGGTGTCCATCTGAGCCTACTACTCGGCCGCCATGGCGGGCTTTGGGGCGTATTCGATGATCTGGCCAAGATTGGCTTTGTCGAGTTGAAACTCGATGGGGCGTTTGGCTTTGCGCATGGGTTTGAGGAGGCCGGCGCGGCGGACACCGGCTTGAAGGGCGGCTTTGGCCCAGAAGGCTGGGCCTTTGAGTGCGGTGCTTCTGGCGGCGATGCCGAGGCGGTTGCGCAGGATGGCGTTGCCGAGGGTGACCATCATGTTGCGGCGGATCGATTCCGTCCAATATTCGGTGGTCATGGAGACGTTCAGCACGTCGAGGTTTTCGACGCGGTGGGGGGCGTTCAGCGGCCAGTGCAGCATCTCGCCGCCGCCGATCTCGAAGACGAGGGCGTCTTTGTCGTACGATTTGTCATAGGCCATATCGACCTCGACTTCGTACAGCGCGATGGTTTCGAGCTGTTCCGGCGTCAGGAACGGGGCGCGGGTCGGGTAGACGTATACGCGCTTTTTGCCGTGGATCTGCCAGAGCGATTGGCCGGGAAGGTCGCAGTGATAGTAGACTTGGGCACTGGGCGACGAGATCAGGATGCCGGACGTGCGGTTGTAGGTGTCGTAGCCCGGCACGTTGGTGCGGACTTCCTCGAAGATCTGGTCGAGGACGTCCTTGTAGCGGGGATCGACCGCGCCGATGTTGCGCAAGTTGAGCCACATCCGGCCGGCCTTGATGGCGGTGATGACCTGCTCGCCGCTGAGATTGCCGATGTCGCCTTCGCGCCATTCACGTTTGCCGCCCTGGGCACCCATGTGAATCAGGGCGTAATGTTCGCGGGGGTAGCGTTCGATCAGTTCGGCGAGGGCTTCGAACGTGTACAGCGGATGACGGTGGAGGGTATGGCGCGCGCGCAGGGGGGCGTTGGCCCATGCGGTGGTTAAGTCCGGCGTCCAATCGGTGAAGATTGCATCTCGCATGCGCTCAGGTCCTCATGCAGTAGTAACGATCCGGGTCCGGTTATGGCGTTGTTGCGGCGACGGATCAATGCGTTGACGGGTGCGCCTCGAAACGGGATCAACACGGCGTCGTGAGGGTCAGAGTGCAAGCGGCGGGCCAGAGGGGGAGTAGGGAATAGGAGTGGGAACTTATCCCCGCGTCTTGGAGGTGATCCTATTCTGGCCGTGTCTTGTTGCAAAGAGGGGTGCCGATCCGGTACTGTCTCAGTTTGAAATATTGGGCCAAACTTCTCCCTCCCCTCTGTGGGGAGG
>JBEBJA010000068.1:0-18021 GCA_040080145.1 Hyphomicrobiaceae bacterium
CAGACTCCAAGTCTTTCTCAGACTCCAAGTCTTTCTCAGACTCCAAGTCTTTCTCAGACTCCAAGTCTTTCTCAGACTCCAAGTCTTTCTCAGACTCCAGGTCTTTCTCGGACTCCAGGTCTTTCTCGGACTCCAGGTCTTTCTCGGACTCCAGGTCTTTCTCTGATTCCAAGCCCGTTTCGGAGCCCGTGCGCCGCGAGCCCGCCGGCCAGAGCGCCTCGGGCCGTCCGCCATCCCAGTCTGCAAAGCCCCCGACCGAAAAAATGGTCGCCTTCGCTCAGCGTCTTGCCAAGGACAAATCGGCCAGCCTCCCGCGCGGTTACGACAGCGACTTCGAAATTTGCCGGCGCTTCCTCGACCAGAACCTCAAGTAGGCAAAGTCGCAAAAAGACGGAGGGTCCGGGAGCTGCGCTTCCCGGTCGGGTGCGGGGCGAGCCCCGCTGCTTGCGCAGCAAGCACCAACCCTCAAGCTATAGCGTAGACTTCCGTGATACCCACTAAACCGGCACGGAGCGTCATAGCGCGTGAGGCCAAACGGCAACCGGCTCGCCCCGCCCCATCAGAACTTGAAGTTTGCGTCCGTGACGAGAGTGCTCGCAACGCCCATCAACCGGATCGTATCCGTCCCGATTGTGATGAGCGTATCAGACCCTGCCGCGGCGATGGTGATCCCGCTGCCAAGGCTTGCCGACGTAAACCCGCGCCCGCTGACGTCGAGGAGGTCGCCGCCAAGCCCCGCCGACGCATCGAAGTTATAGATCCGGTCGTTGCCGAACCCGCTCGACAGATAGCGCACCGTGTCGTGCCCACCCTTGGTAAGTTCAATGGTGTCGTTACCAAGTCCGCCGGTCAGGATGTCGTCGTAGGCGCTGCCGTTGAGATAGTCGCCGCCCGCGCCCCCATCGAGCGTCACGGCGTGTGTGGTCGTGGCCAGGAGGTTATTGGCGCCGCCGTTACCGGTCGCTGTCACGGCGTTGCCCTGCAGCACCATCTGATCGATGTTGGCGGCCATCACCGCGCCGTCGTAGTTCACATAGGTCGTGTCGAACCCGCCAGTCGCGGTTTCGACAATCGTGTCCGTCGCGCTCTCGCTGTAATAGATGTCGTTGCCATTGCCACCCGTCATGGTGTTTGAGGCCCCGCGCGCAAACATCGTGTCCACACCCTCGCCGCCGATCAAGGTGTTCCCGCCCACGAGCGAGCCATAAATCGTATCGTTGCCCGCGCCGCCGTCGAGCGTCAGCACCAGTGACGACCCCACACTGTAAAGCACGTTATCGGACCCATTGCCCGTACCGGCCGACGCCCCGCCACTGAGCACCAACTGCTCGATGTTTGCGCCAAGCGTAAAATTGACCGACGCATGCACGACGTCGAACCCGCCGGTTGCCCGGACCGCGTTCGTCTCAATTGCCGCGTCGCCCGCGTTGTCGACGTAGTAGTGATCGTTGCCGTCGCCCCCGATCATCGTGTCGGCACCGGCGGCTCCGTCCAGCACGTTGGCACCGCTGTTTCCCGTCAGCACGTTTGCGAGACTGTTGCCGACGCCGGAGAGTGCCGCTGTGCCCGTCAGCGTCAGGTTTTCCAAATTATTGCCAAGCGTCCGTGTAAGGCTCGATAGCACCAAGTCCGTCCCGGCACCCGCGCCCTCGACGATATTGTCGGAGGCGTGGTCGACAATGTAGGTGTCGTTGCCCGCCAAACCGACCAGCGTGTCGATCCCGCTACCGCCGTTCAAGATGTCATCGAAGGCCGTGCCGAGAACGTAATCGACGCCACCCGCGCCGTCGAGGCTGACACCGTGGCTCGTCTGCGCGGTCATGTAGTTGTTGCCTGCGTTCCCAACCCCGGTCACAGCGTTGCCCTGCAGAAACATCTGTTCGAGATTGTCGCCTAGGACCGTGCCGTCGCCGCTGGCATAGAGCGTGTCCCTGCCGCCCGTCGCGATCACGGCGTTGGTCTCGACGAACACGTCCGTGCTGCTGTCGCTGTAGTAGATGTCGTTGCCGTCGCCGCCCGACATCGCGTTATGCCCGCCCTTGGCATACAGAGTGTCGACACCGCTGCCACCGGTCAGCGTATTGCCGCCCACAAGAGACCCGTAAAGCACATCGTTGCCCGCCCCGCCATCGAGGGTGAGCGCGTTCGAAGACCCTACGCCATGCAAAATATTGTCGAAACTGTTGCCCGTACCGACCGTCGCCCCACCATTGAGCATCAACTGTTCGACGTTTGTGCCCAGCGTATAATTGATCGACGCATGCACGACGTCGAACCCGCCGGTCGCCCGGACGGCGTTGGTCTCGACCACCACGTCGCCCGCATTATCAACCGTGTAGTGATCGTTGCCGTCACCGCCTATCATCGTGTCGGCACCGGCCGCGCCGTCGATGGAGTCGACACCTGCGCCGCCCGCCAAAATGTTGTCGACCGCATTGCCGACCAAAATGTCGTTGCCGCCGCCCAGCGTCACATTCTCAAGGCTCGTGTACGTGTCGGTCCCGGTCGCCGCATTCGTGAACGTGCCGTTGCCGTTAGCGCCCAGCACGAACACCACGTTTCCGCTCGCATCCGACCAGTCCCCCGTATCCACCCCCGCCCCGCCATCGAGGATGTCGTTGCCAAGCCCTCCTGTGAGCGCGTCGTTGCCAAGCCCGCCAGACACGGTATCTGTTCCGGCACCGCCTCGCAGAGAGTTGTCAGCAGTATTCCCGGTGATGGTGTCGTTGCCAGACCCGCCTACGGCGTTTTCGACCTTCGCACCGTATGCAATTGTGATGTTATTGACGAGACCGCCGATGCTGGAGAACTCGCCCGAAATCAGATTTATATTCTGGCTCGAACCAAACCCGCTCGCATCAATCGTGTCAGTACCGCCTCCATCCCAGATACTGAGCGCGGGAGTGGTATTCTTCGTAAAATCGTATAGATCGCCGGCGGTGCTGCCGAACCCGTAGACCGTATCCGTGGCGCGCGTCGCCGTGTTTGCCCCATACATCGCTTGAAGCGCCGCGATGTCATAGAGCATCGGCGAATCCGCGTATCCGCCCTGTGAGGCGCCGGTGTAGGATGCCCCGAAATAGCTCATGATCGAGAACTGATTGGAATCCTGGATGAACTGCGCATTGTTGGCGTATGTAATGCTAACGCCCACACCAGCATTGTACGAGCCAGGATGCGAAAGTCCGAGCGCGTGCCCAAGCTCGTGCATGATCGCAAAGTAGCTGTAGCCGCCGGCCGGCAGCGACGTTGTCGAAACCGACGTGTTCATCCAAACGTCGCCTGCCGATGCCGTGGCCGCCGTCGAGCCCGGGTAGTACGCATAGGCACCTGCACCGTCGTTGGCCGAATAATCGGAAAACAGGATGGTGGCGTTGTCGGTGTAACCGCCGGGGTTGACCTGCTGGAACGTGAGGCCGGTAATCTCTGAATAGAATTGAAAGATCTGAGTAATAGCCGCCTGTTGGGCCGCTCCAACGTGAGCGAAGTTTGTCTGCGTGCCCGTATAGGTATCGCGGAACCCGTAGGTCACGACTGCGCCGGTTCCCCGCGCTAAGCTCCAACTCGCATGAGAATCCATGACGCCGGCGATCATGTCGGCATCGAACGACGCCTTGGTGCCAAGTGTTGCCGAAATGCCGTATTGTCCCGTTGCTCCCGCGCTATAGGCTGCAGCATCAATGTAATAGAGGCCCGACGTCGAGGGCGTAAAGGTGACGGTGGAGTTTAGGTTCTGCAGGCCGTCGTCATTAGCAGCAACCAGCGTGGTGCCGTCCGGGTCATACAATCTCAAGTAGGTATCGACGAGCGGATTGGCGCCCGTGCCGACCATTGCAAACGTATACTGCTGCCCTGCCACCAGATCGACCGCATGCCGGTCATGCACCCCGCCCGTAGTGATCGCGCCATGCCGCGTTGACCCGATGGCCATCGCCGCATCGACCGCCACTTCAGTGTCGGCAGCACCCGTAACGACAACAGCTGGCGCGGTGTCCTCTTTGGCAACAAGATCCATGCAGCCGGGACAATTGCATGGTCCCGCGGCTTGATGGCCGTCAGCCACCGGCACATCCACTGCAGCAATTGCGAGTTCGCTCGTGTACGGCATGCACCCCCCGATAGTCTTCACCAAGCGCAAGTGACTTTTGTCCGGTCCAGACAGTGCCCGCTAAGCTTCCAAATGACTGGAAAGAGCAGTCGTCTGAACTCCCTCACCAAGGTGTTTAGCAAATACGATGCGGGAAACAATACTGCAGTGTGCAGAATCAAAATATCACAGCAGGAAGAGTGTCGAATTGGCAAGCAATTCGTCAACAATTTTAACAGTGTCCGACAGGGACGAACAAACGCACCGCGATTCGCTGCATTGTATCACGGCGGGACAGCAATCAAACGTCGGACGGCCTGCGGTTAGCCGGTTCCTCCACAATTCAAAGAATGGAACTGAAAGTCCCCTGCGGTCGCGCGGCAAAATGGAGTGCGGATTCATATGTGTAACCCGGACTGAAGAGCATGGATCCACGGGCGACTTCGACTTGCGATTGAGTGGTTTCATCCAGATGAAGCAAGGGAAAACCGCAGGCCCTGCATTGGATTATCGTCCACACGCTACCAAGTAGGTGCCAGCACCTTCGCCTAAACCCTTGGAGCCTCCTACCCTTGGCATCTCCCAACTTGGAGCTAGTTGACCATGACCTCAGTGCGCCACGATCCAATAGAGCCGGGCTACATGGTGTTTTTGGCAGAGGGCCAGGAAGGCATTGGTGCCGTCCGATCAAAAACCCCGGGCCGCCTTGTGATTTACGTCGAGAACGCCGGCGAGTTCGCCGTGCCCCGTTCAGCGGTCAAATCCGTCCACGACCAAAAGGTCATACTGGACCCCGCCGTCCTTGACGAAGCCCTGTTACAGGCAGTGGGCCACACGCACGACCGCGAAGATCCCAATACGGCCGGCTGAGCCAGGAGTGCTTCCGGGAAAAGTGTGAGCGGTTTTCCAGAAAGAAGCACGGCCAAGCAAAGACCTGGGGCCCTCTTTGATACGGACCCTAGGCCAGCGGAAACGGCGGCGAGGCAGCCAGCGCATCGCGCAACGCCTGCTCTTTGCTGCGGTCAAGCGACGTCTTAAGCACCACGCCGCCTGCAGCCTTGATCTGGTCGATCACTTTGTCGGACGTCATCTTTTCCGCGAGAATGAACAATGCGGCGTTCCCCGGTTGAATGCTCTGCGCCAGATCCTTCATCATTGTGTCGTCGATGCCGAAATCGGCCAGCGCCCCGCCAAGCGCTCCCGACGCCGCCCCAACAGCTGCGCCAACGACCGGCATCAGGAACAGTGCGCCAATCAGCGTTCCCCAGAAACCGCCCGAAACCGCGCCCATCGCCGTCGTGTTGATGAGCTGGTTCAGCTTGATGTGCCCGCTATCCGTCTTGGTGGCGATAACGGCGTCGCCGAGCTGGATGATGTATTCCTTCTGCATCTTGAACAGGCGCTGGCGGACGTCCTCAGCCGTTGCTTCGGTTGGATAAACAATGACGATGAGATCGGACATGTTGCCCTCCATAGTGGAATAATAGGCGCAAAAAGGCGCTCGCTATATCGCTAAGCACCCTGCGCATTTGATAAGACGCGCTAGCGATGCATTCGTTCCGCACCCGCCACCATCGCGCGGATGGCCGCGATCACGCCGTCGAACGCGCGCGCAGCCGATGGACTCATGACCCGTGCCCGCAACCACCCATGCGCCAGATCGTCCGCACAAACATAGGCCGCATCTACATTCACCTGTCGCAGCCCCTGCGCATAGGCCAGGCCATCGTCGCGCGCTGGATCATACCCCGCAGTCGCAATATAAGCTGGCGGCAGCTGCGTGAACGACGCCGCCAGCAAGGGAGCCGCATAAGGGCTAAGCGTCGTATCCGCCCCGCCGAGATAAAGCCGCCAGAACTTGCGCATCTCCGCGGTCTGAAGCATCGGCGCGTGCGCATTTTCGGTGTGCGACGGCATCTCGAACCCGTCGCTCAAAACCGGATAGATCAGAACTTGCCCGGCAAGCGCGACCCCCGCCTGGTTGCGCGCTGCCAGCGCAAGCGCCGCCGCAAGATTTCCCCCCGAACTGTCGCCCGCGACCACGAACCTTCCCACATCGACACCCAGTTCCGTGCCGCTCTGCGCGATGAACTCCATTACCCCGTAGCAGTCCTCGAACGCCGCCGGGAAGGGATGCTCTGGTGCCAGCCGGTAGTCGACGCTGACGACGGCCGCCCCTGTCGCATGCGCAATCTCTGCCGTGATGCAATCGTGGCTCGCGATACTGCCGAGCACCCAGCCGCCGCCATGCATGTATTGAACAACCGGAGGAGGCGGCAGTCCCCTCGCCCGCTCCGGCCGGTAAATCCGGATTGGCACATTATGCTGCCTGACGCCGACAGTGCGGTCTTCCACCGTCACCCCTGCCGGCCGCGTCCGGCGAAAGCGCGCACTGTAGACGTCGTCGTAGTGCGCGCGCTGCGCGGCCAGCGTCTCATGTCCGCCAAGTCCCGCATAAATCGCGTCGGTCTCGGCCACGAACTGCGCCATCCCCGGACAAAGCGTCATCAGCCCACCCCAGTGTTTCCCCGGACGGCACTTCGCCGATCCGGGGTCTTTTCCTCAAGCTGAAAGTGGCACCGTGACCATTGCTAGCCGCAATGATCCCGGCTCTGCGGGCGGCTAAGGAGCCGCCCTTGGCCGGGAAACCAGTGAGCCCCCTTACGCCGCCGCCTTCTCCGCCGCCAGAACGCGCTGCCCAAGCGCTCCGATATCGTCCAGCGCCTTAGAGATCGCCTCAAGGTACTTCCCGCTGTCGGTCATCGGATGCGATTTGAAGCTGGTTACATGCACGTTGATGTGGTCGTCTTTGATGATGTAGGCGATGCCGTAACCTTCCGGCGTCACCGGCCCGAAGTGATTGACGAACCCGACCTTCATCGGCAGCTGCGCCGTCGAAAGTTCCCAGCCGCGCTGATAAACTTCCTCGGCAAACAGCGCAGGCAGTTCGGTGATCCCGTTCTCGCGCGCAATCAACCGCAAACCCAGCAGATGCCGGTCGCAACCCTGACCCGCCGACGCATCCTTCGCGAGCTTGCCATGCTCAGTGAACGCCGCGCGCATCAACGCATTCTTTTGCGCATCGCTGAGGGCTGGATCATCCATCCCCAGGCAGAATGCGCGTGACTGGTTCGTGCCAGACCGGATCGTCTCGGTCCGCCCGCCGCGATAGGCCCGCGTCGAAGCCGCTTCGTAGATCTTCGGTGTCTTGCCATGCATCCGCAGATACGCCAGCTGGAACGACATCTGCAGCAGCGGATCGGGTCCCGTTTTAAAGGTCTTGATGAGGTCCTTGCCATAGCCCGTGTAATGCAGAACCCGCTGATCGAGATCGCCCGTCAGCTTGTCCCAAACCGCACCGGCCCGTTCAATGGCCGCCAGCGTCTCAGGCTTCAAGTTCCACGTCAGTTCAACCGGTGCGGCAAGTCCCGAACCCGTGCTGGGCGCGACGTTGGCAACCTTCCCGCCGATGGTCTCGATCAGCGGAATCCAAGCCCCGGCGTCGACAGGCGAATGCTCGCCATGCAGCGTAAAGCGCCCGTCTTTATCGACAACCAGCGCAAAGCTCTTGTCGTACCAGCGCGACCCGCGCATGCCATACAACCCGGCCTTTGCCAGCTTTTCGAAATTGTCGTGGCTGGCATCGTCGAGGCACACCAGGAACAGTGCTCGGTCGATTTTGTCGAGCGACGCCCCGTTGATTGGATCGCTCGACAACCGGTCGCGTTCTGCGTGCCACACCGCACGATGATCCGCCGTCAACAGCCCGACAGGTGCTGCAACAGGCGCTGAATCCGCTGTGGCGATTATGGTCTTGAACTGCGCCATTATGTCGGAGGCAGATATCGCCTTGCCGTTCGCGTCGATCACGTCGAACACGAAATAGTGCCCGCGCCGGATCACGAGAATATGCCGGCTCTCGTTCAATCCATAGGTGTGAATCCGGTCCGCCGCAGCGCCCGGAAAGCGGTTGGTCGCAAAGAACCGCTTCAACAGCGACATATCGAACGCCGAACCGTCCTTCAGAATTTCCGGCGGCATCGTCTCGTTGACGATCCCGAAATAAAAATCAATCGTGTCCGCCGTCAGCTGCGCCGCGCGCATGGCTTGGTCGGGATGCGTCACCCGCGCGTCCGTCGAAATCCCGATGTTGGAATTGACGATCAGCGGCTCTTGATATGTCAGATAAGCCGCCTGTTCCCACCAGCCCGACAGCCAGTTGTCCATCTTGCTGGCGCGTTCCAGCAGCAGCGCGTGCAGCTTGCGGCCCACACCGCCGGGCGCGAGCAGTTCGGCCACTTCCGCCTTGTTGCGTGCCAGCGTTTCGGCGTCCACCAGCGGCTCGATCGAGGTCAGGTAACGCGCGGCGGTATCCTCCAGCGACGGCACCGGCAGCGGCGGAATCTTATTGTCGAAATCGAATGTGCGGTGGGCGGGCGCGTCGGTCATTGCAGCGTCTCTCCTTGGGGTGTCGCTTTTCGTTGCCTATGAAGCAGGATTAACCATCGTTCTAAAGGTGGTCTTTGGCAGTATTCAGCATCCGCTGGGATAGCGCCTTGATACTTGGGAAATCGAACACGTCGGCAATGCGCAGATCGGCGCGCGCGTCTGCGCCGCGCGACAATTCGAGCACGATCTGCGTTGCCAGCAGACTGTCGCCGCCGAGCGCAAAGAAGTCGTCGTCAAGCCCCGGCAACCCGCCCAACACGCGCCCATACGCCGCCCTCACGGGCTGTTCCACGTCGTTCAATCCGTTGCCCACAGCCGCAGCTGCGGTGCCAACGGCCATCGGGTCATTGTTCACATGTCCGCGCGCCGTCCGGTTTACCCACCGTTCGATCCGCGCATCAAGGTCCGTCACTGACACCAGTACAGTGTGCAGCCCCGCCTCGCCCAGGATCGCCGCTATCGCCGCAAACCCCTCTTCCGGTGCAATCGACAGCGCGGCCCGCGTCTGCGCATACGCCCCCATCTGCTGCCCGCCGTAATCGAAGTCCCAGTCGTCCCACGCAGCTGCTATCCACGGTACGCCGTCGCGAACCGGCAGCGAAGCCACGAACGCATCCATGAACCGGTTCGCCGCCGCGTACGACCCTAGCCCTAGCCCGCCCAGCGTGGCCGCCAGCGACGAAAACGCCATGACGAATTCCGGCCTTTGCGCCGCGTCAAGCCGCGCAATGGCCGCCGCGATAAACTCCGTTCCCGCCACCTTCGGCGCAAGCTCCTCGGCCAGCGACACCGCCGTCACATCGCGGATCTCTTCGACCTTCGCGAGCCCCGCCGCATGAAACACGCCGCCAATCCGTCCTTGCCGCTCAAGGCACTCCGCAAATACCCGGCCGATCTCGCCTGCCTTCGACACGTCCGCGCGCAAGACGCTGATCTTGCCCCCGCGGTCATCGTCAATGCCGGCAGCCGACCGCGTCACCAAAACAACGTCCGCGCCAAGCCCCGCCAGATGCCGTCCAAGCGCCATGCCGATCCGCCCCAACCCGCCGGTGATGATATGCGGCCCCCGCGCCAGCCGCTGTTCCCCCGCAACGCGCTGCGCCTCACGCAGCGACAGCCCATCGAACCGCTCCACCCAGCGAACACTCCCGCGCAACGCAACCAGCGGCTCCCGGCGCGGCACCTGAGCCGCGCATTCCGCCACCAAGTCCGCCGCGTCCACGCCCTCATCGACCACGATCATCCGCGCCACAATCGACGGCACCTCCTGCGTCAGCGACAGCAACGGCCCGATCATCGCCGCGCTCGCCTCCTGCGCGACCACAAACAATTGCACTGGGCGCCGCGCCGCAATCAACTCCCGCGCCAAGTCCAGCAATGCCGGAAGGTCATCGCCCGGCGAAGCGCACCACAACACCCTCACCTCAGTCTCACCCACCGGCAGCGCGCCTACCTCTGCCACGCACTCAACCGCATGCCCCCGCGCCCGCAGCTCCTCAGCTACCGTCGCGCAGAGGCTCCTTGCGACTTCCGAGTTTTCTCCCCCCACGCCATGGCCGGGCATGACCCGGCCATCCAGGGGCGGCGAATACAGCACCAGCCAACTCTGTTTTCCTACCCCCGCTTCCGGCGCACTCGACCGCTTCCGCGACGGCACATAGAACCGCTCCTGCCACGGCAACTTGCGCTCAGCTGTCCGCCGCCCGCGAGTCTCCCCCATCTGCGCCACATCGTCCGCAGGCCAGCACCGCCGTCGCTCGAACGGATACGTCGGCAGCACCGCACGCCGCATTGTCCGCCCCTCGCGGAACGCCCGCCAATCGACCTCGCCGCCCGCCTCCCACACCCGCGCCACGCCCTCGCACAACGCCTCCCAGTCCGTCCGCTTGCGATCGCGGACATGCCGCATCGTCGTCACCAAGGTCCGGGGTCCAGGGGTCCGAGACCCCAAACCTTCCTGATCCGAGCCTTCACTTTTCAAGCCCGCACTTTTTGCCATCAACCCGGTCAGCGTTGCTCCAGGCCCGATCTCGATCACCAGCGACGGTCGCAGCGCCATTACCGCCGCCGCATTATCCGCAAACCGAACCGGCGCCAGCACATGCCGCGCCCAATACTGAGCACCCGCCTCGGCTCCCATCCATCCGCCGGTTACGTTGCACGCGACCGCACATCCCCTCTCCCCGTTCTTCACGGGGAGAGGGTTAGGGTGAGGGGTGGCGGCAGGAAAAGGCGCGTGAGGGGTGGCGGCAGGAAAAGGCGCGTGAGGGGCGGCGGCAGGAAGAGGCGCGTGAGGGGTGGCGGCAGGAAAAGGCGCGTGAGGGGCGGCGGCAGGAAACGGCGCGTGAGGGGTGGCGGCGATTGAAGCGTGAGCGGCAGCGAGCACCGCCTGTGCGACTCCGGCCATCATCGGCGAATGAAACGCCCGCGTCACGGCGATCCGCTGAACTGCAAACCCGGCCTTCCCTGCCGCCGCCGCAAACGCCTCGACCGCCTCAACCGAACCCGCCACCACGACATCGCGGACCGAGTTCACACCAGCAACACACGCACCCGAATGCTCGCCCAACACCCCCGCAAGCTCAGCCGCGCTCGCCGCGACTTGCACCATCGCCCCCGGCGGCGCCTCATCCGTCGCCCGAGCCCGCGCGGCCACAAGGCGCACCGCATCCTCAAGCGCCAGCACACCGCCCACCACGGCGGCGACGTACTGCCCCAGACTATGCCCTGCCACCGCAGCCGGCCTGATCCCCCACTCGATCAGCGTCTCAGCCAGCGCCAACTCGACCGCAAACAACGCCGGCTGCAATCCCGCCGCCGTCGCCAGCAAGTCCGACTCCGCAGCGAACAGATCATGCAAATTTCGCCCAGCGAGCGGCGCGAACAACTCCGCGATCCGTCCGAAGTGCCGCGCAAACGCCGGACACGTCTGCATCAATCCCGCCGCCATCCCGGCATGCTGCGCGCCCTGCCCCGGAAACAGAAACACGATCCCGCCATCGCCGCTCGCATCGGCCCGCACGGGTGGAACCGCCCGCAACGCAGCGACCGCCTGCGCGGCATTGCCCGCCACCACCGCCCGCCGATGCGGCATCGCCAGACGCCCCAACTGCAACGTCGCCGCCGCCACGCCGATGTCGCCGTCATTTCGCTCCAAGTCCTCGGCCAGCCCAACCCGCATAGCGTCAAGCGCCGCTGCCGACCGCGCCGACAGCGGCAGTACATCGTACAAGCCTACGCTCTGTTCGAAGTCAGAAAAGGGAAGGGGGTTTGGGGGAACACGTTCCCCCAAATGGGTGCGGGCGATAGCCCGCCGATCCTGCTCCGGCGCCTCCTCCAGCACCACATGCACATTGGTCCCGCCAATCCCGAAGCTCGATACCCCCGCCCTGCGAGGCCCACCGTCCCGTGCCGTCCATTCCATCAACGCCGTCGAAATATAAAACGGCGTCTCCGCAAGCCTCAGCTCAGGATTGGCCGTCTCGTAATTGATCTGCGGCGGAATCTGCCGATGCTGCAACGCCAGCACCGCCTTGATAAACCCGGCCGTCCCCGCCGCGATATTTGCGTGGCCGATGTTCGGCTTGATCGAGCCGAGCGCGCAAAACCCTCTCGCCGCAGTGTCGCGCGCAAACGCCTGCGCCAGCGCCCGCACCTCGATTGGATCGCCAATCGGCGTCGCTGTCCCATGCGCCTCGACATACCCGATCGACCCGGCCTCGATGCCCGCATGATCGAGCGCCGCGCGCACCACGTCGGCTTGCCCCCGCACGCTCGGTGCAGAATACCCAGCCTTGCGCGCGCCATCGTTGTTGACTGCAAACCCCTTGATGACCGCGAGCACATTGTCGCCATCGCGGAGCGCATCATCCAGCCGCCGCAACACCACGACACCCACGCCGTCGCCCAGAATCGTCCCGTCCGCCCGGGCATCAAACGTCCGGCAAACGCCATCGCGCGCCGCGATGTGCCCGTCCACATGCAGATACCCGCCCTGCGGAAACGTGAGACTTGACGCCCCCGCCAGCGCCATGTCGCACTGGCCCGCCTGGATGGCCTGCGCCGCCTGCGCAATCGCCACCAGCCCCGTCGAGCACGACGTCTGCACAGAAATCGCCGGCCCATCGAGGTCGAGCAGATACGCCACCCGCGAGGCTAGATAATCCTTATCGTTGCCCAGTTCCGCCAGATGAAACGACGTCGGGTCGCCAGGATCGAGATGCCGCGCCGCCCCCAGATGATGTACGAGATACGACGGCAGATAACACCCGGCGAACACGCCAACGCGCGCCTCGCGCGTCCCCGGCACATGCCCCGCCCGTTCCATCGCTTCCCAGCAGCACGCAATGAACAGCCGCTGTTGCGGGTCCATCAACGCCGCTTCCCGCTCGCTCAACCCGAAGAACCGCGGATCAAAGTCCGCAACCCCATCGAGCACCGCCCCGGCCTTCACATAATCCGGGTGTGCAATCAACGCCGCAGGTACCCCGAACGCCGCCAGCTCGTCGTCACTGAACCTGCGGATCGACGACACCCCATCGACCAGATTGCGCCATAACGCCTCCGGGCTATCCGCTCCGGGAAACCGGCACGCCATCGCGATCACGGCCACATCCACCGCACCCTCAGTCGTCGCCCGCACGCGCCCGCCAACAGTGACCATCTTCCCGACAAATCCATCAGGAGATCCAACGGTCGTCGCCCGCACGCGCCCGCCAACAGTGACCGGCACCGCCGCCATCCCCGCCTCGACATGCCGCGTGAGCGCCTCAAGGGTTGGATGATCGAACACGTCGATCACATCCAGCCGGACGCCGAACGACGTCTCGGCCGCCAAGGCAAGCTCAATTGCGAGCAGCGAATGCCCGCCCAGGTCGAAGAAATTATCGCTCCCCTGCGTCGGCTCCCGCCCGAGTACAGCGCGCCAGACGGACTTCATTCGCGCCATCACGCGCTCAGGTGATTGCGGTGCATCCGGTGTGCTAACCGCCGTCACGGCAGGCGGCGCAGGCAACCGCGTCCGGTCAATCTTCCCCGTCGACAGCGCAATCGGCATCTCGGCGAGCGGCACAAACACCGCCGGGATCGCATACGCGGGCAACACATCCTTGAGGTGCGCCCGCACCCGCCCCATCAACGCCTCGCCGGGAGCACCCTCACGCCCCACGACATAAGCCACCAGATGATCGGGCTGTCCGGTCGCTGCATCGTCCGCCGTCACGACCGCCACCGCCCCGATCTCGGCATGCGAAGCAATGGCTGCCTCCACCGCACTCAGAACGACCGAATAGCCGCGCAGCTTGATCATGAACTTGGAGCGTCCCTTGACCTCCAATTGTCCATCCCCCAGCAACCGTCCCACATCGCCCGTGCGGAACATTCGCGCATCCCCGCCTTGCACCGGGTCTGGCAAAAACCGCTCCGCCGTCATCTCCGGCAGGTCGAGATACCCCCGCGCGAGATTTGGCCCCGCCACATAGATCTCACCCGTTACACCCCATGGCACCGGCTTGAAATCATCGTCGAGCACATAAATGCGCACGTTCGCCATCACGCGCCCGGCCGGCACATAGCGCGAGGATACCGCACGGCTCACCTCTGAGATGTCGCTCGTCGTTACGTCGTGGCATTCCGAGATCGAATAATCGTTGACCAGCGCCACATGCGGCAGCAAAGCGCGCGCCCGGTCCCGCAACGCGACGCTGACCACCTCGCCGTTGAGGATCACCATCCGTAGATGCGGCAGCGCCCCAGCCCCGCCAAGCCCATTCAGCACCCGCTCAAACAGCGACGGTGTAAACAGAATGCGGGTCACGCGATGCTCATCCAGATACGCAATCAACCGCCGCGGATCGAAAATCACCTCATCGGGAATGACATACGCGGGCAGCCCCTGCAGCAGCGGCCGCAACACTTCCCACACGAAGAATACGTTGCAGGCTTCCCGCTCGTCGCCCGAATACGGCAGATGCACAAACCGCCACCAGTACGAGTTCACCGCCCCCATATGCGGACACACAATGCCTTTGGGCTTCCCCGTCGTCCCAGAGGTCATCACGCAGTAGGCAAGACTATCCGGCCCCGGCTGTTCGCCCATATCCTCAAGCGAGGGTAAATCCGCCTGCAAAACCTCCGCCTGCCAGCCCGGCTCGATCACCACGCACCGCGCACCGGACCGCCACGCCTCCGGTATTCGCTCCCGCAACGGCGCCCTCGTGATGACCGCGCAGGGCCCCACGCTATCGAGAATTTCCGCCACGCTTCTGTCCGGTGTCGCCAGCGGTATCGGCAGATACGCCCCGCCCGCCTTCAACGCCGCCAGATACGCGACGACATAATCGGCGCTCGTCTCCATAAAGATCGCCGCCATCCCATCGACGCGCATACCCGCCGCGAGCAACCGCCGCGCCAGCAGATCGCTGTTCCGGTCCAGTTCGGCAAACGTCATCGTCCCGTCGATGCCGCTCAGCGCCAGCGCATCCGGCGTCTTGGCCGCCTGGAGCCGGAACAACTCATGCAAGCAAATGCCGAGCGGATAATCCTCTGCGTCCCCAATCACGACCGACGGCGGCGATGCCGCAAGATCGGCCTCTGCCGTCGCCACGATGTACCCCAGCAACTCATCGCGCGCCGTCTGCGTATAGAAATGCCCGCCGGGAAACATCCGCACGTCAAACGCGGCAGTCGTCCGCCAACGCCACGCCGCAAGATCGGCCTCGCTCGCAAGCGCGTCGTCGCGCCCGCCCAATGCCGTCAGCGGGCACGCAACGCCAGCATCCCGAGCAACCGTGTGCCGCTCGCACAACGCAAAGTCCGCCCGCAACGGCCCCAGCAGCAGCTTGCGCAAGTCCGCATTCCCCAAGCTATCCGCAGGCAGCAGCCCCAATTCGGCAATCGCACCAAGCAGCGTGTCGTCGCTCGCATCATGCAGCTTGGCACCCCGTGCCAAGACCTCCGGTGCCGCCAGCCCCGACACCATCACCCGCAGCGGCGCGGAAAGCCCGCCGCGCCCCAACGCCCGCGCGACCTCGAACGCGACCAGCGCCCCCACGCTATGCCCAAACAGCACAACCGGCATATCGAGATATGGCGTGAGATCCCGTAAGATCGCGCCAACCGCGACGCTCATGTCGTCGACGGCCATCTCCCGCAGCCGCGCCCCGCGTCCCGGCGGGTTCACGCTGACGATGTCGATCCAATCGGGCAGATCATCGGGCCAGGCGCGATAAGCCTGCGGCCCCCCGCCGCCGTGCGGAAAACACACGAGCCGGACCCGCGCGCCATCGCGCGGTGGTCCGCGCAAAATCCACGAACGTGGCAGAGAAGAGCTTGGCTGGGACATGACAGAAATTCGCCCCGGACAGGCTGCAAAGAAATCGACCAAAAGCACAATATAGCCGGATCCGTCAAGATAGCGGGTTTACCAACTTGCCCCATCTGGTTGTCATACGTTAGGTTGCCCGCTGCCGGGTCAAATAGAGTGCCTGTTTTTAATCGCTGCGAAGGCGATTGGCGCGCATGCAAGGGTCGGCGGGGTAGCGTTCGCGTCATTAGCTGTGAGGAAATCCGTTTCCTCGCAGGAAGCGTCTTTTTCGTGGTGGGTCATGACTGCAAACACGGCGCAAATCCTCGTGGATGATTTGTTTTCCTCAGGCGGAACAGATCGCTACAAGGAAGAATACGTTTTTTCCTTCGTCGAGAAATGGGATGAACTGATCGACTGGGACCGCCGCGCAGCCGCCGAAGGCGACTTCTTCGTCGACGTTCTGGCCTCGCGCGGCGTCAAAACCGTTCTCGACGTCGCGACCGGCACCGGCTTTCATTCGGTGATGCTCAAGCAGTCGGGCTTTGATGTGACAAGCGTCGACGGCAGTGAACTTATGCTGCGCAAAGCCGCAGAAAACGGCCTCCGGCGCGGCCAGACGCTGACCACCATTCATGCCGATTGGCGCTGGCTTGGCGACCACGTGACAGGCGGCTTCGACGCCATAATCTGCCTTGGAAACTCCTTCACCCACCTGTTCGCCGACGCCGACCGCCGTCAGGCTCTGGCTCATTTCCAATCGCTCTTGAAGCCGGGCGGTGTCCTCATTCTCGATCAGCGCAATTATGACGCCTTGCTCGATAAAACCGCCCAGCCGAGCCGGAAATTCTATTACTGCGGCAAGGACGTCTGCGCCCGCCCCATTCACGTTGACGAAACGAAAGCGCGTTTTCGCTACGAGTTTTCCGATGGCGCCGCCTTTCACCTCGAAATGTTCCCGCTCAGAAGGGCTTATGTCCAGCAGCTCATTAGCGAATCCGGTTTTGAATCAATCGCTACCTATGGCGATTTCAAAGAAACCGTCCGCGAAAGCGAGCCCGATTTCTATATCCACGTCGCCAAAAAATCAAAAGCGAATGGCAAGGCCTAAATGACGAGTTCCTATTCGCAAGCCGCCCAAATCGCCCGCGATTATTACAACAGCGAAGACGCCGATAATTTCTATTTCCACATCTGGGGCGGCGAAGACATCCACATCGGCATCTACGAGACGCCCGACGACGATGTCGCGCTTGCCAGCCGCCGCACCACCACTCTCCTCGCCGATGCGCTGGGCACACTCCCCACGACGGCGCGCATCCTCGACATCGGCTCCGGCTACGGCGGATCGACCCGCGCGCTCGCCAAGCGTTTCGGCTGCAGTGTTACGGCCCTCAACCTCTCCGAACGCGAAAACGCCCGCAACCGCGCGGCGACCGCGCAAGCGGGCCTCGCCCACCTGATCGACGTCGTCGACGGCTCGTTCGAAGCCATGCCATTTGAACCCGCCAGCTTCGACGCCGTCTGGTCCATCGACGCCCTGCTACATTCCGACAAACGCAACGCCGTCCTTGCCGAAGCCTATCGCGTCTTAAAGCCCGGCGGCCAGCTGATCTTCACCGACCCCATGGAAAGCGGTCAATGCACCGCCGCGCAATTGGCCCCCGTGCTCGCCCGCATCCACTTGGACAGCATGGGCTCGTTCGAAAACTACAGCCGCGCCGCCCAAGCGCTCGGCTTTGAAACCCTCCAAACCCGAGATCTGACGCCCCACCTCATCCGCCACTACGCGCGCATCCGCGAAGACCTGATCGCCAACGCCCCAAGCCTCGAAGGCAAAGTCTCCCAACCCTTCATTGCCAACGCCCTGGCAGGCCTCGACCACTGGGTCCGCGCCGGTAACGCCGGCTGCCTCGCCTGGGGCATCCAGCACTTCCGCAAACCGTCTTAGGGCGTTGCGGCTTCCGCCCTCTTTTCGTCATGGCCGCGAAGGCGGCCACCCACGACAACTCTCTACGGAGGTAGGCATGGCGACGAATGCAAAAGTCTAGCGCGCCCTCTCGATCACGATCAATTCCGGCACCGCCGTCCGCGCATTGATCCGCCCATGCTGGCTGGCCGCAAACCCCGCCGGAAGCCCCCGCGCAAACGCCCGCACAGCGTCCGCTTCCTCCGCCCCACC
>JBEBJA010000195.1:0-4104 GCA_040080145.1 Hyphomicrobiaceae bacterium
GAATGCGCAAGGCGTGGCCGAGTTCAATATCGAGGTGCTGGCCAGCGACGGAACGCTGCAGAACAGCGAGACGTTCACTGTCCGCTTTGCTGCAGACGGTACCAATCTCGCACCCATCGTGGGCGCCGATGGGCCGTTCACGGTCTACGCACCACAAGCGATCGATATCCCCGTTGCCGTGTTGATGGCCAACGATAGTGATCCAGAAGCTACAGTACTGACGTTTGTGTCAGCAGGCCCGGGTGCGCACGGTACGGTGTCGGTCTTGACACAGAATACCGCGTCAACTGCTGATGACGTGATCCGCTACCTACCGACCATTGGTTATGCCGGCAACGACCAGTTCATTTACACCGTCAGCGATGGTGTGAAGCAGAGCAGTGGCAACGTGGCGATCGTCGTTGATGGAACCTACTCTGGCTATACCCAGGGCACCTCCGGCAACAATATTTCGTTGCTCGGGTCGTCCTACTTCGGTGGCGCCGGTGACGACGTGATCTTGGGCGGGTTGAGAGGCGGCAGCTATGCCGGCGGCACCGGCAATGACATTTTGATTGGTTTGGCCGGGGCCAATAAGCTCGACGGCAACGAAGGCAATGACCTCATCATCGGTGGCCTTGGCCGCGACACCATCTCGGGTGGCGCCGGCAACGATACCCTGACTGGCGGCGCCAGTAAGGATACCTTCATTTTCCATGAGGGTGATGGCAGCGACGTCATTACAGACTTCGATGCAGGGCGGCGGACACGTCAGAATTTCGTCGCCGGCGACATGATCACCATTGATCTGGCTCAGATCAACAGTTTCAACGATTTGATGGGCGTAGCGTCACAAGAGAGCGACGGAGTCCTGTTTGCCTTCGGCGGCGGAAACGATCTATTCCTCAAGGGAACGATGCTGGCCGCGCTCGATAAAGATAGCTTCACGTTCGTCTGATGGGAAATGCTGTGTGTGAGTAAGGGACGTGTCAGTGGATGAGTAACAAAGGGTCGGGCGACGGGTTGGGGCACAAAGGCCTCCTCCCGCAGTCGATCAGGTCCCTGCGCGTTGCATTTATCAGCGTTGGCCTGTTCAGCTGTATCCTCAATCTGCTCGCACTGACGGGCTCGATTTTCATGCTGCAGGTCTATGACCGCGTGCTGTCGAGCCGGTCCGTGCCCACGCTGGTGGCGCTGTCGATCCTTGCCATCGTCATGTATGCCTTCATGGGCATGTTCGAATTCCTGCGCATGCGCGTGATGTCGCGCGTCGGCTTCTGGCTCGATGGCCAGTTGGGTCTGCCGACCTTTCGACATTGGCTTGCGCGCGGGTTGGGTGGCGCGCAGGAGGGAACGCGGCCGCTGGCCGATATTGCCGTGCTGAGGCAGTTTCTGACCAGCCCCGGTCTAATGGGTATTTACGACGTGCCGTGGATTCCGATCTATCTCGGCATTGTTTTTCTGATCAGTTACAAGCTGGGATTGCTCACCATTGCCGGCGCGTTCGTCGTGTTCATGCTGGCGATCGCCAACGAACGCAGCACGCGCACATCCCTCAAGCAGGCCTCGGCGATGGAAGCGTCGGAGACGCAATTTCTCGAACAGACCTATCGTAACAGCGAGACCATTCTGCCGATGGGAATGCTGCGCAATGTTGGTGCCCATTGGACACGCATGCACGGGGAAGGCGCGAAGCTTGCGCAGGAGGCGTCGGAACGCGGCGAATATTTCAGCTCAGCCTCCAAGACCGTGCGCATGGTCTTGCAGTCCGCCATGTTGGGCCTCGCGGCCTATCTTGTGCTGAAGCAGGAAATTTCCTCCGGCATGATTATCGCCTCGAACATCATCTCGGGGCGTGCGCTGGCGCCGGTCGACCAAGTCATTGGCCAGTGGAAAATCATTGCCCGCTCGCGCCAAGCTTACGCGCGGTTGAAGCTCCAACTTGCCAATGTTGGGCAGGCCCAACCACCTCTGCAATTACCTGCGCCGAAGGGGGAATTGGTTGTGCGCAACATGACGAAGTTTGCGCCCGACCCAACAGGTCAACACAAAGACGGACGACGCGTTCTCCTCAATCAAATAGCGTTTACACTCGACGCCGGGGACGCCTTGGGCGTTATTGGTCCCAGTGCCTCGGGTAAGACGACATTGGCACGCGTGCTGATTGGCTCCTGGGTGCCCGATTCAGGCTCGGTGCGGCTTGATGGAGCGTCATTCGATCAATGGGATCTCGATGTGCTTGGTCGGCACATTGGTTATCTGCCCCAAAACGTTGAATTGCTGGCCGGTAGCGTGCACCAGAATATCGCCCGCTTCGATCCCGAGGCCAAAGACGACGATGTGGTTGAAGCGGCCAAGATGGCGGGCGTGCACGAGATGATCTTGCGGTTGCCGCAAGGCTACGCCTCCCGCATTGGTTACGGCGCGACGCCTCTGTCGGGCGGGCAAACGCAGCGCATTGGGCTTGCTCGCGCGCTCTTTCGTATGCCCCATCTGGTCGTGCTCGATGAGCCGAATTCAAATTTAGATGCTGAAGGCGATGCTGGCGTGACCGCGGCGATCGAAAAACTTCGTGCGGCAGGTTCGATCGTTATTGTCATGGCCCATCGACCAAGTGCGATCGCAGCTGTGAGCAAATTGATGATGCTGCAAAATGGCAGCGTCATCGAATTCGGCGAGAAGGGCGACGTCTTGCGCAAGGTAACACGCCAGCCGGTCTTGGCCGCACAATCGGGGACATCGTGATGGTTGAGATCGCGGCCAAGTCGGACGGCGCGTCAGGCGGGTCGTCGACCAACGTTAATTATCACAGGCCAATGCTGTTCGGTCTCGGGCTCTTCGCCGTTCTCGTTTTCGGCATTTTCGGTTGGATGGCATTCGCCCCCCTTTCGAGCGCGGCCGTGGCCACAGGAACCGTCGTGGTCCGTTCCAAACCGCAACTGGTGCAGCATCTTGACGGGGGCATTGTGAAGATGATCCTTGTTCGCAATGGTGACGTCGTCAAGAAGGGCGATGTGGTCGTCAAGCTCGATGAGACGAACCTGCTCGCAAACCTTGAAATCTACCGCAATCGCATCCGCGAGATGGTGGCGCGGAAGTCACGACTGGAAGCCGAGCGCGACGATAAAAGGGATATTGACTACGACGATGCCGTTCTCGCCACGTTGAGCATAATGCCCGACAAGGTCCATAAAGACACGCAGCAAAATCTTTTTGACGCCCGTCGCGCGACACGGGCGGGGCAGGCCGAACAATTGCGAGAAAAAATCGCCCAGCTCAATAGTCAATTAAAGGGTGTGGACAGTCTCATCGAGACCAAGAGCTCCCAGTTGGAATTGGTTGAAAAGGAGCTTGAGGGGGTTAGGTTTTTGTTTGAACAGGGTATCACGACGCAAACTCGGCTGGTGGCACAGGAGCGCGCCCGGGCCGATCTTGTCGGACAATTGGCGGAGCATCATGCCGAAATGGGGCGGGTGCAGAACTCCATCCGCGAAGCCGATGTGGGCATCGTGCAAGTGGACCGCCAGTTCAAGGAAAGCATTCTTACAGATCTGCGCGAAGCCATGAGCCAGCTCGAGGATCTGAAGCAGCAAATTACGGCGACGGCACGTCAACTTGAGCGGATCGAGGCTAAGGCGCCAGCCAGCGGCATTGTGCACGAACTGGCCATCAATACCGTCGGTGGTACGATCCCGCCCAATGCGACGTTGATGCAGATCATCTCAACCGATGATGGTCTCGACGTGGAGGTCTCGGTCGAGACGCACGCGATTGACCAGATTGCCATCGGCCACGACGCGGCACTCCGGTTCTCGGCCTTCAATCAAAGAACAACGCCTGAGATCTTCGGCAAAGTCGAACGCATTTCGCCGACGAGCGTGGTTGACGAAAAGACTGGCGCAGCATTCTACCGCGTTGGCATTGCCGTCACACCCCAAGAAATCGCCCGCCTCGGCGCCAGCGCCCGCATCTTGCCGGGCATGCCGGTCGAAGCCTTTATAGAGTCGGAAACACGCACGACGTTATCGTATCTGATCAAGCCGCTCAGTGATAATTTTTGGCGTGCCATGCGGGAACGCTAACACCGCTCGCTGTTGTGGTATTTCGGGAACAGCCGCGCGGCAC
>JBEBJA010000020.1:0-4087 GCA_040080145.1 Hyphomicrobiaceae bacterium
GTCCGGCGGTGGCCTTTTTGATGAGGCGCTGGCTGTACGCGCCGGGTTTGCCGGGCGTTTGGCCAGCGCGGAAAGGTTTTTTGCCGGGAGGGCGAGGCCCGCCTGTTGGTTTGCTCATGGACTCTGTTCAGTATTTTGAGGACAATTGATCTAGCAGGATTTTCATCAAAATCCTTACGCTCACTTCGGTGATCCCTGCTTGTACTTCAGTGAACCCTGCTTGGCGTTGTTTTATTGAGCAGGATTGTTTTATTGAGCCGGATTCTCACGCAAAACCGCAAGCGCACTTTTGGCAATCCTACTGTATGGACTCATTCTTATGACACTGGTCAAGCCTCCCGGCCACATGGACTTGGCGCTTGCGCAAGCAGCGGCGGCGGCCGTGCGCGGGGAAGTGCCGGTTGGGGCGGTGCTCGTCGATGGCGATGGACGGGTTGTTTGTGAGGCGGGAAACCGGACGCGGGAACTGTCGGACCCAACGGCGCATGCGGAAATTCTCGTTATTCGGGAGGCTTGTCAGCGGTTTGGCACGGAGCGGCTGGGCGGGTTTGATCTGTACGTGACGTTGGAACCGTGCCCGATGTGCGCGGCGGCGATTTCGTTTGCGCGGGTGCGGCGGCTTTATTACGGCGCGAGCGATCCCAAGAGCGGCGGTGTGGCACATGGGGCGCGGGTGTTCAATCAGGCGACCTGTCATCACGCGCCGGAGGTTTACGACGGGATGGGTGAGGAACAGGCGGCGGAGCTGCTGAGGGCGTTTTTTGCAGAGCGGCGGGGGTGAGGAGGCTCATTGCGCGCCATACTTTGCTTACCATGAGTTACCCCCACCCTAATCCCCTCCCCGCAGGGGGAGGGGAATAGGCAGGGTTATTGCCGCTCACCATCGGTTTGGTGGTGGCGCTTATCTGGGGATGCGACCGCCGAAGTTGGGGTTGCCGCCTCCGCCGCTACCAAAACCGCTGCCGCCGATTCGGAACTGGATCTTGGGCGTTTTCGGTTCCGAGAATTTGGGCATTGTCGTGGGCTTGTTGCGGAACGGTTTGTCTTCGTGGGATGAGCTTCTGCGTTTGACGACGGGCGTGTCGCCGCCGCGGTCGCGCCTCGTGTGTTTGCGAATGTGCTGTTCGATCTTTTCGATCTTGTGAATTCTTACCTTTTTGGGCGGTGCGTCTTCGGTGTGAACGCGGGGCGGGCGGTGTTTGATGGGCTTGTCACCCTTTAGGATGACCGGTGGATTGTCTTTTACAATGACAGGTGGCTTGCCGTCTTTTGGCGGCTTTGGGCCGGTGTTGCCAGTGTTGCCGCCATCTTTGCCGCCTTTGCCCCCGTTGTCGCCTCGGGCCGGGGGATGATGCGGGTGCTTGGGGTGACGCGGGAAGCGGCCAATGATGATGTCGTTGGCCGAGTACCAGGGTGCCGGGTCGAAGGACGGAGCGCTGGGGACGAACGGGAAAGCGGTTTCGATGGGTGTTTCCTTGCGGCCGGGAAGGGCTGCCCATTTGACGGGGGCGCCGACGTTCCAGCGCTTGGGTGCGTTGGGCGGGCTGCCCTTCTTGCGATCTTCCACAATGCGGATGAACTTGCCGGGTTCGTCGAGGACGCGGCATTTGCCGTCATCGGTGCAGGCCTCGATGGCGCCTTCGATGAGGAGCAGCCAGACCGCGCCGTCGTCTTTGATGTAGACGTCGAAAATGGTGCCGCGCACCGAGATGGACGCGGACGGGGTTTTGATTTTGTACGTCGGTTTGGCGGCGATGCCGGTGATAAAGCGGAACGTGCCCTTCATCAGGTTGACGATGATGGAGCCATTGGTCTTGTCGGGATCGTAGACGAATTTGTCGAGCGTCATACGTGAACCGGGGCCGAGCGCGAGCTTGGTGTCGTCCTTGAATTTCAGCTCGCCGAGGCTGTCTTCGCCAACTTCGATGATTTCTTCCTGGCGGACGGGGTCGTCCTTTTGCAACTTGCGGCGGCCAGTTTCGTAGGCGGCGGTGACGTTGTTTTTGATGGCGATGGCTGAGCCGATGTCGTCGCCGGGGGCCGCAAACGCTGGAGCTGCGAGCGGGGCGGTCAGGATGAGGGTCAGGGCAAAAAAGGATAAACGCATGTGATCGCTCCGTTGGCTTCGGATCGCCGCTCATTGTCCGAGGCTTGCAATGTATTGATTATGCGCCCAGCCGGGGGCGGATTGTCCAGTCCACATCGACAATAAGATCAATAAGTTGATGAGACAGGTACAGGTACCCCGGTAGCGTCAAGTTCAAGGACCGAAGGTAACAGGATCATTTTGCGGCGTCTGTTCCATTGGGTACAGCGTAAGATAAATAACGTATCATTGGCGGGAGCTTTGTGAAATTTCAGGTAGCGCGGTTGGCCGATGACATCAGTGGATACGCTTGTTTCTCATCTTGGTAAGGCGCGCATGTTCGCGTCGCTTGCGGCGAGCGATCTTGGCGCCATTGCCCAGGGGATGCGTCCGGTCGACTTTGCTGCGGGCCAGGTGATTTTTCAGCGCGGCGATCCGGGCAAGGAGTTGTTTCTCGTAACGGAGGGGCGGGTTCGGTTGTCGATTTTGTCGGTCGATGGGCGTGAGTTGTCGTTTGCGCATGCAACGTCAGGCGAGGTGTTTGGCGAGATTGCAACACTCGATGGTGCGGAACGCAGTGCCGATGCTACGGCGGTGACGAAGGTTTGCGCGATGACGCTGTCGCAGGCGGCGTTGAACCGGGTGATGGCGGGCAGTCCTGAGGTCGCGCGCGCTGTGATCGCGTTCTTGTGCGCGCGGATCCGGGAGACGGATCAGCAGCTTGAGGCGATTGCCCTGCATCCCATCGAAGTTCGTCTGGCCCGGTTGTTCCTGTCGGCGGTGCGGTTGCAGACGGGTGCGCCCAAGACGGGGAAAGTCGCGCTGGCGCTTGGCATGTCGCAGAGCGAGTTAGGGCTGTTGATCGGGGCGAGCCGGCCGAAGGTCAACGGGGCGCTGGCGATGCTGGAGGACAGCGGGGCGATTGTGCGGAACGACAAGGGGATAGTGTGCGATCTGGAGCGGCTGGGCGAGGTTGCGGGGTATGAGTAGGTCGCGACTGGCGTCGCGAGCGGGGCCAGCCCCGCGCCCCGCCGGGAAGCGCAGCTTCCCGGACCCATCAGTTTTTATTGCCTTTTTCTTGTGACGCAGGTTCGGCGTGCAATGTGTGGGCGTTCATGACGCGGTCGAGTTGGCGTTTGAAGGTTTCTTTGGCCGGTTGCGCGGCTTTGATGATGTCGCGGAATTTGTGGATGTCGAGGATGCCGAAGTGGGCGACCGGCATGTCGATGTAGAGGTCGGGTTGGCTGTGCCGCAGTTTTTCGCGGACGATGGTGTGCTGCAGGATCTGGGTTGCAGTGACGAGTGCCTCCATGGCGGTCGGGTGTTTGACGTCTGCGTCGGGCACTGCACCGGCGCCGCTGACGTCGATGGCGACGGTGATGTCGGCGCAGCCCTCGATCAGGTCGAAGGGCAGCGGGTTGACGAGGCCGCCGTCGAGCAGCAGGCGGCCTTCGTGGGCGATGGGGGTGAAGAGGGCGGGCAGGGCCATGGAGGCGGCGACGGCGGTGACGAGGGGGCCTTTCTCGAACACGACGGCCTGATAGCCGTGGATGTCGGTGGTGACGATTTTGAGCGGGATTTTGAGGTCGGCGAAGTCGCGGGCGACGCGGGCGGGCATCACCAGACCCAACAGGACTTCGGGGCGCAGCGCTGCAGACTTGAGCTGGAGCAGGCTCATGATCCGGTGCATCGGCAGTGCGCGGGCGCTGAAGATCTGGCGCACGAGGTCGAAGCGCTGGCGCAGGATCATTTCGGTGTGGGCGGCGATGTGGCGGCCGGGGATGCCGGACGCATAGGCCGCGCCGATGATTGCGCCGATGGAGGTCCCCGCGATCAGTTTGGGGCGGATGCCCATTTCATCGAGCGCTTCCAGCATCGGAATATGCGCGATGCCGCGCGCGCCGCCGCCGCCGAGGGCTAAGGCGATGGAGGGGTGTGAGGCGCGGGTCGCCGTGACGCGCGGTTTGGGTGTGGCGGTGTCCTGCATGGGGGGAGTGTAGC
>JBEBJA010000028.1:0-71789 GCA_040080145.1 Hyphomicrobiaceae bacterium
CTTCCCGGCCTTGTCAGCCCCCGCCGCCCCCACCGCAAACAGCGACCGGAACAAGTCGCGCCCGTCAAAATTCTGCCCCTTGACCTTGACCTGCCAGACCCCGCCCTTGTCCCCCGGCGTCTCCTTGAGCAACGCCTGCACATCAAGGCGCGAAATCACGTTTAGCGAAAAACTCGGCAAGAGCACTTCCCGTACCCGATTATCGGCACCAATTGCGATCGAACCTTCGATGGCAATATCGTCGCCCGCGATCCGCAAGTTTTGCAGCTCGAACTTATGCACCTTCCCCTTGACGATATCCGCACCAAGACTGACCGCACGCCCCGGCGGCTTGCGCCATCCAATGTTTTCCAGCGCAATATCCGCGTTCGTCAGATCAGCCCGCAGGCGCACCGACGTCTCGTCGGCCTCGCCCTTCTCGATCAGGATCTCGACCGGAACTTCGCCCTGCACGATATGATTGACGTCGATGCCAAGCTGCGTCCGGTCCGCGTTGTCGAGGTTCGCCGACAACCGCAACGGCGGTTGCTTCTCGCCGTTGTCCTCGAAAATCCGCTGCCAGCCGGCTTTGACTGGAACCCCATTCGCCAGCATGTCGCCGGTGACGCCCACAGCCGCATCCGTCACATCGACGTTGATGATCGCGCCTTGCACATCAAACGCCCCCGCAAGTTGCTTTGCTTTTCCGTCGAACACCTTGGCCTTGGCGTCGATTTTGATCGACCGGGCGTCGAGATCGGCAACGAGCGGAAACGTCAGCTTGGCTTGACCCTCAACCTTGCCGTCGATGCCCTCGGTCGTAATGCCGTTGGCGCGCAGCAACCGGATCGGACTTTGATCGAGGATTTCCAGAACCGGCACCAACGGCGCAAGCGTCTTGAACGTCAACTCCGCAGTGCTGATCGGGATTTCAAGATCGGTCGAAATAAACCGCCCGGCCTTCACCGGCACCCGCCTGTTGGGTGCCAGCACGACGGTTGCGTCCGGCACCGTGACCTCGATCGTATTGTTTTCCAGCCGGATCAATGCGCGCGGCGCTTCCATCGGCGACATCCAACTCAACGGCTGCGCTGCGACATCTATCGCCTCCATCGCCATCGTTACCCGGCGCAGGCTGCCGTCGGCCCCGATCACGCCGCCATCCTTGGCAAATCGCCCGCTGACGAAACGCAGCGCACCACTCTTCACCGTGCCGCGCTTGACCCGCTCGCCCACCCACGTCCGCGCTTTTGACGCAAACGCCCGCGGCCACATTGCCTTTAACGTATCCGTGGGCGTCGGCCCGATACTCGCATCGAACTTCGCCCCGCTCGTGCCCGGCACCACCCCCGTAACGAATTGCCCTTGGCTGGTGAACGACATGCCGCCAGCCTTGAACGCGAGCTGATCGATCATCACCTCGCCCTCGCTAGGCGCAACACGCCCCTTCAAGACGCCCTTCTCGATGGCAACAGCCGGCACCCCAAACTCTTCCGCCGTGAATTGCCCGCTCGTCGTCGCCAGATCGACATTCCACCAGCGCTTTTCCCCAGCCAACGCGGCAACCGCTGATCCCGTCAATCCAACGCGGCTATTGCCCCAGTTCAACGTGGACGGCCCCAGCTCGAACCGATTGTTGCTGCCATCGTAGGTCAAGCCGATCTGCCCGCCGTCGATCAACAAAGGAACATCGCCAACGTCTGGAAAAACGAACTGTCCCGGTCCGATGTTGATCGCGAGCTTTCCGCCTGTCACTGTCCCGCCAGCAACGACGTCGAGCGTGGCTTCCGCAGAGATTGGCGCATCCAGCGTCTCCATCAGGCTCAACTGCGGAACCGCCGTTCCCAGCGTTCGCGGCACCAGATTGCTGATCGTTGCCGAAAGCACCTGGCCTTGCGCGCTATCTGTCTCTTCGCTGCGAAGCGTCACCGACCACGGCCCGCGATTGGACGCAATCGTCGCCTTTCCCGACACCGCACTATTCTGCTTGAGATGGTCGATCTCGACCACGCCCTGCAGCACCCGCCATTGGCTGCGCACCCCCATATTGTCGAGCGACACCACCGCGTCGCGCACCCCTATCTGATTGAGATAGGTCGACACATAGAGCTTCTTGCGCGCCTGCACCGTCGCCTCGGTAATCATCGCAGCAAGATTGACACCGCGCAGCTGACCCGGATCGGCAGCACTAGGTGCTGGCACAGGAGCCGGTCCGGCCCCAGCGTCAAGCCGCTGGTCCAAAACCTCACGGCCAAAGCTCATCACGAGCCCGCCTTCCGTCGAATAGATCAGCGACAGCTTCGCATCAATCAGATCAATCCGCGACGGCACCAGCTTGAATGCCCACAATGCCGGACGTGACAACTCGACCGCAGCCGTCGGCACCGTCGCAACGGCGTCCCCATCACCCTCGACAATCCGCAAATTCGTCAACCGCAGCTCGACCGTCCCGCCATCCGTTACGGCCAGCAGCGCATCGTCCATCCGCGCCTGCAAACCCGGCAGCTCTGCGGTAATACCCTTCTCGATCGAGGCCACAAGAAACTTGAGCGAAATCGGCCCGTGCGAAAGCCGCACGTAAACGACCCCGCACACGGCAGCAGCGATAATCATCGTCGTCAGCAAAAACGCGGAGAAATGCAAAAGCAGCCGCCCGCCACCCCGCGAAGGCAGGGGTTGCGCCACCGGTCGTCTACCGCGCGGATGCGGTCCTGGCCTGCGCTTGGTCAAGGCCAAACCGCACCACTCCCCGTCCAAGAATAACCGCTCAACCTTCGTCCCGTCATAACCTGCCAAACCTCATTGCTGCCGCGGCCCCAGTTGGCTATTTCAGCCAGTACCACTTGCCCCTCTGGCACCCACCACCAGCCCCCGGAACTGAACCAGGCAACCCAGCCCGGGCGTACCGGTTCACCACGGCCAGGAAAAGAGACAAAAGAAAGGCATCCCATATGCTCAACCCCGGCGACAAAGCACCAGATTTTACGCTACCCGGCGATAATGGTCAGACCGTCTCCCTGGCAAACCTCAAAGGCCACCCGGTCGTCGTCTATTTCTACCCCAAGGACGACACGTCGGGCTGCACCGTGGAAGCCAAGGATTTCACCTGCCAGATCGACGCATTCAAAGCCGTCGGCTGCGAGGTCATTGGCATCTCGCCTGACAGCGCCCGCAGCCACGAGAAATTCAAAACAAAGCACGATTTGACCGTCACCTTGGCCGCCGACGAAGACAAAACCGCCGCAACCGCTTACGGGGTCTGGGTCGAAAAATCCATGTACGGCCGCAAATATATGGGGGTAGAACGCGCCACCTTCCTCATTGGCAAGACGGGCAAGATCGTCCAGCTATGGCGCAAAGTAAAGGTCCCCGGCCACGTCGATGACGTCCTTGCCGCCGTCAACGCCCTTAAATCGTGACAAGAAGGACGGGCCCGCAATAAAACGCTGTGCTGTTTCGAAGCTCGAACCAGACTTTCAATTATCATGACCCCGCAACAGAAGCGTGTTAGGACAAATACGGCGCAACTGCGCCACGCCGCCGACATAGGGCATCCACATTGATCTCTTAGCGTGGCAAAGCTGGCACTTTTGGGCTAGCAGTTATGAGTTAGCGGTGACGACGGGACTTTGAGCGTAATCAGGGGTGAGGGATGCTACCGAATTTTAAGAAACCCGAGGCGGATTTCAAAATGAGCGGACCGGTGCCGTCCGCCGTTCCCCCTCCAATTGTCAGCAGTGGATCGAGCAAACCAATGAGTGCAGGAGGCCGCACCGGCGCACCTTCCGTTATCGGACCCGACCTTATCATCTCCGGCAACCTCGTCTCAAAGGGCGAAGTTCAAGTCGACGGTGAAGTCCAAGGCGATATCCATTCGAGCTACGTCGTGATCGGCGAAAAAGCCCGCATCACCGGCAGCGTCATTGCAGACGAAGTCGTCGTTCGCGGCCAAGTCATGGGCTCGATCCGCTCCAAGCGCGTCATGCTCCAGGCCACCAGCCACGTCGAAGGCGATATCCACCACTCTGCTCTCGCCATCGAACAGGGTGCATTCTTCGAAGGCAAATCGCGCCGGTCCGACGACCCGACCGCAGGCGTGCAGCGCCCCGAACTCTCGGCTCCAAGAATGCCATCGGCCTAAGTGAATGCCATCGGCCTAAGTGAATGCCTACGACCTGAGTAAATGCCGGTGACTTGCTCGCTGGCCGATTGCAAGATCCGTTCTATAAAGACGGCGCGCTGACAACAGCGCGTCGTCTGCTTTTTGTGGCACGCCAAACGAAATCGTCGGGCGTGTTCCCCGCGCTGCGAGCCCCCCCACCATGAAATTCGCTTCCCCTTTATCCCGCGGCCGGCTGATCAAGCGCTACAAACGCTTCCTGGCCGATATCGTCCTCGACAGCGGCGAGGAGATCACGGCGTCCTGCCCCAACACCGGCGCGATGCTCGGGCTATCAAGCCCCGGCACCTGGGTCTGGGTGTCCCATAACGACAGCCCAACCCGGAAATACCGCCACACCCTCGAACTCGTGGAGCACCCCTACGACGGCGGCACAACCCTGGTCGGGATCAATACCGGCCTGCCCAATCGCCTCGTCAACGAAGCAATCGCAGCTGGAACAATCCCCGCGCTGAGCGGTTATGCGACCAGACGCAACGAGGTGAAGTACGGTTTGAATTCTCGCATTGATATCCTGCTGGAAGACCCAAACAAGGCAGCCTGCTACGTCGAGATCAAAAATGTGCATTTGATGCGCACAAATGGATTGGCCGAGTTTCCAGACAGTGTAACGGAGCGCGGCGCCAAGCACTTGGACGAACTGGCATCAATGGTAGAGCAGGGGAATCGCGCCGTTATGGTCTATTTAGTCCAGCGCTCGGATGCGCAGCATTTTAGCATTGCTGGCGACATTGACCCGGCTTACGCGCGAGGTTTTGAAACGGCGCGAGCAGCAGGCGTCGAGGCAATCGTCTGCCGTTGCAACGTCAGCGCAACGGAGATTGTCGTCGAAAAGTTAATACAGATGCTTTGAATTCATAAAAGTCTGGTGTTCGCCCGGTCCGTTATAATCAAGGTTCGTAACGCAAAAGCCATCAGGCGCGTATGTCGGTCATGAAACGGTTTCGTGCGGAGTTATCCAGATGATCGAAAACAAACCAACCCACGGCAAGATCACCAAAACCGACGCCGAATGGAAGGCGCAATTATCGCCCGGCCAATATCGCGTCCTGCGCACCCACGGCACAGAACCGGCGCGGACAAGCCCGCTCGACAAAACCTACAGTCCAGGCACTTACGAGTGCGCCGGCTGCGGTCAGCCTGTGTTCCGCTCCACCACGAAATTCGACAGCGCAAGCGGATGGCCGAGCTTTTATGAGCCTATTCCGGGCGCCGTCGAAACCAGCATAGATAAGGGGTTCTTTATGACCCGGACTGAAGTCCACTGCGCGCGCTGCGACGGCCATTTGGGACATGTCTTCAATGACGGCCCAGCTCCAACGGGCCAGCGCTATTGCATGAATGGCGTCGCAATGAACTTCGTCCCCGCCTCATGAAAACAGCCGAGAAAACAGACCGGCGCAAAAGCGAAAGCTGCGATGCAACAATTACTGCATAAGCGAAATAGAAAATATTTTCTAAAAACTAAGACAAAAATAACTTGACCCAGGTCACACTTGCATCAAACTCTAAAACGGGCTTCGGCACTAAACTTCCGAAACCCTCAACAAGCGGGCGTAAGGCAATGGCGCAGATGCGGATCGACAAGCTGAAATCGGCAGTAGAAGCAGCAGGCGTAACGATGGCGCCGGCTTCCGATCAATTCGACCCCGAGCCGGAAACCGTCGAAATGGACGCAGGCAATTATTCCCGCTCCTGGGCGACGCCCGGTTTTCGCCAGGGCTTTGCAAAGTCCGAACGTCCACACAAGCTCAAGGACTGGTTCGCCGTCCGTTGGCCACGCGCCCTTTCGACGGGCTAACCGTCCAAGCGCCACTTCAGTCTGAATCAACGCGCGCGCGCATCATTGCCGCGCGCGTTCGTGTATCCAGTCAAATACCACGTGAAAATGCCCCGCGAGCCATTGATGGCCCGCATCTGCGATCTCAATACAATCGCTCCCCGGCAACGAAGCGTGCAGCGCCCGCACGGCCGCCAATGGCACATTCCGGTCCTTGAGCCCGATCCAAATCCTCACATCTGCGCTGACACCAGAAAAGCCGCTTCCCTCAAAACCGCTTGCCAATGGCTCGCTGAACCATTCCCGCCCGAACAACGCCATATCGGTCACCGGTCCCAAAACGCCTGCCGCAAGTCCCTCGGCAAACATCGCGGCCATTCCAGCCCGCATCTGCTTATCACGCATGAGCGCCCTGTCCGCCGGTGCCGATTTCACAACCGCGATCCGCATTGCCACATCCGGCGCGGCCGCGAGCATCGCGCGATAAGCAAGAAACGAGCAGCCGAGCAACCCAGGAATTCGCGGCGCGAGTTGGAAGCACATCGCATGAAACGGACTTAAAACCGCCCGGCCCGACGGACCATTGATGACCCCGACCGGCGAGACCAGCGCCAACGCGGCCACCCGATCCTTTAGCTTCGCTGCCACCGCCACCGCAAACGGACCGCCCCCCGATACACCCGTGACTGCAAACCGCCCCAACCCCAACCTGTCGGCAAGCTCTTCGGCATCGGCACCATAGCCAGCAAGCGTTGCAGCGGGCTTTGCACAACTGAGCCCATATCCCCACCGGTCGAGCGCAAGGATGCGCAGCCCCTTGGCAACGGCACCCGCGTGCGCACCCCCATACTTGAGCCGAGACCCCGGCGTCCCATGCAACGCGATTACCGGAAAGCCACCGGCATCACCATATTCGCGATAGCCAAGCGTCCGCCCGTCGCGCAACACCACAACCCGGTCACCCGATGCAGCCCCGCCGCTCGCCCGCACGCTTTGACGTCTCCTGAACATGGCTCGAAGCCTCAAGGCGTTTCCTGCGCAACTGAAATTCCCATTTTCTGGCGTCCGCAGACAAGGGTGCCCCGGGGAGCAGGAAACGTACCGGATCTGCCCGGCGGCAAAAAGACGTTCCACTGCGATCCATGTTGCAACCCACAAAAAAACCCGCGCTCCTGGTGGGGAAGCGCGGGCGTTTGGCTTCGTGATGCAGGGCCAGCTTAGTTTGGCTTGCCAAACATCGGGGTATCTTCCCAGCGCGTTGCCAGCTGCGGCCGTTGATTTGAC
Source organism: Hyphomicrobiaceae bacterium (assembly GCA_040080145.1). Classification (GTDB taxonomy): domain Bacteria; phylum Pseudomonadota; class Alphaproteobacteria; order Rhizobiales; family Hyphomicrobiaceae; genus JANXVY01. Next base: position 7,224 of record JBEBJA010000028.1, read on the forward strand.
CGCAGCGCAATCTCGGGCTTGGAGGCGAGATTGGTGACGTGGGCCTTTTCACCTTTGCGGCGCGCTTCGATGGTGCGGATCATTTCACGGATCCGCGGCTGGATTTCGGTGCGGAACCGGGTGCCGTTGAAGACACCATAATGACCGACGCCTGGCTGGAGATAGTGGAAGTGTTCGTCGGCCGGTACGTTCTTACACAGATCGTGGGCGGCTTCGGTCTGGCCGACGCCGCAGATGTCGTCGCGTTCACCCTCAACCGTCATGATGGCAGTGCGGGTGATCTCGCCGCAGTCGACGATCTGGCCGCGATGAACGAAAGTTTTGTTTGGCAGCGCGTGTTCCTGGAATACCGCCTTGACCGTCTGGAGATAGAACTCGGCGGGCAAGTCCATGACGGCCAGATATTCGTCATAGAATTCGCGGTGCTGGTTGACGCTGTCGCAGTCGCCTTTGACGAGGTCGTCGAACAGGTCGCGATATGCGGTCTGATGACGCTCAAGGTTCATCGTCATGAAGCCGGTGAGCTGGACGAATCCAGGATAAACGCGGCGCATGCAGCCCAGTTGCGGGAAGGGCACAACCGAGATGACGTTGCGCTCGAACCATGTGATGGGCTTTTCCATCGCCAGCTTGTTGACGACGGTCGGATTGCGGCGCGTGTCGATCGGGCCGCCCATCAGCGTCAGCGATGCCGGCTGGATTGCCATCTTGAGTTTGGCCATCACGGCAGTGGCAGCAAGGGCTGGAACGGCTGGCTGACAGACGGCCATGACGTGTGTGTTGGGGCCAAGGAATTGGACCATTTCGATGATGTAGTCGATGAAGTCATCAAGATCGAAGCGGCCTTCGGCGACCGGCACGTTGCGGGCGTCGGTCCAGTCGGTGATATAGAGTTCATGGTCGTTGATCATCGACTTGACGGTGCCACGCAGCAGAGTGGCGTAGTGGCCCGACATCGGCGCGATCAATAAGACCTTGGGGTCGTTGCGCTTGCCGGCGACGGCTTCATCGCGTTCGAAATGGACAAGGTTGCAGAACGGTTTTGAAAACGCGATCCGTTCGGTGATGGGGACAGGGACCCCGTTGATCGACGTTTCGGGAATGCCGAATACCGGCTTGCCGTAGCGCTTCGTCAAACTCTCGAATACTTCCAGAGCGGCAGACATGCTCTTGGAAAACGGGTTGAGCGAAAGCAGGCCAAATGGGTTGTCGAGAGCCAAGCGTGTGGCGGTCGACCAAAAGCGCAGAGGCGTAAAGAACGCGTGGGCCAGTTCATATCCAAGGTAGTTCAAGTCAGTTACCCTTTCCGGCCGGAGATGGTCGTCTACAAGTCGCTTGAACGCAGTCCGTGCAGTGCAACATCACACACCGTTGTGGTCAAGAGGCACCGTGTCTTCAATTTTGCCCAATAGTTGCACATGTCATCCGACTGTTACACGAACGCAATAACCGCGCCAGTCCAACTGTTTGGCCATTAGACCTAATGTTAGCATTCACCACGCCCCGAGCGGACGGTGTGACATCTTGAACACATCGCAAAGATGCGACAGTGCGCGGACTATGCGAATCACCCGCACCCAAATCGATCATCTTGTGCAACAGAATGCGGCACAGACCTTGCGTTTAAGCGCCAGCTTAGATTGCGCTAATCTTGGGTCTTAACCGTAAATGTTTTGCCATCCCGGCTTGGTAAATGTTTTATGACCGGGAACGGATCAACGGGAGAACAGGTATGGGAAAAGTTTTAGCAATTGTGATCGTGGCGCTGCTCGGGTTCTACGTCGCGTGGCCAGCGTACAGTTTGATGTCTGTCCAAAACGCCCTCAACACGGAAAATGTTCCCTTGCTCGCCGCAAAGGTTGATTTTCCGCAGGTCCGTCAGTCACTCACGCCTGCCGTGACCGCCGAAGTGGAAAAGGCAGCCGCTGCCGCAGTCACCCAGGGCGGAGCCGACAACGCAGCCCTGCTCGGCCAGCTGAAAACGCAGATGGTGCCCAAGATCGTCGAACTGGCGCTGACGACAATCGTGACACCGGAAAGCCTCATGCGGATCTATCGCGAGGGCGGCGATGTGCGCAAAACGATCTCTGACATCGTTTCGGAAAAGATGGGCAGCGGCGCAGGCGGCCTGGGCGCGCTGGCAGGTGTAATCGGTGGCGGTGGCCACAAGACCGGCGGTCTCAATGATCTGTTGGGCGGAAAATTTGGCGGATTGCTGGGCAAGAAAGACGCGCAGGGCCAAGCCCAACCAGCGCCCCCGGTTGCTGCCAAGCCGGCTGCGAAGGCCGCCTTCAGCATAGCAAACATCAAACGGTTCAGCATCATGGGCCCGCTTGGGTTCTCGGTTGGTGTCGCCAAGGATGCAGCCGCGACAGTGCCTGATGTCGAAACCGACATCGCGTTTACCGGCCTCGATTGGAAGATCGTCGGCGTACGTCCACGGATCTGATCGCGGCCGGGCGGGGCCGCGTGAGCCAACCTTGCGCGTGCTTGCTGGAAATTGCTGGCGCATGGTGATGGCGGGTCCGCCATCGCCATAATTAGATCGTGTTCACTCATTCTCAGTTGCTGGCGAATTTCAGCAACTAGTGTAGCGCACCTGACGTTTGGTACCCGCGAGCGGCTCGTCTCAAAACCAAACGTCAGGTGCTAAAGCTACACTAGAATCATAGGCTTGCTAGTGTTCCTAGTGGTTCTGACATTTGCTCAGAACCAGGCCGCACCGGGAAGCAAATGTCAGAACCGGAACACGAGATGAGGGGTTTATCGCCATGCGTTTGACGGCCGTTGTTGTATTCTCAGCGATTGGGCTGAGCGGTGGAGGGGCGATGGCCGCAGATGTTATCGCCAGCTCCACGATTGATGCTGTGACTGTGTTTCCATCGGGAGCCGAGATAACGCGGGCGGCGAAGGTCAAGCTCGTGGCCGGCGAGGGGCGGATCGTGTTTCCCGATTTGCCGGCCCAGGCGATTGCAGGTTCCATCCGGGTCGAGGGCAAATCTGCGGGCAAGCTCGAAATCGGGTCGGTCGACACCAAGCGCATGTTCGTTCCGCGATCCGATCCAGCAGCAACGGACGCCGAGCGGCGCAAGCTTGAGGATCAGATCGAAGCGTTGAAGGATCAGCGGTCGTTGCTTGAAGGCCAGGTTCAGGCCGCCGAGACTCAGCGAACGCTGCTGGCCAACTTGGCGGAGTTGCCGAAGGTGCCGCCGCCGCAGCTATCGAATTCCACGCCGGTGGATTGGAAAGCCATACTCTCAACGATTGGGATCGGCACGGTCGATGCCAGGAAGCTGGAGCTTGAGGGGCAAGCGAAAATCCGCGATGTGGACCGGCAGATCAAGGATCTGCAGGGCAAGTTGCATGCGATTGCGCCGGCCAGGGACGAGCGGACCGAGGTCGCGGTGTTCGTGAATGCGGGCGCAGCACTCGAAGCCGAAATGGTCGTGAAGTATCAGGTGCCGTCCGCGTCGTGGACAGCGCTTTACGATGCGCGATTGGCAACGGGGTCAAAGTCTGCGGCACCCAAACTCGATTTAACCCGCAGAGCGGCGATCACCCAGACAACCGGCGAGCCGTGGACCAACGTGGCGCTGGCGCTGTCGACGACGCGGCCAAGCGTCGGGGCATCCGCCCCCGAATTGCGAACGATGAGCGTCGATTTCGTCCCGGATGCGCCGCCGCCGATGCCGGTTGCAGCGGCTCCTGCCGCACCGGCCCGGTCGATGATGAAGTCTCGCGGCGCGCTAGGTGGAATGGCGGATGAGGCTGACATGGCGATGACTGCGGGCGCAGTGCCCGAAGCGGTCGTGATGCTGGAGGCGAAGGCCAAGAACGCAGATGTCGTCCAGGCACCGTTCCAGGCAATTTATGGCGTTCCGGGCCGGGTTACCGTGCTGCCGTCCGGGGAAACAAAGCGGGTTCAGTTGATGGAAGAATCCATCGAGCCGTCGCTGTTGGTGCGCACGGTGCCGAGGCTGGATGCGAAGGCATATCTCTATGCCAAGCTCTCGTTACCAAAGTCGTCGGCACTGCTGCCAGGCGCGGTGTCGCTATTCCGTGATGGGACGTTTGTGGGAACCGGACGGTTGCCGTTGTTGGCGCCGGGCGAGGAGCATGAGCTTGGCTTCGGGGCCGACGACGCAATCCGCGTCAAGCATGCCATCGCAGAGGACAAGCGCGGCGAGAAGGGCCTGATCTCGTCGTCAAAGACCGATACGCGCAACTACAAGATTACCGTCAAGAATATGCATGGGCGCGCCATGGCGGTGACAGTGTTCGACAATATTCCCGTGTCGCAACAGCAAGACATCAAGGTCTCGCTGACCGCTAAACCCCAGCCAACCAAGACCGATGTCGAAGACAAGCGCGGCGTTATTTCATGGGAAATCAAACTCGAAGCCGAGCAGGAGCAGGTGATCGAGTTCGGTTATCAGGTCGTCTGGCCGGGTGCGAAGGCCATCACATATCGGTGATGTTTCGATGTTTCACCTAGCGCGAATTCTTTGCGCACGCGACATAGTACTTGCGTGCGCAGCCGTTAACCGGATACGAACGTCAAAAGCCTAAAATGGCTTAGTTTCAGAAACTGCCGTCCATTAGCAACTACCGTCGATAAGTGAAAGCCGCTCCGTTGGAGCGGCTTTTTTCTTGTCTACACCCGTTCAACGATGCCGGCAGCGATCTGGATCAAAGGCCGCGCACGACATTGCCGACCATCAGCACCATATAGGCGGTGATGGCGAGCCAAAACTCCTGGTGGGGCAAGAAGCGCGGGATCGGGACGAAGCCCAGCTTGGTGACGAGCGCCAGCGTGCCGAGCACGACGGAGGCGAAGAAGAGGGCTAAGGTCGGCGGATTAAGCCTCATGGATGAACTCCCCCAAAATGCCGGTCACGGCGGATGCCATTCACAACTGCTGTTGTTATCGTCCGCCTCTGCGGTCTGCGCAAGTGCGGATGACGGAACGCTAGAGGGTGCGTTGGGTGGTGATGGCACCAGCGGGAAGTTCCGTAAATTGATTGGCATCGAGACGGAATCGGATCACGCGGCCTGTCGTGGCGTCGCCTTCACGGCAGGTCACGAGCAGCGCGCGGCTGGCGGACGTCTGAATATGAGTCATCGCGTCGCCGGCCTCGTCGATATTGGTGATCGTCAGGCGGCGTTCGGTACCATTGGCGGCAACAGTAATTTGCTGGCCGACGGCGACGGCCTTGACAAGGTTGCCGTTCTTGATCGGCTGGAGCCAAAATTCTTCGGTGCCCGCGATTCCGTCGTATGCCCGGCCGACAGCGTTAACCGTTGGCTTCTGCAGGGCGGCGAAGGCCCGCTCAAAACCGGTGGCAACCACTTTTTCGCTATTGAAGGTTGTGAAGATCAGCGCGATCACGGCCATGCCCAAACCGCAGGCTACCGGAAGCGCAACCGCCCTGGCACCCTTGCGGGGAGCCGTCGACGATTGGGTGGTGCTATCGATCGGCATCGGCTTTTCTCCACGATCGCAGACGGTTGCAGCGCCTTCGGCGCCGATCCGTCATTCCCGTTCTGGCTTCGACACAACCTTGTGGGATCTAATGTAGGCTTTACGGAGGTGACGTGCGAACGCTTTATTTAGTGCAAACAATGCTGAAAAAACAGCCGCAAGCATGAGAAATTTTGTGTTTGTACCGCCCATTTCCCAGCTCCCTGCCATTTGATGTACGAACAATGGCAGTCCAGTGGATCCCTGCGCAGCGGACGGGATCGCGCTTTCAATGCCGAGCAGGCTGCTGGCCGCCGATGGCCCAAGGATAACGACGGAGATCGCGTAAAAGACGAATAGGCCGGCAATCACGTCGGCTGCAATGCGAATTTTGAATTTTGCCGGTGTGTCCTGCATCGTGGTCAGTCTCCTAAGTTACGTGCCGTGACGAACGGATTTGCGTGATGCCTACTCGACCGTGCCGATGTGGCCAGGATTTGCCCTCAATGTGGCAAAGTTGGCGGTTTTGCCGGTTCTTCACGGATCGTGCTGTTTGGGTCACGGCTCGCAGTGATCCGGCGCGGCAATAAGCGTTTCCTCCGCGCTTGCTGTGCGGGCAGCATCGGCCTAGTTTGCGCCCGCCCGCGCCGGTTTTTGCGTCGTTACCGCCGCGAGCATTCCCGCCGGGCCGAACCGTCTCAGTCCACAATGACGCCGAGTCAGTCATCACCACTGCTGATCGCCGTTTGACGTTAACAGGAAGTAAATGCCATGGGCTTCATCGCCGACAGTTTGAACCGCATTTCGCCCTCCGCCACGATCGCCGTTTCAACGAAGGCGCGCGAACTCAAAGCTAAAGGGCGCGACATCATTTCGTTGTCCGCCGGTGAGCCTGATTTCGATACACCGCAAAACATCAAGGATGCCGCAGTCAAAGCGCTGGCAGCTGGCAAGACCAAATACACCGACGTGGACGGCATCCCTGAACTCAAGGCGGCGATCTGCGCCAAGTTCAAGCGCGAGAACGGTTTGGACTACAAACCGAGCCAGGTGTCGGTTGGCACCGGCGGCAAGCAGGTGCTTTACAATGCCCTGCTGGCGACGCTGAACCCCGGCGACGAGGTCATCATTCCCGCGCCGTGCTGGGTGTCGTATGCCGACATCGTGCTGCTCGGCGGCGGCACGCCGGTGTTCGTCGAGACGACGGCTGAAAACGGCTACAAGCTGTTGGGCAAGGACCTGGAAGCGGCGATCACGCCGAAAACCAAGTGGATGCTGTTCAACGCGCCGTCGAACCCGACCGGGGCTGCCTACACCCACGCCGAGGTCAAGGCGATCACCGATGTGCTGATGAAGCATAAGCATGTGTGGCTGCTGACCGACGACATGTACGAGCACCTGCTCTATGACGGCCTCAAGTTCTACACCCCGGTTGCCGTCGAGCCCGGCCTCTATGATCGCACGCTGACCATGAACGGGCTGTCGAAGGCCTACTGCATGACCGGCTGGCGGCTTGGCTATGCGGCTGGCCCAGAGCCTCTCATCAAGGCGATGTGCAAGCTGCAATCGCAGTCGACGTCCAACCCGTGCTCGATCACGCAGTGGGCGGCTGTCGAGGCACTGAATGGACCGCAGGACTTCATTGCCCGTCACAACGCCGAGTTCGTGAAGCGCCGCGATCTGGTGGTGTCGATGCTCAATCAGGCCAAAGGGCTGACCTGCCCCAAACCGGAAGGCGCGTTCTATGTCTACCCGTCGTGCGCAGGTGCCATCGGCAAGACGACGGCCGCCGGCACAGTCATCAAGACGGACGAGGATTTCGTGACGGCGCTGCTCGATGAAGAAGGCGTCGCCTGTGTGCATGGCGCGGCTTTTGCTGGAAGCCCGGCGTTCCGCATCTCGTACGCAACGTCGATTGAAGCGCTCGAAGAAGCCTGTAAGCGGATTCAGCGGTTCTGCGGCAACTTGAAGTAAGGATGGCTGGGTTCGCCTAACTCAACGAACCAGCCTCCCAACACACTGTTTCCCCGGACGGCACTGCACGTGCCGGTCCGGGGACTTGCCACACAGCAGCGCGGTGAAGAAATCCGCTACCGTTCGCGGCCGCTGTTGGCCGCAACTTCACGCAACGGGGCTAACACGTAGTCGATGGCGCGGCGCTGGCCGGTCAGAATTTCCACCGTGACCGACATGCCGGGGCTGAGCGCGATTTCCTTGCCGTCCACATTGATGGTGCTCTTTTCCAGGCGGACGGTGGCTGGGAACACGAGGTTGGGGCCTTTTGCACCGGCCCCGCTTGTCGCGCCGCCGGGGCGTGCCGCCTGCATCGGATCGGCCATGGCGATGGCATCGCGTTCCTCAACGGCATCACGGGAGACGCGGGCGACTTTGCCCGAGATTGAGCCAAACCGGGTAAAGGGGAAAGCCTCGATCTTGATAATGGCGTCCTGGCCCGGGTTCACAAAGCCAATGTCCAGGTTCTGGATCATCGCTTCGATTTCGATCGGGCCGTCCGTTGGGACAATGGTCATCAACGATTGCGCACCGCTGACCACCTGACCGACGGTTGAGACGGCAAGCTGTTGAATGGTGCCGGTGATCGGCGATTTCAGCGTGGCGCGCTCGTTCTTAGCGGTCGCCTTGACGAGATCCTGCGCGATTCGGTCGGCTTTGCGTTCGGCTTCGGCGAGCTTACTCGACTGGTCGGAGACGAACTGGCTGATAAGCTCCTCGATCTTGGATGCGACCGTATTGATGGCGGCTTCGGTTTCGACAAGCTGGCCCTTTTCGGACGTCTGCGCCGTCATGTGCGATTCATATTGCGACAGCACCTCGATGACGAGGGCGCGCGACAGCGAGCCGGTGTCATTCAACTGCGTACGCATGTCGACGCGCTCTTTAGCAAGGGCGATCACCTTGGCGCGCGACTCGATGCTGGCAGTGAGCTTATCGCGCGTCGCCATCCGTTCGGCCAGCTGTGCCACCTGATTTGCGCGGCTCGATTTGAGCTGACCAAGGTCGCCAGCCAGGACCAGTTCTTCGCGGCTGCGGACGGCATCGGATATGGTTGGATCAAAGGCAATCGGCTTAGGAACCAGCGAACGGTCGGTGTCGCGGGCGATTTTGATCGCGATGCGGCGGCGGGCAGCTTCAGCACGGGCGGATTCCAACTCCCGGGTCTGAGACTGGCGATCAGCGCCGGTTTCGGTCGGGTCAAGTTCGAGCAGGATGTCGCCAGCTTTCACACGGCTGCCGTTTTCAACGAAGATTGCAACGACTTTGCCAGCCTCGACCGGCTGGATGACCTTGGACCGGCCGGACGGCTGGATGCGTCCCTGCGCGACAGCGTGGATGTCGAGTTTGCCAAAGTATGACCACGCAAGCGCGACGACAACGCCGCTGCAGATCAGCCAGATGCCAGCAATGCGAACCGGCGACGGCGGGGTTTCAAGCAGCTCAAGCGCTGCGGGTAAGAATTCGCGGTCGGTCGGATCAAGCGCGCGGGTCAGGTCACCGGGCAAGAGCGGCGCGGACGGGGCAACGGCTGTGGTAGCGGACTTCGCCACCGCCATGGCCATAGACGAGGCCGCACCGGCCGATGATAACGATGCTTCCGGTTCGTCAACGAACGAGTGCTCGCGGTATTTTCGCAGCCGCTGGAACACCAACGCCAGCACCAGCAGGGCCAGAGTGATCTCGGCGGCCAGCAACACCAGCGAAGCGGACGGCACGACATCTCCACCAGGAGGTGTGAACGAGGGGACAGCCAGAAACCGGAGCATCCGCATCATCCTTCAAGAGGTTCAGATTGCATGCGCCAGAGTTTGGCGTAGACGCCACCGGGCTTAGCCAGCAGGTCGGCATGGGAACCATCCTCGACAACGACGCCGTCCTTGATAGCAATGATTCGGTCGCAGTTGCGGACGGCAGCGAGGCGGTGCGCGATGATGACGACGGTGCGCCCCTTGGTGATCGAGCGCATGTTGGACTGGATGATGCGTTCGCTTTCGTAGTCCAACGCCGAAGTTGCCTCGTCGAGGATCAGGATGCGGGGCTTAGTGGCAAGGGCACGGGCAATCGCGATGCGCTGGCGCTGGCCACCCGACAGGTTCGCGCCGCGCTCTTCGATCATGGTGTCGTAACCCATCGGCATCCGGGTAATGAATTCATCAGCTCCAGCAAGGCGGGCGGCGGCGATGACATGGGCGCGCGGCAGGCCGGGATTGGCCAGCGCAATATTCTCGTGGATCGTGCGGTTGAACAGCAGGTTTTCCTGAAGCACGACGCCGATCTGGCGGCGCAGCCACGCCGTATCGACCTGCGAGATGTCGATGCCATCGAGCAGGATCTGACCGCGTTCGGGCCGGTAGAGGCGCTGGATCAGCTTGGTCAGCGTAGACTTGCCAGAGCCCGACGGCCCGACGATGCCGATCACCTGACCTTCGGGAATGTCGAGCGTGACACCTTTCAGAATTTCCGGGCCGCCCTGAACGTAGCGGAAGTCGATGTTTTCGATTTTGATGGCGCCCCGCGCGGGAGGGAGCGTGGCGTTCGACAGCTGACGGCTTTCGGGGACGGCGTTCAGGATGTCGCCGAGGCGATCGACGGAAATCTGAACCTGCTGGAAGTCCTGCCAGAGCTGGGAGAGGCGCAGGATCGGCTGGGTGGCCTGCCCCATCATCATGTTGAAGGCAACGAGCCCCCCAACGGAAAGTTCACCGCTGATGACGGCCTGAGCGCCAAAGAACAGAACCAACGCCGTGGTCGCTTTACTGACGTATTGGATCGCGTTCTGGCCCAGCGTCGAGAGCATCACCGCATCAAACGAGGTTTTGACGTAGGCGGCGAGCTTTTCTTCCCACTGATTACGCAGCATCGGTTCGACGGCGGCGGCCTTCAACGTCTGGATGCCGACCACGGACTCGACAAGAAACTGTTGGCTCAAAGCGCCACGGTTGAAGCGTTCGTTGATCTTGTCGCGCAGGAGTGGGCGGATCGAAAAGGCGATAATGAGATAGAGCGGGATGGACCCAATGACGATCAGGGTCAGGGTGGGCGAGTACATCCACATGACCGAAATGAAAATCAGCGCAAACACCAGGTCGATGGCCGACGACAGGCCTTGGCCGGTCAAAAACGACCGGATGGTTTCGAGCTCACGCATGCGAGCGACCGTTTGACCGGCGGCGCGGGTTTCAAAGTAACCCAGCGGCAGTTTCAAGAGGTGGTCGAACAGCCGGCTGCCAAGCTCCACGTCGATGCGCGATGTCGTGTGGTTGAGCGCGTAGGATCGCAGATATTGCAGGATAACGTCGAACAGGCCGATCACGAGGAGGCCAACGGTAACGACGATCAGCGTCGACATGCCTTTGTGCAGCAAGACCTTGTCGATGACGACCTGAAAGAACAGCGGCGTGATGAGCGCAAAGATCTGCACAAAGAGCGAGGCGAGCAGGACGTGGCCGAGCGGTTTGCGGTAGCGCCAGATGGACGGCAAAAACCAGCTGAATTCGAACTTGCGCGGATCAACGCCTGCACCGCCCGCGCGGCGGGTGATCAGCACGACGCTGCCCGACCAGCGCTCTGCAAAGTCCTCGACCTTTTCGACGACCTGGGAGCGGGCCAGCGGGTTGACGTAACGAAGCTGACCGTCGGGACTGCGGTGGGTAATGACGCCGTAGCTGCCGTCCTTGAGCCCGACAATGGCAGGAAGCGGCACAGTCTTCAGGCGCTTGATGGCTTGATCGGTCAGCAGCGTTGCCTTGAGGCCAATTTTTCGGGCTGCACGCACAACATGCTCGCCAGTGGCAAGTGATTCGCCCAAGCCCAGTTCGTGGCTCATCTGGGCGGGATCGGCGGCAATGCGGTAATGGGCAGCGATAGCTGCAAGCGCGACGAGGGCTGAGTCCCCCAGAGTTTCGGGTTGCGGCTGAAACTGCGGGCGGATGGCCGACGCTGCGCCGTCGCCCGTAACGACCGAGAAGAGAGGGACTTTTCCGCTTTCGGCCATGGGTCTCAAAATTTCATGATTGCGCCGGGCGACTCGTATGGGAACAAACGCCTTAGCCTGCGATCTAACACGTCGATGGCTGAGAAAGTCCTTACACAAGTATAATTTGCTGAAACCGTGGCGGTTTGATCGCAGGTTGATGCCGCACTGCCACTCCTTCATTAAGATTGTGCATACCCGGTATATTAAACTTTAATTCTGATGGGGATTTCCCGGGTGCGACATGCCCGACTTTCGGCCAGATTGTGCTAAGTCAGTGACCTCGCTAAGCCGAAGCGGCTAGACGTACGGGTATCAATACCCCGAGCGATCAAGTTTTGGTCGCCCATGTCGTCACAACATTGTCATCGCTCCATAAGACAGGCACACATGACCATCGAACTTTTCCCGCTCTCAGCGTGCGGTAAGCTGCATCACAATAATTCGGCCACTGAACTCGTTGAGATCGCCATCAAACGCGGCGAAGGCGAACTTGCCAACACCGGCGCATTCATGGCGAAAACCGGTGCCCACACCGGTCGCTCGGCGCAGGACAAGTTCATCGTCGAAGATGCCGAGACCAAGGGGGCCATCTGGTGGGACAACAACAAGCCAATGAAGGCCGAGCACTTCGAAGTGCTGCTCAAAGACTTCCTGGCCTACGCCAAAGATAAGGACATCTTCGTCCAGGATCTGTTCGGCGGTGCCGACAAGACCCATCGCCTGCCGACCCGCATCTTCGCCGAATTTGCCTGGCATGGCCTGTTCATCAATCACATGTTGCGCCGCTCGACGCCTGAAGAGCAGAAGGGCTTTGCACCTCAGTTCACGGTCGTGAGCTTCCCCGGCTTCCGCGCGGACCCTGCAAAGCACGGCTGCCGCAGCGAAACGATCATCGCCTGCGACTTCTCGCGCCGCCTGGTCCTCGTCGGCGGCAGCAGCTATGCCGGCGAAATCAAGAAGAGCGTATTCTCGTTCCTCAACTACATCCTGCCGCCCAAGGGCGTCATGCCGATGCATTGCTCGGCCAACGTCTCAAACGACGGTAAAGAGTCGGCCGTGTTCTTCGGCCTGTCGGGCACCGGCAAAACGACGCTATCGGCCGATCCCGCCCGCACGCTGCTCGGCGACGACGAGCACGGCTGGTCGGAAAAGGGCATCTTCAACTTCGAAGGCGGCTGCTACGCCAAGACGATCCGCCTCTCCAAGGAAGCCGAACCAGATATCTACGATGCCTCGAACCGCTTCCTGACCGTGCTTGAAAACGTCGTGTTGTCGGAAAAGACCCGCATCCCCGACTTCGACGACGGCACGCTGGCGGAAAACGCGCGCTCGGCCTATCCGCTCGACTTCATCCGCAACGCAAGCCCGACGGGCATCGCGGGTCACCCCAAGAACATCGTGATGCTGACCGCCGACGCATTCGGCGTGCTGCCTCCGATTGCCAAGCTGACGCCAAGCCAGGCCATGTATCACTTCCTGTCGGGTTACACCGCCAAGGTTGCCGGTACGGAAAAAGGCATGGGCAACGAGCCTTCGGCTACGTTCTCGACCTGCTTTGGCGCGCCGTTCATGCCGCGTCACGCCACGGTTTACGGCAACCTGCTTCGCAAGCTGATCGCCGAGCACAAGGTCGACTGCTGGCTCGTCAACACCGGCTGGACCGGCGGCATGTACGGCACCGGCTCGCGCATGCCGATCAAGGCGACCCGCGCACTGCTGTCGGCTGCTCTTTCGGGCGAACTCAAGAACCAGCCGATGCGCACCGATGAGGTGTTCGGCTTCCAGGTTCCGCTGTCGCTCGCAGGCGTCGACGCCAAAATCCTCACCCCGCGCGACACGTGGGCAGATGCCAAGGCCTATGACGCCATGGCAGCCCGCCTCGTCGAGATGTTCAACAAAAACTTCGAACGCTTCGCCTCCCACACCGACGCCGACGTCCGCGCAGCCGGTCCGCTCGCTGCCGCTAAGTCGGCCGCAGAATAGATTGCAGCAGAACCATCCCTCACTGTTGCCCCGGACGGCCCTGCACTTGCCGATCCGGGGTCTTTACCTGATGGAAAGTGGTAAAGCTCCCGGATCTGCGTGCGCAGGGGCGCACTTGTCCGGGATAACAGTGGAGAGAGAGGCGCTTCAAGCTAAGCCTGAAGTACTCTAGCGAATTTGCCCGGCAGCCAATGCGGCTTGCCGGGCTTTTTTGTGCACGAGGACACATACTATAGTCAGAAGGGATGCGTGCAGCGTTTGCGCTGCGATCCATCACCGGTCATATTGCTTTCAATAAAAACACGAGTGCTGAGGAAACGACCATGAGCGAGAAGACGTATCCAGTTCCGGCCGATTGGACCAAGCGGGCCTGGGTGGACGATGCGGCCTATAAGGCGATGTATGAGCGATCCATCAAAGACCCCGCTGGTTTTTGGGGCGAGATGGGCCGCCGGCTCGACTGGATCAAGCCATACACCAAGGTAAAGAACACCAGCTTCGACACCAACAACGTCTCGATCAAATGGTATGAGGACGGCACGCTGAACGTCTGCGCCAACTGCGTCGACCGCCATCTCGCGACGCGCGCCGATCAGGTCGCGATCATCTTCGAAGGCGACGATCCAACGGTCGATGAAAAGATCACGTACCGCCAGCTCCATGAGCGGGTGTCGAAATTCGCCAACGTCATGAAGGCGCACGGCGTCGCCAAGGGCGACCGCGTCACGATCTATCTGCCAATGATCCCGGAAGCCGCCTACGCAATGCTGGCCTGCGCCCGCATCGGCGCGGTGCATTCGATCGTGTTCGGCGGGTTCTCGCCCGAAGCCCTCGCCGGCCGCATCGAGGATGCCGATTCGACGTTCATCATCACAGCGGACGAAGGTCTGCGCGGCGGCAAGTCAGTCCCCCTCAAAAAGAACGCCGACGAAGCGTTGAAGAAGGTCGGCAAGGGTAGGGAAAAGCTGCTGGTCGTGCGTCACACGGGCGGTAACGTCACCATGACGGCGGGACGCGATCTGTGGCTGCATGAAGAGCTGGTCAAGGTGACCGGCGACTGTCCGCCAGCCGAGATGAACGCCGAAGACCCGCTGTTCATTCTCTATACGTCGGGCTCGACGGGCAAGCCCAAGGGCGTGCTGCACACGACGGGCGGGTATCTGACGTATGCGGCCATGACGCATCAGTACGTGTTCGATTATCACGACGGCGACATCTACTGGTGCACCGCCGACGTGGGCTGGGTCACGGGACACAGCTACATCGTGTACGGGCCGCTCGCCAACGGCGCGACCACGCTGATGTTTGAAGGCGTACCGAACTATCCAACGCCGTCGCGGTTCTGGCATGTCGTCGATAAGTGGAAAGTCAACACGTTCTATACCGCGCCAACCGCGATCCGCGCGCTGATGGCCAACGGCGACGATTTCGTCAAGCGCACGAGCCGCTCGTCGCTGCGCCTGCTCGGGTCGGTCGGCGAGCCGATCAATCCGGAAGCCTGGGAATGGTACAATCACGTGGTCGGCGAAGACCGCTGCCCGATCGTCGATACGTGGTGGCAGACGGAAACCGGCGGGATCATGATCACGCCGTTGCCGGGCGCGACGGCAACGAAGCCGGGTTCAGCCACACGTCCGTTCTTTGGCATTCAGCCAGCGCTTGTCGATGACAAGGGCGTGCTGCTCGAGGGCGCGACATCCGGCAACCTCGTCATTCTCGACGCATGGCCCGGCCTCGCGCGCTCGGTCTTCCGCGATCACGAGCGGTATGTGCAGACCTACTTCTCGGCCTACAAGGGCATGTACTTCACGGGCGACGGCTGCCGCCGCGACGCGGACGGGTATTACTGGATCACGGGACGCGTCGACGACGTCATCAACGTGTCGGGTCACCGCATGGGCACAGCCGAAGTCGAAAGCGCACTCGTGTCTCACCCCAAGGTCGCTGAAGCAGCGGTCGTGGGCTATCCGCACGATCTCAAGGGCCAGGGCATCTATTGCTACGTCACGCTCAATCAGGGCGTGGAGGGCAGCGACGCCTTGAAGAAAGAACTCGTTGCACACGTGCGCAAGGAGATCGGGCCGATTGCATCGCCAGATATGCTGCAGTTCGCCCCGGGATTGCCGAAGACGCGGTCGGGCAAGATCATGCGGCGCATTCTGCGCAAGATCGCCGAGGACGATTTCGGGTCGCTGGGCGATACCTCGACGCTCGCCGATCCAGCCTGCGTCGATGACCTGATCGCGCACCGGCAAAACAAGAAGGCGTGAGAGCGCTTTGGGTTGCGATTAGAATAGGGGGCTGGGAGCGTGAAGCGCCCGGCCCCTTTTTGTTTTACGCAACTCTAAGAACATTCGACCTTGGAGACTCACATCGGCAGAATAGGTTCATTCAAGTTGACTACTGGCGATAGGATCGGAAATTACCGAATTGAAGGTGAAGCAGTCGGGCGAGGCAGCGAGTTTGAAGTTTATAAGGTTCGAGAGATTCCTACTGACGCCACTCGTACGATCAAGGTGACGCGATTTAAAGATTGCGGCGGTGAAGACGCCGCTGGGAGCGAGTAAAATTCAGTCCGCAACGGTGTAGAATACGGTTTTCGCGAGATAGTTCACTACGCTTGGTATTTTGACCAGATCCGGCTCAGTGGTCATGTGCCATTTTACTGTGGTCTCGGCCACCACGTTTTCGATGAGCATAATTTGTGCGTACACTTGGTGTTTGGCTGGATCGAAGGAGCGAGTCTGGCCACGATTCCATCCCACAAGCGTGAAGCAACCTTCTTCAGAACGCTTGAGGCCGTAGCGTCAATTCATGCCTGTTCGTATGGTGTCGGCGACTTGAAGCCAGATAACTTAATCTTGAACAAACATGACAGTGTCATTGTCGTCGATTGCGAGTGCGGAAAGCCGGACGCACCAAATCAAAATTTTGAGAATGACTGCAAGAGAGAAATTCCGGAACTTGCAAAGGAAATGTTCGGCGACACCATGCCGCCCAGCGTAGACACAATTCTCAGCGTCCTAAAAAGCAGAAAATCGTTTGATGAAAATTCAGTCGCCGAGGTGCTGAAGTCGTCAGGTCACGGCGACATAGAGGCAGCGCGCTTCCCCGCATGAAAAATCCCCACTTTCGTCATGGTCGCCTTCGCGGCCATGACGTTGGGTGGTTATGTATTGCTCGTCGTGAGGTGAAGTTCGACCCGAGATTGGTATTTTCGCGCCAATTTCTGATTCGTGATATCATGATCAGCTCGCAACGCGGAGGTTGGTGAGGCGGGAGACGATGTCGGCGAACGAGGCGCGGAGCTGGCTGGCGTTGTCGGCAGCATAGAAGTTGGCGGCGCCGCCGCAGGCTTTCAGCATGGCCTCGGCTTCAGGTGGCGTGGTGAAACCGATGGTGTAGATCGTGATGGCTTGACCCGCAGGGGCTGCTGCCTTGATGTTCGTGCAGATGTTGAGCGCCTGATTGGGTGAGCTGCCCGCCACCGCAGGGTCGGTCGACTCGGGCGAAACCAGTGCCCCGCCGCCATTATTATAGGCCGTGTTGAACATGCCATCGGTTAGCAGGATGATGATCTTCTGGACGTTGTCGGCGTAGGGGCGCGCGGCGTAAGTGCCCCATACGTTCGACCAATTCGGCGAGAGCATGTACCAGCCCCACGCCGCGCCGATATGGCCCGCCGTTCCCCCGCTTGCGCGCAAGCCGTCGATGGAGGACTTGAACGCGCTGCGCAGGCCCAGATCGCGCAGATCCTGCAGCGGCATCGGCGTCGCCGACGGGCAGGAGTACCAAGGGTTCATGGCGCTGCTGCCGCGGCTGATGGGGGCGGCCCACGACGGCGGCGCGTCGGTAAATGCCGCAGCCCCGGGCCGATCAACGACACAATCGTCGGAACCGTAGCCCGCCACGACGTTGGCATATGGCCCGACATTGATCGAATTTGACCACGGCAGCAGCCCAACGCGGACGAACCCCGGCTGAGGGTTGTGGCTATAGAGTTCGTCGATAAATTCCTTGGCGACGGTCTTCAACGCCTGTATTTTTGGCATTCCATCGGCGGACGGGTCGTTCATTGAGCCGGTCACATCCAGCGCCATCGCAACTTCCAAGCGCAGCGTTTTGTAGGTCGAAGCCGAGGCGGGCTTGAAAACCGTCGACTTTATGGAGTTTCCGGCGCGGGCGAAATACATCGGCAAATCAATATCGACGGTCGCCTTTACGGTTCCTGTCGTGAAATCGGGAGTCGCTGTGAAGTTGGTGATCGTCGCGCCGTGAAGTCTTTCGTTCTTTATGTTGGCTTGAAAATAGGCCGCAGCCATAGCCTGGACCTCTGCTGCAGTCGCCGTCTGCGTATCGAGCAATTTGGCGGCGGCAAGACTTGCCGCATCCAGGGTCGATTGCATATGGGTTCGGACATAGTTGAGCCGCGCAATATCCACAGCCAGCCCGACGAACAGCATCAGGACGCCCAGGATCAGGCCGAACGTGATGGCGACTGAACCGCGATCACATGACCCAAATGAAGACTTCGGCGGAACAACAAACATGGAGTGGCTCACGTCAGCACGACAAACATGCTCAACCAAAGCACACGGTCGTTAAAATTGACTGTATACGACAACGAATTGCTCTGAATAATCAGCAGCATGCGGCCGGGATTAAATCCGGCTTAGCGCCATATCATCGCGATGAATGAGAACGTCACGGCCCGAAAAGCCCAAGATTGCTTCGATGTCGCTGGAGCGCTTACCGGCAATGCGTTCGGCGTCGGCTTTGCCATAAGCGATGAGGCCGCGGCCGATTTCGCGGCCATCGTGCGCACGGATGATGACGGCGTCGCCACGGTCGAAGGAACCATCAACCCGGGTGACCCCTGCAGGCAGCAGGCTTTTACCGGCGGCAAGCGCCCGTTCCGCGCCAGCGTCGATGTGGAGCTGGCCTTTGGGTTCGAGCTGGCCTGCGATCCAGCGCTTTTTGGCAGTCACCGGGTCGGTGCCAGCCAGGAACCACGTCACCGTTGAGCCTTCGCCGATGGCACGCAACGGGTTCATGATCTTGCCGGTGGTGATGACCATGTTGGTGCCGGCAGCCAGCGCAATCTTGCCCGCCTCGACTTTGGTCTTCATGCCGCCTTTCGACAGCTCGGTACCTGCGTCTCCGGCCATGGCTTCGATCTCGGCGGTGATGGCAGTGACCAGCGGGATGTGGCGAGCATTGGGGTCGAGCGCGGGCGGGGCGGTGTAGAGGCCGTCGATGTCAGACAGCAGCACGAGACAGTCGGCTGAGACCATGCTTGCGACACGCGCCGACAAACGGTCGTTATCGCCGTAGCGGATTTCGGTGGTCGCAACGGTGTCATTCTCGTTGACGACGGGAACAGCATTCAAGGCGAGCAGGGTTTCGACGGTCTGGCGGGCGTTCAGGTAACGGCGGCGCTGCTCGGTATCACCCAGCGTCAGCAGGATTTGAGCAGCCGTCAGGCCGCGCTTGGCGCAGAGGTCCTGGTAGGCATGGGCCAGGCTGATCTGGCCGACGCTGGCAGCAGCCTGGCTCTGTTCGAGCGCAAGCGGGCCTTTTGGAAGGTTCAGAGTATGGCGGCCCAGCGCAATGGCACCAGACGACACGAGGACGATCTGCTTGCCCTGGGCTACCAGCGCCGCCACGTCGTCCAACAAAGACGCCAGCCATTCGGCCTTGAGCGCGCCGGTCGCACGGTCGGCAAGCAGCGCCGAACCGATCTTGACGACAATGCGGCGGGCGTTGGTCCACTCGGGGCGGACGGTGGAGGCACTGGTCTTCGTGGGCATGGGATAAATTCGATCAAAGGAAGGGAGTGCGGCTTATACCCAACTTCGCGGCGTGTACCAATGCGCTTCGCGTAGGGCTGCCGCCCTGACCCGCTTGGGGGAATGGCTTCCCCCAAATCCCGTTCCTGATTGTGACTCAGATGAGGCTGGCGGCAATGTTGATGGTGATAGCCAGAACCATGGTGTTGAAAAAGAACGAGACCACCGCGTGGAGGGTGACGAGGCGGCGCATGGACTTTGAGCGGATCGAAACGTCGGACGTTTGCGAGGACGCGCCGATCGAGGTTGCGAAGTAGAGAAAGTCCCAATAGTCGGGCTGGTCGTCGGCGGGGAAGGCAAGCGCAGTGCCCTGGTTTCCATCCTTGTCGTGGCGGAAATGCTCGTGTGCGTAGTGAATGGCGAAGACGAGTTGCGTCACGAACCAGGAAATAAACAAGGTTGCGCCAGCGAGACCGAGAAACAGGTATTTTTCTGCCCTGGGGGCTTCTTTAACATCGCCAGCAAGACCCGCCATCGCCGCGAAGCTCGCAAGAATGGCGACCAGAATGAAGATCAGAATGACCGCGCCGCCGTCGTCGGCCCGCGCCGCGCGGGCCTTCAGTTTTTCAGCGCTAGATCGCGCCATCAGATGGAGGGACAAAACGATGAAGACGACGCCGCCGATGTCCCAGGCGAGGGCGGAGCGGATAGCGGGCCTGAGGCTGGGCGGCAGCAGGACAAGGGCGGCGATGCTGGCCATCGCGCTCCACACCACGCGCGGGCGCAACAGCAGGGAGCGCCAGACCGCGTGCGGGTGATACCAGCGGCGGTGTCGTGGGAGGCTGGCAGGCGTGGTGTTCATCGGGCGGGCCTCGAAAATTCCGCCACGTTGGCTTGCCCGGATCCCGGTGCTGGCTGGAATGACGAAGACCTAAGCTTCATTTCGCAGCTTCGGGAGCGGCAGGAGCAAGCGACGCAGCCGGGTCGGCTGGTGTGGCAGCCGTTGCGGGGCCGATGGCGGCGGCAGGCGTAGGCCCTGGCGCATTGACGATTTCCGGGGCCGGTTTGGGAACCGGAAGCGCAGTGCAGACTTTGTCGATCCGGGCTTCAACAGCCTTGCGCGTTTCATCGCTGTTTGCAGACCACGGCAGGAACGACAAGCGGGTCAGTCGGTCCAGTTCGTTGGTGAAGGTTGCGGCGCAGTCGAGCGTGAACTGGTGGAGTTCGGCCATGCGGCAAGCGTCGAGGACGGGCAAAGCGTGGCCGCCGGTCAGGCGCAGGTCATAGGCTTTGGTGAGGCAATGGTCGGTTGCAGTAAGGCCGGGCACGAGCAGGTCCTGGAACTGAGTTTCGAGCCGGGTGACACCCTTCTGGCCGGAGATGTCGCGGATCATGAAGATGTTGCGTTGGGTCTTTGTGTTCCAAGCGACGAAAGCCTCGTCATAGGCTCGCTTGCGATAACGCAGTTCGTCCAGTTCCGCGTTGCGCTTGATCGCCCACACGACCATGCCGGCACGTGTGCGGCGCTCGTAGACAAGGTCGGCGATGTTTTGGATGGCGGTGGTCTTCTTCTGGTAGGCGGAATAGGTCTGGGCAAGCCAGGCACCGACAACCGCCGTGACGAGGCCGTTGACGATGGCCGAGAGGATTGCGAATGCGACGAGCTGTTTACGGCCCAGTTGCGCGCCTTGGAGCAGCCCCATCCCGTATTTCGACATTTAATCCCCCTGCCGAATTTAACCCAGACTTCCGGTTCGTGCGCGTGGCCCCTGGATGACCGGGTCAAGCCCGGCCATGGAGTGGGAGAGCTTCGGGACCTAGCCCCCTGTGACACTCATGTGGCGGCTGACGGCGGGCTTTTTGGTCGAGCGGTCGATGATGAAATCGTGGCCCTTGGGCTTGCGGGAAATGGCTTCGGTGATGGCAACCTGGAGCGCGTCGTTGCTTGCCGGATGACTGCGCATCACACCGCGCAAGTCGGCAGCATCGTCCTGGCCTAAGCACATGAACAGCGTACCGGTACACGTCAGGCGGACGCGGTTGCAGCTTTCGCAGAAATTGTGGGTCAAGGGCGTGATGAAGCCGAGACGGCCGCCGGTTTCCTTGATGCGCACGTAGCGCGCCGGGCCGCCGGTACGGTAGGGGATGTCTTCGAGCGTGTAGCGGTCCAACAGACGGGCGCGCACGACGGAGAGAGGCAGATATTGGTCGGTCCGGTCGCCGTCGATGTCGCCGAGCGGCATGGTTTCGATCAAGGTGAGATCCGCACCGCGATCATGGGCGAATTTCATCAGGTCTTCAATTTCGTGCTCGTTCACGTCCTTCAAGGCGACAGCATTGATCTTGATGGCGAGTCCCGCCTTCTGCGCGGCGTCGATGCCATCAATCACGGTCTGGAAATCGCCCCAGCGGGTAATCTCCTTGAAGCGAACCGGGTCAAGCGTGTCGAGCGAGACGTTGATGCGGCGGACACCGCAGGCGAAAAGGTCAGCGGCGTGGGTCTTGAGCTGGCTGCCGTTGGTGGTCAGCGTCAGTTCTTCGAGCGCACCAGAATCGAGGTGGCGCGACAGGGCGCGGAACAGCCACATAATGTTCTTGCGGACCAGCGGTTCGCCGCCGGTAATCCGTAATTTGGTCACGCCTCGATCGACGAAGGCCGAACACAGCCGGTCGAGTTCTTCGAGCGAAAGCAGGTCCTTTTTGGGCAGGAACGTCATGTGTTCCGACATGCAATACACGCACCGGAAGTCGCACCGGTCGGTAACCGACACGCGCAGATAGCTCACGTTGCGGCCAAAGGGGTCGATCATGTTGGAAGCGGGCAGGGTCATGTCGTCCTTATATCCGGCAAAAGTGCGGGAATTGGTCCGGTAGCAGGCAGAACGGCTTGTTATTTTTCGACGATTCACATTGCCATAAGACCGCCCGGGTGGTGTATCATAAAGCAGGACCCAGGGAAGGGATAGTCCAGGTTGAGCGGCGTTTGAGGCGCGAATTACGATGATGTCGATCCTGACGTTGGCACTGATGGTTCTCCTAGTTGCGACCATGAAGAACACTGGAGGGAAGCGGCCCGTGCGGCCAGCAAAAACTTCAGATAAGCGTGGCGATACGCTCATCCTCGGACGCGGCGTCAAATTGGGCGCTCCCGAGCATGATCCAGATTTTCCAGGCAAAGTGTCATACCGGCTGATGCAGGACAGGAAACTGCCAACAGCATCGCAGCGGGCATGGCGGCGGATGGGTCGGCCATTCGGGTGGTTCACGCGGCGATTTTCAACGCCGAAGGTGGATGGCTCGGTTGCCGGGCGGCGGCCAAGCGCTGAATCGGTCGAGCTGCAGAATTTCCTCGATGCGCGCAACCGCGAGATTGCCCGTAGGAAGTCAGAAGATCCCTCCAAGCGCGGCCCCGAAGATACGTTACACTGAATATGGCCTCACGCGCTAGTCGCGCTCCGGCCGTGGCGCAGCGAGCCGCAGGTCGCTTTGCTTCCCTCTCGCCTGATGGCGGGCTTGAGGGGACGGCGCTTTGGGCAACCTCCGACGGAACGGCCCTAAAGGGGAACTTGTAGGGCGCAATAGCAGCGCGGCGCATTGCGCCGTGGGTGGCACGCCCAAGCCGGTGCAATACGCGCACGCTTGCACCCTACCGGTCAAACCTACACGATCAGCTGGACGATGTTTTTGTCGACGAGTTGTTTAAGCATGACGGCAGCGCCGCATTGCTGGGAGACGGCAGACCCTGACCATTCGTTGTCGGCGATGAACTTGCCCTTCGTGTAGTGGTTGGAAAAACTCCACAGGTAGGGCGAGTTGGTGGCGTGGAGTTCGCGCGAGCGGAAACCGTTGTAGGTTTCGAGACGGAACAGCAGGCGTGCCAAATTCCAGTCCAGGTGGTCGGTGAACTTCTCATACGCGAGCGCGTCTTTGGCGCTGGTCTGCCAATCGTTCGGCGGGTTCCATTTCTCAGGCCGGCCAGCAGGCACCTGGACAGTGCGCTTGGACAGCGGATCGCCGTTATGAAGGTGGGCATCGAAGTTGAAACTGGCTTCGAGGGCATGGATCAGGCCGATGAAATACCAGGGTATACAGATCTCATCTTCGAGTTTTTCATATGACGCGCGATATTTGGCGTTGGTGATCTTGGAGACATACCAGTCAACGGTCGATTGGTTTTCCGGCTTGACCTTGCAAGTGTCGAACAACTGGAGATAGCCGTCGCGATAAAGGGCGTAACGCTTGGAGGCATCGACGGTTTGCGCGTTGGCCGACGAAATCAGCCCACCCAACGAGAACGGAGCGGGTGTTTCGGCTTCAGACTTCTGGCGCGGCTGCTTTTCGCGGGCGTTGATGGCGTTGAGCAGGGCCTGGGCGCGCTTGATCATGCTTTTAGCAGCGTCGGCGTTGGTGCCAGACAGCACCGCAGGCTCGTCTATATCGTCGATGAAATCGACAATGGCGCGGACGATTTCCTTGAACGCGGGCGCATTATCGTCGGGGACAGAAACCTGGGCAACATTGATCCCGAGCTTGCGTGCTTCTTCAGACAACGCAGCAAGCTGCTTCCAATCGTCGATGCTTGGCTGGGCGAAAACACCATGCGTCAAAGCAAACGCGGCGGCAGCGCTCGCCGAAAATCCCAGGCCAAAACGGCGGCGGCTGACTAAGACTCGTCTTCCCATGCACGCAATCCCTCAGAACGCTTATAGGCATGTTATAGACCGTGACAGGCAGACCGGGAAGCCTGGGATTTCCAAAGCCGCACGCGAATGTTTGCCTGCTGTGCTATTTTTGGCCTGCCGCCCGCCGCTGAGGCCGATATAGTGACAGATGTCTTTGAATTGGTGACTGCGAGACGCAAACGAGAGTGTGGCATGGTCTCAAAACGTATTCGTGCGAACATTCGCGCCGCCGGGCTCTGGATGTCGGGCTGGAGGGTGGCAGGCTTTGGACTTGCCGCAAGTCTGGCGGTATGCGCCGGTTCTGCGAACGCGGCCGACAACGTGGTGCAAGGCATCGAAATCAAATCCTGGGGCTACCAGCTCCAAAACGATGAGACCACGGTCATCGCCAAGTCGCCCTATGATCTCGTCGTGATCGACTATCAGCGCGACCCCTCGCTAGGCGGGCCATTTAAGCCAGCTGAACTCGCGCAGATGAAAAAGAAGCCCGACGGCAGCCGCCGCTTCGTGATCGCCTATATCTCCATCGGCGAGGCAGAGAATTACCGCTACTATTGGGGCGACCGGAACTGGGGCGACGTCCGCAACCGCACACCGCTGATCGAAAAAGAAAATCCCGAGTGGGAAGGCAACCTTAACGTCAAGTACTGGGAACAGGAATGGCAAAACCTGATCCTCAACGACGCCGATAGCTACATCAACCGGATCATGGATGCGGGCTTCGACGGCATCTATCTCGACAAGGTTGACATCGTTGACGACTACCAAGGCAAAACGCCGGCCGGAACGGTCGCCAGCGACCTCATGATCCAGTTTGTGCGCAAGATTTCGACCGTCACCAAGATTCGCAACCCGAACTTCCTGACCATCGCACAGAACGCGGAAGGGTTACTTGACGACGACGTCTATCGCATGGCCATCGACGGCATCGGCAAGGAGAGCCTGCTCTACACACAGGGGTTCTTCGATCCCACGGTCACCTTCAAGGAGCCCACCCGCAACGACGCTGCATCCATCAAGGAATCCACGCGGCTGCTGTCCAAGTTGCGCGCCGACAAGAAGCTCGTTTTATGCGTCGAATATATCAACAAGCCGACACTGATACAGAAGGCGGCAACGGAACTCGGCGGGAACGGGTTCGTAGCCTATTTCGGGCCGCGCGACTTGACGTATCTATCCTATACGGAGGTTGCGACCAAATGAGGGGCGCGGGTGGTTGCGCCAAGTCAAAACATTCAGCCGCCGTTTAATATCAATGAGCTAGTCTGTATTGCGGTCATTACTTTTGGTTCTGATCGTCCCGTCTTTAGGAGGTTTGCTTGCGTAACCGTTTGATCGCCGCTGTTTTTGTAATTGCCGCGACGGCGGCAGGCGTTGCCCTGGCGCAGGACAAAGAGGCAGCGCCCGCTGCAGCACCGGCTCCATCGCCGTGCACAGATCTCGTAGAGGCGGAGTGCGCGAATGTTGCCGGTTGCGTATGGTTGCCCGGCTATAAGGTTGCGACGGGTGCAACCGTGATGGGCTATTGCCGCCCAGCGCCCAAGCCATTGACGGCGCGCCGCAAACCAGGCGCACCAGCAGAGCCGCAGCAGTAAGCTGTTGACGCTGCGCATCTCGTTGATTTTGCGCAAGGTTGGGACGCAGGTCAGGACCTAGGAGTGGAGCTTCGTTCAAGCGCCGCTTCGGGAGCCTCGACATGAAATTTGGAAACGCTGGAATTGCCGTCGCGTTGCTGTTGGCCGCCGCAGGGACAGCGCAGGCGGAGATGCTCGACGACTGCCGTCAGGGACGCGATTCAGCACTACGTTTGCAAGCGTGCTCGGCAATCATCGCCACCCCGTCTGCGAGTTTGGAAGACCGGGCCACGGCCTTGCGCAATCGGGGCGCAGCGCGTCTCGATGCGGGAGCAGGCGATCTGGCGATTGCCGACTTCACCGAGGCACTGGCAATCAACCCGAAGGACGCCAACGCGCTGACGAGCCGTGGGCATGCCCGCGTGACGCGCGGCAACGAGGACGGGGCGATCGAGGACTTCAGCGCCGCGATTGCCCTGGTGCCGGGGTCGTCGTCGTATCTCATCAATCGCGGATATGCCTACACTGTGAAAGCCGCGGCGGTCCCGGCAGCGATAGATCTGGCGATTGCCGATTTCGAGGCGGCAATCGTGCTCAAACCCGAAAGCGCGAGCGCGTACAATCAGCGCGGGTTGGCGTGGCGCAAGAAGGGCGACCTCGACCGCGCAATTGCCGACTACACGACGGCAATCGGGCACAATCCGGTGTATGCGCTCGCGTATAACAATCGCGGATATGCCTACGAGGCGAAGGGCGACAAGAGGCTCGCAAGCGAAGATTTCGTGCGTGCGCTGCTGCTGGACGGCAGTCTCGTTGGGGCATCGGCAGGCCTGAAGCGGATGGGCGGAACAGGGCCGCTGGCCAGCGAAAGCGATGCAATGGTTGCCAAAGGCAAGGCGCTGGTCGAAGCAAACTGCAGCCGGTGTCATGCGACGGGCGCGACGGGCGACAGCCCCAATCCCAAAGCGCCGTGGTTCAGGGCAATCAGCCAGCGCCACCGGATGCTTGCCTTGCGCGAGCCGCTGTCGCGCGGGATCGCGGCGACGCACGACGAGATGCCGTCGTTCAAGTTTACCGATGCCGACATAGATACGATCATTGCCTACATCAACAGCCTTCCAGCGGCGAGCAAGTAGGCCCCGCGCGTGGCATCCTGCGATGGATTTTGACGGGGAGAGGACGTATTGCTTGAGGCTCAGGCAAGGGCATCAAGCAATGCAAACGGAAACGATCAGCGTATTGGGTGGCGGGGCGTGGGGCACGGCGCTGGCGCAGGTGCAGGCACGGCACAACCAGCGCGTGACGTTGTGGGCGCGCAATGCAGCCGCCGTACACGAGATCAACACGCACCACACCAACGCGGGTTATCTGCCGGGGTTTGCGCTGCATGAATGCCTGCTTGCAACGACGGACCTCGCCGAGGCGGCAAAGGCCGATATTATCCTGATGGTGGCACCTGCCCAGCAAGCGCGGTCGGTTGCCAGGCTGCTGCGGCCGTTGGTTCGTCCCCAAAGCGTCGTCGTCATCTGCGCCAAGGGCATCGAACAGCAGAGCGGACAGTTGCTGGGCCGGGTTCTGGGCGACGAGTTGCCGAGCGTTCAATTGGCGGTCTTGTCGGGGCCAGGGTTCGCGACCGACGTGGCGCGCGGATTACCGGCGGCGTTGACGCTCGCATGCAACGACGAAACGCTCGGGCGGGCGCTGGCGGAGCGGCTGAGCCATCCCGAATTCAGGTTGTATTGGTCGAGCGATACCGTGGGCGTGGAGCTTGGCGGGGCGGTCAAGAACGTGCTCGGGATCGCGGCGGGGATCCTCGACGGCAAGAAGCTGGGCGGCAGCGCGCATGCGGCGCTCGTGTCGCGCGGGTTTGCGGAGTTGCGGCGGCTGGGCGAGGCGCTTGGTGCGCGCGGCGATACGCTGATGGGGCTTTCGGGGCTCGGCGATCTCATTTTGACCTGCGGCAGTGCACAGTCGCGGAACATGTCGCTGGGGCGGGCGCTCGGCGAGGGGCAGCCGCTGGCGGATATTCTCTCAAGCCGGCGGGCGGTCACCGAGGGCGTTTATACGGCGGCGGCGGTCAAGCGGCTGGCGCGCGAGCACGGGATCGAGATGCCGATCTGCCGGGCGGTCGCCGATATTCTCGATGGCGCGGTCAGCGTGGATGGTGCGATCGCCGGGTTGTTGCAGCGCCCGTTGAAGGCGGAGGATTGAGGGGGAGGGGAAGTTTGTGGCCGGAATTGCCTCAGCGATGTAGGGATCGGGACGACAGCGCCGGGGTGAGCGGCGTCCGCGTCAGCACAGTTTCATCCGTTGCGGACGTAGCCAGCCGGTCAATCGCGAACGATACCTGCGCAATGAGCTTAGTCTTGCGATTAGCTTGCCGGTGAGTAAGATAGTTCGAGCCCTAGTGGTGTTGTGTACCCAAAATGGCACGCGCAATAAGAGTGAGATGTCGTGGAGAATAAGTTTACGGACTTGGGGAGTCGCACCCAGATTCTGACGACTCCAACCCAAATGGGCTTGGCGGCCTATGTTTATAAGAATTACAATATACCGAAGCAATTCGTAAAGCCAGAAACTGTCTATCATTATACCGATGCTGCTGGTTTTTTAGGAATTGTCACCAGTGGGCGGTTTTGGGCAACTAACGCTGATTTTCTGAACGATCCATCCGAAGCTACATTTGCGCTGGATGCTGTTGATGTATTTCTAACTGAATACTGTAAAACGCGGCCTGATGATGCGAATTTTGTAACGGAATGCAAGAAGCTGCTTAAAGTCAGAAGAGACGAAGCGCGATACGTCGTCAGCTTTTGCCAAGATGGTGATCTGCTTAGTCAATGGCGGGGTTACGGAAAATTTGGGGCTGGTTATGCCCTCGGTTTTTTTGCTGATCAGCTAAAATCCTCCCCAAAGGGTGGCATGTGTTATGAGGTGGATTATGGAACCCAGCAACTTGAATTAGCGTTGCGAGACGTTCTGGGTCTGTTACGGGAATACGCAAGTTCGCAAGGAGGGTATCGCGGGTCGCACTTTGAATTTTCTGAATCAGTGCGATATCTTACTCTCTCTATTAAGCATCCAAAGTTTCGTGAAGAGCGCGAAGTACGGCTTATTTTTCAGAGAGCGCTAGACCCCGCAATGCGAGACGGGAGAGATGAGCATCGCGGTGCGACTGTGCGATATAGACCTCGCGGAGCTGATATTGTCGAATATCTTGACACTCCCGTCGCCTTTGCCGTGCCGCAATCAAAAGAATCCATACCTAAACTACCGCTTTGCAAGGTTATTGTTGGGCCGGGGGTTCAATTCAGCAACAACATAAATTCAATTAAAGCCCTTCTTTGCAGACACGGGTTTGAAAAAGTTGATGTCGCAGAATCTAAAGTGCCCTTCAGGACTTGACAAACAGCGGATGGTCCACTTTCGGTAGTCGATCAGGTGGGCAACGTCGGCATCGGGACGACGTCGCCGCTTCAAGGCGCGCGACTCGCTGCCGCCCCTCACCCCAACCCTCTCCCCGTTGCGAAGGGAAACGGGGAGAGGGAGTGATTCGACAACGCCAAGATTGGGGCAATTTCTGGAAAAAATTCTGACAGACTTATCCCCGCCGGTTGAGCGGCAGACTATTCTGGGGGTGTCCGTTTCAGAGGGGTGCTTTCCGGAAGCGTCTTGTAAGTGGAAGCGGGCCAGGGTGGGGGGAGATAGGCAACGCGGTCTATTGAACTCACAGTTTGTGCGCCATCTCATTCGTGGACCTGGCGGCCCCACGCCGGTTTAGCCGGTAAAATACAGCCCTGACGAAGGAGCGGCGCCGTAGGTGCTCTCTACCCATTGCGGGACTACCCGCGCGCTTGCCGCGCTGCTCCTCCCCTCGATTTTTTGTGGCCGGTTCAATGGATGGAGTTAGTTGTAGAGACACGCATTGTGGGTCTTATTTCGCCAACCTGAGGGTTGACGGGACCCCAGCCTTCGCTGGGGTGACGTTGAGAGGGCGGGGGAATTTTACCGATCAGCTTGCCCTGTCGCCCGGAAAGTTGTCGTGGGTGGCCGCCTACGCGGCCATGACGTGGAGGGGACGGTGCTTTGCTTTGCGCGCCGAGTCTGCGGAGGGATGGGTCCTCGGACCCCACGGGTCGAGCCCGAGGGCCAGCAAGTCCGAGGATGACAATTGTGGGGGCGTCGCGCGGGGAGAGGCGGGCGTTAGCGCGGGCGTTTGGCCGGAACGCAGCGTTGTTTAGCGGGGTCGAGGCGTTGGGCGACTGTACACGTCAGCTTGAAGCCGGGGCGGATGACGGTGACGATGGGCGCGTCCGGTGCGGGCGATTTCTTAAGGGCCGGTTTGGCCTTGGCGACTTTGACTTTGCCCGCCACTTTGGCAGCCTTGACTTTAGCGGCAGCCGCTTTGACGGGAGCGGATTTGGTCGCGGTTTTGACGGCAGGCGGCGGGCGTTTGATGGGCTCGACGATCGGGTTGATGGGCTCGGCACGGGGTGCTTGCGGGGCAACGGTTACGGGCGGCAGTGGAGCCGGTTGCGTGGCAACGGGAGCTGGCTGAGTTGCGGCAACGGTCTGGATGATGCCGCCGAAAGTTTCAGATTCGCGCGCAAAGGGTGGTGCTGGTGCCAGCAAGGTTGCCTGCATCTGTGGCGTGCTGGACGCAGCGTTGGTGGGCATCAATTTGGTTGCATACTCGATGCCGCCCAGGCTTACGGCGACGAGCAACGCGAGACCCAGGATCGAACGCACGGGCGCACCTCTTCAACGCGAGTTATAACTAACAACGGATTAAGTGGTGCACCTGGGCGAGGGCGGCGTCAAGCCGGATTGGCGGGTCGCGCCGGTATCAACTTGAATTTGCTTAAGAATGAACGGCGGTCAGGCCTTGAAACGACGAAGAGCCGGGAGTGCGGCTCCCGGCTCTATCAACGCATCTGTGATACTGTGACGGAAACGCTCGCCGCTGGTTGCTCAGACCGGCTTGGAACACGTCCGTTGATGTTCGCGTGATCGTGCCCCGATCACCGAACCACACAATCCCTCGTTGCCGAAAGATTCGTGCGTATAATAGCGCCTAACTGCGTCGCGCCCGGTTGTCACGCCGTTTGGCACTGCGGCATGACGATGGTGGAAAAACCCTGCCTGCTTGCGGCTTTTCGCGCACAAAACTAAGACCATGCCGTAGCACGCAAACTAAAAAGGCCGATTCTCATGTCGCACAATACCTTCGGCCACATGTTCCGGGTCACGACTTGGGGGGAAAGCCACGGCCCGGCGATTGGCTGTGTTGTCGATGGCTGTCCGCCAGGACTCGTCATCGACCGGGACGAAATTCAGGGCTTTCTGGATAAGCGCAAACCGGGACAATCGCGGTTCACGACCCAGCGCAAGGAGCCCGACGAGGTCGAGATCCAGTCTGGGGTGTTCACCAACGATACGGGCGTGCTGGTATCGACGGGCGCGCCGATTTCGCTGGTGATCCGCAACGTCGACCAGCGCTCGAAGGACTATGGCGACATCGCCACCAAATACCGGCCTGGTCACGCCGATTACACCTACGATGCCAAGTACGGCATCCGCGATTATCGCGGCGGCGGGCGCTCCTCGGCGCGCGAAACGGCGGTTCGCGTGGCGGCCGGCGGCGTGGCGCGCAAGGTCATTCCCGGCATGACGATCCGCGCGGCGCTGGTCCAGCTTGGGCCGCACGCGGTCGACCGGACGGCCTGGAACTGGGATGAGGTCAACAACAATCCGTTCTTTTGTCCCGACGCGGGAGCCGTTGAGGCGTGGACCACCTATCTCGATGGGATTCGCAAGGCGGGGTCATCGTGCGGGGCAGTGATCGAGGTCGTAGCGGAAGGCGTACCGGTAGGACTTGGCGCGCCGCTCTATGGCAAGCTCGATCAGGACATTGCGTCGGCGATGATGTCGATCAACGCCGTCAAGGCGGTTGAAATTGGGGACGGCATGGCGGTCGCGGCGCTGACAGGCGAGGAAAACGCCGACGAAATCCGCATGGGAGCGGACGGCAAGCCGGTGTTCCTGTCGAATCATGCCGGCGGCATTCTTGGCGGCATTTCATCGGGTCAAAATGTCGTATGCCGGTTCGCAGTCAAGCCGACCTCGTCGATCCTGACGCCGCGCCGGACAATCGACAAGCATGGCGTCGAGGGCGACGTGATGACCAAGGGGCGGCATGATCCGTGCGTCGGCATCCGTGCGGTACCGGTCGGTGAAGCGATGATGGCGATCGTGCTGGCCGATCACGTGTTGCGCCATCGCGGCCAATGCGGGACTTGAGGCGCGTGGCGAAATATCAGCGGATCGTGGTTCTGACCGGGGCTGGCTTGTCGGCCGAAAGCGGGATCGCGACGTTTCGCGACAAGGGCGGCATCTGGTCGAAGTACGACGTGCAGGACGTGGCCACGCCTCAAGGGTTCATGCGTAATCCCCTGCTGGTGCATGAGTTCTATAATATGCGGCGGCGGGACCACGCGATGGCCAAGCCGAATGCGGCGCATTTCGCGCTGGCACGATTGGAGCGCGAGCGTCCCGGGGTTATGATTGTGACGCAGAATGTGGATGCTTTGCAGGAGCAGGCGGGCGCTACGAGGCTGACCCACATGCACGGCGAACTTCTGGCGGCGTTGTGCGCCCTGTGCGGGGAGCGGCATCCCTGGACCGACGACTTGACGATTGAGACCGTGTGCCCTGCTTGCAAGCGGGACGGGGGAATGCGGCCCGATGTGGTGTGGTTTGGCGAGATGCCTTACAACATGAACGAAATCGGCGCGGCGCTGGAGGCGTGCGATCTGTTCATATCCATCGGGACCAGCGGGAATGTGTATCCAGCCAGCGGATTTGTTAACGAGGCACGGGCCAACGGCGCATATACGGTCGAACTGAACCTCGAACCGTCAGCAGGTGCGAGCCTGTTCCATGAGGCAATCCATGGGCCAGCGTCCAAGATCGTGCCGGCGTATGTGGAGCGGTTGCTGGCGGGGCGCCGATAGTACTAATCCCCTAGCGTTTGGGGCGCTTTAATATGGCGATGGCCTCGACGTGGGGGGAGAAGACGAACTGGTCGATGGGGGTGATCGACTGCAGGACGTAGCCCCCGGCGATCAGGGTCTTGAGATCGCGGGCGAGCGTTGCGGGGGCGCAGGAAACCGCGACCACGATCGGGACTTTCGATTTGGCAAGCATCCGGGCTTGGGCATCCGCGCCTGCACGCGGCGGATCGAAGACGACGGCATCGAAGGGTTCGAGTTCCTTGGCGGATAATGGCTCCTGGAACAGGTCGCGGACTTTGCCGATGACGGGCTTGATGCCCTGGGCGCGTTTCACGGCTTGGATCAGGCAGGCAATCGAGGCATTGTCGCCATCGACGGCCAACACTTCAGCGCGCTCGGCTAGCGGGAAGCTGAAGGTGCCGAGGCCCGAGAACAAGTCGGCGACGCGCTTGGACTTGCCAACGGCTGCCAGAATGATTTCGGTCATGCGGGCTTCGACGGCGGGCACGGCTTGGAGGAAGACGCCCGGCGCGGGTGTCACGTCGACGCGACCGAATCTGAGCAGCGGTTCACCGGTGGCAAAAATGATTTCACCTTTGACGGTCAGGCGGATGATTCGGGCTGCGCGGGCAAGTTCGGCAATCTTGGCGCGCTCGTCAAACGTCAATTCGGGCTTGGTGTCCTCCAAGACGACATCGACGCCGTTATCGGCGAGCGTCACCGTCATGCGGGCTTCCCCCGATCGCGACAGCAAAGGCGCGATCATGGCGCGCAAACCATCAAGGCGGTTTGCGATTTGTGGCGAAAGGATCGGGCACTCCATCAGATCGACGATGTCGTGGGAGCGCTGTTCGTGGAAACCAACAATCGCACCGGATTTGGTACGGCGGGCGGCGAACACGGCGCGGCGGCGCGTGCCAATGGGCGAGGCAACAATCGGCTGAATAGCGGACGCAGCGCGGGTCTTGGCTTTGACGTCGGCGAGGCCGTCACGAGTAGCTTCGACGAAGGATGCCGGATCGAAGACGCGCTGCTGGCTCATGGCCGTTGCAACGAGATCGGATTTCCAGGCCTGTTCGGCTGCCGCTGCCATGTGCTGGGTGGCACAGCCGCCGCAGTGGGTAAAGTGGCGGCAGATGGGCGCGATACGGTCCGGGCTCGGCTCCAGGACTTCAATGACCTGAGCGCGGCCCGCGCCGATTTGGGCACGCACGCGCTCGCCGGGCAGCACGAAGGGCAGGAACACATTGCCCTCTGGCGTGCTGGCGACGCCGTCGCCAAGGGCTGCGATACGGTCGATGATCAGGTCTTGAGTTTCAGACATTCGGTCACGATTTCTGGATTGCGGGTTGCCCCGAGGAGGTATTCGGTGTTGCCCGAGCCGCCAGCAATGGGCGAGACGATCGGCGGGAAGACGCGCCAACCCATATCATCTTTGAGCCAGCGCGCGATGGTGTCGAAGGCCGCAAGGCGGGCCACTTCGTCGCGCACGATGCCACCCTTACCGATGCCTTTGAGGCCCACTTCGAACTGGGGCTTTACGAGCGCTGCAAGCCACGCGCCGGGGCAAGCAAGCGCAAGAACAGCCGGGAGCGCCTTGCGCAACGAGATGAAGCTGACATCGGCGACGATGGCGGTGATGGGATGTGGGATCAGGCTCGCATCGAGGGTGCGGCTGTCCTGGCCTTCGAGCGAGACGACGCGCGGGTCGGCTTTCAGGCGCGGCAGGAGCTGGTCGCGCCCAACATCGACGGCGTATACTTTGGCGGCACCGCGCAGCAGCAGGAGTTCGGTGAAGCCCCCGGTGGATGCGCCAACGTCGAGGGCGACACGCCCAGCTGGATCAAAGCCAAAGCCGTCGAGAGCGGCCCGCAGTTTCACCGACCCGCGCGAGGCGGCGAATGCATCGTCGCCGGTGATCGCGATTGCGGAGGCAGGCTTCACCAGCATGGCGGGCTTGAGCACGGGGGTTCCATCCACACAGACAAGGCCGCGCACAATCAGATCGCGCGCACGTGATCGCGTTGGAGCTAGTCCGCGGGAAACGAGTGCTATATCGAGACGTTCGGGGTCGGGCTGCGTCATTCGATCCATGTAGCAGCTGGCACCGTTCAAAGGCTGAGAAAGTTCAAAGCGAGGAGACTGCCGATGTTGAAGACCCTACTCATGGCCCTAGTAATGGCGGCAACCGCCACGACAGCCACCGCACAGGACGTTTCGAAATCGCCTTCAGGGGCGAAGGTTACCATTTTGGAGCCTGCGAACGGGGCGACGGTTTCCAGTCCATTGACTGTGAAATTCGGATTAGCCGGGATGGAGGTTTCGCCCGCCGGAACGGCAAAAGAGAATGCCGGGCATCATCACCTTATCATCGACAAGACGCTGGCCGATCCGAAGGCCGCAATCCCAGTGGACGATAACCACAAGCATTTCGGCAAGGGACAGACGGAGACCACGGTCGAGCTCAAGCCGGGTGAACACACGTTGCAGTTGATCCTCGCTGACCACAACCACATTCCCCATGATCCGGTTGTCCAGTCCGAGGTCATCAAGGTAACGGTTAAATAGTTACAGCCGCGACGGTATCGCAAAAGAAGCGCCGGCATCCCTTCGATGGTTGCTGGCGCTGTTGTTTTTGCGGTTCCGTTGACAGTTGCCTTGCCTTGGCCTCACGTTAGGCCAAGATGGCGAAAGCGGCCCATCCCACTTTCAGGAGAAACGTCTATGCGAAGCCACGCTCGTCCACACACCGGCCACTCCTGGTCTGTGCGGACGCGGATTTCAGCCATGGCGTTCGTAGCGGCGGCAACCGCTGCTTTTGCGGCAGATATTCCTCAGGCTTTCGCACAGCGCTCATTCGTGCCACCGCCCTCGCTGGCGCCTCTGGCCGACAAGTTGAGCGATGCGGTCGTCAATATCTCGACCACGCAGGCACAAAAGGGACCACAGGGCGTACCCCTGCCAAAGGTTCCCAAAGGCTCGCCGTTCGAGGAGTTCTTCGACGATTTCTTCCAAAAGCGCGGCGGGAAAGCGCCCCCCGACCGAAAGATTTCCTCGTTGGGATCAGGTTTTGTGATCGACCCCGAGGGGCTGATTGCAACGAATAACCACGTCATCGACGGTGCGGATGAAATCATCATCAATTTCCACGATGGCACCAAGCTCAAGGTCGAAAAGGTCATCGGGCGCGATACCAAGACGGACATCGCATTGCTCAAGGTGAACCCGAAGAAGCCGCTCAAGGCGGTTCCGTTGGGATCGTCGGCCAAGATGATGGTCGGCGATTGGGTGCTCGCCATCGGCAACCCGTTCGGATTGGGCGGGTCGGTCTCGCTGGGTATCATTTCAGCTAAGCAACGCGACATCAATTCCGGGCCGTACGACGATTACCTCCAGACGGATGCCGCGATCAACAAGGGCAACTCTGGCGGACCGCTGTTCAACATGGAGGGCGAGGTCATCGGCATCAACACGGCGATCATTTCGCCCACTGGCGGATCAATCGGGATCGGATTTTCAGTGCCGTCCGATACGGTTGCCTCGATTGTGGACCAGCTCAAGAAGTATGGCGAAATCAGGCGCGGCTGGCTTGGCGTGAAAATTCAGACCGTCACCGAAGACATCGCCGAATCACTCGGAATCGCCGAAAACACAGGCGCGCTGGTTGGCGGTGTTTCGCCCGATGGTCCTGCGGCTGCAGGCGGCATCGAAGCTGGCGACGTCATCTTGAAATTCGACGGCAAGGACATTTCGACGATGCGCGGGCTGCCGCGGATCGTTTCGCAGACACCCGTCGGTCAGAGCGTCGATGTCGAACTGCTGCGCGGCGGTAAAAAGAAGACGGTCAAGGTCACGGTCGGCCGTCTGGTTGACGACGACGACAAGGTCGATGCTGGTGCAAAAACACCTAAGTCAGAAAACGGCAAGAAAACCGACATCACGTCGCTGATCGGCCTGAAGGTCGCTGTTTTGAGCGACGAACTGAGGGCAAAATTCGGCCTCGACGCCAAAATGAAAGGCGTCGTTGTTGTCGAAATCGACCCGCAGAGTGCCGCAGCTCAAAAGAGCATCAAGGTGGGTGATGTAATCGTGGAAGCAGCACAAGACCCCGTCGCAACCCCCGATGACATCGTGCGCAATATCGACAAAGTGAAAAAAGCCGGGAAAAAGGCCGTGTTGCTGCGGGTCGAAGACGGCAAAGGCGACACGAGATTTGTGGCTGTACCCGTCAGTTAGGGAACAACAGACATAAACCTCGTTTTCGTTTCAAAAGCCAGCCAGCCGCACCTGCGGGTATAGTACTGGCGCTTTCATGACATGGACGCTATACGCGCCGTCTTGCTCATCTTTCCGCCCGGCAGGCTTAAGCCGCGCGAACATTGGAGTTATTGTTGTGTCCAACCGTCACAGCCTGTTCGACACCATTACCGGCAGCTTTGTGCCGCCCCATCCCGATGGCTACAAGTTCATCGCGATTGCCGGCGCAATGGCTGTGGGGTTCTTCCTCGTTGATTGGACGCCGCTTGCCTGGATCATGGTGCTTCTGACGGCGTGGGTGGTGTACTTTTTCCGCGATCCCGAGCGAATCGTTCCCCTGCGCGAAGGACTGATCGTGTCGGCCGCCGACGGTCGCGTCAGCTTGATCGAAACCGTGAAACCGCCAGCCGAACTGGGGCTCGGCGACGCCGAACGGATACGGGTTTCAACCTTCCTGTCCATCTTCGACGTGCACATTCAGCGCGCGCCCATTGCCGGACGGATCAAGCGCTCCGTCTATATCCCGGGCGCATTTCTCAATGCGGAACTCGACAAGGCGAGTGAGGAAAACGAGCGCCGGGCAATTGTCATTGAAACGACGCAGGGCGTGGAAATCGGCGTGGTGCAAATTGCCGGTCTGGTCGCACGGCGGATCGTGACATTTTCTACCGAGGGCGAATCGCTCGGCATCGGTCAACGCTTCGGGTTGATCCGGTTCGGCTCGCGGGTCGACATTTATCTACCTCCGGGCAAAACGCCTTTGGTGGCGGTCGGCCAACTCGCCATCGGCGGCGAGACAATCTTTGCCGATCTGCGATCCGATGAGAGCATCCGGGAAGCGCGGCGGGTGTAACGCAAGGCCGTCGTCCACTGAGGTGAAAAGAACTCCACAGTTGGGCACCGGCGCATTAGAATGGCGCTTCGCCATCCGGCGGCGATTGGGGAACCAGCATAATGGATCAGGTCGAGCCTCGTTTGGAAAAGGAAACGCGCCGCCGCAGGGCCCAGCGTATGTTTGCAAGGCGGCGCATTCCCGTCCGGCTGATGGTGCCGAATTTCTTTACGTTGCTCGGGCTCTGCGCCGGTCTCACCTCGATCCGCATGGGCATCGAAGGCAAGTACGAAATTGCCCTCTATCTGATCGTATTTGCAGCTTTTCTTGATGGCATAGATGGACGCATCGCACGGCTTTTGAAAGCTTCGTCGCGGTTTGGTGCCGAACTCGACAGCCTTGCCGATTTCGTCAACTTCGGCGTCGCACCAGCCTTCCTGTTGCTCAACTGGGGGCTTGGCAGTACGCGCAGTTTCGGCTGGATCTGCGTCATGATGTTTGCGCTCGGGTCGGCGTTGCGGCTGGCGCGGTTCAATGCAGCCCTCGATGAAGACAGGCCAAAGTGGCAGTCCAATTATTTCATCGGAATGCCAACACCGGCCGCCGCCATCGTGGTGATGCTCCCGCTCTACGTTGAGCTGACGGGTCTAGTCAGCGTGCGCGGCAATCCGATGCTCATTAAGGCGATGCTCGTCTATATCCTGGCGATCGCTCTGTTGATGGTTTCCAACGTGCCGACCTATTCGGGCAAACTCATCGGCGAACGCATGCCGCGAGAGTGGGTACTGCCGGCAATTTTCGCAGCCATTGGATTTGTGTCGCTGCTCGTGACCTACCCGTTTGAAACGCTGGCCGGTTCGACGGCCGTCTATCTCGCCTCAATCGTCTACAGCGCCAGACGGTTCCAAGGAAAGCTCGCCGCAGACGAAATCGAGAAAGAAGCAACCGCTGGCGACGCGATTGCCGAACCGGCACAGATTGTTCCGCTAGCGAAGGGCAACGGGCCAGGCGAAAGCCTGCACTAATCGCCGCCGGTGCATGCGCAAGGATCGCTATTCATCCGGGTAGGTCAACCCTACTCGCTCGGCAGGCCCACCTGTGTAGTATCAAAGCACGCGCGGCTCTGGCAGGGTTCGCCTCAACGCGCGAAGCGGACATAACGGCATCAATCGGCACGGGGAAGTTCACGGATGACGCATTGGGTAAGGTTTGAGGCGAATGGTGAAACAGGCTTTGGCACATTGAGCGGCGGGAAGATCACAATCCACCAAGGCGATATGTTCGCCAACCCAGTGGCCACGAATGAGACGATTGCACTATCCGCCGTGCGCGTGTTGACACCTTGTGCACCGACCAAGATTATAGCGCTGTGGAACAATCTCCGCGCACTCGGCGCAAAGCTCGGCGTAGCCGCCCCCGAAGAACCTCTCTTTGTGTTGAAGTCGATTGGTTCTGCACTCCCTCACGGCGGCACAATTAAGCGGCCAGCCTCGTATTCCGGCAAGGTCGTGTTCGAAGGCGAACTTGGCATCGTGATCGGGAAGGCGTGCGCCAACGCCACCGAGGACGAGGCAGAAGCAGCGATCTTTGGCTACACCTGCATCAACGACGTGACCGCTGCCGAAATCCTCAACAAGAACCCGGCGTTCCCGCAGTGGGCCCGCGCCAAGAGCTACGACACGTTCGGCGCGTTCGGACCTGTCATCGCGACCGGGCTTGATCCGATGGGGCTCAAGATCAAGACGGTCCTCAACGGCGAAGAGCGTCAGAATTATCCGGTGACCGATATGTACTTCCCCCCGCGCGCGCTCGTCGCCGCGCTCTCCAACGACATGACGCTGCTGCCCGGCGACCTCATCATGTGCGGCACGTCGGTCGGCGTCGGCGTCATGAAGGAGCCTCAAAACGTGGTCGAGGTGACCATCGACGGGATCGGGACGTTGCGGAACACGTTCGCGGCTTGAACCACATGACGTGAGGGCCGGGGGAAGGAACGGTTGGTTGGGTTTACGCCGCGCAACCCAACACCTCATTTCAACTTGATCAGGTCGTTGGGTCAAGGTGCAAAGGGCACCTTACCCAACCAACGAGGGTGACAGCTCCCTACTTCGTTTCGTCGGGCGAACGGTTGTAGACGTCGTCGGTGCGGACGATGTCGTCCTCGCCAAGGTAGCTGCCCAGCTGAACTTCGATCAGTTCAAGGGGAACCTTGCCGGGGTTTTCGAGCCGGTGCCAGTGGGTTGCCTGGATATAGACGCTCTCGTTCTCGCGAACCAGCTGCTCCTTGCCGTCGATCACGACCTTGGCTGTGCCTTGGACGACGACCCAGTGCTCGGAGCGGTGGTGGTGCATCTGCATGGAAAGTTTCGCGCCGGGCTTGACGTGCAAGAGCTTGACCTGGAAGCGGCTGGATAAACTGAGGGTTTCAAAGAAACCCCACGGACGCAGGCTGCGCAGATGCTGCTCATGCTCACGCCGCTTGTTCACCCGCAAGCTAGCGACAAGTTTCGAGACGTCCTGCGAGCGCGACCGGTCGGCAACGAGCAGCGCGTCTGGCGTGTCGACGATGATGAGATCGTGAACCCCGATGGTAGCAACGAGCGACGAGCCTGAATGAATGTAAGTGTTCGACGTGTCGGACATGACGGCTTCGCCCTGGACGAAGTTGCCATGTTCGTCGTGGTCGGAGATTTCCCACAACGACGCCCAGGATCCAACGTCGTTCCAGCCGACATCGACGGGTATCATCGCCGCCTGCTTGGTTTTCTCCATCACCGCGTAGTCGATGGAAATGCTGGGGGCTGCCTCAAAGGCTGCGCGGTCGAGTCGGGTGAACCCGAGATCCTGGTCCGCTTTGGCCAGAGCCTGAGTTGCAGCCGCGACGATTTCGGGATGGAAGCGGTTCAACTCGTCGAGGAACAGCCGCGCATTAAGCACGAAGATCCCGCTGTTCCAGGTGTACGTCCCAGCAGCCAAGTACTTCTTGGCGGTTGCCTCGTTTGGTTTTTCGACAAAGGCTTCGACATTGAAAGCGCCCAAGGCCTTGTCTCCAACGGGCGCGCCCTGGCGAATGTACCCAAATCCGGTCTGTGGGCTATCAGGCTTGATGCCAAACAATACCAGCTTACCTTTCGCCGCGACGTCGGCTGCGCGCTGAACCGCAGCAACAAAATTTACCTCATCCTTTACCGCGTGGTCGGACGGCATGACGATCAGGACGGCATTGGAGTTCTGCTTGAGGGCAGCAATCGCCGCAACGGCAATGGCCGGGGCCGTGTTGCGCGCAACCGGCTCCAAAATGACGGCTTTGGCGGTGATACCTGCGCGCTCCAGCTCTTCACGCACCAAGAACCTGTGGTCATTATTGCACAGGAGGATGGGGTCGTTGAACCCGAGCGTTGGCTTCAAGCGTGCCAAAGTGGCACCGAGCAACGAGGCATTCTGACCGTCGTGGAAGCGGATGAACTGCTTGGGGTACATGGACCGCGACAGCGGCCACAATCGCGTGCCCGAGCCACCCGACAAAACAACTGGAAAGAGTGCGCTCGTCATTGTTTTCGTGTCCTTGAGAGGGCTTCATCATCCACACGTGTGTTCAACACCGGGACGGTTAACAGCGCAAGCCGCCCGCCGTGAACGGGCGGATGCGGACGGGCACAGACTGGATTATTCAAGATGGATGCCATTTAGGGAAGCATTGCGGCGAACCGCCAAATCCGCCAGCACAGCCGGACGCACCGGTTCACGACAAGCACGCGCTGGCGCTCTCAACCCGCCCAGGGAATGTGCCGCCAGACCAAACCTGCGCACCGCACTCAGCTAGTGCGGCTCATGAGGCGTTCACGCAGCGAGCGTGCGGGAGCAGGAGCCGCAGGCGCTGGCACGACAGCGGCAGGACGGCGGGGCGAGGCCGCGACCGGCGAGCCGCTTGCCGTGGCAGCGCTGATCGATTCACGCCGTGCAATGCCGCTGACGCGGCCTTCCGACCCAAGTGGCGCGTTAGGCGAACGGGCGGCTGGCTGAGCCACTGGCTGGACGTCCTCCGCGTAGCTGATGTTTGCCCCACCGAGGCTTTCCGCGATCTGGGCTGCCTGCTGGGAGGCATCGAGCACAGCGCCAAGACCTGCAGAACGCCAGCGTTCGACCAGCGCCTCAAGGAAGCCTTCGTCGTTTTCGGAATGCTGCCACTGCTTGGTGAAGGCGGCACCAGACGAACGCGGCAGGAATTCCTTGGGCATTTCGTCGAAGCGGATACGAACCGGCAGCGAGACGCCATCGCCGAACGCAATCGCCTCGCGTTGGCCCAAGGCCGATAGGAACTCAAGCAGTCCCGACCCGGTATCGGAAATTGCAGACTGAACGATCGCCTGGTCGCGGTCGTTGGACATGCGCAGCGCAAACACGGTGTTGCATTGCGACAAAATCGTCGGGTCGATCTCGGCAGGACGCTGCGTTACGATACAGAGCGAGGCTCCGTATTTGCGGCCTTCCTTGGCGATCTTGGCAATCGCGCGCTTGGCGGGCTCAAAGCCCAGCGACGAATTCGCCGGGACGTACCGGTGGGCTTCTTCGCACACAACGGTGACAGGAACCTTGCCTTCGCTCCAAAGTGCGAAATCAAACGTCATGCGGCAGATCACCGAGACCACGACCGCAACGATTTCAGGCGGGATGCCCGTCAACTCAAGGATCGTAATCGGACGGCCCGCAACGGGCACGCGGAATATGCGGGACAGGACTTGCGTCATGCCGTCGTAGACGGTGAGCGAGCCAAACATGAACGCATATCGGGCGTCCTGCGAGATGGATTCAATGCGCTGTTTGACCTGACGGTACGGTGCCAGATCGCGCTTATTTTCGAGTTTGCCCATGCGCTCGTCGATGAGGCTGGTCAGATCGGAGATACGATAGGGAACAGGTGTATCGACTGTGAAGCGACCGGGATCGATGACGCCGCGGCGGACCTGCTGGCTTTCCTTGCCGCGCCCCGAGCTGTAGCGGCTCTTGGCGATCGGTATCAGTTCCTGAAGGATTTCGATCTCGGCCTTGCGTTCATTGTCACCGATCAAGACTTCGGTGAGTTCCTCAAAGTTCAGCAGCCAGAACGGCAGCTGCATATTGCGCGGTGAGATAACTTCACCCCAATCGCCAAATGCCGTCGAATATTCGTTATGAGGGTCGAGCAGCACGATATGAGCTGCCGGGTTCTTGTTCAAGATCGAGCGCAGGATAAGCGCAGTCGTGCACGACTTGCCGGTGCCCGTGGTGCCAAGGATTGCGAAGTGCTTGCCCAGCAAGTCATCGACCTTGACCATAGCCGGGATCGAACTGTCCTGACGGATAGCGCCGACGCGAACCGAGGTTTCGTCGTCGCCGCAAAATGCCATCCGCAGTTCGGCCCGGGTTGAAACCCTCACGCGGTCGCCCAGCGATGGATAGGCGGTGACGCCGCGATTGAACTTCGCGATCTCTCCGCGTTCGTTCTTCTGCAACTCACCGACAAGGCCGAGTTCGGCGATCCAAACTTCCGTATCGCCATCGCGTTGAGCAGGAACCGGCACGCTCAAAGCCGACACGATCGCCAGAACGACGGTCGTCTGAGTGTTGATGCCCAGCAAGGTGCCCATCTCGGGGCGCGCACGCGGACCACTCGTCGCAAGGTCGAGCAACATGATGGCCTTTGCGCCCGTAACAGACACGATGCGCCCAATCGAGGCATCGGTTTGATTGTGATCATCAGTCATCATCATCGAGCAACTTCTTTGGTTACGGCGGTCTCAGAAGGGCGGTGGCCTGCGGTGCCCATGATGGCATCGCGAGCCTGCGGAATGGTGAGTTGATTGGGCGGTGGAAGAATGACGCACACTTCGGTGCCCTGGTTCTTCACGCTGATCACGCGCATTTCGCCGTCGTGAAGTTCCACCAGCGACTTTGCGATCGGTAAGCCCAATCCGGTACCGTCCCGCCAGCGCGAGCGGCTGCCATCGACTTGGCCGAAGGGGGTCAGGGCGATCTTGACCTCGTGTTCGCTCATGCCGATGCCGGTGTCCCGGACAATCCCAATGATGCGGCCGTCGGGAAGCTGATTGGCTTCCAAAGTGACTGTCCCGCCCTCGGGGGTGAACTTGATGGCGTTCGAAACGAGGTTGGTGAAAATCTGCCGCAG
Organism: Hyphomicrobiaceae bacterium; assembly: GCA_040080145.1. GTDB lineage: Bacteria > Pseudomonadota > Alphaproteobacteria > Rhizobiales > Hyphomicrobiaceae > JANXVY01. Next base: position 50,973 of record JBEBJA010000028.1, read on the forward strand.
CTTCACGGCATCGACTCGCATAAGCGGAAGCGTGGGCGACACCGCATTGACCAACGAAATTTTGGCATCCTGGGCCAGCAAGCGGAATGACGACAGAACCGCGTGCAGAATTTCGTCAAGTTGCACATCGCGCTTTTCCAGCGCGTATTTCCCGCTCTGGATCTTTGAGATGTCCAAGATGTCGTTGATGACGGCCAGAAGGTGACCTGCGGCATCCCGGATCAGGTTAGCGTATTCGACAATTTCAGCGTCCGGGAGTCTCCGGCGCTCTTGCTCGGCGAGAAGCTTGGAAAAGCCAATCACGGTGTTGAGCGGCGTCCGCAGCTCATGGCTCATATTGGCGATGAACTCAGACTTTACGCGGCTTGCAAGTTCGGCTTCAATGCGCGCCGCATGCTCAGCTGTCCGCGTTTGATGACGCAACACGGCTTCGCCAAGAAGCGAGGCGTAGTCGTTCATCAACGATTGGGACCGGCCGTTTTTTGCCTTGCCGTGTAGCATCGAGGGCCTAATCCAAAGGGGAGTTGTCAGCAGACGATACGTTGCAAGCGTCAATCGGGAGTTAAGAACCGTGTCCAAGTTGCGATTTGGCTGATACCGATAGGTCGAATCTGACAATGAAGTCGTAAACTTTGGATCGGTCGGCCACAAATGTTGAGTCCTGCAAGCAAATTCGTCTTCATAGGTATGATCTGTGCCGGTGCGATAGCAGCCGTAATTCCAGCGGCTGCCGGGCCGGCCATCGGTCAGTTCGAGACCAAGGATCTCGAATCCGATCCCGGCGAAATGCAGTTTCAAAGCCAGAATGCGATTTCGTTTGGCCAACCCAAGCGTCACATCAAGCAGCCCGCGCCGGACGAACTTGCCTTCGACGACAACTCGGTGACGCGCGAAAGGTACGCGCTTGAAATGCAAATGAGCATTGCCACGTGGTTTCGAACCCGCGTCGGCGTTGAGTTTGAGAAGGAGCGGCTTGACGATCCCGGATCGGTGGCGCGCGCCAACGCCTTTGAAAACCTCAACCTGACGGGCGTTGCTATCGAAGGCGTTTTTATCCTCGTTCCGGTCAAGGACAACGGTATTGGGATCGGACTGCTGACGGAATACGATGCGGCTGTGCGCGGCGGGGGCAGCCTATTCTCAGCAGGCCCGATCATCCAGGCCGTTGCCGGGCCTTGGACGGCGCTCGCCAATCTGCTTGTCGTTCAGCATATGGGTTCTGCAGATCCAACAGGCCTCACCCCGCCAGACCGAAAGCGGGACTTCGCATATGCGGCGCAATTGCAGTACACCTACTCTCCGGCCTGGGCCTTGGCACTGGAAGCCTATGGCACCGTGGACCGGATCGGCAATTCAGGAACGCGCTCTGATGAAAACCGATTATTCGGTAATTTCGATCAGCACCGGATCGGCCCCGTTGTGTACTACCGGTTCGATCCGCACGGATCGGCCGGAAACGTCAAATCCGCCAAAGCCAGTGTCACCCACGTGGGCCAGGATGTCGGCGACGGCAAGCCAGATGCCAAGGACGATGACGACAAAAAATCGTCAGTATCAGTCGGTCTTGGATTGCTCTTTGGGCTCAACAAGAACACGCCGGCTGAATCTCTCAAATTATCCGTTGAGTATAACTTTTAGCTCCACGTTACGGCCATCCATGAGTCCCGGGCTCAGAGTTCACCGCTTGCCGCCCGGGATGGCCGGGTCAAGCGCACGGCTGTCCGGTTCCCGATTTTGCGCGTCGCCGGACAATGTTTGTAGCTTCGGGAACTTCCGGTTTGAATGGCTGGCCTGGATACGGATTCCCCTCCCACTGTTTTCCCGGACAAGTGCGCCCTTAAGCGCACGCAGATCCGGGATCTTTACCACTCCCATGCTGGTAAAGACCCCGGATCAGCCAAGTGCAGGGGCCGTCCGGGGAAACAGTGAAGGTGGCAACAAGTTAAACCGGACAGCCGTGGGTCAAGCGCGGCCATGTGTGGGGAGAAGCCCCTCAATAATTGACCGTAGTTCTCAGTCCCAGCACGGCTGCATCGGCAATCGGCCTACCGGTGCCGTCGTCAACGTGCGCACCGGGATGCCAGATATACTGGAAATCCGGCTGCAAGGTCCAACCTGGCACGATCTGCGCGGTATACGACAGCTCGATCATCGCCTCAAAATCACGAACGGTATTCTGATTGCCGAGAGCGACGCTGTCGCGATCAAATCCACGGGCCGCATCCGAAATGCGAGCATAGGCGACGGCTGCTCCGAATGTGTCGTCAGGACGGCCCGGCACGAACCCGGCAAATTTCAACCCGCCGTCAAGATAGAGTTGGACGACATTGCGATCACCGGGCGACCCCGTGATGCGTGCGAAGGCGTTGATCGCCTTGCCGCTGCTGCCCGCATAGAGCTGTTGATCAATCATCGCATACATTGCCGTATTGCCACGGTAACGGCGCGGATCGTTGAGACCGTTGGCAAGCGACACGCCATTCGCATCGACGCGCTGATCTTCAAAGCCACCGAAATGCTTCCAGCCGCCAATCTTGAGGACACCGGGGAGCGCACGAGAGTCATTATCCTGGTTGTAGCTAAACTGCGCTTCGGCAATCGCAAACGGCGCATCGCGGAGGCGAAAATCAAGGCCTTGGTCATTGCAGCGCTGCGCATCACCTTGGCATCGCGGACCTGTGGGATCGCCGTTAAACAAGGCAGCGCGGATGGTCGTGGCCTGGGTCGGCGCAAACATCAAACGCACACCCGGCGTCGCGAGCGGATAAGCCGGACCACCACTTGGCAGGCTCGTCGCAAACGAGGTTGGCCAGCCGAAGGTGCCGTTGATGAATTGTGATGCAGTTGCGCTGGTGACAAACTCGCTGTCGGCGGCGAGCTGACCAAATCGTATCGTCAACTTGTCCGTCAAGATCTGCTGCTCAAACCAGGCTTCGAATAGCCGGGTGGCCGGCGTCGCCTCGATATAACTCACCGGAAACAGGTTCTGGAGGTTGTCGGCAGTGAGGCCTTGGCCGTGAATCTGATAGGCATTGGCGTGAAAGGTGAGGCCTTTCCAACCGGCCAGTTTTTCAAAATCAATGTCGCCGTACAGTTCCAAGCGACCTCCGTAAAATGCGCCACGCTTGACCCCGCCCTGCGCATTTCCGAGCACTTCGCCGATAGAGTTGACACCCCCCAAAATGCCCGCCCCGGCTAGCGCCGCGCGCAATCCGGACGGATCACCACGCATAGGCAGGCTGGATGCGATCGAAGGATCAGGAATGCCGGTCGGCGGTCCATCGGCCTTCCCGTCTTCGGCCGCCACCGCGGCCGCCGCTGCAGCAAGCGCCGCCACGCAAACCGTTGTAACGAAGCCAAGGGGGCGCCTGTGGAAGCCGTGCATCACGTAGCTCATGAATAACATCCTGCGCCAGCTGTGGACCGGCGAAGCAGAATGGCCTGAAAAATCCGCACAAAGCGATGAAAACCGTATCCCTAGCATGCTAATTTGTCTGTTGCCGATGCGCCACGTCCCCACAGCTAACCTCTCCAAAGAATATTTCACACCGCCTTGACATGCCAGTTGGCTTGGCGCAAATTTCTCTCATGACAGAAATTACCGAATATTCCGTCTCCACGTCACAGAAGCTTCCACCCGCCATCGAACGCTTTGTGCTTCATTGGGGCGAGATGGGCGACGTCTGGGGCGTCAACCGCTCCGTTAGCCAGATACATGCCCTGCTGTACCTTGCTGATCGCCCTCTGACCGCAGAAGACATCGCTGAACGCCTGGGGCTGGCCCGCTCGAACGTCTCCAACTCCCTCAAGGAGCTGCTGGCGTGGACGCTCGTTCGCCGCGTCCCGATCATGGGTGATCGCCGCGATCACTACGAAGCCGAAGCTGACATGTTCGAAATGGTGCGCCGCATCGCCATGGGGCGCAAAGCTCGCGAACTCGACCCAAGCCTTGCGATGCTGAGAGCTTGCGTGGCGGAAGCTGATACCAGCGATGCCGTTTCAGCAAGCGCGCGCCAGCGGCTCAACGCGATGCTTCAGTTCATGGAAACCGTCGACCGCGGGTTCGGCGAAATCATGCGGCTCCCCTCGCCCACGATTCTCGCCATGATCCGCATGGGTGGGGCCATGGCGCGCTTCGTTCAGCCGATGAGGAAACCCAAGCGATCGAAGGAAGAGTGAGATCAGGCCATGTTGGCGTACAGCAATGAGCGGCCCATCGTACGGATCATATCTGATGATGACTGGCGGATCCGAAACCTCCTCGGTGAAACGGCTTGGTTACAGCTACCCGAAAGCGTTCGCCTGCGATTTTCCAAGCGGCCCGCCCCCGGCATACCCAAAGTCTATAAAGGCTACGTCCTCGAAACGCGACTGTCCCGAACCGGGTGGCTGTTGGCACAGGCGGCTCGCGTCGCCGGCGCTCCAATTCCGCTCGATGACGGAGCAACTGGACCCTCGACAGTTTCGGTTGCCGAGGACGAGACGGTCGGTGGCCAGATTTGGACGCGAGTGTACGCCCGGTCCGGCCGATTTCCCCAAACCATCCATTCGGCCAAGCGTTTCCGCGGCCCAACTGGGCTTGAGGAGTACATCGGGTCCTGCATTTGCATGGAGCTCGCAGTCAGCGTGGAATATGGCTGCCTCACATTCCGCTCGCAACGGTACGTGCTGCAATGGCGAAGGATCCGGATTACCATCCCGGCATTTCTGTGTCCGGGCGAAATGGTGATTGTCCACAAACCGGCCACGCCGTCGCGGTTCAGCTTCTTCCTTACGCTAAACCACCCCTGGTTCGGCCAGCTCCTGAGACAACACGCCGTCTATTCTGACACATGATGCGGGCTTGCATACCGGCATGTCACGCGCTACACACCCCCTTCCCGCGCAGGCCGTCAGCCACGGTCAGCCAATTCAAGCGGGCACACGGAGAGGTGGCCGAGTGGCTGAAGGCGTCAGTCTCGAAAACTGAAGTAGGTGTAAGCCTATCGTGGGTTCGAATCCCACCCTCTCCGCCATCTGACACTGTTGCGCCGTGTAACATCCCGCCACATCCTGCCCCGTTTCGCAGCATAACGTCCCGTAATCAATAAGTATTCTTCGAGGCGCAGGCGATATTTCTGTCACCTCGTGTGCCATGAAATGCCCTCAAAGCACATCTATTCGAGTGGGGTAAATTGTGGGGTTATTTCTGGCGCACCCCGCAGAATCACTCGGGTTGGATAGAGAACATGGCGAGGGTGCGAGGGTTGAACCGCCTCACGGCTTTGGAGATCAAAGCCGCACAGTCGGCAGGCTGGCATGGCGATGGCGGCGGGCTTTATCTTGAGGTCGATGCCAAAGGTGGCCGCAGGTGGATGCTGCGCCTTGTGGTCGCCGGTCGTCGTCGGGATTTCGGCCTTGGCCCCTTGCACAAGGTTACGCTGCAACAAGCCCGCGCTCGCGCCGCTGAATATCGCTCACTCGCCTATCAGGGGATCGATCCTGTTGCCGAAAAGCGTGCCCGCCGTCCCGCCCCTATGGTCCCGAGCTTCGAGCACGCGGCCACCGAGGTTCATCGCAACCGCATGAAAGGGTGGAGCAACGGCAAGCATGTCGATCAGTGGATCAACACGCTACGCGATCACGCCTTCCCTATCCTTGGTGCGCGGCCAGTAAATGAAATCAGCACGCCCGATGTGTTGAAGGTGCTCACCCCGATCTGGATCACCAAGCCCGAGACCGCACGCCGCGTGCGTCAACGCATGAAGACCGTGCTCGAATGGGCGCGGGCCGCAGGACACCGTTCCGGCGAAAACCCCATCGATCTCATCGGCGACGCCTTACCGAAAGCGTCCAGCACGAGTGTGGAGCATCACGCGGCACTACCATTCGCCGAAGTCGGCGCGTTTGTGAGCGCACTCCGAGCCGGACCATCCGAAACCGTGACCAAGCTCGCCTTTGAACTCTTGATCCTGACTGCCTCCCGCACCATCGAAATCCGCCGCGCCAAGTGGGACCAGATCGATTGGGAGAAAAAGGTTTGGACGCGACCGGCAGAGGATATGAAAGCGCGGCGCGAGCATGCCGTGCCGCTTTCAGCTCGCGCCATGGAACTCCTTTGCGAGGCGAAGGCGCATGGCGGCGGCGTCACCACCGGCTTGATTTTTCGTAAAGGAACGGGAGAGCGGCGGCTCTCCGAGAACCGCTTTCTGAATGCCCGCGATACAATCGGGTATGGCGAGCGCTGCACGCCGCACGGTTTCAGGTCAAGCTTCCGCGACTGGGCCGCAGAGACGACGCAGTTCCCGTCGGAAGTGGTAGAAATGGCATTGGCCCATACCATCAAGAGCAAAGCCGAGGCCGCCTACCGGCGCGGCGACCTTCTCGCCAAGCGCCGCGAGTTGATGGAAGCTTGGGCGGCGCATGTTTGCGGGTGATGGTGCGCAGTGCTTCTGCACAACATTCTTGATGCTGTGTTGTTCGGGGTGCTACCGTCTCTTTACGGTCAATCGGGGAAGCTCGTCGGCTGACTGCGCGGGGCAGGGGATTCAACACGATACGTAAATCTGCCAACGCCCGACATCCAGCAAGATCGAAGGGGACCATAATGTTGAGCGACGATGACAAGCGGCGCATTCAGGCCGAAGAGCAATATCGCGCTCAGGTGCGAAACCAACAAGCACCCGTCAAGACTGAGGGCTTTACCGACAAACTTAACCGCTTCCGCATGTGGTTTGGCATTATCGTAGCCGTCTTATTTATCGCGTTCATGATGATGCTCCAGAAGTAGGCTGTTGCGCCTCGTGCCCGCCGCCGCAGGTGGAGATTACAAGCCACGGCGGACCGATATAGACGAGCACATGTATGCCGGAATTGGCCAGCCTGCTCTACGAGAGGATATGATTGCGAAATCATATCCTCATCTCACTATGCGCCTCTATTCACTCATCCATCCACCCGCTTGCTTTCGCTCATCTTCACCGCTCCATCCATTTTGAACCAATTCGTTCTTCCCGATGCAGCGGCCACTGGGTTGCAGGTCCGGCGCTGTATTCAGCCTCGGGCTCGCGGGTCTTCACTCATCCCCTCGTAATCTTCGTTGTCTCCGACTCTAGTAGGCATAAAATTTGCTTTACACGGATCAATATGTCATAATTGAGCATATGTGTTCAGATGATTTCAACAAGTGCGCGGGTGTCGCTGGCGGAGCATTCCTTGCCGTCGGAATAACGAGCAGCAACATGGGGGTTCTTGCGATGGTCGCACCCGCGATGCCAACTGCGGCTAGCTTTTACGCCCTGTTAAGCGTTGCCGCCGTTGTGATGCCATTGACGGCAGTGTTCGCAGCGACCGCTGGCTATCTTGGGACGAAGGCACTGATGCGTCGGATGGATGACAACTCGCGGCCCACATCGATCCCGCAACGTCGAGATGTTGGCATCAAGAGATAAAGTAGGGTAGTCTGTTCCCGTTCCTTCTGGATGCACGAGAGATGCATTATCATGCGGCTGACGAGACGACCGGACCAGCAATTTCAGTACCGTCCGCAGCCGAGGATAGTTGTGCCACCTCCTGCTCCAAAGAAGCGACCATGGACTGCCAGCATCGCCATCGCTGCGCTCATTGCCTTCGTGGGCGGACTCGCCAAGCTTGTCGTTGACGCAGACAAGATCAACGATGTCGCCTGCAAGTATCGAACAGACGAATTGGGCAATCGCCCTGCTCATTGTCCCCCGCCACCGCTACCCAAGAATTTTGATAAAGGTACGATCGATGACGTACGGGCCACGAGAGCCACTGCCGAGCGCCTAGAGCGGAAGCTCGATGTTGTGTCCAACGAACGCCAAGCGCCTCGCCTTTCGCTGGAGCACGCGTTCCATGTGACGCCGCTCTCTTTTAGCTCCGATCTGACCGTATCCGTTAGGAAGGTAAGCACCGATGTGGGCGGCTACTTCCGGTTGTTTATCTGTCGGCGGAATTCTGAAACAATGAGACGAGTTGGTGAGAGCGCATATGCTGCTGGGTCGGATGATTTTTCATTCGCGGAAACATTCGCGAGCAATCAAGCAATTATTCTTTTAAACGTCGAGCCGAGGGGCAAGGATCCAGTCACGATAATTTCAGTGTGGGATCTTTCAAAGAATGTACGCATCAATGAACCGGTTAGCCGTGCTGGACTTCTAGCTTGCGGTGATATCAAGGGGCAATTTTGATGAGAATATCATCGCGTTACTTGGGGGTGCTTGTTGCCTTAGCAATAGCCATTTTTCCCAAGCCGGTTTATGCTGATTGGTGCGGTGCTACCGACGCTCAAAACTGGCAAGAATTCGAAACTCTTCTCGGAGCCGATGTTTCGAGTAGTTCAGAGCGCCCTTTGCTGATTATAGCTGGTGCCCCATGGTGCCCTTATTGTGCGCAAGCATTCAAAAACCTACAGGCGAAGCGGTATAGGTTCGACGTTCGGTTCGTTCCACAAGACGCGATCAACCCGAAGGATCGAGATCAATTGGCCGATCTCGTGGTCGACGGCACGGTGAAATCTCTCGTGCGCGTCTTCGTGCAACGATCTGTTGCGAGCCAGCCAGTAGCTCCGCAGCAGAAACAGCTTGTGAATGATATTCAATTAGTAACAATGCTGGCAATGATCGCGCGATTCGAGTCGCCGGGCGGCGCTAAGCTGGCGTCGCCAACCGTGTTTTATCTGACGCGAGACCGTGTGCGCATTATTGCCGGAATGCCAAACTTCGAAGCTATTGAGCGAGAAATCGTGAAAGAGCCAAGAACTACAGCACCTCCTACAATGCGACGTTTCTTGCAAACCGGGCTACCGACTCCGCGACCGATTGCGGGCATTCCAGTAGCAAAGAAATCGGACACACGCTTGCGCATCCTGCCCGATGGCTCTGCCTTTTCGTACTTATGCAGTCCAAAGGACGGGGGCTACTCAGACCCGAACGTCAACAGGGGAGTTGTTCACGTCGATGGCGAGGATTGGCTAGCTTTTTCAATCTTCCCAACGTACCCAAATTTATTCATATACGGCCGAGGTAGTGAGTTTACAGGATGGCAACCGCTATAGCCATTCGTTGGCGCACCTGATACTAGGCCGCGAAAGCTGCATGTTCAAATGCGCATGGTCGTTTACATCATTCTTGCTATCGTGCTGTGATGAACGTTCATTTCGCGAGCAACCTCGCGCAATGATTGGCCTTGGTGCAACAACCGGCGGGCTGTCGCCTGCTGCGTCGCGTTGAGCTTGGGCTTGCGCCCGAATTTGATCCCACTCTTGGCGGCAGCGCGACGACCATCGGCTGCACGCTTCACAATCCGCTCCCGCTCGTCTTCCGCCAATGCCGACAGGAAAGCGAGGAACCCCTGCCCGATTTTAGTAGTGAGGTCCAAATGCGGCTTGTCGAGCACCTTGATCGCTGCCCCTCGCGCGTAGACGCGCTGCATAATTGCGATGCCGTCAAACATCGAGCGCGTTGCTCGATCCCATTCCGCGAGCACAAGCACGTCACCATCGCCCAGAGCGTCAATCGCCTTCTCCAATTCGGGCCTACCCTTAACATCCTTTCCCGACGCCTTCTCCGCATGGATCGTAGTGCAGCCAGCGGCGCGAAGGCATCCAAGCTGGCGTTCGAGATTTTGATGGATGGTGGAAACGCGAGCATAACCGATCAACATGGGCGGAATCGTAACAAGAACCGCCCGACATACGCACCGCACTTTCGCGACTTACTAACAATCTGATTTTGTTGCGATTTGCTGCGTGGTGCGTATTTCCTGATTTATGCACCACGCTGCGGAGATAGCCACATGGCAAACTTTGACATGCTGGAAGCAAAGGATGTATAATGATTATATTGAAAGGAATTACATAATGGCGACGATGAATATTTCACTCCCTGATGAAATGAAGTCTTGGATCGATACACAAACCGATGGCAATCAATATGGCAATGCCAGCGAGTTCATGCGCGACCTTATACGTCGCGAGCAGAATCGTCGAACCGCCATCCAAACGCTGAAGCAGCTCGTGCAGGAGGGCATCGACAGCGGTGCAGGACGATTCCCCGATTTCGATGCGATCAAGGCCGAAGCCCGCAAGACGTTTGAACCCCGTCGCTGACAATGACCTTGCGCCTCACTGCCATCGCTGAGCGAGACCTCATTTCTATCTGGCACTACATTGCCCGCGACAATCTGCAAGCAGCCGACATTCTTCTCGATGACCTAGGCGCAGCATCTCGCAACCTTGAGCAGTTTCCGTCGCTCGGCCCGTCCCGCGATGACCTCGGTGTTGGCGTGCGATACCTGCCCTGTCGTACCTACTTGATCTTGTACCGACAAATCCACAATGGGATAGAGGTCATCCGATACCTCCATGGCGACCGCGACCTTTACGGTGCCCTGACTGACTTCTCCTGACTTTCGCAACGCTTGCATGTCCGCCGCTGGGGCAACTACCGGTGGCTCGAAGCCGGTTGCGTTCAGCGACTGTTGACCCGTTGCTGAAGTCGTTTCATCAGTCCAGACTGCTCCAAACCATACCCACAAGAGCGGCGTCAATGCGAAGTACTCGTTTATGTTTGACGCCTGTACTGGGCGATGCAAGATAACGAAGGCGGCTTGTATGGGGCATGTAGCGCAAGAAGATGCCCGCCCCAGAGATTGCGAGATGAGGCAAGTTCAATTGACGACAATGTGCGCCGTGCATCAGTGAGGACGTAATGGAAATTGACTATCCAGAGCACTATGCTGGCGACATCAATGAAGCCATTGAAATTGCAAAACATTTACAGAATAGTGGAAAATTTGATATTTTTCGTGGTCAATTTTTAAATTTTCCAATCAGGCCGACGGGATTGCGGGAGGGGATTGATCGAAAAAAAGCCGCACAGGATTTGAACCACTTTCATGAGTGGGTTCGCAGGACACCCGAGCTAGCATCATTGCATGACGCTCCAGACGCAGTATTGGCAGTAGCTCAGCACTATGGCATGCCGACGCCGCTTCTGGACTTCACCACTGACCCGAACATTGCGGGGCATTTTGCGTCACTTGGAAAACTAACGGACGATATCCCAGTCAGCCAGAGAGTCGGCACTATCATCTGCGCTAACAGACAAAGATTGGCCGACTCATGGAGGGACATAAATGAGCGGGCCAAGTCTAAAGAACCTTATATGGACTTGGTCCGTGTAGTCGAGCTTGACGTGCGAAACCTGTGGCGATTGCAAGCTCAGCGTGGGTTATTTTTGAAAATTCATGTAGATCCCAACCTTCTAGAAATGTTCTCGCATCTGTTGCACATTTATTTTCCTCAATCTAACAAGCAGTCGACCATCGAAGACAGGCAAGTTTATCCGCCGAACAGGAGTCACCTTGAGACCTTGCTCGATCAATACTTCCTAATTCGAAGCTATCCTGAGCGTCGACAAAAGATGAACGAAGTGTTTGGTCACGAAATGGTGATAGCAGAAGATCGAGTGCGAGCTAGTCAAAAAAAGCAATTCAAGACCGGCGACTTTCCACCGATACATCCATCGTGGAATATGCTCGCCATCTCGGGATGGCTGGAGGAGCCAGACGACCAATTCCTAGGTGAGGGTAACCTGAAGCAGGTGACAATAGTTGTTGATCTGGCTCAGACTGCAGCGGAAACCTTTGGTGCCGTCTGGAAAAAATTGATGCTAGAGACAGACCTTGTTTCACTGAGGAGTGCTCAGAATGTCGACTGGCGAATTGAGACAATTGCTGGAGAAGAAATCTACGTGGATGGCGAAGGCTCACCCACGATAGAACCTGTAAACTCTGAGTTTGATGATGAAGAAAATGATTCCGTGGCAGGAATTGTAGCCATTATATTTGATGGGATGAGATTGAAACCGTACAGCTCCAATCACATTTCCACTGCCATAGCGGCTTATCTAGGAATGTTAGTAGAGTCTGCTGATGGTCTTTTAGAAGATATTGCGGATATCGAGATGATCGGCGGTTGGACGAGAGGTCGGTGCTTCTGCAATTCGACGGATTTGCTGCATGCTATGCGTTGCGATCTATTGGAATACGTCAAGAACGATGTGCATGCGCAAATTGAACAGCAAGGTTGGCGCGGAAGTCTTGGATTGTGCGTTGATCCGCAACGACTGTTCGTCTTTGATGAGTTCATAAATTTGTTTGCTGAGCAACTTATCCCAACTCAAGCGTTGCTGCGCGTTGAAAAAGACGTTTTTGTGCTGAACCCGGCGCGGGTAGAACAAATCGGAGAATCCTAGGCGCTAGCTCTCCTCGACTCTGGTCAGAATTCTATGCGTTATGCGCCTTAATCACAATCAGACGGATGGTCAACGGGCGCAACATTTCTGTTGCATGTGTTCAAGCTCGCTTCGGCGACTTTTCGGGCTCGAACGTGATGCGGAGCCTCGTCCCTGTTGCCCGCGCAAAGCGCTTGAGCGTGCTACCGGACGGAATGGTGCGGCCACTCTCCATTCGCGCAATGGCGCTTTGCGACGTATCCATTTTCTCGGCCAATTCCTCTTGCGTGAGGCCAGCACGCGACCGTGCAGAAATCAGCTCCGAGGCCAGAGCGAATTCCTCTTCAAGCGCATCGTACTCGCGGCGGTAATCGTCGTCGCGCAGCCACTTTTTATGCAGGTCCTTGATCTTGGTCATCGCACGTCCTTTGCCCGCTCGCGGGCCAGTCTGAGTTCTTTGTTGGGCGTCTTCTGCGTCTTCTTGATGAAGACCCGCACAATGACGACGCGCTGCCCAGACGCGGTCACGTAAATGGCACGCGATATGCCGTCCTTGCCCCTGATGCGCAGCTCCCATAGCTTGTCGTCAAGGTGATCGACGGTATCGCGTGGCAGGGCATCAAGCCCATGCTCCTCAATGATACCAGACAGGCGGACCAATCGGGCTCGCATGTCGGCGGGGAGAACTTCAATCTCCGCATCGACGAGTTCGTTCAACGTGTTGACCGTCCATGCCATCTTAATCATCATACCAATATTGAGATATTTAAGTCAAGCAATGTTGCAACGGCATAGGGACTGCGGGCTTGCCGAGCGGCCCGCCCAGATAGGCCACGACCAGCCATCCCAAGGCTAAGGGCGGGTGCCTCTAGCGTGAACGCCGCTTAAGCGTACAGACCTCGCGCCCGAGCCGGAATGTTGCCAATGCCGGTGCCGAGGATGGCAAGCAGTCTTGGACGCCCCTTGGCATCAATATCCACGTATTTCAGGCGCACGAGGTCGTCCATGATCCAGATTGCCGATGCCGCGTGGGTCAGCTCTGAATAGCGAGTGTTTCGCAACTCAATCATGTACGCCAAGCGCAGAATAACGGTGCGGCAGTCAATGCCTGCACGGATCATCATTCCTGATTTTGTCAGGAACAGAAGAATGTGCGAGGCAGTCTCAAAATAAATTGGCATCGCATCCTCCCTTCGATTCCTGTTCGCCAATAATTGCAGGCCTCAGTACTCAACCTCACGACTACGAGCGCGAGGACTTGCTGCGCTCACGCCGTACCGCATTGCTTCGCGTACTTGAGACAAGCTGACGGCCAACTCGTGCGCATGATCGGGCATCAGGTTTCCGGCGATGTGATACACGCGCCCTGACTTCAGGATCATGCGCACACCGTGGGTGTACGGCACATCTTCATTCGGCTTCGGGAAAACGATCTGCTCGACCTCGATGTTCGCGATATCGCCAAGCGTGGCTTTCCAAGGGCCGATACTATTGGTCCAGTTGAACAGGCCGTGTGGTGACTCAATGACACCACCGCGCTTGAAGCAAATTGCACGCGGTTTTCCTGAGATCCGCCAAGCGCACCACATCACTGGCTTAACGGCTGCAAAACACGGCACCGCCAACATGAACCACCACGCCGAATATCCCTGCGCCACCGCAGCAGTCGACATGATGCACACCACCATGCCAGCCCAAATCAGGAAGTACGCAAAACCATGCCCAAGAGTTTCCAATGTCGTGCGGGCCTCGCACCACTCGACGCCAACGCCGTCCAGCTTAGCGATAACTTCGCATTTGAAAATCATGGCCGTGTTCTTTCGATCTGAAGGCGTTCGAGATAAATCGGCGGCACACCGGCAACGAGGATCAGTTGCCGTCCCGTTTCACGCGCAAACCACTGCGTCACCTCGTTGGCATCGAGCAGGCGCACGCTGCGCAGGTTTTCCCGCATGCCGAGATCGCCATGTGCCATCGCGCCACCCGTCACCCTCGCCTCTTGCCGCTCGATCACCTGCGTCATGCCGAGGCGCTGCGAAATGTATTCACTTGTGGTCATGTCCGTATTGCCAAACGCTTGCAGCACTCCGGCATTGCCAAGAAACGTTTCCCACGACTTCGCGTAGTGCGTTTTCAACTGCGTCAGGTCTTGCAACACCGTCCAAAGCTTGACGCCGAAACCAGCCATCAGCCCCGCCGCCATCTCGATCGAACGCATGTGGCCGAGGGCCGGAAACTCATCAAGCACGAACCACACCGGCAACTGCCCACGCGGCACAGGAGCCCTTTCCATCGCCCCTAATGCGATTTGAATCATGAGCCGCAGCCAGCGGTAATGCGTTGCCATGCGCAGGCTTGGCAGCACTAGATAGATCGTTACATTTCCATCCCGCAGATCGGTCATGTTGAAGTCCGATATCTCCGTGATGTGCGCCACGTCATCGAATGGCGTCGTTTGCTCCTGCACGGTCGAAAGAATGCTTTGCAACTCGCGCTGCCCGATTTGAAGTTTGCCGAGAAATGCCGCGCCGACATTCGCCACAGGCTCCAGCGATGAAGCCGTCATGGCCGTAAACAGCCTTTCGAGATCGACCGGAGTTCCGCTCATCACACGCCGCAGCTCGCGCAGCGTCGGCGCTTTGCCCGACGTGTTGAGCAAGTGCATAATGATTCCGCGTAGCAGATTTTTTCCGGCGTCCGTCCAATGGCTGTCACCGGAACTGTTGATGATGATGGCGTCCACGATCTGCGCCACATCCGCACCGAGCGTCTGTGCCGTGCAGTGTTCGAGATCAGAGAACGGATTGTAGGAAGCGGATTTGAAACCGCTCACGCCGAACGGATCGTACACGTAGGTCCTCTGGCCCATACCCCGACGATGCGCCGCCGTCGCCTTGGCAAGCTCGCCCTTGATATCAAGCGCAACAACGGAACCTGGATAGCGCAAGATATTTGGAATGAGGACGGACATCGACTTGCCCGCGCGACTGCCCGCGACCGTCACGATATGGCGATCATCATCAATGCCGATCAACCGGCCCTGCCACGAGCCGAGCAGAACGCGACCAGCCATCCAATTCCAACGCGGTCCGAGCTGCGTCGGGTGCGCCCAGACCTGTGACGGTGGCGATTCAAGTTGTGCGGCATTGCCCGAGCCGCGCGGCGGAAAATTCATTTCACCAGTCATGACGCAGCTTCCTCGTTGGCGTGTGCCAGAGAAATACGTGCGTCGATATCGTGCGTAAAGCGACAGAATGGGCCACTGCGAACCACGGCGGGTCAGCATGTTACACGCCGCGACAGCGAAATATTTTTACAGATCGAAATCACTATAGGCCCGCCGACGCGGGCGGCATGGGCTTGCAGCCCCGTCGCGTCAACAGCCGCACCCCAAGGGGTTTTGGTTCCCCCACGCCTTAAGGGGCGCGGTCCCCCCAAAAAAGCTGCAAGCAGCTTTGGGACTATTGACCCGCCTCCCCGCTCATTGCCGCGAGGCTAGTCAATTTGCGTGTCCGCAAATTTATTCAACAAGGCAGGACAGAAAAGGAGAACTTCAAAATGAACAAACATACAAAAGGACCGTGGTTTACTGAAGTATGCGGCGAGCAGATCGACGTATGGACGCGGGATGGTGTTGTTGCGACATTGAACAATGCAAAGAAGGTCAAAACCAAAGCAAACGCATGCCTGATCGTAGCTGCACCGGAACTACTCATCGCCGCAGAACTCGCCGACACGCTCTGCAAACTCATCGCGCGATGGGTCGATGCAGAATGCGACGACGCTTTCCGCATCATGGACGATATTGTGGCTCTCGCCGAATTTGAGAGCCAACCAGAGAAAGCCATCTTGAAGGCTCGCGGAGCCATCACCCCTTCACTTGCACAGGGGGCCTAACATGACGATCAATCTCGCAGCATTCGAAAAAGGCACCCGCTACACCCACAAGGCAACGGGCGTTTTCTGGTTCTACTCCACAGGGTCCGACCCATCCGCCCCGTTTGTGCTTCACCTCTACAACCGCCGCAGCATGAAGCCCGTTGCGTCGTACCGCTTCAAGACCGAAGCCAAGCGCGGCGACTGGGTGGCGAAGTACATCGAGAACCGGATGAAACACGAAGGGCGCAAAGCAGAGCGCCGCGCCGAGAATGCCGCCACTGAATTGAAGGTGGGCGACATCCTTTATACCTGTTGGGGCTACGAGCAAACGAACGTCGAGTACTACCGCGTGATGGAGCGCAGCGGCGCGAAGAAGGTCGTTCTTCGACAGCTGCGCAAAGAGTACATCGCAACCGGCGATATGCAGGGCAACTCATACCCAGAGGTGACAGACCCGATCGGAGAGCCCGTTGTCAGGCTGGCGCGGCGCGATAGCGTGAAGATCAACGACAGCATCACCGCGTGGAAGTGGGACGGCCAATACAAGTCCGAGAGCAGCTACCACTAGCCGCCCGCCACCTTAAATCAACTCGACAGCCCCCGACGACCTCGGGGGCTTTCTCTTGTCCACTCGCCACAAAAATTTATTTTCGAGCCCTTCCCGCGTCCGACGTTACACCGCGTTACGCCCTGCAATTCCTCGGGTCACAGGTTACGCGATGGCACAAGTATTGCGCGTTTACGGAGTCCGGATTACGAGGGTAAAAGATGAAACGAAGCAAAAGCGGAAACGGTAGTAAATGGGAATTGGTGGAATAACGGGCGCATAGCGAGATGTGTTTTTGTTTACGTAAACACGTAAACAGAAAACCGCCTCGACGTGTAAACCGCTGCCGCGTTTCCCCTGTACCCCTTGCCGCCGACGACTGTAAACAACCGCCCCTTTTGATCGTCCCGAGCTGGACCGATGACCACCAGAGCACCAAAGACCGGCACGCCGAGAACGTCCGTCATGTCAGTACGGATGCCGCCCGAGCTGCGCCAGCAAGTCGAGCAAGCCGCGATCACGGCGGGCATGAGCTTGAGCGCGTACATCGCCGACACGCTGGCGAAAGCATCGCTGCCCCGTCCGGCTGGCGCTGTACCTGTCGCTGCTGAGCCGGTTTACAGCACATTACCTCATCGTGAGCGTGGTCAGGCTCCGATATCGGACGAGCGTGTAAACAGACCCGTAAACACGGCTGCAAACGGCTCGGTCGTGAATCCTCAGCCGCAGGCTTTGCAGCCCGTAGCGGGGGCAGTTGCATACATCATTGTAGGGTTGCGACTGATCGGCAGCGATATCAACCAGATTGCCCACACGATCAATTCTGGGATGCCCGCAGACAGCGGCAAGCTCGTTCGCGTCCTCCGTCGACTGCGCGACCTGTTCGAGATCGAAGGTGTGTTCGGTTCGGTCATGTTCGACCAGAAGGCAACCGACGAGCGCGGACGCATCGCCAACAACTTAAACCAGATTTCGCAGGCAGGACCGAGGGCTTTGCCTGCAATCGTCCAAGAGCTGGTGCAGGGCTATCTTGCTTTGCTCGCAGCCGCCAACGCACACGACTTCTGTGCTCGCCTTACCGTCGTTCAGCAGTGGCACCAATCCAATGATTCCCCGCATCCACAAGCGCGGCAGCAGCTTCAAGACGGCGGTGCAATACGTCCTGCACGACCCGCTGCCCCAACATTCCAGCCTCGACCAAGACCAGCTCCGCCAGAAATCCCAGACGGCAAATCGGGTTTCTTGGACCGACTGCTTAAATCTTGATGGCGTGGCTCCCGCCGAGGCGTGGCGGGCGATGTACGACACGTGGGATCACCGCACCGCCTTAAAGCGGGCAGCGGGGGAAGACCTGCGCGGACGCGATAACAAGGCCCCTGTGCTTCACTACACGCTGGCATGGCATCCCGACGAGCGACCGACCGAAGCGCAGATGAAGGAGGCCGCGCAATCGAGTCTGAAGGCGTTGAAGCTCGACGAGCATCAAGTGCTGATGGCGGCCCATAACGACAAGAACCACGCGCACGTCCATCTGATCGTCAACACCGTGCATCCCAAAACAGGCCGCACCGCGCCGCTAAAATTCTCGCGCCTTGAATTATCGAAGTGGGCCGAAGAGTACGAAAAGCAGCATGGCGTTCACTTACAGCAGCGCATCGACAACAACGCCGAGCGAGCGCGTCGCAAGGACGAACGCCAGCAGAAACAACCGGCACGTAAACAGCCACGCGAACGGGGTGAGCTGCCTGCAAGCCTGCGTGTAAACAAGATCATACGCGACCGGACCACGCGCCCCGATCACATCATACGTCAGGACGTGATCGACCGGATGAAGCGGCTTCGCACCGAAATCCGGCACCGGCATCATGTCGAACGTGATGTAGCCTGGTCCGTCCAACGGGGGGAGCGGCAAGATCTCGAACGCAACAGCAAGGAGGCGGCGTCGATTGCACTTGCCCATGTGCAGCAAAAATTCAACGGGCCGTGGCGCGAACTGTTCAAGGCCCAACGCGACGAGGCGCGCCAACTCGAAGCGATACAAGGCAACCCCATCGAACGGGCGGCGTACGTATTTCTGAATGCCGGCCGATTGAGCGGCAGTCGCAACCTATCCCTGAAGGAGCAAGCCCGATTGGTTCAATCACCGACCGCCCTATTCAAGGCCGTGGACCAGATGCACACGCGCGAGCGCCGGTTGCTCTCGAACGTGCAGCGGGTGGAAACAGCAGCTCACCTTGATCGGGTGTGGCAGGTTCACCAGTACAGGGACGGCGCTATGGCGGCGCGGCATCATGCCGAGCAACAGGCGCAGCGAGCGCATCAGAAAGCCAGCACGTCACACGCTGTTGATTTTGCTGACTCAAAAGCGCAACTCGTGCAGGAAAAAATTGGAGCCATCCCTCCTCGCATGGCGGCGAACGCACCCGCATTCGAGAACGATGTTGGATATGTCCGGCGCATCAATGCAGAGATGCAAGCGTTCGAGGATCGCAACGCACCGAAGGATGAGCCTATGGCCGAGCGGCCAGCACGACCCGAGTTCGTGCCGGTGCCGCGTGAGCATGGCCCGACCAGCCGCGCGGCGACGATCAAGCTCGATATGGCGGAATGGAATTTGCGGCGTGCAGGCAAGGAGGACGATTTCGAGCGCGAGCAATAAGACTGGCAATTCCAACATGCCATTAAGGTTTTGATAACCTTTTCGCCCCATTGCGGCCATTTCCGAATGGTACTGACTTTCTCTGCCAATTGGCCCGTCCCGAATGAAAGATTTTAGTTATGCCCGAACCAAATTAAGGCATGTGCTCGCCCACAATAGGGGTCGAGCCTCGATGTGCTCCAGCTGCGTGCAATCCTAACCTTCAACCCAAATCCCACTCACCACGAGTGAACTGCACGCAGCTTCAAGCGGAGCTACGCCATGACCATGTCGAACGACCAGATTGCCAACCTGCGCTTCCTCACCATGAAGGAAGTTTGCAACCTCTCGGGCTATAGCCGAACCCATATCTATCGGCTTGAGGCTGCGGGGCAGTTTCCGAAGAGACGTAAGCTCAGCCTGAGCAAGATCGGATTCCGCCTTGCGGAATTCGAAGCATGGGCGAACTCGCGCCCATGTGCGGCCCCCCTATCTGATGATGATGATGATGACGATGACGATGATCTCGGGGAGGATTTGCCATGACAATGGCAGGCATTCCGCTCGTTCGTGTCGAGATTGACACGGACCAAGCCACCGCCGACTTGTGGGCGAAAGCTCGCAGCATCAATCCATCCAAGATGGAATGGGCCGTGCATGTGCGTTCGGTTCGGACCACCGAAGGGTGGGCGCATGTTACTGTTGCCGTTTCACAAAACACATACGCCGACTATGTGGCGGGCGTCGGGTTCGAAGATGTTTCTTCGGCAATTGAAAGCGTACTCAGCTCGGACGCAAACGAAATCGTGCAGGATCACGACGCTACGATCACGTTCGATACCATTTCGATGGCCACGCCGTCGGATGCTTATGAGCCGCATGCCTTTATCGTCCAGTGGGACAGGACCGAGGTCGCGGGCGTTGTCGTAGCCTTGGGCGAAGCCACCAACAGACTCAAGGAAATTCGCATTACACGCCTGACACCGCTCGTTGATGACAAGGCATGGTTTATCGTGCTGGTGCCGGAATTTTTATATATTCACGTCATCGAAGCCTATCTCGACCGGCACGGACCACAGGACATTGCGGAATGCTTGTGGCTTGCAGTATCGGAGGCACTGCATCCCTACACCGAACCTGAATTGGAACCCCGCATCGCGCAACTGCCAATTGCCCCGTCGCAAGCCGAGTGGACCAAAAGCCCGATCGACGACGATATCCCGTTCTGACTATCGCCAATTCACCCCCTAAATAATTATCGCCCTTGTCCAAGTATCCCGCAGGGTGCGGGGTGCGAAACCCCGCCTCGCGCCGGAGCGTAAGCGAAGGCGTGCAAGTATACATGCGCCGCAGGCGTTCCATACACGGCAAAGCCGCTCGCTCAGACTCACCAAGGGATGGACCGCCACCCTCTACGCCTTGTCGCTCGCCCTCGTGGGAGGGCAAGCGAGCGACGGCGGCTCCGAGGGATGGCGAAGGCCAGCCCCATCATCCGAAAAAGATCAAGCCCACCC